>NZ_VFWR01000009.1:0-319206 GCF_006443035.1 Mesorhizobium sp. B1-1-6 | reverse complement strand
GCGGTGGCGGATCAGCCGCCGGTGCCACCGGCGGGGGTGGCGGGGGCTGGAGCTCCGGATCGCCGGCCTGCACCGGCGGCGTCGGATCGACCGGCGGATTGTTGACGTCGCCTTCGGACGGCACGGGCACGTGCGGCAATTGGGAAGGCGGCGGCGGCGGCTCGGTTGCCGGAGGTTCGGGCTCGGGCGCCGCCGTCGGTCCGATCCCCGGCGGCGCTGCGGCCGGCGATGTCGGCGTTATCAACGACGAGCGCAGATACCAGTTCTCCGCGCTGCCTGCGGTGACGCCACCCTTGAACAGATAATATTCGAAGGCGCCCGCCGCGACCGGCGCGTCGAGCGCGAAGGCGCTGGCGCTGGAGGTGGCGCCATTGACCGCCTGGACGACCATGATGCCGTCCTGCGTCGTCTCGGCACCCGTGCCGCCGACATTGACCACCCCGATGCCGGTCGAGCCGGAAGCCGTGCCGCCCGACAGCACCAGCCTGTCCGAGGCCGAGGAATCATCGCCGAGTTCCGTCTGGATGAGCAGCAGGCCGCCAAGCCCGGTGTAATTGCCCGAAATCGTCAGCCGATCCGTCGCGCCTGTACTGCCATTGGTCAGGTCGATGCGGCCGGCATTGACGACGTCCGCAAGCTGGCCCGCCGTAAAGGCCTGTATCGACGCGTTGAAGCCGCCGCCATAGAGCGTGCTTGCCGCATCGACGCTGAGCGAGCCCGTGCCGGTGCCGCTGTCTCCCAGCACCAGATTGCCGTCCAGCGTGAGTTCGGTGTCGTTGGTGGCGTCGATGCTCTCCCAGTTCTGCACCCGGCTGATGCCTTTGAGCTTGACGTTGTCGAAACTCAGCGTGTCGGTGCCGAGGCCACCATTCAGCGCGTCGGCGCCGCCCATATTGGAATTGGTCAGGTTGCTCAGCTTTGCCGTGTCGTTGTCGGCGCCGAGGTCGACGGCGCCATAGATGATGCCGCCGCCGTCCCAGACGAAACTGTCGGCGCCGAAGCTCATCAGCACGTCGCCGCCGACCGTGCCGCCGGTAATCGTCACGCTGTCATTGCCGCCGCTGACACTGATGTTGCCGCCGATCGTGCCGCCCGAAAGGATGATCGTGTCCTTGTCGAAGCCGGTGACCAGGTTGCGGTCGATGGTGCCGCCGGACATGTTGAAGTAGTTCTGGTCGAGCTTCATGTTGACGCGGCCGATGCGGCCGCCCGTCATCACCGCATGGTCGCCGTCGTCGAAGAAATCGACGATGCGTCCGTCCGTCATGGTGAAGGTGTCGAGGCCATCACCCTGGTTAAGTGAACCGATCTGGCCGCCGCTTATGTTGAAGTCGTCTATGCCCGAGCCTTGCTGCACATTGCCGATGACGGTGCCAGCGCCGATGGTGAAGAAATCGGCGCCACCGCCCTGGTCGACCGTGCCGGTGATGGTACCGGATTGCATGTCGATGCGATCCGAACCAACGCCGAAGGTGACATTGCCGCTCACCTGGCCGGTGCCGCCGGCGGGAAAGGTGAGCGTGTTGTCGCCGTTCAGATCGTTGAGGCTCCCGCCCGAATCGCCGCTGTCGCAGATGAAGGTGTCGTTTCCGGCGGTCGGAACGAGCAGGCATGCGGCGAAGGCGGCGGAATTGGGCAGCAACGCCAGCGACGTCGCGGCAAAAACGCCAAGCATTCGAGGAAGAAACATCACCGGCATATGCCGTTTCAGAACAACTAATTTAGCGATGTCTTCCGAATCGCCATTCGGAAGCCTGTTTTCAAAGCGCCGCACCGCGTCCCTCCAAGATTCGCGATTGCAAGCCCCCACCCTACGCCGCAATGAAGACACAATTCGTTCCGTTTTACAAAGCCTAATCTGCCCGTCATGGTTGATGAACTGGAAAACGGGCCGGACAGAGCTGTGCTTTGATTGAGCCAGAATTGGTGCTTGGCGTGCGTCTCGCCAACCCTCCAAAGCGTGTTGGTGGCGGCGCGTACGCTGGCGCGGCCACACAGCCCGCCGTCGGCGTTGTTTTCGTGATGCGCGGCCGATTGTCAGAGAATTGACCCGCGGCGGATCTTGGCTTAAAAACTGCCTCGGCCAGATTTTTTCGAGATCCGAAAAAAATAATGGCAAGGGAGGAAAACATGTATCTCGGCCTCGACCTTGGCACGTCCGGCGTCAAGGCGCTGCTGATCGATGCCGAACAGACCGTCATCGGTTCCGGCCATGGCGCGCTCGACGTTTCGCGGCCGCATCCCGGCTGGTCCGAACAGGATCCAGCCCACTGGCTACGCGCCTGCGAAGACGCGATTGCCGAACTGAAGGCCTCCCATCCCTGGCAGTTCGCGGCGGTGAAAGGCATTGGCCTATCCGGTCAGATGCATGGCGCCACCTTGCTCGATGCCTCTGACAAGGTGCTGCGCCCCTGCATTCTGTGGAACGATACGCGCAGCCATGCCGAGGCAGCCGCGCTCGACGCCGATCCGCGGTTTCGCGAGCTGACCGGCAACATCGTCTTTCCCGGTTTCACCGCGCCGAAGCTCGCCTGGGTGAAGAACAACGAACCCGCCATTTTCGCCAAAGTGGCCAAGGTGCTGCTGCCCAAGGATTTCCTGCGGCTGTGGCTGACCGGCGAACATATTTCGGAAATGTCGGACTCGGCTGGCACTTCCTGGCTCGACGTTGGGAAGCGGCGCTGGTCCGCCGACCTGCTCGCGGCCACGTCGCTCGACGAAAAGCACATGCCATCCCTGGTCGAGGGTACGCAGAAGGCCGGTGGGCTGCGCGGCGAGCTGGCGTCGAAATGGGGCGTCGAAGCCGGCATCCCGATTGCCGGCGGCGCCGGCGACAATGCGGCTTCCGCCTGCGGCATGGGCACGGTCCGTGCCGGCCATGCGTTCGTGTCTCTGGGCACGTCAGGCGTGCTGTTTGCCGCCAATGCCTCCTATCTGCCCAACCCGGCAAGCGCGGTCCACACTTTCTGCCATGCGCTGCCTGACACCTGGCATCAGATGGGCGTCATCCTGTCGGCCACCGATTCGCTCAATTGGCTGTCCGAGATTACCGGCAAGGGCGCAGGCGAGTTGACATCGGAACTGGGCGATACACTGAAGGCGCCGACCGGCGTGTCCTTCCTGCCCTATCTCTCGGGCGAGCGCACGCCGCACAATGATTCCGTCATTCGCGGCTCCTTTACCGGACTGGCGCATGAATCGAGCCGCGCCGTCCTGACCCAGGCCGTGCTGGAAGGCGTGGCCTTCGCCTTTCGCGACAGCCTCGAGGCGTTGAAGACTGCGGGCACGAGCTTGATGCGTGTGACGGCGATCGGCGGCGGCTCGCGCTCGCGCTACTGGCTGAAGGCCATCGCCACCGCGCTTCAGCTGCCTGTCGACATTCCCGCCGACGGCGATTTCGGCGCCGCCTTCGGCGCCGCCCGGCTCGGCCTGATCGCAGCGACGGACACTGATCCGCTCGATGTCTGCACGGCGCCGAGGACCGATGCAACGATCGAACCGGATGCCGGCTTGGATGGTGCATTTGCCGATGCCTACCAGCGCTACCGCGGGCTTTATCCGGCGATCAGGGCGGCAACGGCGTGAGCAGGCGCCACGCGCCCCCCTCTGCCCTGCCGGGCATCTCCCCCTCTAGGGGGAAGATCGGCAGCTTTGGCGGCTACGCTAGCCTTGCAAGGCCGGAGGTTGGCGAAGGTATAAAAATCAGCCAATCTCCCCCCTTGAGGGGGAGATGGCCGGCAGGCCAGAGGGGTGCGCCTGGCGCCTACCTTAGCCGTGAAGCCTCACTGCGCCGGCACCTTGTCGAGGAAGCCGGTGATGCTCTTCAGGCGGCCGTTCTCGATGACGCCGATATCGGTGCCTTCGATGATGGACGGTGTGCCCTCCGGGCCGAGGTTCCAGGAAAAGCGGATTTTGTCGGCAAACCCGTCCGGTGTGCCTTTCAGCGAGAAGCGGAAGCCGGCAAAGCGCTGCTGCACGCCGTCGATCAGCGCCGCGACGCCTTCATGGCCGTCGCCCTGCATGATGGGATCGCGATAGCTGACGTCTTCGGTGAAAGTCGCCTTGAGCAGCGCCTGACGGCGCGCGGCGTCGCTCTCGTTCCAGGCGGTGATGTAGCTTTCGGCGATCTTGTTGAGATCGGTCATGATCTGTCTCCTTCGTTGGCTTTGACATGACCCTTTTCACCCAACGGACGAACGGAACCAATTACGCCTGAGGTAATCAGGCGGAGCCATTTCGGAGAGGAAGGAAATCCATGAGCAGCGGCTTTTTCGGCGACATCCAGAAGATCAAATATGAGGGGCCGGACTCGGCCAATCCGCTGGCTTACCGGTTCTACAACCCGGACGAGTTGGTGGCCGGCAAGCGGCTGGAAGACCATCTGCGCTTCGCCGTCGCCTACTGGCATTCCTTCGCCTGGCCGGGCGGCGATCCGTTCGGCGGCCAGACCTTCGATCGGCCGTGGTTCCCCAAGGCCGGCGGCATCGACACGATGGAACTGGCAAAACTGAAAGCAGACGTCGCCTTCGAGATGTTCTCGCTGCTCGGCGCGCCCTATTTCTGCTTCCACGATGCCGACGTGCGGCCCGAAGGCAAGGATTTTTCGGAAAGTTCCGCGCGCCTCGACGAGATCGCGGACTATTTCGCCACCAAGATGAAGCAGACTGGCGTCAAGCTCTTGTGGGGCACGGCGAACCTGTTCTCGCACCGCCGTTTCATGTCGGGTGCCGCGACAAACCCCGATCCGGATGTGTTTGCCTATGCGGCGGCGACGGTGAAGAGCTGCATCGACGTCACCAAGCGGCTGAAGGGCGAGAATTATGTGCTTTGGGGCGGACGGGAGGGCTATGAGACGCTGCTCAACACCGACCTTGCCCGCGAGCAGGAGCAGGCCGGCCGTTTCCTCAACCTCGTCGTCGACTACAAGCACAAAATCGGCTTCAAAGGCACGATCCTGATCGAGCCGAAGCCGCAGGAACCCACAAAACACCAGTACGACTACGATGTCGCGACCGTCTATGGCTTCCTCAAGCGCTTCGGCCTGGAGAAGGAGGTCAAGCTCAACATCGAGCAGGGCCACGCCATCCTCGCCGGCCATTCCTTCGAGCACGAGCTGGCGTTGGCCAATGCGCTCGGCATCTTCGGCTCGATCGACATGAACCGCAACGACTACCAGTCGGGCTGGGACACCGACCAGTTCCCCAACAATGTGCCGGAGATGGCCCTGGCCTATTACCAGGTCCTGCAGGCGGGCGGCTTCAAGACCGGCGGCACCAATTTCGACGCCAAGCTGCGCCGCCAGTCGCTCGATCCGCAGGACCTGCTGATCGGCCATATCGGCGGCATGGATGCCTGCGCGCGCGGCCTGAAGGCAGCCGCCAAGATGGTCGAAGACAAGGCGCTGTCGGCTCCACTCGCCGAGCGCTACGCAGGCTGGAACAGCGGCGAGGCCAAGGCGATGCTTGCCGGCAAGCGCACGCTGGAGGACATCGCCGAGCGCGTGGTGAAGAAGAAGATCGAACCGCAGCCGCGCTCCGGCCGTCAGGAACTGCTCGAAAACATCGTCAACCGCTACGTGTAAGGGATGAAAGGCGGGCGGCGGCTTGTTCAGCCGCCGCTCCGCTTACCCACGCCGCTTCGCGGGGAGAAGTTCCCGGCGTCGCGCTTATTTGCCTGCCGCCCTGTTCGCCATTGAACGGAAAAGGTGCCGGCGGGCGGACGAGGGTGGCGCCGAGACCGGGTGAAAGGGCTTTGCGCCAGTGCGGAATCGACGACAAGGTTTTGCCCACTGACGCCCCTCAATCGCCTCTCTCTTGCCTTCAAACTGCCGTCACGAATCTCCTATAAGAAAGTGCTCGTGGCGGGAGAGGAAGAAGGAGGCGAACCGATATGCAGAACGAACGTGAAATCGACGCCCTGCTCTCAAATGGCGAGGCCGGGTCGATTATCGACCGGCTGATGGCAATGCCGCATCCGAAGGATGGTGCGCGCCGCTCCAACGAATGGGACCGCGCCGTTGCCAGCCGTTTCGAGACCCATCTGGCAAGACAGATGCGCTCGCAGATCGATAGTGGCGGCGACCGGCAGAACGCTGCCTGATCAACCGCTTCCCACCCTCGGGTCAAGCCCGTGGGCATGCTTTGGACGACATGTACATCAACCCCGGCGTAGCCTGACCGGGGCTTCACCGAAAGTTCTTGAAAACGCCCTCGAAAATGCCGCGGCGGATGAAAATCCGGTCCGCCCGGCAATGTCGGCCATGGCCACTCTGGTGTCGATCACCAGCCGCCGCGCAGCGCCCAGGCGCAGCCTGAGATAGTAGGCGCCGGGCGTCTCGCCGATCGACTTGCGGAAGATGCTCTCCAGTGTCCGTGCCGTAACCCCGGCGCGCTTTGCCACGGCGGCGACCGTCAACGGCTGGTCGACATGCGCTTCCATCAGCCGGATGGCTTGCGCCAGGCGCGGATCATAGCCGTCGAGCCGGCCAAGCGAGACCAGGGGCTGAGCGTCGGTGGCCGCACGGGCCTGATCGTAGATGAAGACGCTGGCCACATCGAGCGCCACGGCCATGCCGAGGCGGGTGCGAACGAGGTGCAGCATCAGGTCGAAGGTGGGCGAGGCGCCACCGGAGGTGAAGACCGGCCCGTCGATGACGTAACGGTCCGGGCGGACGTCGACGCCCGGAAAGGCCGACGAGAAATCCTCCATGTCTTCCCAGTGGGTGGTGGCGCTGCGGCCTTCGAGCAAGCCGGCCCGCGCGACCAGCCATGTACCGGCCTCGACGCCGCCGCAGGCGCGCGCCGAACGGGCGGCGCGGCGCAGGCCCGAGAGCAGAGCCGACGTCGCATAATTCTGCGTGCCGAAACCGGCGACGACGACAAGAACGTCGGTCGGTTCGGCCGCGTCGAAGCGGCCGCTGACCGCCACTGGCAGGCCGCAAGTGGTGACCGGCGCCTCGCCGGTTACGGAAACCAGCTTGAAATCGAACAATGTCTCGCCGGAGATGCGGTTGGCGGCGCGCAGCGGGTCGACCGCCGAGGCCACGCACATGATGGACGAGCCGGAAAACACCAGCATCGTCACCTTGAGCGGCAGACGCTCGGCGCGAAAGATCGTCAGTTTTTCGCCTTTAGTCATGGAAGCTTCGTAAAACGCAAAGCAGTTTTCGGCAAGTCGGGCGATGCTTGGCGCCTGTTTCGACTGGGAGGAGAGTTCCATGCCGCTTGCGATGAACCGTGAGGTTTTCATTACCTGTGCCGTGACCGGGTCCGGCGGCACGCAGGACCGCAGCCCGCATGTGCCGCGCTCGCCCAAAGAGATCGCTGATTCGGCCATCGACGCGGCCAAGGCGGGGGCGGCGATCGTGCATTGCCATGTGCGCGACCCCGAAACCGGCAAGCCCAGGCGCGACGTTCATCTCTACCGCGAGGTGACCGAGCGCATCCGCGAGGCAGACGTCGACGTGGTGCTGAACCTTACCGCCGGCATGGGTGGAGACATGGTGTTCGGCTCGCCCGAAGCGCCGCTGCCGCTCAATGAGAAGGGCACCGACATGGGCGGCGCCACCAACCGCATGGAGCATGTACGCCAGTGCCTGCCGGAGATCTGCACGTTGGACTGCGGCACAATGAACTTCGCAGAGGCCGACTATGTCATGACCAACACACCCGGCATGCTGCGCGCCATGGGCGGCATGATGACCGCGCTCGGCGTCAAGCCGGAGATCGAGGCCTTCGACACAGGCCATCTGTGGTTCGCCAAGCAGTTGGTCGAGGAACAGGTTCTGAAGCCGGATGCGCTTGTGCAGCTTTGCATGGGCGTGCCATGGGGGGCGCCTGACGACCTCAACACCTTCATGGCCATGGTCAACAACGTGCCGTCGACCTGGAGCTGGTCGGCCTTTTCGATCGGCCGCAACCAGATGGCCTATGCCGCCGCCGCAGTGCTGGCCGGCGGCAATGTCCGCGTCGGTCTCGAAGACAATCTCTGGCTCGACAAGGGCGTGCTTGCCACCAACGCGCAGCTGGTCGAACGTGCCGCCAGCATCGTCACCAATCTCGGCGCCAGGATTCTGGGGCCGGAGGAAGTGCGCAGGAAGCTCAACCTCACCAAGCGGCCGCCGATCGCGGCATAGAGAGGGGAGCTTCAGATGGCCACCGTCAAATTCACCGCAATGAAGGATGGCGACAAGGACGACTACGAATTCCTGACCGCCCATGAAATCGACTATGCCGCCAAAACCGGTGATCGGTTGCTGGAAGCCCTGGTTCAACTCGACGAGGGCCTTTCCGGCTACAAGATCACCCGGCTCGGCCATTCGCTGCAGGCGGCAACACGCGCCTGGCGCGACGGCGCCGACACCGACTGGATCGCCTGCGCGTTGCTGCACGACATCGGCGATATCTACGCACCCTACAACCACGACGAATACGCCGCGTCGATCCTGAAGCCTTTCGTGCGCGAACAATGCACCTGGGTGGTGGAGAAGCACGGCGATTTCCAGCGCCTCTACTATGCCCATCATCTTGGCGGCAACCGCCATGCGCGTGACCGCTTCGCCGGTCATGCCTATTTCGACGATTGCGACCAGTTCTGCGAGCGCTGGGACCAGTCGAGCTTCGACCCCGACTACGAGACGCTGCCGATCGAGTTCTTCAGGCCATTCGTGCTCGAAGTCTTTGTCCGCAGGGCCTACGACCCCGCCATTATCCGCGCCGGCGAGCGCGTGCCGCTCACCGATCCCGAAACAGCCAAGACAAGAACCGGAGCCTGACCATGAGCATCATCAACAAGGCGGCCGCCATCGGCGGCGGTGTCATCGGCGCAGGCTGGGTGGCGCGCCTGCTCTTGAATGGCATCGACGTGTCGATCTTCGACCCTGATCCCGAGGCCTCGCGCAAGGTCTCAGAAGTGATGAAGGGCGCGCGCCGCGCCTACAAGCAGATGGTTCCGGGCGGCCTGCCGAAAGAAGGCAGGCTGACCTTCGCCAAGACCATCGCCGAGGCGGTGGCCGATGCCGATTTCATCCAGGAGAGCGTGCCGGAACGGCTCGACCTCAAGCATAAGGTCCTGTCCGAGATCGATATCCACGCGCCGGCCAACGCCATCGTCGGCTCGTCCACATCAGGCATCAAGCCGACCGACATGCAGGTGGCGATGAAAAAACACCCGGAGCGGCTTGTCGTCGGCCACCCGTTCAACCCGGTCTATCTCCTGCCGCTGGTCGAGATCGTCGGCGGCGACCAGACATTCCCCGAGGCGGTCGAAGTCGCCAAGGAGATCTATGCCTCGATCGGCATGAAGCCTGTCGTCATCCGCAAGGAGATTGAAGCCTTCGTCGGCGACCGACTGCTGGAAGCCGCCTGGCGCGAGGCGCTGTGGCTGATCAAGGACGGCATCTGCACCGTCGAGGAACTGGACGACATCATGCGCTATGGCTTTGGCCTGCGCTGGGCGCAGATGGGTATGTTCCAGGTCTATCGCGTCGCCGGCGGCGAAGCCGGCATGCGCCACTTCATGGCGCAGTTCGGCCCCTGCCTGAAATGGCCGTGGACCAAGCTGATGGACGTACCGGAGTTCAACGACGAGCTGGTCGACCTGATCGCCACGCAGTCGGACGACCAGGCGCATGGCCTGTCGATCCGCGAACTGGAAAAGATCCGCGACGACAATCTGGTCGCCATCATGGATGCGCTCTCGAAGCAGAACAAGGGCAAGGGCTGGGGAGCCGGCGCCCTGCACAGGGACTATACGAAGCAGTTGGCCAAGCTGGCGGCGAAAAAGCCGGCCGCCTCCAAGGCGGCCGAGAAGGCGAAGGCATCGAAGCCGGTGAAGAAAGCCGAAAAACCGAAGAAAAAGAAGAAAGGCTGAGACCATGGATTTCGGTCTGTCGGAGGAACAGAAGCTCATTGTCGAGACGACGCGCGCCTTCGTCGAGAATGAGCTTTACCCGCATGAGCGCGAGGTCGAGCGCACCGGCGTGCTGCGCCGCGAACTGATCGAGGAGCTGAAGGCCAAGGCGATCGAAGCCGGTCTCTATGCCGCCAACATGCCGGCCGATGTCGGCGGCGCGGGGCTCGATACGGTGACCTGGCTGCTTTACGAGAAGGAACTCGGCCGCGCCAACTACGCGCTGCACTGGACCTGCGTCGCGCGCCCCTCCAACATCCTTTTGGCCGGCACGCCGGAGCAGCGCGAAAAATATCTGTTCCCGTGCATCCGCGGCGAGAAATGGGATTGCCTGGCGATGACCGAGCCGGGCGCCGGCTCCGATCTGCGCGGCATGAAGGCGACCGCCGTGCAGGACGGCGACGACTGGGTATTGAACGGCACCAAGCACTTCATCAGCCACGCCGATCTCGCCGACTTCGCCATCGTCTTCATGGCCTCGGGCGAAGAGGATTCGCCGCGCGGCAAACGCAAGAAGATCACCGCCTTCTTCGTCGACAAGGGCACCAAGGGTTTCACGGTGCGCGACGGTTACCGCAACGTCTCGCATCGCGGCTACACCAACGCCATCCTCGAATTCGACGATTGCCGCCTTCCGGCAAGCCAGGTGTTGGGTGAAGTCCACAAGGGTTTCGACGTCGCCAATTCCTGGCTCGGCGCCACCCGCCTGCAGGTCGGCGCCACCTGCCTCGGCCGCGCGGAACGCGCGCTCGGCCACGCGGTCGAGTACGCCGCGCAGCGTCAGCAATTCGGCCAGCAGATCGGCAAGTTCCAGGGCGTGTCGTTCAAGCTCGCCGACATGGCAACCGAACTCAAGGCCGCGGACCTGATGGTGTTCGAAGCCGGCTGGAAGTACGATCAGGGCACCGTCACCGACCAGGACATGGCCATGGCCAAGCTGAAGGCCACCGAAATGCTCGCCTTCGTCGCCGATGAGGCGATCCAGATCCATGGCGGCATGGGGCTGATGGACGACCTGCCGCTGGAGCGCATCTGGCGCGACGCCCGGGTCGAGCGCATCTGGGAAGGCACGTCGGAAATCCAGCGCCACATCATTTCGCGGGCGCTGCTGCGCCCGTTCGGGGCCTGATCCATGCACAAACTTGAACGCCTTCTGCGCCCTAAATCGATCGCCGTGTTCGGCGGCGCGCAGGCCGCCGCGGTCGTGGCACAGTCGATCAAGATGGGCTTTGCCGGCGAGATCTGGCCGGTGCACCCGAGCAAGGAAGAGGTCGCCGGCCGCAAGGCCTATCGTTCGATCGCCGATCTGCCCGGCGCGCCGGACGCCGCCTTTGTCGGCGTCAACCGACACCTGACCATCGACGTGATCAAGGCCCTGGCCGAACGCGGCGCCGGCGGGGCCGTCTGCTTTGCCGCCGGTTTCCTCGAAACCGAAGCCTATGACGCGGATGGCGAGCGCCTGCAGGCCGAACTCGTCGCCGCCGCCGGCGAGATGCCGATCATCGGGCCGAACTGTTACGGCCTGATCAACTATGCCGACGGCGCGCTTTTGTGGCCCGACCAGCATGGCGGCATAAGATTGGCCGACGGCGGCAAAGGGGTGGCCATCATTACCCAGTCGTCCAACATCGCCATCAACATGACGATGCAGAAGCGCGGCCTGCCGATCGCCTTCCTGATGACCGCCGGCAACCAGGCGCAGACCGGCCTCTCCGAAATGGCGCTCGGCCTGATCGAGGACGAGCGCGTCACCTCGCTCGGCCTGCACATCGAGGCTTTCGATTCGGTAGCCGGCTTCGAGCGGCTGGCGGCACGGGCGAGGGAATTGAAAAAGCCGATCATCGCCATGAAGGTCGGCCGCTCCGAACAGGCCAGGCAAGCGACCGTCTCGCACACCGCGTCGCTCGCCGGCTCGGACGCAGCGTCCGGGGCCTTCCTGAAACGGCTCGGCATCGCGCGCGTCGATTCCATCCCCGCCTTCATCGAGGCGCTGAAGCTGCTGCATGTCACCGGTCCGCTGCCTGGCTACAGCCTGTCATCGATGAGCTGTTCGGGCGGCGAGGCTTCGGTCATGGCCGACAGCGCCGAAGGCCGCTGGGTCAACTTCCCGGTGCTGACGGAAGAACACCGTGCCCACGTCAAGTCGACGCTCGGGCCGCTGGTCGCGGTCGCCAATCCATTGGACTATCACACCTTCATCTGGAACAACGAGCCGGCGATGACCGCCACCTTCACCGCCATGGTGTCGGGCGGCTTCGACCTCAACATGCTGGTACTCGACTTTCCGCGCCCGGACCGCTGCTCGGTGACCGACTGGTGGGCGACGCTGCGCGCCTTCGAATCGGCGCTCAAGACCAACAAGGCACATGGCGCGATCGTCTCGTCGCTGCCCGAGAACCTGCCCGAGGAATACACCGCCGAGCTGATGGCGCGGGGCATGGTGCCGCTGTTCGGCATTTCCGAAGCGATGGATGCCGCCCAGGCGGCCGCCTTCATCGGCTGGGCCTGGCGCGAGCCGCAGGCGCAGCCGGTCGACACCTCAGCTTCCGGCGCTGCCGGCGGCGAGCATGTCACGCCTGACGAGGCGCAAGCCAAGGCGCGGCTGATCAAGGCCGGGCTGCCGGTGCCCAAGGGCGAGCGCGCCGACAGTGCCGTCGAGGCGGTGATCTCGTCCATGGCGCTCGGCTTCCCGGTGGCGCTGAAGGCCCTGGGTGTCACCCACAAATCCGAGGTCGGCGCTGTCAGGCTCAACCTCAGGGACGCCGAAACCGTCAGCACCGCCGCGCACCACCTTTTGCCGCTCGGCACCGGCCTTTATGTCGAGCGCATGGTGCGCGACGGCGTCGCCGAGCTGATCGTCGGCTTCACCCGCGATCCGATGTTCGGCGCTGTCATGACGCTGGGCACCGGCGGCGTGCTGGTCGAATTGCTGCGCGACAGCGTCACCTTGATGCTGCCGGCGACCCGCGACGACATCGAGGCAGCACTTCGCGGTCTCAAACTGTTCCCGCTGCTCGAAGGCTATCGCGGTCGGCCGAAGGCCGACGTCCAAGCTGCCATCGACGCCATCGCGGGCATTGCTGCCTTCGTGCAGACGAATGCCGGCGAGATCGAGGAACTCGACATCAATCCGCTGATCGTCTGCAGCGAGGGCAAGGGCGCCTGGATCGCCGATGCGCTTTTGGTGCTGGGAGAGAACAAGAATGCCTGACGTCATTTCGACCCGCCGTGAAGGCTCGATCCTCGAGGTCACGCTCGATCGGCCCAAGGCCAACGCCATCGACCTGAAGACCTCTCGGCTGATGGGCGAGACCTTCAAGGCGTTTCGCGACGACCCCGGCTTGCGCGTCGCCATCATCAAGACCGCCGGCGACAAGTTCTTCTGCGCCGGATGGGACCTGAAGGCCGCCGCCGGCGGCGACGCCGTCGACGGCGACTATGGCGTCGGCGGCTTTGCCGGGCTGCAGGAACTGCGCGACTTGAACAAGCCTGTCATCGCCTGCGTAAACGGCATGGCGGTGGGGGGCGGCTTCGAGCTGGCGCTGTCCTGCGATCTCATCTACGCCTCCGATCACTCCTCCTTCGCATTGCCCGAGATCCGCGCCGGCACGCTTGCCGACGCCGCGACCATCAAGCTGCCGAAGCGCATTCCCTATCATGTCGCCATGGACCTTTTGCTCACTGGCCGCTGGATGGACGTTGCCGAGGCGCATCGCTGGGGCCTGGTCAACGAGGTGCTGCCGAAGGAGAAGCTGGAGGACCGCGTCTGGGAGATCGCCCGCCTGCTCGCCAGCGGCCCGCCGCTTGTCTTCGCCGCGATCAAGGAAACCGCGCGTGTGGCCGAAGCGCTGACTTTCCAGGACGCGATGAACAGGGTGACGCGCCGGCAGTTGCCGACGGTCGACGCCCTCTACGGCTCCGAGGACAATATGGAAGGGTTCCGGGCTTTTGCGGAGAAGCGCGACCCGGTTTGGAAGGGGACGTGACTCTGCGGAAATGACAGCGCGAGGCACCCCCCTCTGGCCTGCCGGCCATCTCCCCCGCAAGGGGGGAGATTGGATGTCATTTCCGCTTTCGCTAATCGTCAACGCTGCAAGAAGGGCGATACCGATTGAACTGCCAATCTCCCCCCTTGCGGGGGAGATGTCCGGCAGGACAGAGGGGGGTGCCTGGGCTCGCCGTTCACAGTCGGCGCGGCCATGACCGACTACAGCAAACTCATCGATGCCGAGACCCAGGCTTTCATCGAGCGGACCAATTCCTATTACCCGCCGGATACGATCGACTACACGATTGCCGAGCAGCGCGAGATCTATGACCGCATGTGCCGGGAGTTCTTTGCCGGCTATCCCGAGGGAGTGACAGCGGAAACCACCGCTATTGCGGGGCCGGCGTGCAATATCTCGATCCGCATCTATCGCAGCGCCCCGCAGGCAGCGGCGACGGTGCTCTATTGCCACGGCGGCGGGTTCATCCTTGGCGGGCTCGGCAGCCATGACGACGTTTGCGCCGAGCTTTGCGGCCGCACCGGTTATGACGTCGTTTCGGTCGACTACCGGCTGGCGCCGGAGCATCTGCATCCGGCCGCGTTTGACGACGCGATGAACGCCTTCGAGTGGGCGGCAGCCACCCGCGATCATCCCATCCTGCTCTGCGGCGACAGCGCCGGCGGCAATCTCTGCGCCGGCGTCAGCCATGCGACGCGCGGCCATGCGAAGAAACCGATCGGGCAGGTGCTGATCTATCCCGGGCTCGGCGGCGACCGTTCGCGTGGCTCCTATCTGAAGCATGCCGAAGCGCCGATGCTGACCACGCGCGACCTCGAATTCTACAAACATATCCGCACCGGCGGCGTGGACCAGACCGGCGACATCACGCTTCAGCCGCTGGCCGACGCCGATTTCGCCAACCTGCCGCCGACCGTGCTGATCACCGCCGAGTGCGATCCGCTGTCGTCGGACGGCGAGGCCTATCGCGACCGCATCGTGGCGGGCGGCGGGCGGGCCACTTGGTTCGAGGAAAAAGGGCTTGTGCACGGCTATCTCAGGGCGAGGCACACGGTCGGCCGCGCCCGCGCCAGCTTTACCCGCATCGTCGAGGCGGTGTCGGCGCTCGGCAAAAGCGAGTGGATCTGGTGAGGGCCTCCTCGCATGACAATCGACAGAAGATGATCAACCCAGCGACTGCCAAGCCGTTCGGCGCTCAGCCTACCGAACGAGCCGCCGCCCGGCCGGCGCTGCGGCCGGAGAAGATACAGCCGCCCAGGAACGTGCCTTCGAGCGCCGCATAGCCATGCACGCCGCCGCCGCCGAAACCGGCGGCTTCGCCGACCGCATAGAGGCCCTGAACCGACTCGCCATCGCTCCCCAGCACGCGGCTTTCGAGATCGGTCTGCAGGCCACCCAGCGTCTTGCGGGTCAGGATGTTGAGGCGAACCGCGATCAGCGGGCCGTTCGCGGGATCGAGCATCTTGTGCGGCCTGGCCGTGCGGATCAGCCGGTCGCCGAGATAGGCCCGCGCTCCGCGCAGCGCGGTGACCTGCATGTCCTTGGAGAAGGGATTGTCGAGTTGCCGGTCGCGGGCGCGGATCTCGCGCTCGACATGGGCGACGTCGAGCAGCGGTTCGCCGCCGGCCAGCTTGTTCATGCGCGCCACCAGATCGGGCAGTTCGGCCTCGATGATGAAATCCTCGCCCTTCTCCATGAACGCCTTGACCGGGCCCGGAATGCCCGACGTGGCGCGGCCGAGCACCTGGCGCCAGCTCTTGCCGGTCAGGTCCGGGTTCTGCTCGGAGCCCGAGAGCGCGAACTCCTTCTGGATGATTTTTTTGGTCAGGATGAACCAGGAATAATCGAACCCGGTGCTCGTGATGTGGCTGAGCGTGCCGAGCGTGTCGAAACCGGGGTAAAGCGGCACCGGCAGGCGCTTGCCCCTGGCGTCGAGCCACAGCGACGACGGACCGGGCAGGATGCGGATGGCATGATCGGTCCAGATCGGCGCCCAGTTCCTGATGCCCTCGACATAGTGCCACATGCGGTCGCGATTGATGACGCTGCCGCCGGCCTGTTCCGTGATCGCCAGCATGCGGCCGTCGACATGGTCGGGCACGCCGGTGATCATGCACTTCGGCGCCGCGCCCAGACGCTTCGGCCAGTTTTCCCGGACCAGCTGGTGGTTGCCGCCGATGCCGCCGGAGGCGACGATCACGGCCTGCGCATGAACCTCGAAATCACCTGATATCTCACGCGAACTCTTGTGGCCGCGCTCGACGGTGCTTGGTTGCAGGATGTCGCCGCGCACCCCGTCGATCCTCGTGCCGGTGCGGATCAATTCGTTGACGCGGTGGCGGAACTTGAAGCGGATCAGTCCCTTCTTCTCGGCTTCGCGGACGCGCAGCACGAAGGGCTCGAGCACGCCGGGACCGGTGCCCCAGGTGATGTGAAAGCGGGGCACGGAATTGCCATGGCCAATGGCATTGCCGCCGCCGCGCTCGGCCCATCCGACCACGGGAAAGAATTTCATCCCGCGCTCCAGCAGCCAGGAGCGCTTCTCGCCGGCGGCGAAGCCGACGTAGGCCTCGGCCCATTTGCGCGGCCAGTGATCCTCCGGCCGGTCGAAAGCGGCGGTGCCCAGCCAGTCCTCGAGCGCCAGCTCGTGCGAATCGCGGATGCGCATGCGCCGCTGCTCGGGCGAATCGACGAGGAACAGACCGCCGAACGACCAGAAGGCCTGGCCGCCCAGCGACTGCTCCGGTTCCTGGTCGACGATGACGATCTTCTTGCCGGCCTCGGCCAGTTCGGCGGCGGCGACCAGCCCGGCAAGGCCGGCGCCGACGATGATGACATCCGCGTCGTCAGCCAATTTCCCCTCCCGTTAGCTGGCTACCGTATGAATCTCGAACCGGAATTATATCAATGATGGTCAGACCGCCTCCCAGCCATCCTTGCCGCCGGCGCGGAAGATGGCGTCGATGACCTTCTGGTTGAGCACGGATTCCTCCAGCGTGAAGACGCGCTCCTTGCCGCCCTGGGCCGCCCGCGCGAAGGTCTCGACCTCGAGCCGGTACTGCTGCGTACCGGGAAAGCGGAACACCTGCGCCTCCGTGTGGTTCTGGTTGTGCAACTCGACGCGGTGGTGATCGTAGAGCCCGGCATTGAACGGCGAGAACACCTCGATGAACCCGTTCTCGCCATGGAACACCATCACCTGGCGCGCGGCCATCTGGGTCGAGAGATAGAAGGACAGTTCGAAGTCGCCGAAATCGGCGCGGATCGAGGAATAGATGTCGGTGCCGAATTTTTTGTCGCGCTCGATCGTCGCCTGCACGCGCAGCGGCTCCTTGCCGGTGGAAAAGCGCGTCGACACGGTCGGGTAGACGCCGATGTCGGGCAGCGCGCCGCCGCCAAGGTCGAGCTGGTTGCGCATGTTGTTGGGATCGACATTGTAATAGGAGAACGCGCCCTGCACATGGCGCAGCCGGCCGATGACGCCGCTGGCGATGAGGTCGCGCACCTTGATCCATTGCGGATGGTAGACGACCATGAAGGCTTCGCAGACCAACACCTTGCTGGCATCGCGCAGCTTGATCAGCGGCGGAATGTCCTTGGCGTCGAGCGCCAACGGCTTTTCGACCAGCACATGTTTTCCCGCCTGAATGGCCTTGGCCGTCCATTCGACATGCTGCGATGTCGGCAGCGGGATATATACGCCGTCGACCTCGTTCGAGGCGAGCAACTCCTCATAGGAACCGAAAGCATGCGGCGCGCCGAAGCGATCGGCCAGCGCACGGGCCTTCGACTGATCGCGGCTGGCGATTGCCGACAGCACGCCATTTTCCGCCTCCACGATCGCAGGCAAAAGCTGCTCGCGACCGATCTTGGCCGTCGATAACACACCCCATCGGAACATCAGGCTTCTCCTCTCGATTACAGGCGAGGAGGTTTGCCTGAAATCGGGGCAAAAGCCAATGCGGGGGCCAAGTTCCTCGCCCCACGGAGTGGGGAGGGATGGCTCACCCCCTCTTCCCCGTCAGCCTCATGTCGAAACCGACGACGTTGGAATAGATCGGCGTGCCGACATCCATTCCGTAGCGCGACCGCAGCACCTTGCCGGTGACGTGGAACCCGATCGTGCCGGACTTCAGGCCATCGAGCTCGGCGGTGAACTTTTCCGCAAACGTCTTGCCGCGCGCCGTCAGCCGGCCGGTGACAAGCGCCGTCGTATCGCCGGTGCGGGTCACGCTGGTCGAGCGGAACTGGATTTCGGGGCTGTTGGCCGCATCGAACACGGCGTCTGAACGCAGGAAAGCGTCGATGCGGCCCTGGCCGGTGCCGACGCTTTCGGGAAAAATGGTAAGGTTGACCTTCGAGCGGCTGACGTCGTCATTGTCGATGCGGATCGTGCCCTTGAAGTGGGCAAACGCACCATCGAAACCGCCGCCGCCGGCCTTGCCGATGGTGAAGCGGATCGAGGAGTCAGCCTGGCTGATCGTGTAACTGCCGGCGGCATCATCGAGGACAACTGCTGCCCAGACAGGCACGGCAAGGCAAGCGGCAAGGGCCGCCGATCCGAGGAGTCGCGCATACATGAGATTATTTCCTTCTTCGGAGGCAACGCTCTTCGCGTCCTCGCTTACAAACGAGGCCGAACCCCGTTCTATTCCCCGCCTGAGGAAGGCGTGACGATGCGTGTAAGCACATTGTCCCTCAGTCGGAAATGATGGCGCAGTGCCGCCGTGACATGCAGCGCCACAAGTGCTGCGCCGGCATAGGCGAGGTACCAGTGCGCTGCCGCCCAAAAACTCTCGGCGGCATCGGATTCCGCGAGCGGCAGGTTGGGCATCACGAACAGGTTGAACGGCATGCTTGGAATTTCCAGCGTCGAGACCGAAACCAGCGCCCAGCCGGACAGAGGCAAAGCGATCTGGAAGGCATAGAGCGCCAGGTGAGCGAGCGGCGCTGCCCGGCGCTCCAGGGATCCGACCGAGGATGGCAAGGCCGGCGCGGCATTGCCGAGCCGCCAGGCGATGCGCAGGATGATCAGGCCGAGCAGCAGGAAGCCCAGCGATTTGTGCAGCTGGATGAGCTCGAAAGCCGTGCGCTGGCTGCCGATGCGGACCATCGCGAAACCGAGTGCGAACTGGCCGATGAAGGCAAGGCCGATCAGCCAATGAAGCAGGATTGCCGCCCAACCGTAGCGGGTCGGGGTGTTGGTGATCGAAGCTCGCATGGAAGGCGAACGAATGCCGCGTCGGCTTTCTTCCACCCTCCCACAGGGAGAGGACAGCCTATCCGCTCACCCTGAAGAAATCGACGAAGGCCCTGAGCGCCGGCCGCATCTGGCGGCGGCTCGGATAGTAGACGAAGAAACCCTCGAAGGACGGACACCAATCCTCCAGCACGCGGATCAGCCGGCCGTCGCGGAGCGGCTCGCGGACATAGTCTTCGAAGACGAAGGCAAGCCCCGCGCCGTCGACCGCCGCCTGGGCGATCAGATGGTCTTCGTCGAGAATCAATGGTCCTTGCGCGGCAATCTCGATCTCCTCGCCATCCCTGGCGAATTCCCAGCGGTAGAGGATGCCGCTGGAGAAGCGGAAGCGGATGCAGCGATGGTCGGACAGGTCACGCGGGTGGCGAGGCCTCGGCATGGTGTCGAAATAGGAGGGCGAGCCGACCACGGCGCCGCGGATATCGGGCCCGATGCGCAGCGCGATCATGTCGCGCTGCAGGCTTTCGCCAAGCCGCACGCCGGCGTCGAAACCGCCTTCCACGACGTCGGTGAAGCGGTCCTCGATGACGATCTCCAGCACGATATCGGGGTAAGCCGCGGCAAAGGCGCCGAGCCGCGGGGTCAGCACCAGATGGGCTGCCGTGCGCGGCACGCTGAGCCGCAGATTGCCGGCCGGCCGGTCGCGCGCCTCGACCGCCGTCTCCAGTGCCAGGTCGATCTCCGACAGCGCCGGCCGCAATCGTTCCAGCAACCGCGCGCCCTCTTCGGTCGGGGCAACGCTGCGGGTGCTGCGTGCCAACAGCCGCACGCCAAGCCGCGCCTCAAGGCTGGACACGGCATGGCTGACCGCCGACGGCGCGATCGCCAGTTCCCTGGCCGCGCCGCGAAAGCTGCCGCATTGGGCAACAGTTGCCAGCACCGCAAGCTGTGAAAGATGTGCTCGGTTCATTGATCTATTTACTAGAACGCCCCGTGCACAGATGAGCCGATTATCGAACATAAGGCAAGGCGCTATCTCCTGAGTATCGCAACAAGGAGACGCGTGATGAAAACCCGCAAACTCGGTACTGAATTGGAAGTTTTTCCGGTCGGCCTCGGCTGCATGGGCATGAGCTTTGGCTATGGGGGCCAGCCGGAAGCCGAGGCGATCGCCACATTGCGCCGCGCCGTCGAGATCGGCGTCAATTTCTTCGACACGGCGGAGGTCTACGGGCCCTACGAGAACGAGATCCTGCTCGGCAAGGCGCTGAAGCCGGTGCGCGATCAGGTGACGATCGCAACCAAGTTCGGCTTCAAAATCCTGGAGGAAGGCACCGGCACCGACCGCATGGCGGGCGTCGACAGCCGCCCCGAACACGTCAAGGCCGTCGCAGAGGCGTCACTGAAGCGGCTGGGCACCGACGTGATCGATCTCTATTACCAGCACCGCGTCGACCCGAACGTGCCGATCGAGGACACGGTCGGCGCCATGGCCGAGCTGGTGCGCGAGGGCAAGGTGCGCGCGCTCGGCCTTTCGGAAGCAAGTGTCGCCACCATCCGCCGGGCGCATGCCGTGCATCCGATCGCGGCCGTCCAGAGCGAATATTCGCTGTGGAGCCGTGACCCGGAAGACGATGTGTTCGCCGTCTGCCGCGAACTCGGCATCGGTTTCGTTCCCTACAGCCCGCTCGGCCGTGGCCTCTTGACCGGCACGATCGCCAAGCCCGAGACGCTTGATGACGACGACTGGCGCCGCACCTTGCCGCGCTTCCAGGCCGACGCCATGGAAGCCAATGCCAAAGTCGTGGCCACGCTGGAAAAACTGGCGACCGAAAAGGGAGTGACCTCGGCACAGCTGGCGCTCGCCTGGGTACTGCACCAGGGCGATTTCATTGTCCCCATCCCGGGCGCCCGAAAAATCCGCCATCTCGAGCAGAACACGGCGGCGGCTGATATCGAGCTGAGTGCCGCAGAGGTACAGACCATCGGCGATGCACTGTCGCCTGATAAGGTCATGGGCAAGCGCTACACAGAGGAGCTGCTGGCGCTGGTGAATGGGTGAGCTTTCACCCTCCCCTGTGCGGAGGTCGACTCGCTGTCGCAGCGAAGCGAAGACAGGGTGGGGTGGCGATGCGCGATACAGAAGATCACGGATGTCCGCGCGAGGCACCCCCCTCTGTCCTGCCGGACATTTCCTACCATGGCACGACCGTAATCTCCGGCCAGTAATCCCGCGCCCGCTGGCCCTTCGCCTCATGCGTCCGCTGATTGTCCATCGCCCGGTTCGGCGTGACGCGGAATGAGAAGACGTCGTCGAGACCGAACGGCGCCAGCAGTTCCAGTTGACAATCCGCGTCGTATCGCACCCCGACCGCATGTGTCTTCGACGCAAAAAACCGGACCGACTCGCTCGAACTCGTGTAGCGCGGACAGGGCCGCCCGAACTTCTGCGGGTACCACAAATGCACCCGCGCTTGGTTGCGCACCTCGACCGGCAGGGGCAGCCCCTGGAAATGCTTCGCCGCCCGGCGGATGACGGCGTCCTCGGCCTCGTAGGACAGGTCGCTATCGTCGAAATAGAACAGGTCGACATCCTTGATGCCATAACCCGACGGCTTCCCCGTCAGATGGTTCCAGACCGAGTTTTAGAGCACGCCGGAGACCACCAGCCAGTCCGGAAGATCGAGCGTGCGGGCACATACCAGCGCCTGGCGCACGAGCGCATCCGACAGCAGGATGTCGAGAAATGCAGCGCGTTGTGCTTCGAACGGGAGGCCGGAATAGTGCAAATGGTCCATCGCCCTTTGGAGGGCGATTCGCCGTGCTCCCGCAATCCCGGAAAGAGGCTATGCCCTGAGCACGCCTCCAGTCTGCTTGCCGACATTCTCGACGACGCGCCTGGCCAACGCCTCGAAATCCTCGTCGGTCAGCGTCTTCTCGACCGGCTGGATCGACACTTCGATGGCGATGGACTTCTTGCCCTCGCCGAGCGCCGCACCTTCGAAAACATCAAAGACCGAGACGCCGGTGACCAGCTTCTTGTCCGCGGCGAGCGCCGCGCGTACCAGCGTGCCGGCCTCGACCGCCTTGTCGACGACGAAGGCGAAGTCGCGCTTCACCGCCTGGAAGGCGGAGAGATCCAGCCTGGGCTTGGTTTTCGTCGGCTTTGCCTTGGGCTCGGGCACGGCATCGACATACACTTCGAAGCCGCAGAGCGGGCCGGAGACGTCGAGCCCTTCCAGCGTTTTTGGATGAAATTCACCGAACGTGCCGAGCACCGTCTTCGGTCCGAGCTTGATCGTTCCGGAACGACCAGGATGGTACCAGGACGGGCCGCCGGCCTCGATCTGCAGCCGCTCGACCGGCGCACCGCAGGCTTCGAGTGCGGCGATGGCATCAGCCTTGGCGTCGAACACGCCGACCGGACCGGAATTGCCAGCCCAGTTGCGGCCGGAACCGTCGAGCTTGGCGGTGCCGCGCCGCACGCCGGCGGCAACGCGCCGTTGCTGGTCGGCGCCGTCGCCCTCATAGGTGCCGGAGACCTCGAACAACGCCACGT
This sequence comes from Mesorhizobium sp. B1-1-6, assembly GCF_006443035.1. NCBI lineage: Bacteria > Pseudomonadati > Pseudomonadota > Alphaproteobacteria > Hyphomicrobiales > Phyllobacteriaceae > Mesorhizobium > Mesorhizobium sp. B1-1-6. Next base: position 296,531 of record NZ_VFWR01000009.1, on the reverse strand, counting down.
CGCCAATGCCCTTGTCGGCATTGCGCTGGGCGGCTGCGATCAGGCCGGGCAGCAGCGAGGGCCGCATGTCGGACATGTCGGCGGCGATCGGGTTGGCGAGCTTGAGCGAAGCCTGCCCGCCGCCGAACAGTTCGGCGTGCCTGGCGGGGATGAACGACCAGGTGACTGCCTCCATCATGCCGCGCACGGCCAGCGCCCGCTTGGCCGCGCGGGTGCGGATCTGCAGCGTCGTCAGGATCTTGCCGTTGACCGCGTCATGCGCGCCGAGCGGCTGCGAAGCGATGTTGTCGACGCCGTGGATGCGCATCACCTCCTCGACCAGGTCGGCCTTGCCGTCGACATCGGGACGCCAGGACGGCACGGCGATTTCGACGACATCGCCCGAACCCTCAGGCTTGAAGCCGAGGCGCGTGAGAATATCGAGGCTTTCCGCCTTCGGCACTTCTATGCCGGTCAGCCGCTTCACTTCCGACAGCGGGAAGGAGACGATCTTGGGCTGATGGCCGGCATAGCCGGCCACCTCGATTTCCGTCGGCGTGCCGCCGCAGAAATCAAGCACTAGCCGGGTCGCAAGCTCAACGCCCGGCACCATGAATTCGGGGTCGACCCCGCGCTCGAAACGATAGCGGGCATCGGTGATGATGCCGAGCGCGCGCCCGGTGCGGGCCGTGGTGATCGGGTCCCAGAGTGCGGATTCGATCAGCACGTCGGTCGTGTTCTCGTCGCAGCCGGAACGCTCGCCGCCCATGATGCCGGCGATCGATTCCACGCCATTGTCATCGGCGATGACGCACATCTCCGGCGTCAACGTGTATTCGCGGCCGTCGAGCGCCAGTACCTTTTCGCCATCCCTGGCGCGACGCACGACAAGATTGCCGGCGACCTTGCCGGCATCGAAGACATGCAGCGGCCTGCCACGATCGAAGGTGACGTAGTTGGTGATATCGACCAGCGCGCTGATGGGCCTCAGCCCAATGGCGATCAGCCGCTGCTGGAGCCATTTCGGGGACGGGCCGTTCCTGACGCCGCTGACCAGATTGAGCGCGAAGCCGGGGCAGAGTTCCGGCGCTTCGATCGTCACCTTGACGGGGCACATTCCATTGCCGACATGCGGCATGATCGCGCCGCCGACGAGGCGGCCGAGACCGCTCGCCGCGAGATCCCGGGCGATGCCGTAAACGCTGGTGGCATCAGGCCGGTTTGGCGTCAGATTGATCTCGATGACCGGATCGTCGAGATGCGCGTAAGCGGCGAAGCTGGTGCCGACCGGCGCATCTTCGGGCAGGTCGATGATGCCGTTGTGCTCGTCGGAAAGTTCCAGCTCGCGCTCGGAACACATCATGCCGTGGCTTTCGACGCCCCTGATCTTGCCAACCGTCAGCGTCACATCGATGCCGGGCACATAAGTGCCGGGCGCGGCGAAGGCGCCGATCATGCCCGCCCGCGCATTGGGTGCGCCACAGACGACCTGCACGGGCGGCTTGCCGTCGCCGGTGTCGACGGTCAGCACCCGCAGCCGGTCGGCGTCGGGATGCTGCACCGCCGTCAGCACCCTGGCGATGACGAAGGGCTTCAGGCTCGCCTTGTCGTCGACATGCTCGACCTCGAGGCCGATCGAGGTCAGCCGCTCGACGATCTCGCCGAGCGAGGCGTCGGTCTCGAGATGGTCCTTGAGCCAGGAGAGGGTGAATTTCATGATGCTGTTCCGTAATGTATCGCAGCAGGAATCGTCTTGACCGTCACGCGCTCAGGCCCCCGAACAAAGTCGGCATGTCGAGCGGCCGGAAGCCGTAATGCGACAGCCAGCGCACATCGGCATCGAAGAAGGCGCGCAGATCCGGCATGCCGTATTTCAGCATGGCGATGCGGTCGATGCCCATGCCCCAGGCAAAGCCCTGATATTCATCGGGATCGAGCCCGCCAGCGCGCAGAACGTTGGGGTGCACCATGCCGCAGCCAAGGATCTCCATCCAGTCGGAGCCTTCGCCGAAGCGCACCTCGCCTGGCCGCGAGCGGTCGCACTGGATATCGACCTCGAGGCTTGGCTCGGTGAACGGGAAGAAGGACGGCCGGAAGCGCATCTTGACCGACGGCACCTCGAAGAAGGCCTTGCAGAACTCTTCCAGCACCCACTTCATGTTGGCGACGTTGGCCGATTTGTCGATCACCAGCCCTTCGACCTGATGGAACATCGGCGAGTGGGTGGCGTCGGAATCCTGCCGGTAGGTCTTGCCCGGAATGACGATGCGGATCGGCGGCTTCTGCTTCTCCATGGTGCGGATCTGCACCGGCGAGGTGTGGGTGCGCAGAAGCTTGCGCTCGCCCTTCTCGTCCGGCTGGAAGAAGAAGGTGTCATGCATCTCGCGCGCCGGATGGCCTTCCGGGAAATTCAGCGCGGTGAAATTGTAATAGTCGGTCTCGATGTCGGGCCCTTCGGCGATGGCGAAGCCGAGATCGCCGAAGATCGCCGCGATCTCGTCGATGACCTGGCTGATCGGATGAATGCGGCCGCGCTCGGCCGGCGACTGCCGCACCGGCAGCGTCACGTCGACCTTCTCCGCGGCGAGGCGGGCAGTGATGGCAACATCCCTGAGTTCCGCCTTGCGCGCGGTGAGCGCATCGGTGACGCGGTTCTTGAGGCCGTTGATGGCGGGGCCTTTGACCTGGCGCTCCTCAGCGCTCATCGAGCCGAGCGTCTTCAGCATTTCCGAGATCGACCCCTTCTTGCCAAGGGCTGCCACGCGCACGGCTTCTATCGCGGCCTCGTCAGCAGCCGACGCTATGTCGGCGAGCAGCGAAGCTTCCAGGCTTTCAAGATTTCCAGCGGTGGCGTTCACGGCGAAACTCTCTCGATCGGGCAACCCACCATCACCGGGCGTGTCACCAATTTGGTTACATCAGGCATAAGAAAAACCCGCGCCAGCCGTGCCAGCGCGGGTTCCCCAAATCAGAATTTCGAATGCTTGGGAAGCGCTGGTCTTAGGCGACAGCGCTTTCAAAAGCATTCGGGGTGGTGTTCTTGAGGTACTCAAGAGCAACCTTGGCCTTGGCCACGAGCGCGGCGAAAGCCTGCGGCTCGTGGATGGCCATATCCGACAGGATCTTGCGATCGATCTCGATGCCAGCCTTGTTGAGGCCGTCGATGAAACGGCCATAGGTCAGGCCGTGCTCGTGCGTCGCGGCGTTGATGCGCTGGATCCACAGCGCGCGGAACGAGCGCTTGCGGTTCTTGCGGTCGCGATAGGCGTATTGCAGCGACTTTTCCACCGCCTGCTTGGCGATGCGGATGGTGTTCTTGCGGCGGCCGTAGAAGCCTTTCGCGGCTTTCAGGACCTTCTTGTGCTTGGCGTGCGAGGTGACGCCTCTTTTTACGCGTGCCATGTCATGATCTCCTTAAAAGCAATTCCAGGAAAAGTGCCTTGCGGTTTTCCGTTCGGAATTGCGTAAAACAAATTCGTGTTCGGCCGAATGCTCAGAGGCCGTTCGGCAGAAAATTCTTGATGACCTTCTTGCCATCCGGTTCAGCCAGAACCATCGTGCCGCGGGCATTTCGAATGAACTTGTTGGAACGCTTGATCATGCCGTGACGCTTGCCGGCCGCAGCCGACAGGACTTTACCCGTACCGGTGATCTTGAACCGCTTCTTGGCGGCCGATTTGGTCTTCATCTTGGGCATTTTGCTACTCCGTATTGTGGCGCACCATCGCGCTTCTTGTTCGCTTCGGGCCGACCAAAGCCCGAAAAGCAAATGAAACCGCCACGGCATGCCCTGCCGGGCGGTTTTCTTGGAACGGCGGTCCTATACGTCAAAGCAGGCGACTGTGCAACACCCACCGCGCCGCGCGTTTCCCCGAACGCCCGGATGCGGCGCCCGGTCCTTCATCAGGGGAGCGTAAACAACACCGGCAACATACCCGACTGCTGGGCGCCGTCGATCAGTTCGAAGGCCGGCAGCGCGATGAGGAACACCAGGCCGTCGAGAAGCGTTGTCAACAGCAGGCGCGGCTTGAAGCTGCCGGTGTCGCCTTCCTGGTAAAGGGAAAGCTTCGGAAAGAAGCGCGGCACTCTTGCCAGATAGGCCTGATAGGGCTCGCCGAGCGCTTCCTTAAGGAATTTCTCCTCGCGCAGGATGACGATATGGAAGGCGCCCGCACACAGGACAGCGAACAGAATGATGCCGGAGAACGAGCCGATCTGCGCGCCGACGCCGGCCGCGGCCACAGTCGAGAACACATAGAGCGGGTTGCGGGTGATCGAATAAGGCCCGCCCGTCACAACTTCGGAAGATTTGCGCCCACCTATGTAGAGCGTCGACCAAAGGCGGCCGCAGATACCTAGGAAAATCAGCAGCACGCCGAACATCTCGATCGTTTCATGCATCGCCGTATCAGGCGGAAAGCTCGATTGCCCGAACAGCAGGGCTGCGAACAGCACCACCACGAGCACGGCAAGCACCAGCCTGCGCGTGCGCTGGTAGCCACCCAGCCCGTATTTGAGTTTTTTGTCCAAGGGAGGAATCCGATCGTCGAGAGCTTAGCCGGCGACCGCAGCTATGGCCGAGAAATGGGCGTCCCGCCGATCGCCGGGACGCCCTGTAGCACAATTCAGGCGGAATTGGAGCGCGTCGGTCGCGCTAACCTTATCGTGATCTAGCGCGGCGCCAGCACCATCATCATCTGGCGGCCTTCGAGCTTCGGCTCCGCTTCCACCTTGGCGATGGTAGCCACTTCCTCACGCACCTTGTTCAGAAGCTGCATGCCGAGCTCCATATGCGCCATCTCGCGGCCACGGAAGCGCAATGTCAGCTTGACCTTGTCGCCTTCCTCGAAGAAGCGGCGCACCGCCTTCATCTTGGTCTCGTAGTCGTGGCTGTCTATGTTCGGGCGCATCTTGATCTCCTTGATCTCGATGACCTTCTGGTTCTTGCGCGCCTCGGCCGCCTTCTTCTGGTTGGCGTATTTCAACTTGCCGAGATCGAGGATTTTTACGACGGGCGGCTGCGCGTTGGGCGATATCTCGACGAGATCGAGCCCTGCCTCTTCGGCGAGCAGCAATGCGTCGTTGATGGAAACATCGCCACGGTTCTGGCCTTCGGCGTCGATAAGCTGGACCCGGGGAACCCGGATGTCACGATTGGAGCGCGGCCCATCCTTGGTCGGCGCCGCTGCTTTGAAAGGTCTGCGAATGGTCGTGGTCTCCTTGGCCGTTTCGTTCTGGATTTGCAGGTCTTGATATGTGGACGCGCCAATGTGGGGAGCGCGCGGGCGGAGTCAATAGCACAGCATTGACAGAAAATCACCTGATCGCTGCCTGCACCAAACAAAGAAAGATGGCGAGCACTTTTCGCCACGCCACTGGCTGTGTCACAAGACCCTGCGCCGAAGACGGCGCGAGGAAAAAGCCATGACTGCCCCTGTCTTTCTGGATGTCGACGGATCGAGCATCGCGGTGCGCCATATTGCGGGCGCGACGCCTGGCGTCGTCTGGCTCGGCGGCTACAAGTCGGACATGCTGGGCACGAAGGCTGAAACGCTTTCGGACTGGGCGGCAAAAGACGGCCGCGCCTTCCTGCGCCATGACTATTCCGGACACGGCGAATCCGGCGGCGCCTTTGCCGACGGCACGATCTCGAAATGGCTTTCGCAAAGCCTGGCCGTGTTCCGGCATTTCACCAGCGGCAGCCAGATCCTGGTCGGCTCGTCGATGGGCGCCTGGATCGCCCTGCGCATGGTGCAGGAATTGCGCAAGGCAGGCGACGCAAGCGTCGTCGGTCTGGTGCTTCTAGCACCGGCGCCGGATTTTACCGCAGAACTGGTCGAACCGGTGCTGACCAAAGCGCAGAAGCGCGACCTTGCCAAAAAAGGCTTCTTCGAGGAGCCGTCGGACTATTCCACCGAGCCCTACATCTACACGCGCGCGCTGATCGAGGATGGGCGCGACAACCTGGTCATGACAGGCCCGCTCGACACGCACTGCCCCGTACACGTCGTGCAGGGCCTGGCCGATCGGGACGTGCCGTCGAGCCATGCGCTGAGGCTGGTCAGCCTGCTGCCGGCCGACGATGTCACGCTGTCGCTGATCCCCGACGGCGACCACCGGCTGTCGCGGCCGCAGGATCTCGACATGCTGGTGCGGGCGGTCGGCGACATGGCCGCGCGGAGCAAGTGACGATGCGCCTTTCCATCCCGATCTCAGCCTTTGTCGCGGCCATCATCGGTTTCGGCGGCACGCTGGCCATTGTCATTGCCGCCGCCCACGCGGTTGGCGCGACGCAAATCCAGACGGCGAGCTGGGTGACCACCATCTGCCTGGCGATGGCGGTCGAAAGCCTGTGGCTATCCTGGCGAACGAAAATGCCGGTCATCACCGCCTGGTCGACGCCGGGCCTGGCGCTGATGGCGGCGTCGAGCGGTTTTTCGATCGGCGAGGCCGTCGCCGCCTTCATCGTTACCGGCATTCTTTTGGTCGCCACCGGGCTGTTCCGGCCGCTGACGAAACTGATCTCGGGGATACCGCCCTCGGTCGCTTCAGGAATGCTGGCCGGCATTGTCGTCACCTTCGCGCTTAATGCGGTCAAAACTGTTCCCGCCGATCCCTGGCTGATCCTGCCGTTGATCGCCGCCTTCTTCGTCATCCGCCTGTTCAATCCGGCGCTGTCGGTGCTGGCAGTGCTGGTCGGCGGCGGTCTCGCCGCGTTTCTCACCGGCCGCGTCGGCGGTTTGCCCACTCCTGAACTGTCGACGCTCACTCTGATCGCGCCTGTGTTCACCGCCAAGGCGATAATCGGCCTGGCAGTACCGCTCTACCTGGTCACCATGGCTTCGCAGAACCTGTCGGGCCTCGCCGTGCTGCGCGCCGCCGGCTACCATCCGGAACCCGGTCCGCTGATCGGCATCACCGGCCTGTTTTCGCTGCTTTCGGCGCCGTTCGGCGGCTCGACCACCAATCTGGCGGCAATTTCGGCGGCTATCTGCACCGGGCCCGACGTTCATCCAGACCCCACCGAGCGCTGGAAGACAGGGCCGTTCTATGCCCTTGCCTACCTGATCTTCGCGATTTTCGGCGCTTCTCTGGTGGCGATCTTCGCCGTCCTGCCGCAGAGCCTGATCGTGCTGGTTGCGGGTCTTGCGCTGATGGCCTCGCTGGCCAACGCGCTGGCGATCGCGCTCAAGGACGAAAGCGAGCGCATGGCCGCCACCGTCACTTTTGTCGTCACCGCCTCCGGGCTGACCTTGTTCGGCGTCGGCGCCGCATTCTGGGGACTGATTGCCGGGCTGGTCGTGCTTTTCCTCGATATGCTCAAAAAGCGATAATCATTTCAGCAGCTTGTCCGGTTTTAGCCGACATTGTCTTGAATCGCCGTTTTTGCCTTCCCATTTCGATTCCACGCAGCCGGTCCTGGCTGTCTCCAACCGAAGGAATGGGAGAAAATGAACACATCCGCATTGATCCGCCCGGCCTGGACGCCGGCAACCATCGCGTTGATGGTGATCGGCTTCATGGTGTTCTGGCCGCTCGGCTTCGCCATGCTCGCCTACATCATCTGGGGCGACCGGCTCGAGGGCTTCAAGCGTGACGTCAACCGCGCGACCGACGGCATCTTCGCCGGCTGCCGCCGCGGTTCCGACAAAGCCGCGCGCTGGGGCCACGGCTCCGCCCGGACCGGCAACGTCGCGTTTGACGACTGGCGCGAAAAGGAGCTTGAACGCCTGGCCGAGGAACGCCGCAAGCTCGACGATATGTTGACCGAGTTCGACGACTACGCCCGCGAATTGCGTCGCGCCAAGGACCAGGACGAGTTCGATCGCTTCATGGCGAACCGCAACAAGTCGACCACTCCGGCAAAGAGCGACCCGAGCACAGGCACGACCCCCACCAAGCGTGGCAAAGGCTCGAACCTGCTTGACGACTGAGGCCGAGCGGCAGGCCCGATCGTGAAAAAACGGCGTCGCGCGAGCGGCGCCGTTTCTTTTTTGTTCTATTCGTTTTTCTCGAATCGCGTATCGTCCGGCCATGACCCTCGGATTCTTCCGCAATCTGACGAAGCCCAAGCCCACGCCTGTCGTGGAGCGAGAATACTGCGTTGCCGGCCGCACGCTGCCGCTCAAGATCGTCGAGAGCGCCAGGGCGCGGCGTCTGACGCTGCGCATCGATTCCGGCGGCCAGGGCCTGCGTATCACCGTGCCGCCGGGCCTGCGCCGCGGCGAGGTGGAGCGGTTCCTCGATCGTCATCAGGACTGGCTGGAGCAGCGGCTGGCCAAGGTGCCAACGCGGCCGCAGGTACGGCCCGGCATCAAGATCCCCATACGCGGCGTGCCGCACCGCATCGTGCATGAGCCGTCAAGGCGCGGCACCGTCACCGTGTCGCGCGACGAACGCGGCCCGCTGCTGATCGTGCATGGCGAGCGCATCCACCTGCCGCGCCGCATCGCCGATTTTTTGAAGCGCGAGGCCAAGAAGGAGATCGAGAAGCTGGTGGCCAGGCACACCGAGGCGCTTGGCAAGCGCGCCAAGGCGATCCGCTACAAGGACACGTCCAGCCGCTGGGGCTCGTGCACTTCCGAAGGCAATTTGTCCTTTTCCTGGCGCATCATGATGGCGCCGCCACCCGTCATCAACTACCTCGTCGCGCATGAAGTAGCGCATCTGAAAGAGATGAACCACGGCCCGAAATTCTGGAAATTGTGCGAAAAGCTCTGTCCCGACACCGACCGCTGCAAGGACTGGCTGAAGCGCAATGGCGGCGCCCTGCAGGCGATCGTTTTCGAGTAGCGCAATCGCGAAGCGTCGCACGGTGCCTGAGGATAAGCTGTTGCGTGGTGATCCTTCACACCTCCTGTCGCGCCAGCGTTTACGTTCTTACTGGCCGCACGAACTCAATCGTCATTCGCGGCGTTTAGCTCTTCAGGCCGCAGCCCCTCTTCGCTATGATGCGGCCACGGTAAAAAATTCCGATCGAAGGCGTCGGTGTCGAAATAATCGAGCGCCCGATGCGCCTCGGCGCCGTTGAAGGCGGCCTTGTCCATCAAATGCGCGATCACCTCGCGCGCTTGCGCGATCTTCTGCCTGAGTTCGGCAACGGTTCTGTCAGTCATGATGTTCTCCCGCCTTGCATGCTTTCCCATGATAGGTAGCGCCTTTGGCCCTGCCGGCAAACAGCATGCTTTTTCTCGACTCTGCCTCGATTTCATGTCAATTCCCGCGCCATGGCACTCGACGTCAAAATCTGCGGCTTGAAGACCGACCAGGCAATGGCCGCGGCGCTGGTCGGCGGCGCCAGCCATGTCGGCTTCATTTTCTTTGCCAAGAGCCCGCGTTACATCGAACCGGCTGCAGCCGGGCGGTTGCGCGAAGCCGCGCGCGGCAAGGCTTTGGCGGTTGCCGTTACCGTCGACGCCAACGACACCTTCCTGGACGACATCATCGACAGCATGCGCCCGGACATGCTGCAGCTGCACGGCTCGGAAACGCCCGAACGGGTGGCCGAACTGAAAGCCCGCTATGACCTGCCGGTCATGAAGGCGCTGCCGCTCAGCGAAGCCGCCGATCTCGAGCGCATCAAACCGTTCGTCGGGGTCGCGGACCGGTTCCTGTTCGACGCCAAGCCGCCGAAGGGCTCCGAGTTGCCGGGCGGCAATGGCGTTGCGTTCGACTGGCGCATCCTGACCGGCCTTGACGCCGGGCTCGATTACATGCTTTCCGGTGGGCTCAACGCCGCCAATATCGGCGATGCCCTTCGGCTTGCCAGCCCGCCCGGAATTGATATTTCCTCCGGCGTGGAAAGCGCGCCGGGCATCAAGGATCCGGCGCTGATCGAGCAGTTTTTCCGGGCCGTCAAGGCAGCGCGAGACGACCGCGCCGCCTGACCGGCTCAAACCCGAGCATGTCCCGAAAGTGGAAAACGGTTTTCGACAGGACATGCTTAAGAAAATCGAGATGCCAGGAGATCGGCGATGAACAAGCCGGCGACACTCAATTCCTTCCGCACCGGACCCGACGAACAGGGCATGTTTGGCATTTTCGGCGGTCGTTTCGTGGCCGAAACGCTGATGCCGCTGATCCTCGACCTCGAACGGCACTGGAACGAGGTCAAGAACGATCCGGATTTCAGGGCCGAGCTCACCGATCTTTCGACCCATTATGCGGGGCGGCCGTCGAAGCTTTATTTCGCCGAAGGACTGACCAGGCATCTTCGTGAGGTTTCCTCGGCCAAGGGCATCGGGGGCGGCGCAAAGGTTTATTTCAAGCGCGAGGACCTGAACCATACCGGTTCGCACAAGATCAACAATTGCCTCGGCCAGATCCTGCTGGCCAAGCGCATGGGCAAGACGCGCATCATCGCCGAGACCGGGGCCGGCCAGCACGGCGTGGCATCGGCCACGGTCGCGGCCCGTTTTGGGTTTCCCTGCGTCGTCTATATGGGCGCGACCGACGTTGCCCGCCAGAGCCCCAACGTGTTCCGCATGAAGCTGCTCGGCGCCGAAGTGCGGCCGGTGACCGCTGGCCATGGCACGCTGAAGGACGCCATGAACGAGGCGCTGCGCGACTGGGTGACCAATGTCGAGGACACTTATTACCTGATCGGCACCGCCGCCGGCCCGCACCCCTATCCAGAGCTGGTGCGCGACTTCCAGTCGGTGATCGGTTCGGAGGCGCGCGCTCAGATCCTCGAGCAGGAAGGCCGGTTGCCCGACACCATCATCGCCGCCGTCGGCGGCGGCTCCAACGCCATCGGCCTGTTCCATCCGTTCCTCGACGACAAGGATGTCCGCATCATCGGCATCGAGGCTGGCGGGCGTGGCCTCGACGGCGTCGAGCACTGCGCCTCGATGAACGCCGGCGCGCCGGGCGTGCTGCATGGCAACCGCACCTATCTCCTGCAAAATGCCGACGGCCAGATCATGGACGGCCATTCGATCTCGGCCGGCCTCGATTACCCCGGCGTCGGCCCGGAGCATTCCTGGCTGCGCGACTCTGGCCGCGTCGAATATGTGCCGATCCTCGACGACGAGGCGCTGGAGGCCTTCAAGCTGACCACACGCGTCGAAGGCATCATCCCGGCGCTCGAATCGGCGCACGCCATCGCCCATGCGGTGAAGATCGTGCCCGCCATGGACAAGGACCAGATCGTCATCGTCAACCTGTCCGGCCGCGGCGACAAGGACGTGCATACGGTGGCTTCGATGCTGGGCATGGAGATCTGATCATGGTGACCCGCATCGATCGCCGCATGGCAAAGCTCAAGAACGAAGGCCGCCCGGCGCTCGTCACCTATTTCATGGGCGGCGACCCGGACTATCAGACCTCGCTGTCGATCATGAAGGCGCTGCCAACGGCCGGCGCGGACATCATCGAACTCGGCATGCCGTTCTCCGATCCGATGGCCGATGGCCCGGCGATCCAGGCCGCGGGCTTGCGGGCGCTTAGAGGCGGCCAGACGCTGGTTAAGACGCTCAAGATGGCGGCTGACTTCCGCACCGGCGACAATGAGACGCCGATCGTTCTGATGGGCTACTACAACCCGATCTACATCTACGGCGTCGATCGCTTTCTCAAGGACGCATTGGCCAGCGGCATCGACGGGCTGATCGTCGTCGACCTGCCGCCTGAGATGGACGAGGAGCTGTGCATCCCGGCGCTGAAAGCCGGCATCAACTTCATCCGGCTGGCGACGCCGACCACCGACGACAAGCGCCTGCCCAAGGTGCTGCAGAACACGTCCGGCTTCGTCTATTACGTGTCGATGACCGGCATCACCGGTTCCGCGCTGGCCGACACCGGCAAGGTGGCTGCGGCGGTCAAGCGCATCAAGGGCCATACCGATCTGCCGGTCTGCGTCGGCTTCGGCGTCAAGACCGCCGAACAGGCGCGCGTCATCGGCGCCAATGCCGACGGCGTCGTCGTCGGTACCGCGATCGTCAATGCGGTCGCCAATGTGCTGGGGCCGAAGGGCGAAAAGACCGCCGACCCGGCCGAGGCCGTCGCCACGCTGGTCAGCGGCCTCGCGCAGGGCGTGCGGTCGGCCCGCCTTGCTGCCGCCGAATAGTTTTCCTACCTCAGGTCTTGTGCACGTCGCCATCCCGGGCGGCATGCGCTGGATCGGTTTGCCGTTTCACGGAAACGCCGAACCGCTCTATCTTTTTGCTTTATCGCAATTCCGGTCGGAAAACCGGTTCACACTTTTCCTGGAATTGCTCTAACTCTTCGTCAGGACAGGAGCCGAAGCGATGAACTGGATCACCAACTACGTTCGCCCGAAGATCAATTCGATGCTCGGCCGGCGCACCGACATGCCCGAGAACCTGTGGATCAAGGATCCCGAGACCGGGGAGATGGTGTTCCACAAGGATCTGGAATCCAACCAGTTCGTTATCCCGTCTTCGGGCCATCACATGAAGATCTCGGCCAAGGAGCGGCTGAAATACTTCCTCGACGACGGCAAATACGAACAGCTCGAAAATCCCAAGGTCATGCTGGACCCGCTGAAATTCCGCGACGAGAAGCGCTACACTGACCGGTTGAAGGACGCCAAGGCCAAGACCGGCCTGGAAGATGCCATCGTCAACGCGCTGGGCACCGTAGAAGGCCTGCCGGTGGTGGTGACGGTGCAGGATTTTGCCTTCATGGGCGGTTCGCTCGGCATGGCCGCGGGCGACGCCATCGTTCATGCCTTCGAGGTGGCCGTGCAGCGCAAGCGGCCGCTGATCCTGTTTGCCGCTTCCGGCGGCGCGCGCATGCAGGAAGGCATCCTGTCGCTGATGCAATTGCCGCGCACCACGGTTGGCGTCGACCGGCTGAAGGAAGCCGGCCTTCCCTACATCGTCGTGCTGACCAATCCGACGACCGGCGGCGTCACTGCCTCCTACGCCATGCTGGGCGACGTGCATATAGCCGAGCCCGGCGCACTGATCGGCTTCGCCGGACCGCGTGTCATCGAGCAGACCATCCGGGAAAAACTGCCGGACGGCTTCCAGCGCTCCGAATATCTGATGGAACACGGCATGGTCGACATGGTGGTATCGCGACTGGAGATGCGCCGGACCATCGCGCGGCTCTTGAAGATGCTGCTCAAGATGCCGGAAGAGCACAAGCCCCTGGAGCCGGAAATCCTGCCGCCGGCGGTGGTCGCGACGGAAGCACGGCCGCAGGCCTGACGCGACACTCTTTGCCGCGAACCGCGATTGCGCGCGATCCATCGCGCGCTTAGGACTCCTACATGACCACGCTTGCCGCCGACCGTGAAATCGAAGCGCTGATGGCGCTTCACCCGAAAGGCTTCGACCTTTCGCTCGACCGCATTTCACGACTGCTGGAGCGGCTGGGCAATCCTCAGGACTTGCTGCCGCCGGTGATCCACATCGCCGGCACCAACGGCAAGGGCTCTTGCGCCGCCTTCTCGCGAGCGCTTCTGGAAGCATCCGGCCGACTCGTGCACGTGCACACCTCGCCGCATCTGGTCAGCTGGCACGAGCGCTACCGGCTGGCGGCTGATGGCGGCGGCAGGCTGGTCGAGGACGATATCTTCGCCGAGGCCATCGCCCGCGTCGCCAAGGCCAATGGCGGCGAGAAGATCACCGTTTTCGAGATCCTCACCGCCGTCACCTTCATCCTGTTTTCGGAGCATCCGGCCGATGCCGCCATCGTCGAGGTCGGTCTCGGCGGCCGCTTCGACGCCACCAATGTCATCGCCAGGCCGGCTGTCTCGGTGATCATGCCGGTGTCGATGGACCACGAAGCCTATCTCGGCGACCGCGTCGAACTGATCGCCGCCGAGAAGGCCGGCATCATCAAGCGCGGCTGCCCGGTGGTCATCGGCGCACAGGAAACCGAGGCGGCGCAGCAGGTGCTGATCGAAACCGCCGAGCGGCTCGGCTGCCCGACCCTGGTCTATGGACAGGATTTCCTCGCCTTCGAGGAGAACGGCCGCATGGTCTATCAGGACGATGATGGCTTGATGGATCTGCCGCCGCCGCGGCTGCCCGGGCGCCACCAGTTCGCCAACGCGGCCGCCGCGATCGCCGCCGTCAAGGCAGCCGGCTTCGAGATCAGCCACCGTGCCGCCGAGAAGGCGATGACCACTGTCGCCTGGCCGGGGCGGATGCAGAAGCTGTCGCAAGGCAGGCTGACGGAACTGGCGCCGAAGGGCGCCGACATCTGGCTCGACGGCGGCCACAATCCGGGCGCCGGCGTGGTCGTCGCCGAGGCGCTGGCCGAACAGGAAGAGAAGAACCCCAGGCCGCTTTTTCTCATCTCCGGCATGATCAACACCAAGGACCAGAGCGGCTATTTCCGCGCCTTCAATGGCCTCGCCCGGCACGTCTATACCGTGCCGGTGAGCCTGAGCGACGCCAGCGTGCCGAACGACGAACTGGCGGCCCGCGCCACGGAGGCCGGGCTTACGGCCGAGCCGGTGAGTTCCGTCGCCAGCGCGCTGATGTTGCTGCGCGACACCTGGGACGGCCCGCCGCCGCGAATCCTGATCGGCGGCTCGCTCTATCTGGCTGGCGCGGTGTTGGCGGAGAACGGCACGCCGCCGACGTGACGCATCCAGTATCTGCGCCTAACTAACCGGTCCAAGCCGCCGCTCAGAAGTCCCAACGCGAGATCATATCAGGCCGGTGGTGCCAGGTCGTTGGTACGGCGAAAATCAAACTTCAGGTCCTGTATGAGCCTGACGGCCTTCTCGGACGATTTTCTCCAGATCGATGTCGGTGCCACTGCTTGCGCCAGGTGGGCATAGAATGTGGGCGCGGGTTCGCGACCTGCTTCACGAATCTCGTAGGATTCAAGCGCTCGCTCGACGACATCTGCTATCGAGCGATTTTCGCGACGAGCAAGTCTATGAGCCAGGTCGCGTGCTTTTGCGCTACGGACCGAGAGCTGAGGTTCGGCCATCTCAAACTCCGTTGTTGGAAGACATATATACCGGTTTCCGCTGCGGTATTCGAGGCGAACGCCGCTATTTCAGCTCGATCTCAATGAAGGCATATTCGCCCTCATTGGCGCTGATGACGTCGTGCTCGACGCCTTCCCTGCGGAAATAGGGCGCGCCTTTCTTCATTTCGGCGAAGGATTCGCCGTCCTTGGTCAGAAGCTTTACCTTGCCGTCCATCAGCGGCACGACAACATAGTCGTGGCCATGGCGGTGCCAGCCGGTGTTGTCGCCCGGCTGAAAGCGGTATTCCGTGACGATGACGCGCTCATTGTCGATGAAGACGGTGGCCTTGGCGGATCCGGTCATTTTTCCTCTCCCTGCATCTGCTTCCAGCAGAAGACATGGAGGCCCCGGACGTCAGGGCCAGAGCGGGCGACCAATGACGCCAACGCGATCGGCCGGGCTTGATGTCAGGAATTTCGGATTGATCAGGCGAGATTACCGTTGATCCAGTGCGACAGCGCGGTCTTGGGCGCGGCGCCAACCTTCACATCGGCTCTTTCGCCGCCCTTGAAGATCATCAGCGTCGGGATAGAGCGCACGCCGAATTCCGCTGCCAGTTCGGGATTCTCGTCGATGTTGAGCTTGGCGATCTTCACCTTGCTGCCGAGCTCATTGGCGATGTCTTCCAGCGCCGGCGCGATCATCTTGCAGGGACCGCACCATTCCGCCCAGAAATCCACCACGACCGGCTCCTTGGCGTCGAGCACAGCGGTCTGGAAATTGTTCTTGTCGACCTTGACGGTAGCCATGCGGAAATCCTTTCGAAATTTTTCGTCGCACCAAATGTGGTGGTTGCCGCGCCCTTCTTCAAGCAGTTCTTGTGTCACGCTCGCGTGAGTCGGGCAAGAGCGTCATCCATGGCCCGAGCCGGCAGTTCGATCAGCCGCGGCGCCTCCGTGAACAGCAAGGCCGCCGTGACTTCGCGGCCGGGATAGAGCGGCCGCAGCAAGGCGCGATAGAGCGCGAGCTGCAGCAGATAGGCGGGCGGAACCTCGCCCAGCGAGGCGGGCGCCGGCCGATTGGTCTTGTAATCGATGATGGATACGCGGTCCGGCGTCACCGCCACCCTGTCGATCTTGCCGGAAATCGAGCGTTTCGTGCCCTTGACGTCGAGGCTGCCCATGACCGCCACTTCGGCGCGCGAAGAGGGTCCGAAAAGCGGCGCGAAACGCGGATCGGCAAGGATCGCCATAACCGAGGCGACCGCCTTTTCGCACTCGCCGGCCGGCCATTGCGCGCCGGCGCGGGCGAGATAGCGTTCGGCTGCGCCCTGGCGTTCGTTTTGCGCCACGCCGGGCAGCATCTGCAGCAGTTTGTGCAGCGCCAGGCCTCGCATGACGGCGAAGCCGGGTTCGGCGTCGCCATCCAGCACTGGCGAGCCGGTGTCGATGACGCTTTCCTTGCCCTCGTCGATCAGGGCGGAGGCTCCGGATGGCGACAGCGGGCGCGGCAGGTCCTCGTATGGCGGCAGCGGCTTGAACAAGATTTCGGGCGGCGGCCCGAAGTCCCGCGTCTGCCTGGCTTCGCTCTCGGCGACCGGTGCAAACGGCGGCAATCCGGTCACCTGGAAGCGATGCACTGAGACGCCGCCGCCGGCCGGATGCGGATACTCGGCACTCTCCGGCGCCCCGACCAGGGCACGGCTGACGAGCGAATGCCAGGTGCCGGTGTTCGGCGCGCGCTTGCCGTGATAACCGCAGACGATCAGCCTGTCCTCGGCCCGGGTCATGCCGACATAGAGCAGCCGCCGATACTCGTCATCGGCGAGATCGCGCGCCCTTGCCGCGGCAGCCTTCGAAATGGCGTTGGCGACGTCGCTGGCCGAACGCCAGAGAAAGCCCTTGCCGCTCCAGTTCAGCCCGGAACCCTCGAACGGCATCAGGCGCGGCAGGTGCTGATCGCTGAACGGAGCCGAACCGCCATCGACCAGGAAGACGACAGGCGCCTCGAGCCCCTTGGCTGCATGCACGGTCATGACGCGGACCTCGTCGCGGGTCTGGTCCATCTCGCGCTTGATTTCTGGGCCGGCGCTCTCCAGCGTCGACAGGAAGGCTTCCAGCCCGGGCAAGCCGGTCCGCTCCTCGGCAAGGCAGAAACTCAGGAATTCGTCGAGAATGTCCCCGGCTTCCGGCCCGAGCCGCGCAACCATCTTGCGGCGCACGCCACCGCGTGCCAGCAGGCCGGCATAGAATTCGAACACCGGCTTGAAGACGGCCTCGTTGGCCCAGATGTCGAGTTGAGCGGCGACCGCCGCGAGCGCTTCGCTTTGGCTGGCATGCTGGCGCAGGGACTCGGCCAGCGACAGGCCGGATGGTCTTTGCGCGGCCAGTGTGAAAAGCATCTCTTCCGAGAGATCGAAGATCGGGCTCCGCAGCACGGCGGCGAGCGACAGATCGTCCTGCGGCTGGATCAGGAAATGGCCGAGCGCGATCAGGTCCTTGACCGCGATGTGGCCGGGCAGGCTCAACCGGTCCGCGCCGGCGACCGGGATGTCACGACGTTTCAGGGCACGCGTCAGTGCATGAACGAAGCGATCGCGCTTGCGCACCAGCACCAGCACGTCGCCAGGGCGCAGCCTCTTGCCGCGGCCTTCGATGACCTCGCCATTGCCGATCCAGCCGGCAATGGTGGCGGCGACGTTTTCGGCAACCCGAACCGCCGGCGCGCGGGCATGGTCGACTGCCTGGGTCCAGTCGTCCGGCTCGTCGACGACATCGGCGCCGATGGATGGCCAGACCTCGACATAGCCCGGTGCATCGGTGCGTATCGCCTTGTGGCTCAGCGGGTCGGGGTCATGGCTGATGCCGCGCCGCACGACCGGATCGGCGAAGACACGGTCGACAGCGGCCAGAACATCGTCGGTCGAGCGGAACGACCAGGTGAGCTTCAGATCGGCGAAGGGCGCATCGGCGTCGCGCACCTTGCTTGCGAACAGGAGCCTGCTGTCGGCGAAGGAATCCGGCGCCGCTCCCTGGAAGGAATAGATCGACTGTTTTTCGTCACCGACAGCGAAGATCGTCCGATGCGCGGTGTCGCGGGCGCCGATGCCGGCGAAGAATTCCTCGGCCAGCCGCTTCACCACCTCCCACTGGTCGGGGCTGGTGTCCTGCGCCTCGTCGAGCAGGATGTGGTCGATGCCCTGGTCGAGCTTGTATTGCACCCACGGGCCGGCATCGGGCCTGGCCAGGAGACTGACGGTGCGGGTGATCAGGTCGTTGAAGTCGAGGAACCCGCGGCCACGCTTCAACTGCTCGTAGCGGGCGACCAGCCAGTCGGCCAGCGTCAGCGCGGCGCGCGTGCCCTCCAGCATTCGGAACAGGGCGAGCCGGTCGACCGTCTCGACGATTGCGGTGGTCGCCGAGAGATAGCGCTCCGCCAGGTCCGGCAGCCGGTCGAGCAGCGCCTTTTTGAATGCATTGGCTGGATCGTAGACGTCGCCGTCGGCCTTCAGGAAAGCCCGCGAAAGCAGCTGCAGGCGGCGCACGGGGTCGGTTTCCGCGAAAGCCAGGCGCGCATGAGGCAAGATGTTGTTGAGCACCGTCCTGGCGTCGGCGGCCTCCGCCGCCTGGGCGAAGCCGGCAAAATAATCCGGCAGGAAGCCGGGCAGCGGCCAGATGGCGGTCGCTATGCCTTCGGCGGTCTGGCCGGGGCGGAATTGGAATTCGTCGAACAGCGTCTGGAAGTTCGGGCCGCCTCGATCGATTTCACCGATGAAGGCGCCCAGTTCGTCGCGCTTGCGGACGATCTCACCCAGCAAAGCGTCGAGCCCGGCCTCGCCACCGCGCTCGAGCACGGCGGCGAAAGCTTCGGCGAGGTCCGGCCGATCCGCCGCGCTGCCCGAAATCATTTCACGGCGCGCGGCGGCGAACAACGATGCCTCCATCTGCGGGTCGAGCATCTCGAAATGCGCGGGGATGTTGGCTTCCAGCGGGAACTGGTGCAGCACCGATTCGCAGAAGGCATGAATGGTCTGGATCTTCAGGCCGCCGGGCGTTTCCAGCGCCTCGGCAAACAGGCGGCGGGCGCGGCGCATGGTTTCGCGGTCGGGCCGGCGGCCATCGAGCGCCTCGACCCTCACCGCCAGTTCGGCATCGCCGAGCGCGGTCCATTCCGACAGGGTCGAGAACACCCGGTTCGACATGTTGGCGGCGGCGGCACGCGTATAGGTCAGGCACAGTATCTTCGACGGATCGGTGCCGCGAAGCAGGAGGCGGATGACGCGCTGGGCCAGCACATGGGTCTTGCCGGACCCGGCATTGGCCGACACCCAGGCGGAATTCCTCGGATCCGAGGCGCTGGCCTGCCTGGAGGCGGTTTCGCCGGGGATGGGATAGGCTTTCTTCATGCCTCCCCTGCCTCGTCATCCGCATCGCCGCCCGCCGACCATTCGAGCACGCGGGCGAGATGGTCGTAGTTGCCGTCGGTCTCGCCTTCGCGGAACGGCAGTGCCCGCGACAGGTAGCCGGCCGCCGGATCGGCATAGTGGATGAGCAATTTCTCCAGCCGCGCCCAGGCCTCCTCGGCGAGGTCCGTGGCGGTGCGTGGCTGCCGGTTGTATTCGAGGATCGATTCCTCGAAAACCTCGCCATTCGGCTTCAGCCTGACAAAAGCCAATTGCGAGGGCTCGCGCGCGCCGAGTTCCTGGAAAGCGCCGCGCCTGAGCAACGCGCCCTCCAGGGCCAGTTGCGGCGACAGCAGCGTGTGCGCCTGCGCCTTGGAAGGCGAGGAGCCGGTCTTGTAGTCCAATATGTCGGCCATGCCGCCATGGAGAAGATCGACCCGGTCGGCATAGCCCGACAGGGTGATCCCGGATTGGCCGACCACGGTCTTGGCCGCTCGCGCCTCGGCGTGGCGCCGGGCCACGGCCCCAGCGCGGCCGCGTTCCCATTCGATGATGCTGGCGGCGAGCTTTTCGAAACGCGGCCACCAGACCGCCTCGACATCGGCGGGAAGTGCTGCCTCGGCGAAGCAGGTTCGGCCGGCGGCGAGCAGGCCGGCCAGCGCATCGGGAGCACGCGGATCGGCCACGCTGCCCGAGAACAGATGCAGGATGGCGTGGAACAGCGTGCCGCGCTCGGCCGCACCCGGGTCGCGGATGACCGGGTCGAGCGGCAGCAGGCCGAGGATGCGCCTGGCATAGATGGCGTAGGGATCGCGACGCAGCGTCTCGATCTCGGTGACCGAGAAATGGGTTGGACGCAGCGCGACCGGCGGCTTCGGCTGCGGGCGCGGCGCGAAATCCCGCCGCGGGCCGGTATCGAGCGCGCGCGCCCAGGCGATGAGCTCGTCGCCGCGTTCGGCAAGCCTGGCTGCCTGGTCCTTGCCGATATAAGTGAGAATGCGCTGCAGCCAGCGCGAGGGCACGGCGGGCGCGTCACCGGCGCGTGCGGAGCGCGACAGCACCACCTTCGCCGCCCCCATGGCCATCTGGAAATCATGCGCGGCAAGCCCAATGCGCCGTTCGGGCGGCTCCAGGTCGATGCCGGTCTTCATCAGCCGCGACATGAAGCGGTCGCTTTCGGGTTTGCGCGGCCACACGCCTTCGTTCATGCCGCCGATGACCAACGTGTCGACATTCTGCAAGCGGGCTTCCAGCGCCCCCCAGATGGCAACGTTCCTGTCTGTGCCTTGCGCCGGCTTGACCGTCTCGGGCGCGATCAGCGCCGCCATGACATCTGGCCATTCGTCGGCGGCAAACGACAGCGGCACGGACGCCGCGACCAGTCCACGCAACAGGTCGGCCAGTTTCTCTCCGGCATCGCCGGCATAGAGTGCGCCAAGCCCGCCATCGGCCGCACGGCCTAGATTTTCCAGCACCACGACGCTGGCCTCGACCAGCGCCACAAGACCGGCGTCGGCCTGGCCGCGAAAGGCGGCAAGCGGCGCCAGCGCTTCGTTGAGACGTCCAAGCAAATTCCGCGCGCCTTCGATGGCGCGCACGGTCAGCCGGGCAAACCAGAAAGGCCGCCTGCTGTCGGCGCCGAGGTCAACCAAGCGGGCTTCGAACAGGTCCGGCAGCGACGCGATGTCGGGGCGGCCGGTGCCGCCGCGCAGCGCCACCAGCTCGATCAGTTCCGCCGCATGGCGAACGCTCGTCCGGTCCAGGCCAAGGGCAAGCAGGGGATGCTTGAGCAACGACAGCAGGCCGACGGGGTCACCGGGGCGGAACACCGCCTGCAACGCCAGCCCAAGCAGGCCGGCGGCGGGCGTGTTGGAAAGCGGCACACCGCCGGAATCGTCGGCGACGACGCCGAAGCGGGCGAGTTCGACCGAGACGCGGCGCGCCAGCGCCCGGTCGCCGGTAACGAGAGCCGCCCTTTGGCCAGGCTGCTCGACGGCGCGCTTGAGCGCAACGGCGATCGCCACGGCTTCATCGCGTTCGCTGGCCGCTTCCAGCAGGCTCACGCCGGAGAACGCCTGCTCGATGTCGGAGGGGGAAAAGCCGCTGCGCGTCTCGGCCCACAATTCGGTGGTCTCGGCCGGCCGCAGCGCTTCGCCGACGAGGGCGGCGCGAAGCGCGAGTTCATGTCCGGCCGCGCCGATCTCCTCGACATCGCCGCGCAGCACACCGATGGTGCCGATCAGCTTGGCGAGGCCGTATTGCGGATGGCCGAGCACGGCCGGACGTGCGCCCGGCGCCGTGATGGCCTGGAAAGACGGCTCATCCATCGTCCGGTCGAGGCCTGGCAGCACGATGGCTCCTCCCGCCAAGCGGGCGATTGCGGCCAGCAGCTCTGCCGTGGCGGGGATGGAGCCGGTGGAACCGGCGGCGATAACCGGCCCGGCGGGCGGATTGCGCCGCAGCCGCGCCGCTTCCAGCCGGATCAGGGCGCTGCGATGCGCGGCCGGGTTGGAGAGGTTCCGTTCCCCAAGGAATTTCGGCCAGGCTTCGGTGACGATGCCGAGGAAATCGAGCGTGACCTGCCACCATCCCGCGAGATTGCCGCTCACCAGATCGGCGAGCCGCGTCCAGTCCGTGCCTTCCGTCTCGATCTCATCCATAAGCCGGGCGAGATCGCGCGCCAGCCAGATCGCACCGGCGGCGGAGGCCGGAATGACGATCTCCTCGTCGAAAAGCGCCGCCACATGCGCCGGCAGCCGGCGTTTCCAGGCACGCACCAGCGGCGCCAGCAGCAACAGGCGTTCGGTTGCCGCGATCGGCGGCGCGAGGTCGATGGCGGCCGACGCTTCCGTCTCGAACGCGGCCTCGTCCTCATCGAACTCGCCGAGCGGCCGGATGACCGGCAGAATCGCCGAACCGCCGCCGCCCCTCGCCGACAGGCTGTCGACGAAGACGCCGCGCAAGGCGCGCGCGGCGCGCCGCGTCGGCACATAGATGGTGACATCGGCCAAGGCGAGCGGGTCGCCATCGAAGCGAAAGCCCGGAACAAGACGCCCGGCCAGCAGCGCCTCGGCAAGCGTCGGCAGAAACGGCGCACCGGGGGGAATGGAGAAAACGCGGCCCGGGCCGCTCATTGCGACTCGGCTAGCGCGTCGGCGACCGCCGCTTCCGCGCTCGCAATGGCGTCAGGCGTGCCGACGGTGATCCAATGGCCATGCATCGGCATGCCGAACAGCCGGCCGGCGGCGATCGCCTTGTCGAAGTAGGTGTTAAGCGAATGAGGTTCCGGCAAGGCACCCTTGAAGATGCGCGGATGGACGATCGCCGCCCCGGCATAGATCAGGCCCGCCGGATCGCCTTTGGAACGCCGCAGGGTGCCGTCCGGCGCCACCAGGAAGTCGGTGCTGCCGCAGTGTCCGGTCGCCTGATGGAGATCCGCCAGCATCAGCAGAATATCCATTTTCGCGGCATCCCATGCAAGGGCGAGACGGTTGAGATTGAGCGTTCCTTGGTCGATCCAGAAGGTGTCGGCGTTGAGGATGTAGAAGGGCTGTTGGCCGAGCTCCGGCAGCGCCTTGACGATGCCGCCGGCGGAATCGAGCAACCGCTCGCTCTCGTCCGAAATGACGATCCGCGGAGCATGGCGCGCGCCGAGATGGGCGACGATCTGTTCGGGAAGATAGTGCACGTTGACGACGGCCTTGCCGATGCCGGCCGCGGCGAGACTGTCGAGGCCCCAGTCGAGCAGCGTCTTGCCGGCGATCCTGACCAGCGGCTTGGGGATCGTGTCGGTGATCGGCCGCATGCGCTTGCCGAGCCCTGCGGCAAGCACTATCGCAGTTTTGGGCACGATCGCTGCGTCCGGTATCGATGTCACGGCGTTTGCTCCTCCAGCAGACCGTGAGCGGTATAGAACTCGCGAAGGCCGGCCAAGGCAGGATGAGACAGCGCCCGGCGCAGATAGTCGCGGATACGCGGCAAGTGCTTCAGATAATAGGGCTTGCCGTCGCGTTTTTCGAGCCGGACGAAGATGCCGAGGATCTTGGAATTGCGCTGCGCCGCCATGATCGCATAGGCCTCGATGAATGCCGCCTCGTCAAATGGGCCGGCCGCGTGGCGGGCGGCGACATAGGCATCGAGCGTGCGTTTCTCGATGCCTGGCGGGATGGTGACGCGCGCGTCCATGGCCAGCGAGGCGACGTCGTAAGCGGCGGGGCCGATCAACGCGTCCTGGATATCGACGATACCGAGCCGGTCATGGCCGGAGCGCTCAGCGCGCCAGATGATGTTCGGCGAATGAAAGTCACGCAGCATCAGCGTGTATTGGCTGTCAGCGAGCCGGTCGAGAACCGCGTTCCACTCCTTGTGGTAGCCGACGCGCAAGGCATCGCCCGCCGGAGCGCCCGTCAGCATCGGCACGTACCAATCGACCAGCAGGTCCGCCTCGATCAGCATGGCGTCGCGGTCGAAGGGCGGCACATCGTGAAACACGCCGGGCGCGGCCTCCATCCGGTGGGGCCAGGTCTTGCCATGCATCATGGCGAGCAGTTCGGCCGCCGCCTCATAGCGCCCGGCGACCGGCCTGCCATGCCCGTCCAGGAAACCTTCGGAGCCCAGATGTTCGAGCAGCAGGAATCCCTGGTCGAGATCCTGCGCATGGATTTCGGGAACGCTGACCCCGGCGGCGAGCAGCGCGCGGTCGATGGCGGCGAAGGCTGACACCGACTGGGCGGTGTGGGCGATGACGCCATAGGGCTTGCCGTCGCGCACCGGCGGGCCTAGCACCAGCCGCGGCGAGTTCATCAGCACCCTCGCGGCGTGGCCTGGAAGCGAGACAATTTCGTAGGAGCGGGCAGAGGCATCGCCGATGAAATGGCGGCGGCTGGCCTCGCCCCATCCAGCGCCTTCGAGGAAATCACGCATGGCGAGCGACCGCGCCACCCGATCGTAGGCAGCGCCTTGCCCGGACAGTCTCGCCAATCGGCCATCGCCATGCTGGACGAGTTCGATCAACACGGCGGTCCCAGGCAAATAACCCTCGGCCCGTTCCGGCCATTCGACAAGGGCCGCGCCTTGCGCCAACGCCTCGTCGAAGCCCAGTTCATCGAGCTCGGCTGCCGAGGACAGGCGGTAGAGGTCGAAATGATGGACCGGGATGCGCGTATCGTAGCTTTGCACAAGGGTGAAGGTAGGACTCGGCACGTCGAGACCGGCATCGTCGGCCAAGGCCCTGATCAGCGCCCGCGCCAGCGTCGATTTGCCCGCGCCGAGATCGCCCTTCAGCGCCAGGACGTCGCCGGCGCGCAACGCCAGCGCCAGATCCTCACCCAGCCGCGCTGTCTGTGTTTCGTCGGCGAGTAAACGCTCGAGCATCAATGCGGCCATCGAGTGCGCTACTCGGCCGCGGCGCGGATGCCCGGCATGTCGGGAAAGGTGCAGATGACGGTCGTGCCCTTGTCCTTGCCGGTTTCGATGCGGACGCTGCCGCCATGCAGCTCGACGAAGCTCTTGACGATCGACAGTCCGAGCCCGGCGCCGCGCCGGCGGCCGCCATTGGCGCGCGGCTCGAAGCGGCGGAACACCGAGTCAAGCACGTCGGGCGGCATGCCGGGTCCATCGTCATGGACCGAGAATTCCACCCCGTCCGCCAACTGACGGCAGGCGAGCCGGATGGCGCTGGCCTCCGGCGCGTAGTTGGCGGCGTTGCTGAGCAGGTTGTAGAGGATCTGGCGAATGCGGATTTCGTCACCGTGGAAGGTCTTCGGCGCCGCGGCGGCATCGACCTCGAGCCTGATTGAATGCTCTTCCAGCCGGTCGGCAACCAGCTCGGCGGCGGCGGCGATCGTGCGGTCGACATGGACCTCGGAAATGTCGAGCTGCATGATGCCGGCATCGACCGTGGCCAGGTCGAGTATGTCGTTGACGATGGTCAAAAGCACCGAGGACGACGAGCCGACATGCTCGACATATTCGCGCTGCTTCTGCGTCAGCGGACCGGTGGCCGGCAGCGACAGCAGTTCGGTGAAGCCGATGATGTTGGTCAGCGGCGAGCGCAGTTCGTAGGACACGTGCTGGACGAATTCGTTCTTGAGCTGGTCGGATTTCTCCAGCGCCTCGTTCTTGTCCTTGAGCGCGCGTTCGACACGGACGCTGTCGGTAACGTCGACGAAGGTCATCATCACCTGCCCGTTGGGCAGGGGGATCACGGCGTAGCGCAGCACGGTGCCGTTGTTGAGCTCGGTCTGACCGTGGCGGTCGCGGCGCTCATCGTCGAAGCCGGTGATGGCGGCGACGAAGCCGCCCCACGGGCTGTCGATCGCTTGCAGGTCGCAAAGCTCACGGATTGCGGAAACATGGACATTGGGCCGGGCGGTTTCGGCGTCCAGGCCCCACAAAGTAGCAAATGCCGGGTTCGACAGGCGCAGCCTGCCGTCGGGACCGAACACCGCCACGCCTTCGGCGAGGTTGTCGAGTGTTTCGCCCTGGACCCGCACCGCGGTGCGGTAGCGGCTTTCGAGGTCCATCTTCTCGGTCAGGTTCTCGAACACCCAGGTGACGCCGCCCTTGGGCTGCGGGTTGGCGACGACGCGGATGGTCTTGCCGTCGGGCAGGTGCCACCAATGCTCCTGCGATTCCACCGCGCGGTAGGCGCCGAGCAGGCCTTCCTTCCAGCGACGCCACTCCGGCTGCTCGGCGATCTTGCCCTCGCTGCGCAGCCGATCCAGCAGCAAAGCGTTATCGGGCGCGCTGTGCAGGAAGCCTGCATCGAGGCCCCAGAGCTTCTGGAAAGCCTGGTTGAAGAAGCGCAGCTTCTCGTCGGTGTCGAAGATCGCGACCGCCGTGTTGAGCTGGTCGAGCGTGTCGGCGTGGCTGCGCACGGTGCGCTCATATTCGCTGCGGATGGTTTCGATGGCACTGGTGTCGCAGGCAAGTCCCGCCGAACCGTCGGCGCCGGCGAAATCGGTCACCGCGAAAACGCGGCGGTCGCCTTCGATCACCGTGGAAAGCGTCTGTTCGAAGACCGGGTGCGACTTGTGCTGGGCAGCGATCGCGTCGCGCGCCTGGCCGCCGAGGAATTCCTTGGCGTCGCGGACGGCCATCTCCGCGCTTTCGGCCTCGACCGCTTCGGCATAGGCCCGGTTCACCCATCTCAGGCGGCCGTCCTCGCCGCGCAGCCATGCCGGCATCTTCAGCGCCTCGAGCAGGCCGATCATCGTATCATGATCGGCGGCCAGCCGCTGGTTTTCGATCTTCAGCCGGGCCTGGCTGCGTTGCGTCTCGGAAAGGGAAACGAACCGCACCAGCACATGCGCCGCGCTCTTGCGGCCATGCACTTCCAGCGGAGCGCCGGTCTGCGTTTCGATGACGAGGTCGAAGGACACGGCTCTTTCGCGCAGCCCCGCGACGGCATGCTCGAGTGCCGCAGCCGAGCGCGGCATCAGCCAGCGGCCGAAGGCAAGGAAGGCGGCCCGCTCCTCGGGCGCGCCGCTTTCGACCGGCAGCGTGCCGATGAGCTCGGGTTTCTTGTTCTCCGAGGCCCAGACGACGACACGCTGGTCGCGCAAGTTGAGCAGCGCCTCCGAACGGCGCAGCGCCGCGTTGATGTCCGCGATGCGGCTCCTGAGCTCGACATTTTCGGCCGAGGTGCGCGCTCTCTCCCGGATCAGAACGATGGCCGACAGGAATGCCGCTCCCATCACTCCGACAAAGACGGCAAGCTGCACGACCTCGACCGTGCTCACCGATAGGCTTGCGGCCTCCGCACCAGCAGCCTGGGCGTGGGCCACCGTGCCGGCCAAAGGCCAGCCTAGTGCGGAGCCGGCAAGGAACAGTCCGGCGCGCGCGCGCCATGAAGGGCGCCCGCCTCGCGTGGCGGTGCCGGTAGTCCTCGAATCGTCATGGCCGCCGGAAACGGCCCGTCCCGCGTAAAGCGGGTTATCCCCCGGCATGTCTTGGTCCTCTTCGCCGCCTGAATGCAAGACCGCCCTGATGCGTACGCCGGTCCTCGTCCCCGGACCGCGAATCACAACAATAGCGCCTGCTGGAATCGGCGTGAAGAATCATTCGGCGCAAAAATAAAGCCGGGCGAAAAGTCAATCGCCCGGCGTCAATATCTGGTAGTAAATTCAGCTTTGGTTAATAGCGGTAGTGTTCCGGCTTGAACGGACCCTGCGGGGTCACGCCGATATAGGCTGCCTGTTCGCCCGACAGTTCGGTCAGGCGAGCGCCGAGCTTGTCGAGATGCAGGCGCGCGACCTTCTCGTCGAGATGCTTGGGCAGCACGTAGACCTGGTTCTGGTACTGCTCGCCCTTGGTGAACAGCTCGATCTGCGCCAGCACCTGGTTGGTGAAGGACGCCGACATGACGAAGCTCGGATGGCCGGTGGCGTTGCCGAGGTTGAGCAGGCGGCCTTCCGACAGCAAGATCATGCGCTTGCCATCGGGGAAGGTGATCATGTCGACCTGAGGCTTGACGTTGGTCCATTTCAGGTTGCGCAGCGATGCCACCTGGATCTCGTTGTCGAAGTGACCGATGTTGCCGACGATCACCATGTCCTTCATCGAACGCATGTGGTCGAGGGTGACGACATCCTTGTTGCCGGTGGTGGTGATGACGATGTCGGCGGTGGGTGCGGCATCTTCGAGCGTGATGACCTCGAAGCCGTCCATCGCCGCCTGCAGGGCGCAGATCGGATCGACCTCGGTGACCTTGACGCGGGCGCCGGCGCCCTTCAGCGAGGCGGACGAGCCCTTGCCGACGTCGCCATAGCCGCAGACGACGGCGACCTTGCCGGCCATCATGGTGTCGGTGCCGCGGCGGATGCCGTCGACCAGCGATTCCTTACAGCCATATTTATTGTCGAATTTCGACTTGGTGACGGAGTCGTTGACATTGATGGCCGGGAAAGGCAGCAAGCCCTTCTTCTGCAGCTGGTAGAGCCTGTTGACGCCGGTGGTCGTCTCTTCGGTGACGCCGCGGATCGCTTCCTTCTGCTTGGTGAAGAAGCCGGGCGAAGCCTTCATGCGCTTCTTGACCTGGGCGTAGAAATATTCCTCCTCCTCGCTGTGCGGATTGGACAGCACGTCCTCGCCGGCCTCGGCGCGCGCGCCGATCAGGATGTACATGGTGGCGTCGCCGCCATCATCGAGGATCATGTTGGAGGTGCCGCCGTCGGCCCACTGGAAAATCCTGTCGGTGTAGTCCCAGTACTGCTCAAGCGTCTCGCCCTTGACGGCGAAGACCGGGATGCCGGCCTCGGCGATGGCAGCAGCCGCATGGTCCTGGGTCGAGAAGATGTTGCAGGAAGCCCAGCGTATATCGGCACCGAGCGCCTTCAGCGTCTCGATCAACACCGCGGTCTGGATGGTCATGTGCAGCGAGC
This sequence comes from Mesorhizobium sp. B1-1-6, assembly GCF_006443035.1. Classification (NCBI taxonomy): domain Bacteria; kingdom Pseudomonadati; phylum Pseudomonadota; class Alphaproteobacteria; order Hyphomicrobiales; family Phyllobacteriaceae; genus Mesorhizobium; species Mesorhizobium sp. B1-1-6. The sequence continues at coordinate 267,868 of NZ_VFWR01000009.1, read as the reverse complement.
CGGTGATGCGCGCGCCCTTGAGCGGCTTCTTGGAGCCGAATTCCTCGCGGCAGGCCATCAGGCCCGGCATTTCGGTTTCGGCGATCTCGATTTCCTTGCGGCCCCAGCCGGCAAGCGAGATGTCGGCGACCACATAGTCCTTGCTACCCGTCATGGCAGTGCTCCGATGCGAATTGTTACGCTATTGAATTGTTTGCGGATGCGCCCGCGCCGGCAGGCGCGTCGAAGGGCGCGAATTGCCCGCCTGACTAGCAGATCGGCGTCAAGACGACAATGGGATATAAAGAAATCTTTATCCCTGCATGTCTTTCATGCGGAGGTAAGGGATCAGCATTCCTCGCCGAAGCGGGACGCCACCAGCTGCTCCAGCGCATTCATGACCTCAAGCGCTTCGGGACCGCTGGCGGTGACGCGAATCGAATAGCCCGGACTTGCCGCCAGCATCATCAGGCCCATGATCGAGGTGCCGCCGACCTTGACGCCGTCCTTCTCGACGTGGACCGACGCGTTGTAGCCGCTGGCGAGCTGCACGAACTTGGCCGAGGCGCGCGCGTGCAGGCCGCGTTGATTGACGATCGGAAATTCGCGGACGATCTGGTCCTTTTCCGACGACATCGTGCTCATTTGCTGCTCAGGAGCTGGCTGGCGACATTGATGTATTTGCGCCCCGCCGCCTGCGCCTCGTCGAGGGCCGCCGCCATGTTGTCGCCCTTGCGGATCGAGGATAGCTTGATCAGCATCGGCAAATTCATGCCGGCGATGACTTCGGTGCGGCCGGACTCCATCACGGAAATGGCAAGGTTCGAAGGCGTGCCGCCGAACATGTCGGTCAACACGATCACGCCCGTCCCGGTGTCGACACGGGCAACGGCATCGACGATGTCGCGCCGGCGCTGCTCCATATCGTCGTCAGCCCCGATCGCCACGGTTTCGAAATTGTCTTGTGGCCCGACGACATGTTCCACGGCATGTCGGAACTCGGTGGCCAGTTGACCGTGCGTTACAAGCACGAGTCCGATCATTCTTTGGTGGCTCCCGTCATCGCCGCTTCACAGGCGCATTTTATGCTCGCCAGCCATTCCAGGCGGCGGGAGCGCTATCTTGTCGACGCGCGGCTCGTTGACAAGCCCAAAATTGCGCCGGCCCATGCCATTTTGACGCATTGCAGCAAAAAACCCGGTCGCATCATAGAAAAGGCGCGATCGACAGATGCGCCATCACGGCGGGCAAGGCAGCGGCAATATTGCGTTCCGCAACGTCAATCCGCGGCACCAGGCAGCCGGCGATGGTGTCGTCGGCATCCTCCTGAAAGCGTGCTACTTCGCCGGCCGGCAAAAGCCTGACATGCAGATCGATGACGGCACCCGCTTCAAACGGCACGGATCGCGGACCAAGCCCGGGCACCTCGACCAGGCCCTCGATCGCGGCGGGCGCGCGGCACACCAGCCGTCCCGCATGTGCCATGACGAAAAGCTGGTCGTCGCCGACGAGCCGTGAGAACAAGCCTCGCGGGTGGCAATGGTCAATGAGCGCCAGCGCCAGCGTCGTCTTGCCCGAACCGGATGCGCCGCTGACGAGAACGCCGCGCTCGCCGATCAGGATGGCCGTTGCGTGGATGTTTTCAGGCTGCATGAGCGTGCCCGCTTGTGTATTTCGGAAATCCTGATCCAACGCCGTCATCCCGAGGATCTGCAGGCCTTCCAATAGTGTTCGCACCATAGCCACGCTGTGCGGCGGGTCCTCGAGACAAGCCCGAGGATGACGGCCGTAAGGCCGCGATATCCGGGATCATTTTTGCATGAGGCATGATCTGATCCGAAAACCGGTTCCCACTTTTCGGGATCATGCTTCGGCTGGCAGCGTAACCACGAAGCGGGCGCCCTTGATCTCGCCTGGCTTGGTGCCGGGGATGTTCTCGGCGGTCAGCGTGCCGCCATGGGCCTCGACGATCTGCCTGGATATCGACAGGCCAAGGCCTGAATTCTGGCCGAACGCCTCGCCGGCGGGCCGGTCGGTGTAGAAGCGTTCGAAGATGCGATCGATGTTGTCGGCGCGGATGCCGGGACCATTGTCATCGACGGTGAGGATGTTGAACTTGCCGGTGCGCGCCAGCGACAGGATGATGTGGCCGCGCTCCTCTGGCACGAAGGAGCGGGCGTTCTCGATCAGGTTGGTGATGACCTGGCCGATGCGCAGGTCGTGGCCGACGACGAAATAGCCTTTGACGCCCTGCGGCAGCTTGGCGACCCTGAGCTCGATCTCGACCGCCTTCTTGTTGCGCGTCGTTTCACGCGAGACGGCGACGAGGTCGGTGATGAACTTCTTCAGGTCCACGGTCCCCGCGTCATCCCGCGCCAGCTCGGCGTCGAGACGGGAGGCATCCGAAATGTCGGTGATGAGGCGGTCCAGCCGCCTGACGTCGTGCTGGATGATCTCCATCAGCCGGCTGCGCGAATTGTCGTTCTTGGCCAGCGGCAAGGTCTCCACCGCGCTGCGCAGCGAGGTCAGCGGGTTCTTCAATTCATGGGAAACATCGGCGGCGAAGCTCTCGATCGCCTCGATGCGCGCATAGAGCGCGTTCGTCATGTCGCGCACGGCAATCGACAGATTGCCGATCTCGTCCTGACGGTCGGAGAAATCAGGAATTTCCTCGCGGCTCTTGACGCCGCGCCGTACCCGCACGGCCGCCGCAGACAGCCGGCGCAGCGGATTGGCGATGGTGGAGGCCAGAAGCATCGACAGGATGGCGGTGACGAGCGCCGCGATGCCAAAGACGCGCAGGATCGCCTTGCGTTCGGCGGCGACGATCTTGTCGATGTCGCCGCCTTCGGTCGACAGCATCAACACGCCGAGAACGGCGCGGAAGCGCTGGATCGGCACCGCGACGGAAACGATCTGCTCGCCCTGTTCGCTGATCCGGACGATGGTCGACGGGCTGCCGGTCAGCGCCTTGACCACTTCCGGGAAGGCGGCGCCATTGCCGCCCGGCTGCTCGTGATAGACCGGCAGATCGGTGTTGCGGAAGAAGTCGAAGATGAACTTCTGGATGCGTTCGACAAGGTCGGGCTCTTCCTCGTCGACCGGGGGCAGATCGTACCGAAGGATCTGGCCGCGCGAATAGAGATGGCGCGAATCGAGCAGCAAATTGGCGTCGCGGTCGTAGATGCGGGCGCGGGTGCGGGTCGGCGAGATCAGCCGGCGCAGCACCGGGGCGACGCGTTCAGGATTGATCGGGAAATCCAGATTGTCGAGCTGGTCGGAGCCCGGTCCCAGGCTTTCGCCGGCCTGCAGCTCAAGCAGCTTTTCCGGATCGATGCTGATCGAATCGGTCTCGACCGTCGCCGAGGCAGCGATCGCGCCGGCGATGATCTCGCCCTGGGTCATGAGGCTTTCGACGCGGGCGTCGATCAGCCCGTCGCGGAAGGTGTTGAGATAGAGAATGCCGGTGACCAGGACTGCGAGGCCGGCGAGATTGAGGAAGAGGATACGCCGCGTCAGGCTGGAAAAGATGTGATGGCCGAGGAAGCGGCGCATGGGCACGGTGAGCTTCGACAGGAACGCGGGCATGATGCGCGCCGGCCGCCTTGCAACGCCCGCCGATCTGCTCCGCTGTGCTTCCACTGCCATCGAACAGCAGTTCCCTGCTTAGTATTAGTGAGTAGCGGGTAGCGAATAGAGAAATGGTTGGCTGAGATCGCGGCGATGCACGGGTGGCCGCTCGCACCATTCAAAACTGACTACCGACTATTCTCTATTGCCTACCCGCCTATTCACGCCTCGCGGAACCGGTATCCGACTCCGTAAAGGGTTTCGATCATCTCGAAGTCGTCGTCGACGGCCTTGAACTTCTTGCGCAGCCGCTTGATGTGGCTGTCGATGGTACGGTCGTCAACATAGACCTGCTCATCATAAGCCGAATCCATCAGCGCATCACGACTTTTTACGACGCCGGGGCGCTGTGCCAGCGAATGCAGGATCAGGAATTCGGTGACGGTGAGCGTCACCGGTTCCCCCTTCCAGGTGCAGGTGTGGCGTTCCTGGTCCATGACGAGCTGGCCGCGCTCGAGCGAGCGCGCCTGCTGGCTGGGCGCTTTTGCCGCGGCCTCACGGGCGCTGGCACGACGCAACACCGCGCGCACCCGCTCGACCAGCAAACGCTGCGAGAAGGGTTTGCGGATGAAGTCGTCGGCGCCCATCTTGAGGCCGAACAGCTCGTCGATCTCGTCGTCCTTGGAGGTCAGGAAGATGACCGGCAGGTCGGATTTCTGGCGCATCCGGCGCAAGAGTTCCATGCCGTCCATGCGCGGCATCTTGATGTCGAGGATGGCGAGATTCGGCGGGCGCGCCGCCAGGCCTTCCAGCGCGGACGCACCATCCGTGTAGGTTTCGACGCGATAGCCTTCCGATTCGAGGGCGATCGACACCGAGGTCAGAATGTTGCGGTCGTCATCGACAAGCGCGATTGTTGCCATTTCAAGCGGCTCCCTCATGAGCTGTCCCTTCTTTGGTAGAGAAGGGGCTTTTGCAGGACAAATTAGGTACAAAATGTGGCATAGGCCTTCGCCGCTGTCACGGGCGGCATGCCGGCGGCCACGATCGCACCTCGATATGGATTGGACGAACCAGCGCCGCCAATCCTTTGGGCAACCACGAAACTTTTTGCACATATAAACGATTTAAACAACTTTCAAAACATTTAAATCGATTAATGATTTGATATCATTCGGCTTTTCTGGTTCTGACCATCTAAGCTCGCGTAGTGGGCGTGCCGGAAAGGCGCCGGCAAAGATGCGGCAAATCGGAGAAGGGTCACCCATGTCGGAAGTCGGCAAACGCAATCCTGCCTGCGCGATCGATCGTATCGGTCTCAGAACCTCTGGCCTGGTGCGCTACAATTTCGGGGCGCCCGCCCTCTACGAGGAATCGATCAGGCGCGGCGAAGCGCGGCTGACCGCACATGGCGCGCTGGTCGCCGAAACAGGCCAGCACACCGGCCGTTCGCCCAAGGACAAGTTCGTCGTCCGCGACGGCGCCACCGAGAATGACATCTGGTGGGACAACAACAAGGCGATCTCGCCGGACCAGTTCGAGACGCTGCTCGAAGAGTTCCGGGCGCACGCCGCGGACAAGGATCTCTACGTGCAGGACCTTGTCGGCGGCGCAGACCATGAGCTGAAGCTGCCCACCAGGGTCATCACCGAGTTTGCCTGGCATTCGCTGTTCATCCGCAACCTGCTGATCCGTCCGGAAGCTGCGGAGCTCGACCATTTCGTGCCCGAGATGACGATCATCGACCTGCCCTCCTTCCGCGCCGACCCCGCCCGCCACGGCACCCGCACCGAAACCGTGATCGCCGTCGACCTCACCCGCAAGATCGTCCTGATCGGCGGCACTTCCTATGCCGGCGAGATGAAGAAATCGGTGTTCACAATGCTGAACTACCTGCTGCCGGCCAAGGGCGTGATGCCGATGCACTGCTCGGCCAATGAGGGCGCTGGCGGCGACGCCGCGATTTTCTTCGGCCTGTCGGGCACCGGCAAGACGACGCTGTCGGCCGATCCGTCGCGCACGCTGATCGGCGACGACGAGCACGGCTGGGGGCCGCACGGCATCTTCAATTTCGAAGGCGGCTGCTATGCCAAGACCATCAAGCTGTCGGCGGAAGCGGAGCCTGAGATTTTCGCCACCACGCAGCGCTTCGGCACGGTGCTGGAGAACGTCGTTCTCGACGCCCATGGCGTGCCGGATTTCGACGACAGCCGGCTCACCGAGAACACGCGCTGCGCCTATCCGCTCGACTTCATACCCAATGCCAGCAAGACGGGGCGCGCCGACCATCCCCGGAACATCATCATGCTGACCGCCGACGCTTTCGGCGTGATGCCGCCGATCGCACGACTGACCCCGGCGCAGGCGATGTATCATTTCCTGTCCGGCTACACGGCCAAGGTGGCCGGAACGGAGAAGGGCGTGACCGAGCCCGAAGCGACGTTCTCGACCTGTTTCGGCGCGCCGTTCATGCCGCGCCATCCCTCGGAATATGGCAATCTGCTGCGCGAGCTGATCGCGCAGCACGGTGCCGATTGCTGGCTGGTCAACACCGGCTGGACTGGCGGCGCCTACGGCACAGGCAGGCGGATGCCGATCAAGGCGACGCGCGCGCTGCTTGCCGCGGCACTCGACGGCTCTCTGAAGACGACCGGTTTCCGTACCGACGCCAATTTCGGTTTCGAGGTGCCGGTGGCGGTGCCGGGCGTCGACGCCGCCATCCTCGACCCGCGATCGACCTGGGCCGACAAATCGGCCTATGACCGGCAAGCGGCAAGGCTGGTCGGCATGTTCGCCGTCAATTTCGAGAAGTTCGAAAGCCATGTCGACGCCTCCGTCCTCGGCGCGGCGCCGCACATGCGGGAAGCGGCGGAATAATCGCCCGCCAGGCTCAGCCATCCTCGCAAGGCCCGGTCCCGATCGGGCCTTTTCTTTTTTCGTGCGCCGCGCCATGACTGCGGCATGACGAGCGACGACACAATCATCATTGCCGACGATGCCGTGATCCATCCGGGTGATCTGCACGAGGATTTCATCCGCTCCTCCGGCCCCGGCGGGCAGAACGTCAACAAGGTGGCGACGGCGGTGCAGCTGCGCTTCGATGCACGCAACGCACCCGGCCTGTCGGAGCGCGTGCGCGAACGCACGATCAGGCTTGCCGGCCAGCGCGCCACCAAGGACGGCGTCATCGTCATCGAAGCCGGACGCTTCCGCACGCAGGAGCAGAACCGGGCGGATGCACGGGCGCGGCTGACGGCGCTGGTCGCCAAGGCGGCCGAGCCGCCACCGCCGCCGCGCAAGAAGACGAGACCGTCGAAAGGCGCGGTCGAACGGCGGCTGAAGAGCAAGGCCGGACGCGGCACCATCAAGAAACTGCGCGGCCGGGTAGAGAACGATTAAGCAACACACCAATCGCGCGCGTGAACCCGCTTTCAATTTCGCTTTGCAGATGCAAGGTTTACTCATTGCCACAGCAAGGAGACCTGGAGATGGGTATGTTCGATTTCGTCAAGAGCGTCGGCAAAAAGCTCGGCATAGGCGGTGACGAGGAAGCGGCACCCAGCGCCGATACGCTCAAGAAAGAACTCGATTCGCACAAGCTCGGTACCGACGGCGTGCAGGTCGTCGTCCAGGGCGACACGGCGGTGCTGAAGGGCGTGGTCAAGGACCAGTCGGTTTTCGAAAAGGCGGTCATCGCCGTCGGCAACACGCTAGGCGTCTCCAAGGTGCAGGCGGACGAGTTGCAGGTCGCGCCGGCCTCCGGTTCGGCGGCGGCCGCGGCCAAGGAACCGACCTTCTACACCGTCCAGAAGGGCGACAATCTCTGGAAGATCGCCGAGAAAAGCTATGGCAAGGGCAAGGGCGCCAAGAACACGGTCATCTTCGAGGCCAACAAGCCGATGCTGACCCATCCCGACAAGATCTATCCGGGGCAGGTCCTGCGCATTCCAGACCTCACCTGATCAAGGGAGACGCGAATTTTTCGGGAACGGCGGCTTTCGGGTCGCCGTTTTCATTTTCAGATGGCATGCTCGAACCGACGAAACGGAGCTAGCGACCGACCTCATGCTCGTTCTGCCCAAGGGCGTCCGCCACATGCCGGCCTATCTGTCCCGCGACATGCAGGAGGCGCTGGTGGAGGATGTGAGAGGCATCGTCCAGCAGGCGCCGCTATTCGTGCCGGCCATGCCGCGCACCGGCAAGGAAATGAGCGTGCGCATGACCAATTGCGGCCCGCTCGGCTGGGTCACCGACAAGGAACGCGGCTATCGCTACCAGCCGACGCACCCCGTGACAGGGACGCCGTGGCCGCCGATCCCGGATGTGCTGATGCGGTTGTGGCGAGAGGTCTCGGCCTACCCGCATCCGCCGCAGGCATGCCTGGTCAATTTCTACGCGCCGGATGCGAAGATGGGTCTGCATCAGGACCGCGACGAGGAGGATTTCTCAGCACCCGTCGTCTCGGTCTCGCTGGGCGACGACTGCCTGTTCAGGGTCGGCCAGACGACGCGCGAGGGGGCGACCCGGTCGTTCCGGCTGAAGAGCGGCGACGTCGTCGTGCTCGGCGGCGAAGGACGCCTCTGCTTTCACGGCGTCGACCGCATCTACCCCTCGACCTCGGCGCTGCTGAAAAATGGCGGCAGGATCAATCTGACGCTGCGGCGGGTGACGAGGGGTCAGTGAGCACTGCTGCGCCGCGCATAGACCTCGATGTAGTCTCCTAGCGCGATCTCTTCGTAATTGCTCATCAAGGCCTGGAAGTCAGCGTTCTGACGCATCCAGGTAGTCCATATTGGAGGATAATTCGCCGCCAACGACAACACGGATTTCTTCTTGTCCAAGCGATCGACAAGGATGATGTCCGGCTTGTTGTCGCGGATCAAGGAGTTGACATAAAGCGTATAGTTGTCGAGGTCGTGCCGCGCTATTCGTTCGTCTTCGCCGTGATAGTTGCCTTTCATCAAACCCCAAAGCGCATGGGCGCCAACCCAATCATGAGCGTAGGCTGAAAGCCAACGGCCATTGACCATCCTCGCCAGCGGATTCCCGACGGAAAGATCCGAACTGACCTGAACAATGGACGGCGAGGAGTATCGGGCCTTGATTGCATCGACCAGGCTCTTTTCCGGCATCTGGTAAAACTGGTGGTGCGTTACCGTGAGAGCGACAACCACAGCAAAGGCGGCGCTAGAATGAAGTCTCGCATTGGCGCGCTCCGAGGCCGCTTCTTCTCCTGAAAGCGCGAGCACTTTTTGCCGTCGCGATGCAACAGCCAACAGCATCGCGACCAGCAACGCAAGCTGATACGGATACTGGTGATTGGGCCAATATTTGCCAAGATATGCCATTGAGACAAAGAAGCCTGCGCCACTTGTTACCGCAATTGCCACATCACTTCGCCAAGCAGATTTCCGCATCTGGAAGGCTATAAAAACGACGAACACCGCAAAGGTCGGCAGCGCCAACAGAATATTTATGTTGGCCCGCAGACTGACATAGTAGCGCATCAGCAAAGGCAAGAACGTATCAAGAAATTCTGGGAACCATATTCGCACGCTGGCGAGATACCCCGTGCAGATCGCGCCTATGACGATATTCTCAACAGTCAGGCAGGCCAGAAGCGACCGCCTTCGCCAGGCGATGACAAGATAAGGCAGTGCGATGCCAAGTGCCCAGTGGGGCTTAACGAGCAGCAACACGCTTGCCGCCAGCCCAACGGTGAATGCAAGTGCAAATGGTATATGCTGGCCTGGACTATCGTTGGAACGCCACATCATCAGGAACAGCATCGGCATGAACAGCATCATACCGATATGCTCGCGTTGTCCGAAAATATTCCCTGGCATGATCAGAAGCAGAACCGCGAGCATGGGATAGACCCACTGGGTTCTGAGATCGACAAAGATCCTGCCTTTCTCGATCACAAGGGCCGACAACAAAATCGAAACGACGAAGATAAGATAGATGAAATATTCGATCGCCAATTCCGGCGAAATTCCCAACCTATGGGACAACCACACTGGTCCGATATACAGAGCGACCGAAAAAGGCGGGTTGGTTTCTAAAATGTCGACATAGAGTTTCTGACCAGAAAAAATCTTCTCGCAGATAATGATTATCCAACTCACATCGGTGTTGTCACCCGCTGTCCAAGGCATGAAAAAGGAGATCACGACGACCAGTCCAACGAGCGAGAATTGCCGCAGACTGCCGATACGGTACTGGGATGCGACCATCGCATCGAACGTTCTTGCGCCCGACAAGCTCATATGATTGCCTCTAAAAGGACGAGCCTCCGCAAAAGATTAAAGGTCATGATCGAAACTGGGACAGAGGCATAGCTGCTTGCGATCCCATTAAGATTGCATCGGAAACTAGCTCGGATAGCCTAAAGTGCCGTTAATCGCGCCAGCTAAAGCTTGCGCAGCGCCACTTCCTCGACCAGGTGGTCGGCGCCTTTGCGCAGGATCAAGTCGGCGCGGGCGCGTGTCGGCAGGATGTTTTCGCGCAGGTTCTTCAGGTTGATGTTGGTCCACAGGCCTTCGGCAATCGCCCGTGCCGAATCCTCCGACAGTTGCGAATAGCGATGGAAGAACGATTCCGGATTGCGGAAAGCGGTCTCGCGCAGCCGCATGAAGCGGGAAATGTACCATTCGTGGATCAGCTTCTCGTCGGCATCGATGTAGATGGCGAAGTCGAAGAAGTCGGACAGGAAAGGCACGATCTTGCCGTCCTGCGGCAGCTTGCCCGGCTGCAGCACATTGATGCCCTCGAAGATCAGGATGTCGGGCCGGTCGATGGTGACGAACTCGCCGGGGATGACGTCATAGGTGAGGTGCGAATAGACCGGCGCGCGGATATCTGGCAGCGCCGACTTGATGCCCGAGAGGAAGCGCAGCAGCGCGCCGACGTCGTAGCTGTCGGGAAAGCCCTTGCGCTCCATCAGGTTTTCGCGGCGCAGTACCTCGTTGGGCAGCAGGAAACCGTCGGTGGTGATGAGATCGACCTTGGGGCTGGACGGCCAGCGCGCGAGCAGCTCCTTCAGTACGCGCGCCGTGGTCGATTTGCCGACCGCGACCGAACCGGCGATGCCGATGATGAAGGGCGTCTTGACCACGTCCGAGGCGTTGAAGAAAGCCTGGCGCTGCCGGAACAGCAGCTGGCTGGCCTCGACATGTGCCGACAGAAGCCGCGACAGCGACAGATAGATGCGCTTGACCTCTTCGAGATCGATTGGATCGTTCAGCGACCGCAGGCGGCGGAATTCATCCTCACTCAGCGTCAGCGGCGTGTCGGCGCGGAATTGCGACCATTGCTCGGCCGAGAAGAAACGAAAAGGGGAATATTTCTCGGTCGGTGCGAGCTGATCCATCGAGATTCCTGCCCTCCTCGCGGTCAGCGCTTGGACCGTGACGCCTTCTCGGCGATGCCCGAACGCCCGGTGCGGCTTTCGAGCTCCCTAAGCACGTCGTCCAGCGGCACACCCGAAATGCCGAGAACGACGAGCCAATGATATATAAGATCGGCACTTTCCGAAACGAGCGCCTGTTTGTCACTCTTGATGGCGGCAATCACCGTCTCGACCGCCTCTTCGCCGAGCTTCTGCGCCGCCTTCTCGATGCCGCGCGCGTAAAGCTTGGCGGTCCACGAGTCCGGATCGCCGGAATGGGCGCGTTCGCTGACGATTGTCTCCAGGTCGGAGAGTGAAAACTCAGTCATCGCGCCTTGGCCCTGTTTCTTAGCCGCAAGCCTCTAGGGCCGATCGCCCGAGGAGTCCAGCCGCATCGGCAGGCCGGCTTGCGCCATATGGGCCTTGGCCTCGGCGATCGTATAGGTGCCGAAATGGAAGATGGAGGCCGCCAGCACGGCACCTGCATGACCGTCGCGAATGCCTTCGACCATATGGTCGAGCGTGCCGACACCGCCCGAAGCGATCACCGGGGCGCGCACCGCGTCCGATACCGCGCGGGTCAGCGCGATGTCGTAACCGGCCTTGGTGCCGTCGCGGTCCATCGAGGTCAACAGGATCTCGCCGGCACCGCGATCGACCATTTTGCGGGCGAATTCGATCGCATCCATGCCGGTTTTTTCCCGTCCGCCGTGGGTGAAGATCTCCCAGCGGTCGGCCTCGCCGGCGCCCGACACTTTCTTGGCGTCGATGGCGACGACGATGCACTGGTTGCCAAACTTGTCGGCGGCCTCGGCGACGAAATCCGGGTTCTTGACCGCCGCCGTGTTGATCGACACCTTGTCGGCGCCGGCCAGGAGCAATTTCCTGATATCGGCGACCTGGCGTACGCCGCCGCCGACGGTGAGCGGCATGAAACATTGCTCGGCCGTGCGGGCGACGACATCGAAGATGGTCTCGCGATTGTCCGATGACGCGGTGATGTCGAGGAAGCAAAGCTCGTCGGCGCCAGCCGCGTCATAGGCCTTGGCGGCCTCGACCGGGTCGCCGGCATCGACGAGATCGACGAAGTTGACGCCCTTGACGACGCGGCCGCCCTTGACGTCGAGACAGGGGATGACGCGGGCTTTCAGCATCAGCGGCCTTCTATCGTGGCTATGAGATCGTTGAGCAGCTGCCCGACCAGCGGCGGCACATCGGCCTGCGCATCGAAAGCCGGATCGTAGGCGGAAACGGTGATGCCGACGATCGGCACCGCAAGCGCCATAGCGCAGGTCGCGTCGCGCAATTGTTCCGGGTTCGGCCCGCCCGGCGCTACATAGCGGTTGGCCTGCAGCGCCTCAGGGTCGTGCACGTCGAGATCGAGATGCAAGTGCACGCGTTTAGCGCCGGCGACCTTGAGTTTTTCGGTTGCCGCTGCCGCTCCCGGACATTCCGTGCGGATCACCGGCAATGCCTCCAGAAGCTGTTTCTCGTCCGGGTCGAGATCGCGAGCGTTGACGAGCACGCAGCGCGACGGATCGATCGGCTGGAAGCCAGGAATTGCCGCCGCCATCGGGCGCCAGCACAGGCCAAGCACGGTGGCCAGCGCCATGCCGTCGAGAAAGCCATATGTGGATGTCTCGGGCGTGTTGAGGTCGCCATGCTGGTCGGCCCAGATGATCGCGTCCGCGCCCTCGCCGGCGACGGCGCCGGCTGATGTCAGGCAGTTTCCGGCCAGCACGATGGGAAAACGTCCTCTGTCGCGGGCGATGCGGACCTCGCCTGAAACGGCGTTGCAGACGGCGAAACCGGTGGCGATCTCACGCTCCTGGGCATCGCCGACCTTGCCGATGTCCTCGACCGCGACATCGTGGCCGGCCATGGTCAGGGCTTCGACCAATCCGCCCGCAATCAGCGCGTCCGGCCCCTGGCCCATGCCGCCATGATAATGGCCGCTGTCATAGGAGGCCAGGATGATCGAGACTTTCAAGATCGCATCTCCACCGGGGGCGCGCCTTTCAGGATCGCCAATGCTTCGGCCGGATCGATGCGGCCGTCGTAAAGCGCGCGGCCGGAGATCGCGCCTTCGAGCTTTTGCGCGTCGGGCATGGTCATGCGCACGATGTCGGCGACCGAGGCGAGGCCGCCAGAGGCGATGACGGGGATCGACACGGCGTCGGCGAGGCTGATCGTGGCATCCCAGTTGATGCCGGTCAGCACGCCATCGCGGTCGATGTCGGTGTAGATGATGGCGGCGACGCCGGCGCCCTCGAATTTCCTGGCCAGTTCGACGACGCCAAGGCTCGACGCCTGGGCCCAGCCCTCGACCGCCACCTTGCCGCCCTTGGCGTCGATGCCGACGGCGACCCTGCCCGGAAAGGCCTTGCAGGCCTGCCTGACCAGGTCCGGATCGCGCACGGCCACCGTGCCGAGGATGACACGGGCCAGTCCGCGGTCGAGCCAGTCCTCGATCTGCTCGAGCGTGCGGATGCCGCCGCCGAGCTGCACCGGGTTCTTGGTCGCCTTGAGGATGGCGCCGACCGCGGCGCTGTTGACGCTCTGACCCTGGAAGGCGCCATTGAGGTCGACGACATGCAGCCATTCGAAGCCCTGCTCTTCAAATGCCTTTGCCTGGGCGGCCGGGTCGTCGTTGTAGATGGTCGCGGTCGCCATGTCGCCGTGCCTGAGGCGCACGCACTGGCCGTCCTTGAGGTCGATTGCCGGAAACAGGATCATTTTCTCAGGCGCCTTCGACAATGACAAAATGGCCGGTCGAGGCGGCAAGCCGGAATTTAGAGGCCTGCTGATATTCCGGCGAATGATAGCATTCGACCGCCCTGGCGTAGGATTCGAACTCGACCAAGACGTGGCGGTTGCCGGTTGGCCCTTCCGGGCTCTCGTGGCGTCCCGCCCGCACGACGAATTTCGCGCCGTACTTGGCGAAGGCAACGGCATTCGCCTCGATATACCGCTTGTACAGATCGGGATCGCGAACATCGATCATCGCCATCCAATAGCCCTTCTTGCTCATGGCTCCTCAAGGCCTCCAGCGCAGGAAATTGGTGATCAGGGCGAGGCCCAGCGCCTGGCTCTTCTCTGGGTGGAACTGCGTGCCGACGAGATTGTCGCGGGCGACGGTCGCCGTTACCGGGCCGCCATAGTCGGCGATCGCCAGCACCTCGTCGGGCTTGCGCGCATCGAGATGATAGGAATGGACGAAATAGGCGTGCAGGCCGGTTGGCCCGGTTGGAACGCCGGAGAACAGCGGATGCTTGCGCATCAGCTCGATCGTGTTCCAGCCGATCTGCGGGATCTTCAGTGCCGGATCGGCCGGCGTGATCTCCTTCACGTCACCTGATATCCAGCCAAAGCCATCGGTGATCGTCTTTTCGAGGCCCCGCTGGGACATCAGCTGCATGCCGACGCAGATGCCGAGGAATGGACGCCCCTTGGCGATGGCGACTTCCTCGACAGCTTCCCACATGCCGGGGACGGCACGCAGGCCGGCCGCGCAATCGGCATAGGCGCCGACGCCGGGCAGCACGATGCGGTCGGCCGTACGCACCCGCTCGGCGTCGGCGGTCAGGTCGATGCCGGCGGCGATGCCCGCCTCGCGCGCCGCGCGCTCGAAGGCCTTGGTGGCCGAGCGCAAATTGCCCGAGCCGTAATCGATGATCGCAACGCGCATGTCAGCGTCTTCCCGGAATGTGGGTCAGCCCCAGCGCCATGCCCGGCTGCGCCGGGCGCGCCAGGGCGGCGTCCGGCACCATGCGTGGCGCAGGCTCGGCTTCATCCGCATGTCGCTCGGCCTCCAGGGCAAAGCGCGCATCGGCATCGTCGAGCCAACCGGCTTCGACCACCCCCCATTCGCGCCAGCCGCGGCGGCGGAGTGCCGCGATGCGCAGCGCCTGTCCTTCCAGCCCGACATAGAGCGAGACAAGCAGGGACAGCAGCGAGCCGGCCAACCCGAGACCGAGCCTTTCACCAAGCATCGAAAGCACCGCCATGACAATGAAGGTGAGTGCCGCTTCGATCCACAGCCGATGCCAGGCGAACCACAGCGGCGGCACCAGCAGGCCGAGCCAGGTGAAGCCGTCGCGGACAAGGGCCGTCGCATCGGCTTTTTCGCCAAGGCCTGGCGGTTCCATCACGACATAGCTGGCCATGACCTATCCCTTCAACGATCCCTTGGTGGAGGGAACCGCGTCCGGCTGGCGCGGGTCGCGCTCCAGCGCTGCCCGCAGCGCACGCGCCACCGCCTTGAAGCAGGTTTCGGTGATGTGGTGGTTGTTGGCGCCATAGTGATTGGTGACATGCAACGTGATGCCAGCGTTCTGTGCCAGCGCCTGGAAGAATTCGCGCACCAGCTCGGTGTCGAAGGTGCCGATCTTGGGCGAGGAAAACGAAACGTTCCACACCAGGAAGGGACGGCCAGAGACATCGATCGCCGCGCGCGTCAGCGCCTCGTCCATGGCAAGATCGATCGAGGCATAGCGCATGATGCCGCGCCGCTCGCCCAGCGCCTTGGCCAGCGCCTGGCCGAGCGCGATGCCGGTGTCCTCGACCGTGTGGTGGTCGTCTATGTGCAGGTCGCCCCTGGCCCGAACGGTCATGTCGATCAGCGAATGGCGCGAAAGCTGGTCGAGCATATGATCGAAGAAGCCGACGCCGGTCACGATGTCCGATTTGCCGGAGCCGTCGACATGGACCGACACGGCAATGTCGGTTTCCCTGGTCTTGCGGCTGATTTCGGCGGAACGGGGCGACATGGCCTTGTCCTTGTCCGTGAGTTTAAGCGCTTCAGGCGTTCGCCTGCTTGAAAACGAAAGCCTTCTAGCAGCATGATCCGGCGATTGCCAGTTGCGATCTAGGCCGGTATCGAGCGTTTGCAATCACCGCCCCCATGCATACATATGGGCCGATCAAAGTCACTCGTACCGCGCCAATCGCCTTTTGAGGGATGGCGCGAATCGGAGCAGCAAATGTCCAATGAACTGACCATGCACGCCACGACTATCGTGACGGTGCGCAAGGGCAACAAGGTGGTGATCGCCGGCGATGGCCAGGTCAGCCTTGGCCAGACCATCATGAAGGGCAACGCGAGAAAGGTGCGCCGCATCGGCAAGGATGGCAACGTGATCGCCGGTTTCGCCGGTGCCACGGCGGACGCCTTCACGCTTCTGGAGCGGCTCGAAGCCAAGCTCGAACAATATCCCGACCAGTTGACGCGCGCCTGCGTCGAACTCGCCAAGGACTGGCGCACCGACCGCTATCTGCGCCGGCTGGAAGCGATGATGCTGGTGGCCGACAAGTCGGTCTCGCTGGCGCTGACTGGCACCGGCGACGTGCTCGAGCCCGAGCATGGCGTCATGGCCATCGGTTCAGGCGGCAACTATGCGCTGGCTGCGGCCCGCGCCCTGATGGACACAGACAAGGACGCCGAGGAGATCGCGCGCAAGGCGATGCAGATCGCCTCCGACATCTGCGTCTACACCAACAACAATTTCGTCGTCGAAACACTCGATGCCGCCTGAACCAGGCCGGCGTCCATGATCCCGATCCGAAAGACCGCGCAAGCGAAAAATGGAGGCCGGCTTCGGAGAAGATCATGGAAAGACACGAACATAGCTACGATTTTCGGCCGGTGACCCAGAAGGACCTGCCGATGATCGCCGGCTGGCTCGCCGAACCGCATGTCGCTCAGTGGTGGGACGATCCAGAGACGGAAATCGCCGAGATTCGCGATCATATCGATTCGATTTCCGTCGAGCCGCTGATCGTGGAACTCGACGGCACGCCGATCGCTTACCTGCAAAGCTACGATCCACACCTGGAAGAAGACCACCCTTATGCCGACCAGCCGTTCGGGACGCTCGGCATCGACCTGTCGATCGGCCGGCGGGAACTGGTCGGCATCGGCCATGGCTCGGCGATGGTGCGCCAGTTCGTCGGGCAGTTGTTCGAGGAAGGCGTGCCGCGCGTCATCATCGATCCCGACCCATCCAATGGCCGCGCCATCCGCGCCTATGAAAAGGCGGGATTCCGCGCAATTGATCGCCGGCAATCCAGATATGGTGATGTCGTGCTGATGGCAATCGATGCGCACGAGACGCAAGCGGGCGACACGGAAGCGGGGAACTGACGGATGAACGCAGTTGGCGAGGACAGAACGCTCTCGGCCTATGAAGACAGCTGGCGGATGGGGCTTCTGCTCGTGCTCGCCCTGGTCATCTTCCAGGCTGGAGCCCTCTATGGCATGGGGCATCCGCCGATCTGCACCTGCGGCTATGTCAAGCTCTGGCACGGCGTGGTGAACAGTTCCGAGAATTCCCAGCATATATCGGACTGGTACACGTTCTCGCACATCATCCACGGCTTCCTGTTCTATGCGCTGGCCAGGTTCCTGTTTCCGCGTTCGCCGGTCGGCTTGCGGCTGGCTTTCGCCGTCTTCATAGAAGGCGGCTGGGAGCTGATCGAGAACAGCCCGTTCATCATAGAGCGCTACCGCGCCGGCACCATCTCGCTCGACTATTACGGCGACAGCATCATCAATTCGGTGTCGGACACGCTGGCCATGGTGCTGGGATTTGTGATGGCGCGAAGGCTACCTATATGGGTGATCGTCAGCCTCGCCATCCTTTTCGAACTGGGTACGGGCTACCTTATCCGGGACAATCTGACACTCAACGTGATCATGCTGCTGCATCCGTTCGAGGCCATCAAGCAGTGGCAAAGTGGAATTTAGTGATATGAGCACATTTTCTCCCCGCGAAATCGTTTCGGAACTCGACCGCTTCATCATTGGCCAGAAAGACGCCAAGCGTGCCGTGGCCATCGCCTTGCGCAACCGCTGGCGCCGCCAGCAGCTGGAAGGCCAGATGCGCGAAGAGGTGATGCCGAAGAACATTCTCATGATCGGGCCGACCGGCGTCGGCAAGACCGAGATCTCGCGCCGCCTGGCGCGGCTGGCCGGTGCGCCCTTCGTCAAGGTCGAGGCGACCAAATTCACCGAGGTCGGCTATGTCGGCCGCGATGTCGAGCAGATCGTGCGCGACCTCGTCGAGGTCGCCATCGGCCTGGTGCGCGAGAAGATGCGTGAGGACGTCAAGGCGCGCGCCCATGTCAACGCCGAGGAACGCGTGCTGGAGGCGCTGGTCGGCAAGACTGCCAGCCCTGCGACGCGCGATTCTTTCCGCAAGAAGCTGCGCGAGGGCGAACTCGACGACAAGGAGATCGAGATCGAAGTGGCCGACACCGGCAATGGCGGCATGCCCGGCTTCGAGATTCCCGGCATGCCGGGCGCCAATATCGGCGTGCTCAATATCAACGACATGCTGTCCAAGGCAATGGGCGGCAAGAAGACCAAATTGCGCAAGACGACGGTGAAGGAATCCTACGACCTGCTGGTCAACGACGAGTCCGACAAGCTGCTCGACCAGGACGAGGTGGTTCGCCGGGCGCTGGACGCCGCGGAAAATGACGGCATCGTCTTCCTCGACGAGATCGACAAGATTGCGGCCCGGTCGGACATCTCCGGCGGCCCTTCGCGCGAAGGCGTGCAGCGCGACTTGCTGCCGCTGGTCGAAGGCACCACGGTGGCGACCAAATATGGGCCGTTGAAGACCGATCACATCCTGTTCATCGCATCGGGTGCGTTCCACGTCTCGAAGCCGTCCGACCTTTTACCAGAGCTGCAGGGCCGCCTGCCGATCCGGGTCGAATTGCGCGCCCTGGAAAAGGAGGACTTCGTTCGTATCCTGACCGAGACGGAAGCGAGCCTCATCAAGCAGTATATCGCGCTGATGAAGACCGAAGGCGTCGACCTGACCTTCACCGACGACGCCATCGATTCGCTGGCCGGCATCGCCGTCGACCTCAACGCCAGCGTCGAGAACATCGGCGCGAGGCGTTTGCAGACGGTGATGGAGCGCGTGCTGGACGAGATCTCCTACGACGCGCCGGACCGCAACGGCACTGCGGTGACCATCGACGCCGCCTATGTGGAGAAACATGTCGGCGACTTGTCGAGGAACACCGATCTGTCGCGCTTCATTCTTTGAGCAGGCGCGCGCCGGATCGTTCCGGCGCCTGTCGGGCGAATGGATCATGTGTGGCCGGATGGTATCATTCGGCCACCTTTCGTTCTGCCGAGCGCAGGGCCGCTCTCGACTCGACCAGGAGCTTTACCTAGTTTGCGCGGCAATTCTCTAGGCGGCGGGGCGCATGAAAAAACTCATCCCAGTCATTCTCGGCTTGACGCTGGCGGCAACGCTGTTCGGCGCCGACGCGGCAACCCTGGTGCCGCCGGGAAACCGCAATGCCGAGCAGCCCAGCATTCCGGGAGCCTCGAGCCGGCGCACGCAGGCCACCAACACCACGTTCCAGGCGAAGTACCGCAAGGTCTACGCGCTGCTGCAGAACGACGCCGACCTGCGCGGCAAGATCAAGAAGACGGCAAGCGTCTACGGCATCGATCCAATGCACATTGTCGGCGCCATCGTCGGCGAGCACACCTACAATGTCGACGCCTACGACCGGCTGCAGACCTACTACGTCAAGGCGATCTCCTATCTCTCCAGCAAGCTGTCCTTCGCCTATGACGGCGAGGACATCACGGATTTCGTGCAGCGGCCGGAATTCAGGAAATGCGCCGGAATGTCCGACAGTTACGATTTGTGGGAATGCCGCGAGCAGGTGTGGAACCGTTCGTTCCGCGGCAAGACCGTCGGCGGCGAGGATTTCCCCAACGACCGTTTCGGCGCCACTTTCTTCCAACCCTACTATGCCGGCCAGACCTTTGGTCTCGGCCAACTCAATCCGCTGACCGCGCTCCAGATGAGCGATCTCGTGCACAAGGTTTCCGGCCTGCCCAAGCTCGACGTCGGCGATCCCAATGCGGTCTACAAGACCATCATGGATCCCGACCTGACGCTGCCCTACGTCGCCGCGACGATCCGGAAATCGATCGACGCCTACAAGAGCATCGCCGGCTTCGACATTTCGGGCAATCCGGGCCTGACCGCCACGCTCTACAATGTCGGCAATCCCGAGCAGCGCGCCTATGCGCTGAAGGCGGAGAACGACAAGCGCAGCGCCGCCGGCGAGCCGGTGAAGCTGCCGGAGGAGAATTATTACGGCTGGCTGGTCAATGACAAACTACCGGAGCTGAAGGCGCTGTTTTAGGGAGCTCAGGCGCGCTGACGTTAATTTGCCAACGCCTGCGCCGCAGACCCTGACAATTGGCGTTGCATCCTACGCCGCCAGCAGCGACTTCAATTTCACCGCCTGCGAACCGAGCGCTTCCGGCGCCGGCCTCGCCCGTTTGCCGATCAGCATCTCCGCCAGCCTGATATCGCGGGCGACCGCATTGCCCGGCCCGATGCCGCTGGCGGCCACCAGCCTGCCGTCCTCGGCAAGGTGAAAGAGGATAAAGGCGTCCTCGCCGAGATCGCGGCGCACCGTGCTGCGGCCTTCGTCGGAAAGCCCCGCGATCTGCAGGGACAGGCCATATTGATCCGACCAGAACCACGGCACCGCCGCATGTGCTTCGCCGGCGCCGAGCATGTTTTTTGCCGCCAGCGCGCCTTGTTCCTGGGCGTTGCGCCAGGCCTCCAGCCGCACGCGACGGCCGCCATAGACGGCAAGCGGGAACGAACAGCAGTCGCCGGCAGCGAAGATGTCGGGGTCGCTGCTGCGCAGTTCGGCGTCGACTGATATGCCGTTGTCGATGGCCAGTCCCGCTTCGGCGGCAAGAGCCGTCACCGGCACGGCGCCGATGCCGATGATGGCGAGATCGGCGAGGATTTCGCGGCCGCCGGCAAGCGCGATGCGCACCTGCCGGTCGTCGTCGGCGATCAAGGCAATGCCTTCGCCGCACGCTATGTCGACGCCTTCGGCGACGTGGGTGTCATGGACGACCTTGGCTATCTCGGCCGGTACGCCGCGCATCAGGATGCGCGGCTGCGCCTCGATGACGGCGACCGCAGCACCGAGCTTGCGGGCCGCCGCGGCGAGCTCGAGGCCGATGAAGCCGCCGCCGATGACGGCAATGCGGTTACCCGCCTTGAGATGGGCGCGGATAGCCAGCGCATCGGCGAAGGTCCTGAGGTAGACGCAGCGCCCGCCAAGGCCGGGCATCGGCAGTTTGCGCGGCGTCGAGCCGGTCGCCAGCAGCAGCTTGTCGTAGGGCAGGACCGAACCGTCCGACAGGCGCACAGTATGCGCGGCGCGATCGATCGCTGCAGCCTGAATGGAATGGATATGCCGGATGGACTTTTCGGCGAGGATCTCGTCGCTGGCGATCGCCTTGATCTCGGGCACGCCGCCGGCCATGGCGTCCTTGGACAGAGGCGGCCGTTCATAGGGCAGATGCGGCTCGTCGCCGACCAGCGTCACCGGTCCCTCATAGCCGAGGTCACGCAATGCAAGCGCTGCCCGGCCGCCGCATTCCCCGGCGCCGATGATGACCATTCCGCGCGTCATACCGGTCATCCGATCTGGACGAGGACGCTGCCGGCGTCGACCTTGACCGGATAGGTCCTGAGGTTGACGCAGGCCGGCGCACCCTTGGCCTGGCCTGTCTTGTAGTTGAAGCGGCCATTGTGCTTGGGGCATTCGATGATGTCGTCCATGACGAGCCCGTCGGCGAGATGCACCTTTTCGTGCGTGCAAAGGCCGTCGGTGGCGAAAAACTCGTCATCGGGGCTGCGATAGATGGCGTAGCTGCGGCCGCCGTGATCGAACCGCATCACATCTTCTTCGTCGATGTCTCCCACGGCACAGGCCTCGACCCAGTCGCTCATACATTTCTCCCGCGAAATTTCCCGATCGCGCCTCACGGGCGGATGTCACTCCGCCGCGGCGTTGAAGGCAGCATTGTCGTTGTGCAGATCCTCGCGATACGGCCTGGCCGTCGGCGGCAGCTCGCGCTTGAGGAAATAATCCTCGTTGCGCAACTGGCGCCAGAAGACAGGCAGCATCTCGCGATAGCCGGCCAGGATCGACGGGGTCGGCGCCGGCAAATCGTGCTTGATCAGTTCATGCAGCTTCGGCAGCGCATGGTAGGGCACCATCGGGAACATATGATGCTCGACGTGGTAGTTCATGTTCCAGTAGATGAAACGGCTGATCGGGTTCATGTAGACGGTGCGGCTGTTCAGCCGATGGTCGGTGACGTTGTCGGCAAGACCGCCATGCTGCAGCAGGCCGACCATGACGTGGTGCCAGGCGCCATAGAGCCTGGGCAGACCGACCAGCATCAAGGGCAGTAACGAGCCGGTATAGAGCGCCAGCGCGATGGTTGCGGCATAGGTCGCGGTCCAGATGCGGGCGATGCGGATCGCTTTCGGCTGTTCCTGCTCGGGAATAAAGGTCTTTTCGGCCGCGCTGATGTTACCGGCGGCGTTGCGCAGCATGTCAGACATCGCATGCCAGGCGTCGAGCACGCCGACAAAGCCGAGGATGGCGCGCACCAGGTCGGGCGGCCGCATGACCGAGATTTCTGGGTCGCGGCCGACGATGATGGTGTCGGTGTGATGGCGCGTGTGGCTCCAGCGCCAGGTCACCGGGTTGCGCATGATCATGAAGCAGGCGACCTGATAGACCCAATCATTCATCCACTGCGTGCGGAAGGCCGTGCCATGGCCGCATTCGTGCCAGCGGGAATCGGTGGACGAGCCGTAGAGCACGCCATAGGCGAAGAAGAACGGCACGCACCACCAGGTGCCCCAGAACCAGGCACCGCCGGCGCCGCTGACGATGAGCGCGGCGATCCAGATCGCCGTGTCGCGGAGCGCGGGCGCGTCGGAGCGCTGCATCAGCTCCTTCATCTGCTTGCGGGGAATGTCGGTGTGATACCATTCGGCCGCCGACAGGCCGGTCTCGACGGCCAGCCTGGCGTCCGGGCCGATCAGGCTGTAGTCACGCCGGGACGGCGCAGCATGCATGGTTGCCTCCCTCGGCAAGGGCATCCGCCACGCGAATGCCCGACATTTCCTGACTTCGAGGCTGAAAATAACGCCAGCTCATGATAGACTCAACATCATAAAGATAGTTTCTATCATTTCCTATCATCAAGATGTAGGAAAGATGCACGGTCAAATGAGGACAGACATGGCGAAACGGCCGACCATATCAGATCTGGCGCGCATCTCCGGCGTCAGCGTCGCCACGGTGGACCGGGTGCTCAACAGCCGCCTGCCTGTGCGCGAGGAAACGGCGCGCCGCGTCTATGACGCCGCGACCGAGATCGGCTATCACGCCGCAGGCCTGATCAAGCAGCGTATGCGCCAGGAATTGCCCGAGTATCGGCTGGGTTTCCTGCTGCTTCGGGGCAATGACGTTTTCTATGGCGATTTCGCGCGGGAACTCGAACTCGCGGTCGCACAATCGCAGCGCTTCCGTGGCGTCGCAACCATCGATTTCGCCAGTTCCCTGGCCCCGGATGAGATCGCTGCCCAGATGCGCAGGCTGGCGGCGAAATCGCGGGCGATCGCCGTGGTCGGCCCTGACCATCCGACGCTGACGGCGGTCGTGGAGGCGCTAAAAGCCAGGGGACAGCCGGTCTTCTCCCTGCTGTCCGACTTCGCCGCCGGCATCCGCGAAGGCTATGTCGGGCTCGACAACCGCAAGGTCGGCCGCACCGCCGCCTGGATGATCTCGAAGGCTGCGAGGAAGCCCGGCAAGGTCGCCCTTTTTGTCGGCAGCCATCGCTTCCACGGCCATGAGCTGCGTGAGATCGGTTTCCGCTCCTTCTTTCGCGAGCATGCGCCGGACTTCAACGTGCTGGAGACGCTGGTCAATCTGGAGGCCAACCAGGTGACCCATGATGCGATGATCGATCTTCTGGCGCGATATCCGGATCTTGTCGGCTGCTACGTCGCCGGCGGCGGCATGGAAGGCGCCGTCTCGGCGCTGCGGACAGCGAAGCCCGCAAGCATGCCGGTGGTCGTCTGCAACGAGATCAACGCCGAATCGCGCGCCGCGCTTGCCGACAACATCCTGACGATGGTGATCTCGACGCCGCTTGCCGCGCTCTGTCGCGAGCTCGTCGATCGGATGGCGCATGCCATCGAAACCGGTGCGGCCAATGCGCCGGGCCAGACATTCCTCCCCTTCGACATCTATTTGCCGGAAAACATCTGAAGCCATTTCAGGAATGCGCGCAGCGGTTTTCCGTCCAGGTCGCGTCAGGACGGAAGGTAGAGCGTTTCCATGAAACGATAAAACCCTCGGGCAGCCCGGTCTGCCGCAAACCGGCCGCCTGAAATGATAGAATCCATCAGAGGCAGCCGAAAATCACACGCCCGAATTCGGAATTTCCCTTGACGCCCCGATCCGAAATGGAATAAATATTTCACTGACTGTACATTTTGGTTCTTTCGTTCCGACAACATCTGGTTCGAGCAGGCAGTTCGGCGTTCCAGCCAGTGGTGAACCGCGTTGGAACGAAATGATATCAGGGAGAGATTCCCCGAGGAGATCGGGGATTCCGGATAGATCGGTGCGACCGGACACCCAAAGTGGAGGAGAGATACAATGAAGAAAATGATTTTGGGCGTCGCTTTCGCGGCGCTGATGAGTTCGTCCGCCATGGCCGCCAAGATCGGCGTGTCGATGGCCAAGTTCGACGACAATTTCCTGACCGTGCTGCGCAACGGCATGATCGAGCAGGCCAAGGGCATGAGCGGCGTGGAGCTGCAGGTCGAGGACGCGCAGAACGACGTCGCCAAACAGCTCGACCAGATCAAGAACTTCGCCGCATCAGGGGTCGACGCCATCATCGTCAATCCGGTCGACACCTCGGCCACGCAGGCGATGTCGGATGCCGCGGCCGCCGCAAAGATCCCGCTGGTGTATGTCAACCGCGAACCGGTGAATGTCGACACGCTGCCTGACAATCAGGCCTTCGTCGCTTCGAACGAGGCCGACTCCGGCACGCTCGAAACCAAGGAGGTCTGCCGCCTGTTCAAGGAAGCCGGCAAGAAGGAAGCCAATGTCTATGTGATCATGGGCGAGCTTTCCAACCAGGCAGCCGTGCAGCGCACCAAGGACATCGAGGAGGTGATCGCGACGCCGGATTGCAGCTTCATCAAGATCATCGACAAGCAGACGTCGAACTGGAACCGCGACGAGGCCCAGAACCTGATGACCAACTGGCTGTCGACCGGCAAGCCGTTCGACGGCGTCATCGCCAACAATGACGAAAGCGCCATCGGCGCCATCCAGGCAATGAAGGCCGCCAATGTCGACATGAAGACGGTTGTCGTCGGCGGTGTCGACGCCACGCAGGACGCGCTCGCCGCCATGCAGGCAGGCGACCTCGACGCCACCGTGTTCCAGGACGCGGCTGGCCAGGGCGCCGGCGCGCTCGACGCGGCACTGAAACTGTCCAAGGGCGAGAAGGTCGAACACAAGGTCTACGTGCCCTTCCAACTGGTGACGCCGGCCAACATCGACAAGTTCCTGAAGAAGAACTGAGCGGCGGAACGGTTCACCTCGGGGCGGCGCTCAAAGGACCGGGCGCCGCTCCTCCTCTCGGCGCTTTCATGGCGCCAGGAGCGACCGCGGCTGACGGAGGATAGACGAGTGGCACAGACATCTCATGGCGTCGGCGGGGTCAGCTATGATGCGAAGAAGCGCATATGGCCGGCGGAATTCAACGTCTTCCTGGCGCTCGTCATTCTTGTCGTCATCTTCGAATTGATCGGCCGCGTCTTTCTCGGCGACAGCTTCCTGTTCAACACCCGCAGCAATGTCGGCGGCCTCTTCAACGAGGCGCGGTTACAGATCATCATCCTGCAAGTATCGATCGTCGGCATCATCGCCATCGGCGTGACGCAGGTTATCATATCGGGCGGCATCGACCTGTCGTCGGGCTCGATCGTCGGCGCCACCGCCATGATCGCCATGAGCTTCGCCCAGGTGGCGACGGTCAACGGCAACCCCAATCCCAAGGCGATGTTCCTGGCTCAGGGCTGGACCGACCTGCCGGTGATCGTGCCGTTGCTGGTCGCCATCGGCTGCGGGCTGCTGGCAGGCCTGGTCAACGGCGCCCTGATCGCCTACACGCGCATTCCGCCCTTCATCGCCACGCTGGGCATGATGGTGACCGCGCGCGGCATCGCCAAATGGTGGTCCAAGGGGCAGCCCATCTCGTTCCCGACCGAGAGCTTCGCCGCCATCGGCAAGGGCCTGATGCCCGTCATCATCTTCCTGTCGCTGGCCGTGCTGTTCCAGCTGATCATGACCTACACACGATACGGCAAGCATTGCTACGCGATCGGCTCCAACGAGGATGCCGCGCGCATGTCCGGCATCAAGATCGCCAACCACAAGATCCTGGTCTACGTCATCGCCGGCATACTCGCGGCGCTCGCCGCGGTGGTGCTGTCTTCCAAGAACCTCACCGCCCAGGCCGGCATGGGCGTGATGTACGAACTCGACGCCATCGCCATGGCGGTCATCGGCGGCGTATCGCTGTCGGGCGGCCGCGGCTCGATCATCGGCACGGTGATCGGCGCGCTGATCTTCGGCGTCATCATCTCCGGCTTTACCTTCCTGCGCCTCGACGCCTACTACCAGGAGATGGTCAAGGGCGTGATCATCGTCGGCGCCGTCGTTCTCGACCAGTGGCGCCAACGCCTGCGGGCATTGAGGGCTTGACCATGTCAGACATCGTCCTGAAGACCGAAAACCTGACCAAGCGCTATGGCGGCGTGCAGGCGCTGGAAGGCGCGAATTTCGAGCTGCGCAAGGGCGAACACGTCGCCATCATGGGCGACAATGGCGCCGGCAAGTCGACTTTCGTGCGCCAGATCACCGCCGTCGAGCAACCGACCAGCGGCCAGATCTGGTTCGACGGCAAGCAAGTCAATTTTTCGGGCCCTATCGAGGCGCGCGAGGCCGGCATCGAGACCGTGTTCCAGAACCTGGCGCTGGCCGACGACCTCGACGTGCCGTCGAACCTGTTCCTTGGCCGAGAAAAAGTGCTGTTCAATCTGGGACCGTTTTCGATCCTGGACCGCCGGGGAATGCGCAAGGCGACCGAAGCGGCGCTGGTGCGCACGGCGGTGAAAATCCCAAACCTGTCGAACACCATCCGCCATATGTCGGGCGGCCAGCGGCAATGCGTGGCGATCGCCCGGACCGCGACCTTCGCCTCCAAGCTGATCATCATGGACGAGCCGACGGCAGCACTCGGCGTGCAGGAGACCGCGCAGGTCGAGAACATCATCCGCACGCTGAAGGACAATGGCGAGCCGCTGATCCTGATCAGCCACAATATGCGCCAGGTGTTCGACCTTTGCGACCGCATCGTCGTCTTCCGGCGCGGCCGCATCGTCGCCAATTTGCGCAAGGAGAACACCGACGGAAACGATATCGTTTCCTACATCACCGGCGCCAAGACCGGAGAGGCCGAACTCGCGGCCTAGGCCGGGCGCGGAGGCGGCGGTCATCGCCTCCCTGTCGATCTTGTCTTGACCGGAAAAACACCTGCGCGCATGACCGGCGCCCCGCCAGCTTCGAACCATCCCCAGAGGAAATTTCCATGACTCTCCGCTTCGCCCTCCTCGGTGCCGGCCGCATCGGCAAGGTCCACGCCCGCGCCGTCGGCTCCAATCCGCAGGCCAAACTGGTCGCCGTTGCCGACGCTTTCGAGAAGGCGGCGAGCGAACTCGCCACGGCCTACGGCGCCGAGGTGCGCACCATCGATGCCATCGAGGAATCCGGAGACATCGACGCGGTCGTCATCTGCACGCCGACCGACACCCATGCCGACCTGATCGAGCGCTTCGCCAAGGCCGGCAAGGCGATCTTCTGCGAGAAACCGATCGACCTCGACGTCAGCCGTGTCGAGCAGTGCCTGGCCGTGGTCGAGAAGGCCAAGGCGACGCTGATGGTCGGCTTCAACAGGCG
The DNA here is from genome assembly GCF_006443035.1 of Mesorhizobium sp. B1-1-6. Classification (NCBI taxonomy): domain Bacteria; kingdom Pseudomonadati; phylum Pseudomonadota; class Alphaproteobacteria; order Hyphomicrobiales; family Phyllobacteriaceae; genus Mesorhizobium; species Mesorhizobium sp. B1-1-6. Next base: position 240,012 of record NZ_VFWR01000009.1, on the reverse strand, counting down.
CTTCGACCCGCACTTCGCCGCGGTGCGCAAGGCAATCGATGACGGCGCCATCGGCGTGGTCGAGATGGTGACCATCACGTCGCGCGATCCAGGCGCACCGCCGATCGACTACATCGCGCGCTCCGGCGGAATCTTTCGCGACATGACCATCCATGATTTCGACATGGCGCGCTTCCTGCTCGGCGAAGAGCCGGTGGCGGTCAGTGCGCATGCCTCGGTGCTGGTCGACAGGAAGATCGGCGAGGCCGGCGATTTCGACTCGGTCAGCGTCATCCTCGAAACCGCGTCGGGCAAGCAGGCCGTCATCTCCAATTCCCGCCGCGCCACTTATGGCTACGACCAGCGCATCGAGGTGCATGGCTCGAAAGGCATGGTCGCGGCCGAGAACCAGCGGCCGGTGTCGATCGAACTGGCCAATGAGAAGGGCTATACGCGCCCGCCGCTGCACGACTTTTTCATGACCCGCTATCTCGATGCCTATGCCATCGAGATTGCGTCCTTCATCGCCGCCGCGACGTCGGGCAAGAAGGCAGCACCGAACGGGACGGACGGGCTCATCGCACTTCGGCTGGCGGATGCGGCGCTGAAATCGGCGACATCAGGCCAGACCGTCCGCCTCGACAAGTAACGACTTAAAGCACAGGAGCAGAGCGATGAGCGCATCAGCCGATCGCAATTCACAAACGCGCGCCATCGTCACCGGCGGCGCACAAGGCATAGGCTTCGCGGTCGCCGAGGCATTGGCGGACGAAGGCTGCCGGGCGCTGGCCCTGATCGGCCGCTCGCAGGAAAAGGGCGGCAAGGCAGTCGCCAGCCTCAAGAAGTCGGGCGTCGACGCGATCTTCATCAGCGCCGATGTCTCCAAGGTGGCCGACTGCAAGCGCGCCGTCGCCACCGCGCTTTCGCATTTCGGCACCATCAACGCCCTGGTCAACGCCGCCGCCACATCCGCGCGCGGCTCGCTGGTGGAGACCAGCGAGGAGCTGTTCGACACTATCTTCGACACCAATGTGCGAGGACCCTTCTTCCTGATGCAGGGCGTGGTGGCGCATCTGCTTGAGAAAAAGGCCCCCGGATCGATCGTCAACGTGCTGTCGATGTCGGCGCATACCGGCCAGTCGTTCCTGACACCCTATTCGACCAGCAAGGGCGCTCTGATGACGCTGACCAAGAATGTCGCCAACGCCTATCGCTTCAATCGCATCCGCTGCAACGCCGTGCTGCCCGGCTGGATGGACACCGAGGGCGAGGATATCGTGCAGAAGAAATGGCATGACGCACCCGACGACTGGCTCGAGAAGGCCGAGGCCGCGCAGCCGATGGGGCAGCTGGTGAAGCCGGACCAGTTGGCTCGACTGATCAGCTACATGGTCAGCCCGCAATCCGGCGTGATGACCGGCTCGCTGGTCGACTACGACCAGAGCATCGCTGGGGCGTCGCCGGAATAGCGGCCGCGTAAGCGAAACCGTTAACCAGGTCGTCATCCACGGGCGGAGCAAGGAGCGCAGCGACGCGGCGCAGACCCGAGGATCCATGCCGCGACTTCCGGGCCGTCGCTATGGCGCAAGATTCTGCACCGCAGCACTCTCCCATCTAGGTCGCGGCATGGATCCCAGGGTCTCCGCGACGGAGCTTCGCTCCTGCTTCGCCCTAGAATGACGAAATCGCAAAGGCTCGGCCCTCACCTGAAATTGCTTGCTACCAGGGTACGTGACAAACGCCGCCGCTTCGACTATATGAGCCGCATGATCCACCTGACCGCCACCTATTGGTACTTTAGCAGCTCGCTGGCGGCGGGAGGATTGCACTCGATCTGAAGATTGCAGCAAACAGTCCGACAAGCCGCCAGACCTGGCGGCTTTTTTGTTTTCAGCCGGCAGGTCTCCCAACCAGGAGCAGAAGCCGTGTTGACCACCACAGACGACCTTCGGGTCAAGGAACTGAGACTGCTGAGCACGCCGGAAGAGGTGATGCGCGAGATACCGCGCTCACTCACGGCGACGCGCACCGTTGCCGCCTCGCGCAACGCCATCCACTCCATCCTGACCGGGGCCGACGACCGACTTGTTGTCATCGTCGGCCCTTGTTCCATCCACGATCCGGTCGCGGCCGTTGACTATGCCAGCCGTCTGGCGGCGCTGCGCGAAGCTCTGTCCGACCGGCTCGAGATCGTGATGCGGGTCTATTTCGAAAAGCCGCGCACGACGGTCGGCTGGAAGGGCCTGATCAACGACCCCGACCTCGACGGCAGTTTCAACATCGACAAGGGGCTGCGGATGGCCCGCAATGTGCTGTCGGCCGTCAACAATCTGGGCCTGCCGGCGGCGACCGAATTCCTCGACATGACGACGCCGCAATACATCGCCGACCTCGTCGCCTGGGGCGCGATCGGCGCGCGCACGACCGAGAGCCAGATCCATCGCGAGCTGGCCTCGGGCCTGTCCTGTCCGGTCGGCTTCAAGAACGGCACCGACGGCAATCTCAGGATCGCCGCCGAGGCGGTGAAGTCGGCCGCGCAGCCGCATCATTTCATGGCGGTGACCAAGGGCGGACGCGGCGCCATCGCGGCAACGACCGGAAACGAGGATTGCCATGTCATCCTGCGTGGCGGCGTTCAGCCCAACTATGACGCGGCAAGCGTCGAGGCCGCCTCGGTCGAACTCGCCCGCATCGGTATCGCGCCCCGCCTGATGATCGATGTCAGCCATGCCAACTCAGCCAAGAAGCCGGAGAACCAGCCCAAGGTCGCGGCTGACGTGGCAGGACAGGTCGCGGCGGGGGACGAGCGCATTATCGGCGTCATGATCGAGAGCAATCTCGTCGCCGGCCGGCAGGATGTCGTGCCGGGCAAGCCGCTCGTCTACGGCCAGAGCATCACCGATGGCTGCATCGACTGGGCGGCCACGGAGACGGTGCTGCACGGCCTTGCCGGCGCCGTGGAATGGCGCCGGTCGGCGCGCCGCGCCTTGATGGAGAGCCGGCAGGGCGCCGCCTGATCCGGTTGGAGCATTAGGGCGGCGTTTCCGGTTTCAGCCCAGGACCACGCCGCCCTAGGGCCCGCAGCCTCCACCTCCCTTGCGTGCCACCAATCTGCGTGTTACACACTGAACCAAATGGTTCAGTATTCCGCGACCCGCCTGGATGCCTCGTTCGCCGCGCTTTCGGACGCCACCCGGCGCGGCGTTCTGGAGCAGCTCGGCCGTGCGGACGCTTCGATCACGGACTTGGCCCAGAAATTCCACATGACCCTCACGGGCATGAAGAAGCATGTCGGCGTCCTGGAGCAGGCGGGACTCGTCACGACTCGGAAGGTCGGGCGCGTGCGGACCTGCAAGCTGGGCCTGCGCCGCCTGGAGGATGAGGCGGAATGGATCGAGAGATACCGGCAGCTCTGGGCCGCACGCTTCGACGAGCTGGACAAGGTTGTCGAGGAATTGAAACGCAAGGAGGACGTCGATGGACGCAGGAAAAGCGAGTGAGGCCAAACGCACGACGGTGGAACGGAGGTCCGACCGGGAGTTGGTCGTTACGCGAAGCTTCGACGCGCCTGCACGCATCGTGTTCGAGGCGTGGACCAAGCCCGAGCTGTTCAAGCAGTGGTGGGTGCCGAAGTCGATGGGCATGTTCCTGCGTTCCTGCGAGATGGATGTTCGTGTGGGAGGCGGGTACCGTTTGGTGTTCGGGCATGACGGCTCGAACCCTGCCGAGTTCTTCGGCAGGTATCTCGAAGTGACACCGCACTCGCGTCTCGTCTGGACCAACGACGAAGGGGGTGAGGGTGGCCCCGTCACCACGGTGACCTTCGAGGAAAAAGGCGGCAAGACGCTGCTGGTCATGCGCGAGCTCTATCCCTCGAAGGAAGCCCTCGACGCCGGCGCCGGGGCGGCGGATGCGATGTCCGAGCAATTCGAGCAGCTGGACGAGCTTCTCGCCACGCTGCAGGGCGCCGCCTGATCCGGCCGGCGCCAGAGGGCGGCGGTCCGGTCTAGCCCGGCATTACGCCGCCCTCAGCCCTTCCCATGCGGTGAACACGGACACCGCGAAGAGCAGCAGCCCGGCCGCCCGGCCGGCAAGGATGGTCGCTCGCGGATTAGCGATCAGCAGCTTGCGGCTGCGGCCGGCCGATATTGCGAGCCCGCCATAGACCGCGGCCTGCGTCAGCACGGTCAGCAGGCCCATCACCGTCGCCTGCATCCAGATCGGGCCGTAGTCCGTTTTCAGGAACTGCGGATAGACGGCAAGGACGAACAGGTAGGCCTTCGGGTTGATCAGGCAGGTCACAAGGCCTTGGCGAAACGCCTTCCATGCCGAGCGGCTGCCGGCGGGCCCGTCGCGACCGACAGTGATGGAGCTGCGCATCAGCGTGATGCCGATGAAGGCCATGTAGGCGGCGCCTGCAATCAACAGCGGCTTGAACAGGATCGGCAAAAAATGCATCAGCAGGCCGACGCCGATCGCGCCGTTCAGCGTGTGCACCATGCCGCCGACCATGATGCCGCCGGTCGCGGCAAGGCCCCTGTCGCGCCCGCCCGTCAGCGCATTGGCCAGCACGAACAGCATGTCCATGCCCGGAACGGCGATGATGCCGAACAGCAGGATAAAGAACAGCCAGAGATTTTCAGCATAGCTCATGTCAGTAGCCTGTCGCCTCGCTCGGCCCAGCCGCAGCGGAACCTGTTGATTTTCAATCCGATAGACGATCCTATAGGCCGAACCAACTGACGATGATGTGTCAGTTGTGATCAGCAACGGGTGAGAAATGCGCAAGGCGTCGCGCCTGTTCGAGATCATCCAGATCCTGCGGCTGGCGCGGCAGCCGGTGACGGCGGCAATGATAGCCGCGCAGCTGGAGGTGACGATACGGTCGATCTATCGCGACATCGCAGCGCTTCAGGCCATGCGCGTGCCGATCGAGGGCGGGAGGGGCATCGGCTATATCCTGCGCCCCGGCTTCGACTTGCCGCCGCTGATGTTTTCGATCGAGGAGATGGAGGCGATCGTGCTGTCACTGGCGCTGCTGGAGCGCACGGGCGACGACGAGCTCAAGCAGGCAGCCAAGCGCGTCGGCGCCAAGATCGCCGGCGCCGTACCGCCGCCTTTGCGCCAGACGCTCGACGCCAATGCGCTGCATGCGTGGGGATTCGCCGCGCCCTCTGCAGGTGCGATCGACCTGGCGCTGGTGCGCCGCGCCATACGCGACGAGGAGAAGCTCGACCTCTCCTATCGCGACGAGCTTGGCCGCGCTTCCGAGCGCCTCATCCGCCCGATCGCGCTGATCTATTACGCCGAGACCGCCAACATCGTCGCCTGGTGCGAGCTGCGCCAGGCGATCCGCAATTTCCGCAGCGACCGCATCGAGGATTGCCAGCCGACGGGACTGCGCTTCAAGGGCGAAGGCGATCGGTTGCGGCAGATCTGGGTCAATGGGTGGGAAGTCAACGCAGCGGCCGCCGGCTAAACCGACCAGCGGAGCGAACCTTACCTTACATCCACCCAGCGCTTCTCCTCGAACGATCGCGCCATCGCATGCACGGTGCGCTCGATCTCCAGACCTTCGTCGAATTCGATGAGCCGCGCCGGTCTGCCGGCGAGCCGGGTCAGCAGTTCATGGCATTCGATGATCTTGAGATCATTGAAGCCAAGACTGTGCCCGGGCGCGGGGACGAACAGGTCGTAGGGCTTGTGCTGTGGCGACACGAGGATGGTGCGATAGCCCTGTTCGGTCGGGCGATCCGATGTGAGGTAGAGCTGGAACTCATTCATCCGCTCCTGGTCGAACAGGATCGAGCCCTTGGAGCCGAAGATCTGGACGGCGATGCGGCCCTTGCGGCCCCAGGCCGAACGGTTGACCAGAAGCGTGCCGGCGATGCCGTTCTCCAGATGCATCAGCACGGAGGCAATGTCGTAGGTCTCGACCGCGCGGCGGCCGCCGGCGGCCAGCTTGCGGTCGGCATAGGGCTTGGCCATGTCGCAGATGACGCTGGCGACGCGGCCGAACAGGGTCGACACCAGCGACAGCGGATGCACGGCGAAATCATCAAGCGCGCCATAGCCGGAAGATGCCTCGTGCTTCCAGAAGAACAGCGCCTCGGGATCGGCCATGAAATCCTCGTCCATCTCGATGCGCAGATGGTTGACCTCGCCGATGATGTTTTCGTCGAGCAGCGCGCCGATGTGGCGGATGGCCGGGCTCTGGATGTAGTTGTAACCGAGCGCCGCGACCTTGCCGGATTTCTTCGCCGCGGCCGCCATCGCCTCGGCTTCGGCGAAGCTCGGCGCCATCGGCTTTTCGCACCACAAATGCTTGCCGGCCTCGAGAACTGCGATGGCCATTTCCGGATGGAACTGGTTGGGCGTGGTGAGCGAGATGACGTCCACTTCGGGATCGTTGACGACGGCGCGCCAGTCGCCGGACGCCCTGGCGAAACCGAACTCGCCGGCCTTGCGCCTGGCGAGATCCTCATTGACCTCGCCGAGATGGACAAGCCGCGGTTTGGTCATGTCGGGAAAGACGGCGCCGACGGCACTCCACGCGATGGCGTGGCACTTGCCCATAAATCCCGTGCCGATAAGACCGACGCCGACCATTTTCCGTTCCTCCACCGTCATAGATGCTACGTGGATGAATTAGTCCATTTTTGTTCGGAATGGAATGTCTGCCTCATTTTTTATGGTGTTCTTGCGCAGCCTCGCTATGATGGGGCAGAGAGGACGCTTCACCGATGAGCTTGGACGGGCCGACGATGGACGAACGGGTACCTCGCGACTTCGAGACGCTGCGCGCCACGATCCTCGATCGGCGCGAAAGCCTGCCCAAGCGCATCGCCCAGATCGCCGCTTATGCGCTCGACAATCCCGACGATATCGCCTTCGGCACGGCCGCCAGCATCGCCGCCTCGGCCGGCGTGCAGCCCTCGACGCTGATCCGCTTTGCCCAGCAGCTCGGCTTTGACGGCTTCACCAGCCTGCAGCAGGTGTTTCGCGAACGGCTGCGCGAGCGCAACTCCTCCTATGACGAACGGCTGCAGGCGCTGCGCGCCAAGGCCGAGGGCGGCGCCGGCCACCGGGCGATCTTCGACGGCTTCGTCGCCGCCGCCAGCACCTCGCTCAACGACATTTCGCGCACGCTGGACGACGCGCATCTGGAAGAAGCGATTTCCCTGCTGGCCAAGGCACAGACCATCTATGTGCTGGCCAAGCGGCGCTCCTATCCGGTGGCGTCCTACATCGCCTATGCGCTTGGCAAGCTGAAGATCCGCAACCAGCTGATCGAATCAGCCGCCGGCCTCAACGCCGAGATGGTCAGCTTTGCGACGCCCGCGGATGCCGTCGTCGCCATTTCCTTCTCGCCCTATGCGCCGGCCACGATCGAGGAGGCGCGCACGATTTCCGAACAGGGCGTGCCGATCATTGCCATCACCGACAGCTCGTTTTCACCGCTTGCTCAGTTCGCCAGCGTCTGGTTCGAGGTTGCCGAGGCGGATTTTGCCGGCTTCCGCTCGCTATCGGCGACGATGGCGCTGGCCATGGCGCTGACCGTTGGCGTCGGCGAGAAGCGGCGCAACCCCGGCAAGGGGCGCAAGGCCTGAGGGGAAGGCAAAAGGCGATTTTAGATCGGGGAATGCTCATTCCATATTGACTATGGATTGGAATTATTATTTCATATTTTTCGGCGCCACGCTGCCGCTCGCGCGTGTACCCCAACATAACAGGCCCGACGGGAGGTTCCAATGAGCGAAGCCGTGGACGCGAAATACGCTGCGCTCGACGTCATCACCATCGGCCGGGCTTCCGTCGACCTCTATGGCCAGCAGATCGGCTCGCGGCTGGAGGACATCACCTCCTTCGCCAAGTCGGTCGGCGGCTGCCCCGCCAATATCTCGGTCGGCACGGCCAGGCTCGGCCTGCGTTCGGCGCTCCTGACGCGCGTCGGCGACGAGCAGATGGGGCGCTTCATCCGTGAACAATTGAAGCGCGAAGGCGTCAACACCGACGGGCTGAAGACCGACAAGGAGCGATTGACCGCACTGGTGCTGCTTTCGGTCGAGAGCGAAGGCGTTTCGCCGATGATCTTCTACCGCTCCGACTGCGCCGACATGGCGCTGGCCGAGGAGGACATCGACGAGGCGTTTATTTCCTCGGCTCGCGCGGTCGTCGTCACCGGCACACATTTTTCCCGGCCCAACAGCGATGCCGCCCAGCGCAAGGCGATCCGCATCATGAAGGCCAAGGGCGGCAAGGTCGTGTTCGACATCGACTACCGGCCGAACCTCTGGGGCCTGGCCGGCCACGCCGAGGGTTTTGAGCGCTACGTCAAGTCCGACCGCGTCTCGGCGCAGTTGAAGACGGTGCTGCCCGATTGCGACCTCGTCGTGGGTACCGAGGAAGAGATCATGATCGCCTCGGGCGCGGACGACTGCCTGAGCGCGCTAAAGACGATCCGTTCGCTGTCCTCGGCCACCATCGTCTTGAAGCGCGGCGCCATGGGCTGCATCGTCTATGACGGGCCGATCAGCGACGATCTCGAGGACGGCGTGGTCGGCAAGGGTTTTCCGATCGAGATCTACAACGTGCTTGGCGCCGGCGATGCCTTCATGTCGGGCTTCCTGCGCGGCTGGCTCGGCGGCGAAAGCCTTGCCACGGCGGCGACCTGGGCCAACGCCTGCGGCGCCTTCGCCGTGTCGCGGCTGTTGTGTGCGCCGGAATATCCGACCTTCGAGGAATTGCAGTTCTTCCTCAAACTCGGCAGCAGGCATCTGGCGTTGCGCAAGGACGAGGCGATCAACCACATCCATTGGGCAACGACGCGCCGGCACGACATTCCCTCGCTGATGGCATTCGCCTGCGACCACCGGGTGCAGCTCGAGGACGTGGCGGCCAAGACTGGCGCTGACGCGTCGCGCATCAAGGATTTCAAGGTGCTGACGGTGAAAGCGGCGGCCAAGGTCGCCGCCGGGCGCGACGGATACGGCATGTTGCTCGACGAGAGGCATGGCCGCGAGGCGATGTTCGAATTCGCCAGGCATTCCTTTGCCTGGCTCGGGCGGCCGGTGGAGCTGCCGGGCTCGCGGCCGCTGCGCTTCGAATTCTCGCAGGACATCGGTTCGCAGCTCACCGAATGGCCGGTCGACCACTGCATCAAATGCCTTTGCTTCTATCATCCCGACGATCCGCCGGGCTTGAAGGAGGAACAGCAGCAGAAATTGCGCGCACTGTTCGAGGCCGCGCGGAAAGTGGGCAGGGAGCTTCTCATCGAGATCATCGCCGGCAAGCACGGCAAGCTCGACGACACGACCATCCCGCGTGCGCTTGAGGAACTCTATGCGCTCGGCATCAAGCCGGATTGGTGGAAGCTCGAACCGCAGGCATCCGCAGGCGCGTGGACGAAGATCGAGGCCGTGATCCTGAAGAACGACCCCTGGTGCCGCGGAGTCGTGCTGCTCGGCCTGGAGGCGCCGCAGGACGAGTTGGAGGCCGCCTTCGCAGCGACGGCCAAGGCGCCTATCGTGAAGGGTTTCGCGGTCGGCCGCACCATCTTCATCAACGCCGCCGAACAATGGCTTTCCGGCAGGATGTCGGACGACGAAGCGGTTGCCGACATGGCATCGCGCTTCGAGCAGCTGACCGAGGCATGGCTTGCCGCGCGCGGCCGTAAAGCAGCATAAGAAGGCACGGGCACAGGGACTGCGGAGGAAACCAATGAGCAAGACAATCCGCCTGACGATGGCGCAGGCGCTGACCCGTTTCCTGAGCAAACAGAAGACCGAGATCGACGGCGCAAAGGTACCGATCTTCGGCGGCGTCTGGGCCATCTTCGGCCACGGCAATGTTGCCGGCATCGGCGAGGCGCTCTACCAGGTGCGCGACGAACTGCCGACCTTCCGCGCCCACAACGAACAGGCGATGGCGCATGCGGCGATCGCCTATGGCAAGGCCAATTTCCGCCGCCGCTTCATGGCCGCCACCTCCTCGATCGGACCCGGCGCGCTCAACATGGTGACGGCGGCGGCACTTGCGCATGTAAACAGGTTGCCTGTCCTGTTTCTGCCGGGCGACGTCTTCGCCAACCGCATTCCCGACCCGGTGCTGCAGCAGGCCGAGGATTTTTCCGACGGCACGGCGACGGTCAATGACTGTTTTCGTCCGGTGTCGCGCTATTTCGACCGTATCACGCGGCCGGAGCAGATCATCCCGGCGCTTAACCGCGCCATGGCCGTGCTGACCGATCCGGCCGAATGCGGGCCGGTGACCTTGTCGCTCTGCCAGGACGTGCAGGCCGAGGCCTATGACTATCCCGAGAGCTTCTTTGCCGAACGGGTCTGGCGCCAGCGCCGGCCGCGCCCGGATCGGGCTGAATTGGCGGCTGCGGTTGCAGCGCTGAAGAGCGCAAGCAAGCCGCTGGTGATCGCCGGCGGCGGCGTGCTCTATTCTCGGGCCTCGGACGAACTGGCGAAATTCGTTGAAGGCGCCGGCATTCCGGTCTGCGAAACGCAGGGCGGCAAATCCTCGCTGCCGGACGATCATCCGCTCAACATGGCGGCGGTCGGCGTCACCGGCACGCCGGCCGCCAACCGGCTGGCGGAAGAGGCCGATGTCGTGCTCGCCATCGGCACGCGCCTGCAGGATTTCACCACCGGCTCCTGGGCGCTGTTCAAGAATTCGGGCAAGACCATCATCGGCTTGAATGTGCAGCCTTTCGATGCCGGCAAGCATCGGGCATCGCCGCTGGTCGCCGACGCGGCCGAAGGCTTGGCCGAACTCGGTGCCGCGCTGAAGGGTTGGAAGGCGCCATCCGCCTGGACCGACAATGCGGCAGCCGGCAAGAAGGAATGGCAGGCCGAAGCCGCCAAGGTGACGGCGTCGACCAATGCCGCCTACCCTTCCGACGCGCAGGTGATCGGCGCCGTGCAACGCGCCATGGGCTCCGGCGTGACGCTGCTCAACGCCGCCGGCGGGCTGCCGGGCGAATTGCACAAGCTTTGGCAGGCCGGCGCGCCCGGCTCGTATCATGCCGAATACGGCTTCTCGACCATGGGTTACGAGATTGCCGGCGGGCTCGGCACCAAGATGGCCAAGCCCGGGGAAGAGGTCGTCGTCATGATCGGCGACGGCTCCTACCTGATGCTCAATTCCGAGATCGCCACCTCGGTGATGCTCGGCCTGAAGCTGACCATCGTGCTGCTCGACAACAGGGGTTTTGGCTGCATCAACCGGCTGCAGATGGCGACCGGCGGCGCCAACTTCAACAATCTCCTGAAGGATGCGCGCCACGAGGTGCTGCCCGACGTCGACTTTGCCGCGCACGCCGCGAGCATGGGGGCGATCGCCGAGAAGGTTTCGTCGATCGCAGGGCTGGAGACGGCGCTCGCTCAGGCGAAAGGCAACGACCGCACCACGGTACTGGTCATCGACACCGATCCGCTGGTCTCCACCGATGCCGGCGGCCACTGGTGGGACGTGGCGGTGCCGGAAGTCTCCGAGCGCAGCCAAGTGAACGCGGCGCGCAAGGTCTATGATGAAAAACGGCGGATGCAGAGCATCGGCGATTGATCTTAGCGCTGCCAGCTCCCTACCTCCCCTTGTGGGGAGATCGGACCGAAGGTCCGGGTGGGGGGCTGGCGCCGTACCCCGCCCCGCTGCTTCGCAGCGACCCTCCCCACAAGGGGGAGGGTGAACAAGAACCGGAGTGACGACTTGAAAGCCAAACTGGGCATGTCCCCCATCGCGTGGTGGAACGACGATCTTGCGGAACTCAGCGACGACGTGTCGTTGGAGGAGTGCCTACGCCAGTCGCGTTCGGCCGGCTTCACCGGCATGGAGATGGGACGGCGCTTTCCCAAGGACCCCAAGGTGATGCTGCCGATCCTGAAGGCGGCTGACGTCACACTGTGCGGCGGCTGGTTCTCGGGCACGCTGGTCGACGAGGAGATGAGCAAGAACAAGGATCGCATCCAGCCGATGATCGACCTGTTCAAGGCGGTCAACGCGCCTTGCATCGTCTATGGCGAGGTTGGCCGTTCGATCCAGGGCGACCGCTCGAAACCGCTCGCCACCAAGCCGAAACTCTCGAGCGACGAGATGAAGGCCTATGCCAGGCGCCTGACCGAATTCGGCGAATGGTGCGCCGAGCAAGGCATGCCGCTTTCCTATCATCACCATATGGCGGCGGTGGTCGAGACCGAGGCGGAGCTCGACGCCTTCATGCGCCATTCCGGAGCGGGCATTCCGCTGCTGCTTGACGCTGGACATCTGGCCTTTGCCGGCGGCGATGTGCTGCGCGCCATCGACAATCACCACAAGCGCATCAGCCATGTGCATGTGAAGGATGTACGCATGGGTGTGATCGAGAAGCTCGACCGCACGAGGCAGTCCTTCCTCGATGCGGTGGCTCTCGGCGCCTTCACCGTGCCGGGCGACGGCTCGCTGGATTTCGGCGCCATCGTGCAGCGTTTCGCCGACCATGGCTATGAAGGCTGGTTCGTGGTCGAGGCCGAACAGGACCCGAAGAAGAACCCGCCGCTCAAGATGGCGCAGGTGGGCCACAAGGAGTTGATGCGGGTGATGACGGCGGCCGGCTACACGGTCGAGACCCAGGGCTTCCCCGATGTCTGATCGGGTTCTCGCCAGGCCGGGCTTGCTGTAGGTTGCCGCGATGAAAGATTCCGAGCACCCCTTCTTCCGGCCCCTATGGCGGCGTGTCGCCGTCGTCGCGGTCTGCGTCATCTGGTCGATCATCGAATTCGCGAGCGGCTCGCCGTTCTGGGGCGTGATCGCGCTGGGCTTCGCCGGCTATGGCGTCTGGCAGTTTTTTTATCTCTACAAGCCGGCCGACGAGAACAAGGCGCCCGCCGAAGTCGAACCGAAGGAGTAACCGGATGTCGAAGCTGCTGGTCAAAGCCGACAAGGGCCATGGCCGTGTCGCGCACGTCACGCCGCAAAGCGCCGGCTGGACCTATGTCGGGTTCGACCTGCATCGGCTGAAACCGGGCGAAACGGCTTCGGGAACAACGGACGATCGCGAAGTCTGCCTGGTGTTCGTCACCGGCAAGGGCACGGTCGCGGCCGGCGGCAAGGATCTCGGCCTGCTCGGCCAGCGCATGTCGCCCTTCGAAGGCAAACCATGGTCGGTCTATGTGCCGCAGGGATCGGACTGGTCGGTGACGGCTGATAGCGGACTGGAACTGGCGGTCTGCTCGGCGCCGGGATTGAGCGGCGGCCTGCCGGTTCGCGTCATCGGGCCTGACGACCTCGGCCAGGAGGTGCGCGGCAAGGGCACCAATACGCGTTACGTCACCAACATCCTGCCCGAGGGCAAGCCGGCCGATTCGCTGCTGGTGGTCGAGGTCATCACGCCCGGCGGCCATACGTCGAGCTATCCGCCGCACAAGCACGACCAGGACAATCTGCCCGACGAATCCTATCTCGAGGAAACCTATTATCACCGCCTCAACCCGCCGCAGGGCTTTGCTTTCCAGCGGGTCTATACCGACGCCGACAAGGACGGCTCCCGCGAGTTGGACGAGGCGATGGCGATCGAGGACGGCGACGTCGTGCTGGTGCCCAAGGGCTATCACCCCTGCGCGGCTTGCCATGGCTACGACCTCTACTACCTCAACGTCATGGCCGGCCCGAAGCGGACGTGGAAATTCCACAATGCGCCCGAGCACGAATGGCTGGTGAAGGCCTGACCGTTGCGCGTTCACGGCTGAACCTGTTGGTCCAGATCAGAAAAATCGTCGGCTAAGGACCGGCGGGGTCGATTTGCCTTCGAAAACCCTTCAAAGCTTCGTCAATCCGTCATGGAAATCACCTATGGCAACGGGCTGACGAGGATTTTCGATGCGCTACGCCATCTACTTCACCCCCCAACAGGACGAAAAATTGGCGCGGATCGCCGCCAACTGGCTGGGCCGTGACCCGTTCGGCGCCGCGACGCGACCGGTGGAGGCGGTGGGCGATTTGTCGGCGGCGGAAGTCGCCTTCCACACCGCATCGGCACGGCGCTATGGTTTTCATGCGACGCTGAAAGCCCCTTTCCGGTTAGCGGCCAACGAAACCGAAGCCTCGTTGCGCACAGCGCTCGACGCCTTTGCCGAGGCGACGCCGGTTGTGATGATCCCCCGTCTCGTCGTCAGCCAGATCGACGGTTTCTTCGCGCTGGTGCCGGAGGCGGCATTGCCTCCGCTCAATCGCTTCGCCGATGACGTGGTGCGCGATTTCGACCGCTTTCGCGCGCCGTTGACGGAGGCCGAGATCGAGCGGCGCAGCCCGGACTCGCTGAAGCCGGGCGAATTCCGCAATCTCTGCCAATGGGGCTATCCTTACGTCTTCGAGAGCTTCCGCTTTCACATGACGCTGTCCGGCAGGGCCGGGCCACAGGAAAGCCCTCGTCTTCGCCTGGCAATCGAGGGCCTGTTCGCCGAGGTGCTGCGCCAGCCGGTTCCGGTGGACGCGCTGACGTTGTTCATCGAGCCCGAACCCGGCGCCCCGTTCATGGTGCTTTCCCAGCACGCGCTCGGGCGCCGTCCGGCCAGAAAAACCGCCTGAAGCAACAAGCCGTAAAGGCCAGAAAAAACCAAGGACTGCCTGAAATGACCGCCGAGACCATTCTGAGCAACGCCCGCATCATTCTTGCCGACGAGATCATCGACGGCTCGCTCGTGATGCGTGACGGTCTGATCGCCGACATATCCGCCGGCGCCGTGCGAGCCGGCGAGGACATGGCTGGCGACTTCATCATTCCGGGACTGGTCGAGCTGCACACCGATCACCTGGAAGGCCACTATGCGCCGCGGCCCAAGGTGCGTTGGAATCCGATCGCCGCCGTGCTCGCCCATGACGCGCAAGTGGCGACCGCCGGCATTACCACCGTGCTCGATGCCTTGCGTGTCGGCATGGACGAGGATGCCGATCTCAACGCCGCTGACATCCGCAAGCTCGCCGACGCGATCGAGGACAGCGTGCGGATGGATCGATTGCGGGCCGATCATTTCATCCATCTACGCTGCGAGGTCTCGGCGCCGGATTGCCTCAGGGCCTTCGCCAATTTCGAGACGGACGAACGGGTGAAGCTCGCCTCGCTGATGGACCATGCGCCAGGCCAGCGCCAGTTCGTCAACCTCGAAACCTACGCCTACTACTATCAGCGCAAGCTGAAGCTGACCGATCACGATTTCCAGAAATTCTGCGAGAAACGGATGGGCGAATCGGCCCGGAATTCGGCCACGAACCGCGTCTTCATCGCCGCCGCCTGCCACGAGCGCGGCATCGTGCTTGCGAGCCATGACGATGCGACGACGGGCCATGTCGACGAAGCCATCGAGCAAGGCGTGCGCGTTGCCGAATTCCCGACCACCGAGGAGGCCGCCAGAGCTTCGAAGGATGCCGGGCTCGGCGTGCTGATGGGCGCGCCCAATGTCATGCGCGGCGCCTCGCATTCGGGCAATGTCTCGGCGCGCACGCTGGCCAGCGACGGCCTGCTCGACATATTGTCGTCCGACTACATCCCCTTCAGCCTGATCCAGTCCGCCTTCTTTCTTGGCGACGTCGTCGACGGCATTTCCCTGCCGCAGGCGGTGGCGATGGTGTCCAAGAACCCGGCCGAGGCCGTCGGTCTTTCCGATCGCGGCGTCATCGAAGAGGGCCGCCGGGCCGACCTGGTGCGCGTGCGCCTCGACGACCACGTTCCAGTGGTGCGCACGGTCTGGCGGCAGGGGCGGCGGGTCGCGTGATGGCTTCGGCATTGATCGAGCGTGAACTGTCGGCCGAGGCGTTTCCGATACGCGACGGCGTCTTCGTTGCCGTGGTGGGCCCGAGCGGCGCCGGCAAGGATACGATCATCGGCCATGCCAAGGCGCTTTTCGCCGACGAGACGCGGCTGGAGTTCGTGCGCCGCGTCATCACCAGACCGAGCGACACGGCAAGCGAGGATCACGACACGCTGGCCGATGCCGCCTTCATCGAGGCCGAAGCCGACGGCGCCTTCGCCGTCTCCTGGGAGGCGCACGGCCTGCGCTACGGCCTGCCGGCCGAGGTCGATTGGGCAGTGGCCAACGGCCATGTCGCTGTCGCCAATGTATCGCGCTCGATCATCCCTGCCTTGCGAAAGCGCTATGCCAATCTGGTCATCGTCGAGATCACCGCTTCGCCCGATGTGCTGGCCGGGCGGCTGGCGATGCGTGGCCGCGAGTCGCGCGGGGAGGTTCTGGCACGCCTGGCGCGAAGCGCGCCTGTGACGCTCTCCGGACCCGGCGTCACCTCGATCGACAATAGCGGTTCGCGCGAAGCGGCAGGCGAGCGCTTTGCCGAGGTGCTGCGCAAGGCGATGGCGTTCTCCGACATGTCGGGGCTGATCGACTAAAGGTGTTGATGGTCAGGTGGCGCCCGCCTGACCTGAATATCGAATGCACCTTCGTTCTATGCCGCGTGCCGGTCGTGGTCGGCACGACGCGTGCCGGCCGACGGCGTTGCCGAAGGTTGTGTCGGCGCGTCCAGAACCGCGACGTGATGGCGGTACACCATTTCCCAGCCTTTCCAGCCGGTAAACAGCAGGATGCAGACAACGATCAATGAAAGCAGCACTCCCCATGGGCGAACTGCCGCTTCGGCGCCTTGGCTGTAGCGAAGATAGAAATTGATCAGCGCCAGAACGACGGCGGTCAAATTGCCGACCATATGGTACCAGGCGTCCGTCAGCGCGCGGATGCGCGGCTCGCTCAGGAAATCGATAAAGCCGGCAATCGCCGCCAGGAGAGCCATGACGATGGCTGCTCCAATCAGCCACATCGACGCGCGTGCCCAAAAGGCGTCGGCAGTCCCCCAGAACATCAAATCGGTGAGAAACGCGCCGACAAGGAACGCGACAGGAAAGGGAATGAGCATCGGATGGATGGGATGACCTCCCACCTTGGCGGTGCTTAGCAGATTCGCGGCCATGACAATGCCTCCGAATAGAAAAGCTTTGAACAACGCCCAGACAAGGGTTTCGTTCCAATCCGGATGGAAGCTCGCAAGACCGTTTTCGCGATGCCGCCCCCCTTTTGCACTCAAGTCACTTGGGGCCGCACAGATACGGCCGACAACAGATCGAGCGGAATTGCGGGGCGGGCGAGATAGAGCGGCGTTATCTTTCGACGGCCACGGCGGATGGTGGCTTTTTGCCCCTGACTATTCCGCCGCTGCGCCGGCGATGCTCTTGCGGCTGGCGTCGACCATGCGCCGCCGCGCGCGGAACACACCCCATTGCTGGTCGATCAGCACGCCGATGAGGATGACGCCGCCCATCACCGCGAAGTTGAGCGAGGACGGGATGCCGAGCAGATTGACGAGGTTCTGCAGCTCCTGCAACAGCACGGTGCCGAGGATGACACCAATCAGCGAGCCCTCGCCGCCGCGCAGCGAGAAGCCGCCGAGCACGGCCGCGGCAATGGCGTAGAGCTCGTAGAACTGGCCGTGGCTGGCTGGCGAGATGGAGCGCGTGTACATGGCGAAATAGATCGCCGACAGCGCCGTCAGTACCCCGCAGATGACGTAGGCGGCCATGACGACACGCCCGGTGCGGATGCCGGAATATTTCGCCGCCTCCTCGTTCTTGCCGATGGCGTAGAGATAGCGGCCGAACACCGAGCGGTGCAGCACCACCCACATGACGATGGCGATGACGATCAGGGCGAAGAAGGAGTTCGGCACGCCCCAGGAGCGGCCGGCGGTCAAGAATTCGAGCTCCGGGAAATTCTGGCCGAAGGCGAAGCCGGCGGTGCCGTCGGCGGTGTAGAAGCGGGCGACGCCGCGATAGATCAAAAGGCCGCACAAGGTCACCACGAAGGGCTGCAATTTGAGCCGCGTGATCAGCCAGCCATGCGCCAGGCCGATGATGGCACCGAGCACCAGGATGAGCACGAAGGCCAGCGGCCATTCCATGCCGCGCACGGCGATGAAGTCGATGAAAAGCGTTCCCAGCAGCGCCACCAGCGAGCCGACCGACAATTCGATGCCGCCGGTGATGATGACGAAGGCCTGGCCGATCGACAGGATGCCGAACAGTCCGATCAGGTTCGAGGTGTTGGCGAGATTGATCGGCAGCAGGAAGCGCGGATTGATGATGGCGACGATGGCGCCGACCACCAGGATCAGGATCAGCAGGCCGAGATCTTTCTTGCTCATCATCTTCTCCCCAATGCCGGCCCGAGCGCTTCCGCGGCGCGGCGGCAGAATCATTTCGGCTGCTTGCCTACCGCCAGCAGCAGCACGTTTTCCTGGCTGAACTGGTCCTTGTCCAGAATGCCCGAGATCTGGCCCTCATGCATGACGGCGATGCGGTCGGACACGCCGATCACCTCCTCCATGTCGCTGGAGATCATCAGCACGGCGACGCCGGCGTCGGCCAGCGCACGCATCAGCCCGTAGATCTCCGCCTTGGCGCCGATGTCGATGCCGCGCGTCGGCTCATCGAGGATCATCACCTTGGGGTTCATCGCCAGCCATTTGGCCAGCACGACCTTCTGCTGGTTGCCGCCCGACAGCGTGCCGGTGCGCGTCTGAACCGAGGGCGCCTTGATGCCGAGATCTTTTTTCTGCTTCTCGGCGGTTGCCGTTTCGGCGCTGGTCGACACCAAGGAGCGCTTGGCATGCGCCGGCAGGTTGGGCAGCGAAATGTTCTGGGCGATCGAAAGGTCGAGCAGGATACCGGTCAGCTTGCGGTCCTCCGGCACCAAGAAGATGCCGTGCGCGACGGCATCGGCCGCCGAGCCCAGGGAGAGCGGCTTGCCGGCGAGCTCGAGCGTGCCGCCGAGGCTGCTTTCGATGCCGAAGAACACCCGCGCCAGCTCGGTGCGGCCGGAACCGACAAGGCCGGCAAGGCCGAGGATTTCACCGCGCCTGACGTCGAGATCTACCGGGCGGCCGGGATAGGTCGGGGTGCGGATGGCCTTGGCCGACAGGGCGACGGCGCCGGGGGCGCGGGCCGCCTCGGAAGCCTTCTCGCGCTCCTTCAGCATGCGGCCGATCATCAGCTTGACCATCTGGTCGTGGTTGATGTCGCGCTTGGGCAAGGTGCCGGCCAGCATGCCGTCGCGCAGCACGATGACGCGGTCGGCGACGCGCTCGACCTCGTGCAGGCGATGCGAAATGAAGATGACGCTGATGCCGTCCGCCTTCAGCGCCTTGATGACGTCGAGCAATTTGTCGGTCTCGGCGATCGGCAGGCTCGACGTCGGTTCGTCGAGGATGACCAGCCTTGCCTTGATCGACAGCGCCTTGGCGATCTCGACCATCTGTTGCTGGGCGAGCGACAGTTCGGCGACGGGCGTGTCGGCGGAGAAATTGGCGCCGACGCGCTTCAGGAGCGGCGCCACCATGGCGCGCAGCCTGGCGCGATCGACGAGCCTGAGCGGCCCGGCGCGCAGCGGTTCGCGGCCGAAGAAGATGTTGGCAGCGACGTCGAGATTCTCGAACAGGTTGAGTTCCTGGTGGACGAAGGCGATGCCGGAGCCAAGGCTGCCCTCGACGCTCAGGCCGTCATGGGCGGTGCCGTCGACGGTGACGGTGCCGCTGTCCGGCCGCGTCACGCCGCCGAGGATCTTCATCAAGGTGGATTTGCCGGCGCCGTTCTCGCCGACGAGACCGATGACCTCGCCCGGCCTGACCTCCATCGAGAAGCCATCGAGCGCTACGACGCCCGGATAGGTCTTGCGCACGTTCTCGAGGCTGAGGAACGCGGTGGTCGCGGCGATGGATGTGTCGGAATAATTCATCATGCCTGACAGCGTTGGCGGGCCGACCTCTTGGCAGACTGACTGGCCTCGAAGGGTTCGTCAATGCAAGAGCAGCCGGCTCAAGCGACGTTGAGCCGGCTGAACTGCCTTCGGTCTTAGTTTCCAGCCATCGCCTTCAGATTGGCGGCGTAGGCGTCGACGTCATCCTTGCCGATGATCTTGGTCGGGATGATGATGAGGCCGTCGGCCGGGATGCCCGACTTGTCGCCCTTGAGATAGGATGCCATCAGCTTCATGCCCTGATAGGCCCACTCGAAGGGCTGCTGCACGACGGTGGCGGCAATGGTGCCTTCCTTGACGCCGCCCAGGGTGATCGGATCGTCATCGAAGCCGACGACGGTGATCGAGCCGAGCTTGCCGGCATCGCGCAGCGCTTCATAGATGCGCGGCGTGTTGTAGGAGTAGAAGCCGACCATGCAGGTGACGTCGGGGCTGGCGACGAGCGCGTCCTCGACGTTCTTCTTGGCGCGGGCCTGGTCGATGTCGTCGCCGCGCACGTCGACGAGCTCGATCTTGGTGCCGGCCAGGCCATCCTTCATGCCCTGGATGCGCTCCTTGGCATTGTCGGCGCCGAGCAGGCCGACGAAGCCGAGGCACTTGCCGCCATCCGGCATCGCCTTCTTGGCGATTTCGGCCGCCTGCTTGCCGGCATCGACATTGGACGAGCCGATATAGGCGACGCGCTTGGTCTGCGGAGCGTCGCTGTCGGTGGTGAACAGCGCCGTTTCCGAGGCGATCTTGTTCAGCCCGTCGGTAGAGGTCTTGGGATCGACGGCCGAAACCATGATGCCCTTGACGCCGGCGGTGACCAGATCGTCCATCAGCCGCTGCTGGATGGCGACCGAGGACTGCTCGGGATATTTCAGCTCGAGATTGTAGTCGGGCAGTTCGCCCTGCGCCTTCTTGACGCCGGCCTCGGCCGCCTTCCAGAAGTCGGAAGCGCCGTTGACGACGAAGGCCAGCGTCGGCTTGTCGTCGGCGCGCGCGATCGTGCTCGCCGTCAGGCCAAGCAGCAGCGCCGCGGTGGCCACGGATGCATTGCGTATCAAGGATTTCATGTTCAACCTCCCGTTTTGGCCGGTCGTCGGACCGGCCGATCCTGCACTTGTCTGATTTGCCGTTCGCGGCTTGGACGCCCTCCTCCTCAAGGGTTCCCGGCACTGAAGATGGCGTCGTTCCAGCCACGGCGACGGACTTTAGAGACTCATCCCCCGTTCGTAAATAGTCCGATTTGTCTGACATATCACATGTCCGCGACAAGGCTTCGCGGGGTACTGTCCGCTTGCCATCGGGCCATTCGCATGCACCGCGCCCCAGGGAAAACGGACGCGACGGACCGACGTTACAGCGCATTTTCGTATTAGTAAACGGTATTAGTTACGTTCGATGGCGACCACGCCGGCGGTGACGCCGTTGGGTTTGCCTGGAATGCAATGGCTTGGCGCAAACGGGGTAATCGGGTCATATGCTGTGATTTGAGCTGCCCGGAGCCGGCTAGCCAGTAGACCCGTCGTCTGCTAATAGATATAAGTTAGCCGATATTTCTATAAACCGGCGCGGCCTTGATGGTCGCCGGGCAGGCCGGACAGGCCGGGGAACACGGACAGCATGAGCGAGACCACCGATATCGCGACGGCAAGGCGCCGCAAGGCACCGGTGAAGCCCAAGGGCCGGGTCACCATGACCGACATTGCGCGCGCCGCCGGCTGCTCGCAGGCGACTGTTTCCTTCGTGCTCAACAATTCGCCTGGCATAAAACTGTCGCGACAGACGCGCGAGCGGGTGATCGAGGCGGCGCGGGCGCTGGGCTATAGTGCGCCGGCCTTTTCGGCGCTGAAGGCGCCGGCCGCCGCCTTCGACGGGCTGGACGGAGTGATCGGCTTCGCCGTCGACCAGCTCGCCACCAGCCCGGAAGCCGTCGTCGCCATCGAGGGCGCGCGCCAGGCCTCGTGGAACGCCGGCAACGTGCTTCTGGTGGCGCAGACCATGGGCGACGCCGTGATGGAGCCGCGCGCCATAGAGGCGCTGACCAGGCGGGGCATTTCGGCGCTGATCTACATGACCATCTTCACCCGCGAGATCACGGCGCCCGACTTCCTCTACAGCCTCGACATCCCGGTGATCCTGCTCAACTGCTACACGTCGGATTACGCCTTCCCCGCCGTGGTGCCCTCCGAGATCGCCGGCGGCCAGAACTCCACCCGGCACCTGATCAGCCATGGCCACCGCCGCATCGCCACCATCACCGGCGAGCCCTGGATGCAGGCGGCGCAGGACCGCCTGAAAGGCTACCGCCGCGCGCTTGCCACCGCCGACATCCCTTTCGATCCCGAACTGGTGGTCGAGGGCGACTGGTCGGCAAGTGCTGGCTATGCCGCGACCGTCAAGCTCCTGGCGCTGAAGGACCGCCCGACCGCCATCTTCTGCCAGAACGACCGCACCGCGATCGGCTGCTACGAAGCGCTGAAGGAAGCCGGCCTGCACATCCCGCAGGACATCTCCGTGGTCGGCTACGACGACGAGGAAATCGCCAGGCATCTGTTCCCGCCGCTGACCACCTCGATCCTGCCGCATATGGCGATGGGCCAATGGGCGATCGAACAGCTCGAGGCGCCGGCGACGGTGGGACGGGGGCGCTATCCCATCACCAAGCTGGAATGTCCGCTGGTGGAGAGGGAGAGCGTGCGGGCCGTGGCAGGCTGACCGACCGGCCGACAAGGCAGGCATTTGGGTGATGAAAGCCGGCGCCGCGAGCGCCGGCCGGCCACGGACGTTCCCGCTGCCGGGGCAGCCAGGCGTGCCCTTTCAATTGGCACAGCAAGCGGTCTGGCCGCCGGCCCCGAGGCCGCGAAGGCGTGAAAAATGCCGGCCAGCGACGCCGCGAGAGCCCTATTGCGCCAAGATTCGAGGACATTTGTTCCAAGCGCGGCGTGTTGGTTGAACAGATTGGGTTGCAGGCATAGCCTTGCGTCGTCCACCGGGGCTCGCCTCGAGCTTGCGGGGGCAACAGGCGGCGGATCGCGGCGTGCCGCTGATCGAGGAGACGAACATGCAGCTCGAACAATCCCTTGCCGGCATGCGCCGGCGCGACCTTCTCAAAATGATCGGCATTACGGCGGGCAGCGCCGCAATGTACCAGGCCATGACCAGCATGGGGCTGGCGGCAGAGTCCGATTACAAGGGACCGATCAAGCTCGAAGGCGACCCGAAGGGCGCTTCGGTGCTCGTCCTGGGCGCCGGCCTTGCCGGCATGCTGGCGGCGCTGGAACTGCGCCAGGCCGGCTACAAGGTGAAGATCCTCGAATACAATGCCCGCGCCGGCGGCCGCAACTGGACGATACGCGGCGGCGACACCGTCACCGAACTCGGCGGCTACACGCAGAAATGCGAGTTCGACGAGGGGCTCTACCTCAATCCCGGCCCCTGGCGCATCCCTTACCATCACAACGGGCTGTTGGCCTACTGCCGGAGGCTCGGGGTGACGCTGGAGCCGTTCCAGCAGACCAATCACAACGCCCTGCTGCACTCGACCGAGGCCTTCGGCGGCAAGCCCAAGCGCGTGCGCGAGATCGAGACCGACTTCAAGGGCCACACGTCGGAGTTGCTGGCCAAGGTGGCCAAGAAGGGCCAGTTGGAAGGGCTTGTCTCCAAGGAGGACCAGGAGGTGCTGCTCGAGGCGCTGCAGTCCTGGGGCGCGCTGGACAAGGACTACAGCTACAAATCCAGCCTCGCGACCGCCGAATTCCGCGGCTACGAGAAGGAGCCGGGCGGCGGCATCGGCGCCGAGCCGGTGGCGGGTCAGATCATCGGCGCGTCCGACGTGCTGAATTCGCGCCTGTGGGGCAGCCTCGCCAACTTCTCGCTCTACGAATTCCAGACCACCATGTTCCAGCCGGTCGGCGGCATGGGCAGGATCGGCGAAGCCTTCGCCAAGCAGGTCGGCGACCTCATCACCTACAATGCCAAGGTCACCAAGATCGCCCAGAACGACAAGGGCGTGACGGTGACCTATGAGGACGCGAAAAACCCCGGAACCGCCCAGGAAGCCAGCGCCGACTGGTGCGTGTGCACCATTCCGCTCACCATCCTCAGCCAGATCGAAATCCAGGTCGGCGGCGCCATGCAGGCGGCGATCGGGGCGGTGCCCTATGCGTCCTCGGTCAAGGTCGGCCTGCAGATGAAGCGCCGTTTCTGGGAGGAGGACGAATCGATCTTCGGCGGGGTCAGCTACACCAACCTGCCGATCTCGCAGATATCCTACCCCAGCACCGGCTTCAACGCCGGCGGCAAGGGCGTGCTGCTCGGCTGCTACACATGGAACGGACCGAACTCCTACGAATTCACCGCCATGACCCCGCAGGAGCGCGTGCAGAAGGCGGTGGAATACGGCGCGCAGCTTCACCCGCAATACAAGCAGGAATTCGAGACCGGCGTTTCCTGGGCATGGCACCGCTCGCCCTTCACGCTTGGCTGCGCGGGCGACTGGACCGAGGAGGCACGCAAGGAGCATTACGACAATCTGTGCCAGATCGACGGCCGCATCGTGCTGGCCGGCGAGCATGCCTCCTACATTCCCGCCTGGCAGGAGGGCGCGATCCTGTCCTCGCTCAACGCCATCACCCGCCTGCACCAGCGCGTCATGCAGGGATGAGGTCATGCCGATCCCTTCGTTCACCCCGTATCCCGCGAGGCATCCCATCATGAGCAGCTCCTTCAAAAGACCCTGCGGTCTCATCGCCGCCATGGCCGCCGCCATGGCGTTCACGGCTCCCGGCGCGTTCGCCGATTCGGCCGGCGTCACGTTCAGCCAGGGCGATACTTTCACCGAAAAGGACGGCGCGGCGCTCTATGCCAATGTCTGCGCCGCCTGCCACCTGGACAAGGGGCAAGGCGCGGTCGGCGCCGGCCACTATCCGGCGCTGGCCAAGAACAAGAACCTGGAGACCGGCGGCTATCCGGTAAGCCTCGTCCTGCACGGGCAAAACGGCATGCCGCCGGTGGGGCAGATGATGAGCGACGACCAGGTCGCGGCCGTGGTCAACTATGTCAGGACGCATTTCGGCAACGACTACAAGGATGCCGTGACGGCGCAAGACGTGAAGGATGTCCGCTGATTGCGGATGTCGCCCGCACATGCGGCACCGCAAACCGCGCGGCGGGCATTTTGGCGCTCGCCGCCCTCTCGAATGGAAGGAAACGGGTCATGAAACCATCGATCGGGAAATCATGGATTGGGGCCGCCGTGCTGGCGGCGGGAATGCTGGCGGCCGGCGCGGCCGTGGCCGACGACGTCGTTCGCCACAAGATTCCGAATTCGGATTTTCCGATCCTGCGCGCCGTCGAGGTGCCGGCCGGCAAGACCACGGTCTATCTCAGCGGCGCCGTGCCGTCGGTCATCGACGAGAAGGCGGACAAGGCGACGGTCGCCGCCTATGGCGACACCGAGGCCCAGACCGGCTCGGTGCTGAAGTCGATCGACAAGACGCTGGCCGATCTCGGCCTGAAGATGGGCGACGTCGTCAAGATGCAGGTCTTCCTGGTCGGCGATCCCGCCAAGGGCGGCAAGATGGATTTTGCCGGTTTCATGAAAGGCTACACGAAGTTTTTCGGCACAAAGGACCAGCCGAACCTGCCGACGCGTTCGGTGGTGCAGGTCGCGGGCCTCGCCGGCCCCGGCTTCCTGGTCGAAATCGAAGTGACCGCCGTGCGGCCCTGAAGCCGGGGCGTTCGGCCAGCCCGTCGAGCCAGGATGCCGAACGGGCTGGCGAGGCGCGGATCTGGCGGGCCGCGAACCGGGGCGGCTGAAGCGGCCTCGCTCGCCCAGGCACCCACCGAAAGGCGGAGTTGGGCGATGTTGACCCGCCAGTGAGGGCTAAACCGCGCGGAGCCCACGCCCAGGCACTAGCCATTCGTCGAAGGCAGGTCGCGCGACCGCGGACGGAAAACCGCCTCACACCTTTCCCGGAATTGCCCTAGCCTCGCCTCTTCAGCGCAGGGAGAGCGAGATGACATCAAGTTTCACCGTTCATGACGCCAGCGGATATGAGCAGCTCATGGGCCGCTGGAGCCGCAAGCTCGCGCCCAAATTCATCGACTTCGCCGGGCTTGCCCGCGGCGAAAAGATCCTCGACGTCGGCTGCGGCACCGGCAGCCTGACATTCGAGCTGGCCAAATCCGCCGAGCTCGCGGCGATCGCGGCAATCGACTTTTCGCCCGTCTTCGTCGAGGCGGCGAAGCGGCGCAACACCGACCCGCGCATCGAGATCCAGCAAGCCGACGCCACCGCCTTGCCGTTCGCCGACGATGGTTTCGACCGCGCGCTGGCGCTGCTCGTGCTCCACTTCGTGCCGGAGGCCGGCAAGGCGGTGGGCGAGATGCGCCGCGTGGTGCGGCCGGGCGGCGTGGTGGCGGCCGTCGTGTGGGATCATCTCGGCGGCATGCCCGGCATGCGCATGATGATCGACACGGTGGCCGCGCTCAGCGAAGGCGGACGCCAGATGCGCAGCCGCTATTGCTTCCAGCCGATGATGCAGCCGGGCGAAATGAAGCGGACTTTTGTCGAGCAGGACCTGGCCGACGTGACCGAAACCGAGCTGATGATCCGCATGGACTACCGCGACTTCGACGACTATTGGGCGCCGATAGCGGCCGGCGAAGGCCCGCTCGGCAAATACATGATGACGCTCGACCCAGCCGAGCGGACGCGCAGCGAGGCCGCCGTCCGCGATGCCTATGAGGCCGGCCGGCCGGATGGCGCGCGGTCGTTCGCGAATGTTGCCTGGGCTTGCAGGGGCGTGGTGCGGTAAGGGCGCCGAAGAACCGCCCATCCGCCATCTGCCGCCCAGGCCGGTCTCCATGAAGACGCGCCGGCGCTATTGCGGCAGACCGGCGGCCTGCAGCGCCTCGCCGAGGCATTGCGCGAGCGCCGGGGCACAGTGCACGGCCGCGAACTGCCGACCGTAGCGAAACGTCGGATGCAGCTCACGCACCCGCGCCGCTGCCGCCGCCGCCTCTTCCAGCCGGCCGAGCTTGGCCAAGGCGGCGGCCAATTGCACATAGGTGATGCTGTGGGCGGGATTGGCCTGCACCGACCTGTATGCGGCGCGGCAGGCCTCGTCATAGCGGCCGCGCAGCAGATGGCTCATCGCCTGCGCGTCGAAGGCGGCGAAGGCCCAGGGGTCGAAGGGGCTGAGCCGCATCCCGCGCTCGCTCCACGCGATGGCCTGCTCCGCTTCGCCGCTCCAGCCGAGGATGACGCTGCCCAGAATGTAGGTCAGGGCGGATGACGGGCTGACGGCAAGCGCGGCTTCCAGGGCGGTGAAGGCGGCCTTGCGGTCATGTCCATCCATGCCGATCGAAAACCCCGCAAGGGTAAGCGCGGCCGCGTCGTCCTGTCCGTGCAGGATGGCCAGGCGGGCATGGCGCACCGAAGCCTCGCGATCGGCTTCCTGCAAGCCGGCGCGAAGGAACAGGCAATGGTGGCACATGGCGGCGTTGCCATGGGCAAGCGCATAGGTCGGCTCGAGTTCGATGGCGCGTTCGAGCAGCACGAGCGCCTGCGTCACCCGCTCGGGCATGCCGGAATCCACGTCCGGCTGGGCGCGCAGCACGAGGTCGTAGGCATCGAGACTGTTGGGGCGCTTGCGCCTCACCCTCTCGATTTCGACACGCCGCAGGCTGGGCGCGATCGCGCCGACGGCCGCCAGCGCGATCTCGTCCTGCAGCGCGAAAATATCGGCGGAGGCGCGGTCGAAGCGCTCGGCCCATATGTGGGCGCCGGTCGAGGTGTCGATCATCTGGCCGGTGACGCGCACGCTGCCGCCGGCCCTGCGCACGCTGCCTTCGAGCACATAGTGGACGCCGAGCTCGCGGCCGACCTGCTTCACGTCCACCGCGCGCCCCTTGTAGGTGAAGGAGGAGTTGCGGGCGATGACGAACAGCCAGTTGATGCGCGCCAGGCCGGTGATGATGTCGTCGACGATGCCGTCGGCGAAATAATCCTGTTCGGGATCGCCGCTCAGGTTCGAGAACGGCAGGACCGCGATCGAAGGCTTGCCGGGCCATGTCAGCGTTGCCGCCTCGGGGCCCAGACCACCGATCGCGACCTCGGGCCCGACATAGCGATAGCCGTGCCGCGGCAGCGTCTCGATCCAGCTTCCGCCGCCGGCCGCGCTCTCCAGCATGCGCCTGGCCGCCGCGATCTGCACCGTCAGATTGCTGTCCTCGATCGCTTGCCCCGGCCATGCGGCGTCGATCAGCGCCTGCTTGGGAACCGGCTTGCCCGTGCGTTCGACAAGCAGCGCCAGCAGCGCGACGGCCCGTTGGCCGAGTGGCGTCGGCTGGTCGCCGTGGAACAGGATCCCGGCTTCGCCGTCGATGCGAAAGGGGCCAAAGGCGAGGCTTGTTGCCATTCCCGAAGGAGATACCGTTTGCAATCTTTTCGCAATGATTTCGCAACGGCTTCACGACTGGCCGGCTCGATCGAGGCATCCTGTGCCGGTGGCTGCGGGAAAAGCAGCGAACCGATGGAGGATCAAATGAGCGCCGCACCTGTCATCCGGATGCCCGACGAGACCAAGGGGGTCATGCTGCGTGGCCAGCCGATGGTGTTTCTCGTCACCGGCGGGGATACCAGACACACGAGCATGTTCGACTGGACCATACCGGCCGGCTTCGCCACCGGCCTGCATGTCCATCGCGTGCAGGAAGAGACCTTCTATGTGCTTGACGGCGAATGTGTCTGGTACGTGGGCGGAAAGGTGATCCGGGCGACGCCGGGCACCTTCCTGTTCATTCCGCCCGGCGTGCAGCACAACATCACCAATGTCGGCGAAAAACCGGCCCGCGTGCTGATGACCGTCTCGCCGCCCGGCCATGAGCACTATTTCGAAGACCTTGCCAGGCTTGCCGCAAAGGGCTCCCCGGATCCGAAGGCGCTCGCCGAGCTGCGGAACCGCTACGACACCGACCAGCTCTCCACCCTGACGACAAGTGCCTAGGCGAATTGGTGCATAGGCGTAATTGGCCCGCTTACGGGGGGCGAACGCCGGCCGCCGGCGCCTGCGTTGTCTGGACACAGCAAAGATTATCGCTGCGGCCGAGAGGCCAGGCTTGGCTTTGGAGGCTGGCCTGTATCCCGCCGGAAATTTTCCTGTTCGGCTATGACGACGAGGAAATCGCCCGACATCTGTTCCCGCCGCATATTTCGATAGGCATGGGCGATCGCGCAGTTGGAAGCGCCCGTGGTGGTGCGAAGGAGATGTTATTCGATCACCAGACTGGAGTGCCCGCTGGTGGGGCGGGCGAGTGTGTGGGGTTAGTGGATGGCTTCCAGTCGAGCGGTTTTCGGATCATATTGGAAGTTCACAACTGACCCATCCCGAATCTTACCCACGACGTCATCGATCACCGGCAACGGAACAAGGAACCATTCCCTGGGCTTCACGGGATGCCCAAAACGATCCTCGATTGCAAGGTCGAGGCGCGCGGGCGCAAACACGCGATGCAACACGTTTTCCAGTTTCGTCCGATTGATATTGAAGAGCTTGTAGGTGGCAACGATCTCGACATCTGCAAGGAGATAGGTCGCATCCAGCGCAGCGTTGGCAATTCGCGTCTCGACCTTGCCGCCAGTTACACCAATCTTGTGAATCAGTTCCCTATGAGGCGCGATGTCCGGATGATCGGACTTGCTGCGCAAGACGTAGATCGTTCCACTCTCCAGGTCGTCGTCTGCTGCGTCACCGCCGAACAGCGGCCCGGCTGAAGGGTCGGTGATGCGCCGGCCAGCTTCGTCGCGATGCAGCGCTCGCTGAAGCGAGCGCAGCAGCACGTCGCTCTCCGTTCCATTGTCGTAGATGACCCGGAGGCGACTGTCGCGCCGATCATAATCCGTAACGAATTCTTCCCCGGCTTCGGCGACAAAGGCGATCTGTCCACCGACGATGAAGAACTCGCCCTGCTTGATTTCGGCCATGGTCTGGAACCGCCGAGTCTGCCGAACACCTGCGTCCAATTCCTTCTTCACCTGCTCCAGGATCGGCTTGAACCGCTCGAAGTCTTTGCAGACGGTGCGATTGGCGATCTCCTCGGCCGCGCGCACTTCCTCACGCGGCCTTACGTGGGTGAGTTTCGTAATATCAACGGCCTCGACCTTCTCGACGCCGAGTTCGGCAAGCAGCGCGTCGTCGTCCGCATCTTCGGCGAACCCGCCATGGGCCTGCACAAATGGCTTTAAAAGGTCGTATCGATCGAACTCCGCCACCAGCGCGCGGCAATCCGGCAGTTCACGCAGCCGATCAAGCCGAACGGCATAGAGCCGCTCGAAGATATCGCGCTCCTCGCCATGCTGGGGTGGTCGGCCGTGTTCGTCGACAAACTTCAGGATATCCTCGAAGCCCGCGATGACGCGCTCTTCCGTCGGCGTGCGTGCAGCCGCTTTCTTGGTCTCGACCGAGACGCCAAGCGCTTCCAACAGTTCCCTGTCGTCATGCTCAGGCATTGGCAGCTGCAACGTTTCTCTGGAGGAACGCGACGCCCTCGGCCATCCGCTTCTCCCACGCATCCGGAGACGTGATCTCCGGAAGCCGGCCGCGTTCGGTCTTGAACCTCAAGGCGCGTCTGGCGAGGTCGCGGGCTTCCTCGATGGTCATGCTGATCCGCTTTCCCGCGATCACCGCAGCCACCTGCTTCAAGGTCTGCTCGCTCATCGACTTCGCCAGGATCGCATAGGCAGCCTCGAACGGGTTGATACGGTCGATCAGATCGATGTCGAGGTTACGCACGTCCATTGCGTATTTGCGTACCCCATCGATCAAGGACGAACCGCCCCTTACCTCGCCCTTCTCGTCCATTTCCGCCGCGATCGCCTTGGCCTTCTGGGTGAGGTTCAACGCAGCCACCGCGTGCTGCCGGATCGCTTCCTGATCGGTCTCGCTGAGCTCGGGATAGCGTTCCTTGACGATCTTCCCCATGCGGACCTGAGTCAGCTCCTCCGGCACGGTCTCCTCGTCGAAGAGGCCGCGCTCCAGAGCGGACTTGTCCTGCACAAAGGCGGTGATCACCTCGTTCAGATCGTCCCGGCAGATGCGCTTGGCTTCGTCGCTTTGCGGTGTCACGAGACCATTGATCTCCAGATGGAACTGGCCGGTCGTCTCGTTGAATCCGACATTGGTGCCCTTCGGATCGTATCCGCCTTCGCCATAGTCAAATCCAACGCGCTCCCCGCTGTTCTTCGGTGCAAAGTCGAAACGCGGCGCAAGCACCTGCTCCATCAGCAGGCTGGCCGCGATGGCTTTCAGCGTGTCGTTTACGGCGTCGATGACCACTTCTTCGCTCGCATCCGGCTCGGCGATCAGATTGGTGAAGCTGGCGCTCGCCTTGCCTGGCGCGTCACGGGTCGCACGTCCGATGATCTGGATGATCTCGGTCAGGCTGCTCCGGTAGCCCACCGTCAGAGCGTGTTCGCACCATATCCAGTCGAAACCCTCCTTCGCCATGCCAAGCGCAAGGATGATGTCGACATGGTCGCGATCATAGCGGTGCGAGGGATCCTTCAGCGCACCGACCACCTTGTCGCGTTTGCCGGGATCGTCGTCGACGAGGTCGGCGACCTTGATGACCTTCCCGGCCGGCAGCCGAACAAGATGGAATCCGGTTGCGGGGTCTTCGCCCTCCCATGACCCGAGCGCGTCCATGATCTCGTTCACCTCCCTCACCTTATCCTTGGTGCTCTCGCGGGAATTGACGTTCGGGATGTGGACGATGGTCTTCCTGGCCGGGTCGAGCACCTTCATGATCGCGTCGAGATAGCGGCCCGAATAAAAGAAATAGCCGATGTCGAGCGACTTCAGATGCTCGTAGCCGTTGAGCTGCTCATAATAGGTGTACGTCACCGAAACGAATTTTGACTCATCGGACGGCGACAAAACGGCCTCGGCGTCGCCACGGAAGTAGGAACCAGTCATCGCGACAAGGTGCACCTTGTCGCGCGCCAAGAACTGACCGAGCTGGGCGCCCAGTCGATTGTCCGGATTGGCGCTGACGTGGTGGAACTCGTCGACGGCTATCAGGCAACCGTCGAAAGCGCCGACGCCAAGCTCGTCGACCGCGAAACGAAAGGTGGCATGGGTACAGACCAGCACTCGGTCTTCGCTCCCAAGGAACTGGCCGACAGCCTTCACCTTTGACTTTGCCACGCTCGGCGTGTCGATGCCGGGGGCGTTGCACAGGTTCCACTGCGGTCTCACCGTCCAGTCCCAATGGAAGCCACATTGCGACAGCGGCTCGTCGGCGAAGCTGCCGCCGATAGAGCGTTCCGGCACGACGATGATCGCCTTCCGGATGTTTTGATTGTGCAGCTTGTCGAGCGCGATGAACATCAGAGCACGCGACTTGCCGGACGCGGGCGGCGACTTGATGAGAAGGTATTGCTCGCCGCGCATAGCGTAGGCGCGCTCCTGCATGGTGCGCATACCAAGCTCATTGGCCTTGGTGGAGGCGCCTGTGTGGGCGGTCCGCAAGGAAACAGATGGGATCGTGTTCACCGCCATGCCATCAAATCCTGTAAAGCTGAAGGAGTTCGGCTGCCCAACTCGGGAACTTCGACCAATGAAAGATGCCTCGTTCCGCCCATGAGACCGTTTCTCCAATCTGACCACGCCCCACCACGGCAGCTAGGACATCGTCGTGCGGGTAGACGTAGCAGTCATCTCCGAGAATGAAGGCGATGTGCAGGTCTCGCCCGCAATATTTCTTATAGAACCCAAAGCGCCCCTTCAGTTGAATTCGTAAAACATTCGTACCGTCCACATGGACGGCAAGGAAATCCGCTCCGTGCCAGTCATCGTTGAGACGAAGACAATTGTATCCGTAGTCAGCCAGCCGCCCAGCCACCTTCTGGAAATTGTAATTTTCCTTCTGACGGGCGTTGAGGCTTTTGTATGCTATTCTTTCAAACATCAGGCATCCCTTTCGTCAAAGCGACGAAGAAACAATCGCGCCGTGATCAGGCTGATCTGGAGACGGAACGTGGCATCGTCCTCTTCGGACACTCCAGGGTGACCACCATGCGGATGCATTCTGTTCATGAGGGCCTGGACGTACTGTGTCTTCTGGCCATCCCATTCGTTGTAGTCAGCGAGCAGAAATGGCGGTTGCACACCCCCGCCCAGGAAGTCCCGTTTCGCCTTACGTCCTTCTTGGCGCTACAACCGAGGCGCTCCGCCATCTCGTTCAGGTAGCTCTTGTAGAAATTGCGAAGCGCTCCCTTCGCTGATGCCCATTCACCGCGCTGGAATGCTGCTATTGCCTGCTTCAGATGGCCCTTGGCGACATGAAATCCATGGCGATCTAACAGAGTCGCTATCTCGCTTTCGGCTTCCCGAAATGCGAGTTCCGGCACGTCCTCAGGCAGCATCCTGACCAGTTGTGTTAGCTTTTCAGTGCGAGCGCTCTGCCAAGGACGATCAAGCTCGATCTCGGTGCTGGTCTCGACAATCTCGAACCCGTCAAATCGCAAGCCAGCTGTGAGCTTCCTCCAACTTTGGCTGCTCCTGACATGGTCCGGCGCCTTGATTGCTGTTTCCACTAAGGCCCTCTTAAGATCGACGATCCCGGCTTCCGTGTAGACTTCGATCACCTCATCGATGGCGGTCTGAGACAGACTTGCTACCCGAGCCGCCTTGCTGGAGCCGCCGCATCGATCCGATATGCCCCATTGGACCGCTAGGACGTCAAGATCGCTGTGAGAGTGGAAATCTGACACTACCTCTGCGGCAGCAACAAGCGTCATGTGGTTGAACTCGCTCATGCCGCTCTCTTGGCCTTGGTCATCTTGGTGTAGAGGTCGAACAACTTCTCTAGCCGCTCGGTGTCATTCCGGAAGCGCCGGCCGATATAGATGCGCTCTAGCGTCTCGTCGTTTCGCTCATGGGCAGCGCGAAGGTCGTCCGGCATGTCCTCTGGATCATAAAGGTCTGCGATCGTGGCCGGGAAGTGCGCCTCGCGAACAAGCAAGATGTCCTCAGCGCACCGGGTCAGGTCGGCCTTGTTCTTTTCGGTGAGTGTCGGAACAGGGAAAGCGTTCCAGCCCATGGTGCTGGAGTAGCGCAAACGTGTCTCCAATTGTCCGCAAACTGTTCGTACCCAAATCATATGAAGCCGCGACGCAATCAGCGCTACGTTCCACACAGGGGCGTCGTACAAGGCGAATGCATTATCAGACACAATCGCATGGGAAGGCAAAAGTCCCACAGGGAGGTAGGGGCGGGATTCTGATGTGACCTTTGGAACGACAATTGAGTAATCTACACCTCGTCCCTGGATCTGCCTGAATCTGTGTGGCTTATCGGCATAATCTCGCGTTGACGCCGCTGTACTTGCAGCTCGCATCGCGCCGACGGCAGCTAGGCGATGCTCTATAAAGGGCGATGCTCTCGCAACATTAACATCAACATCTTCAATCCATACGCACTTCCTGACTATTCCTTTCACAAATTCTTGGGCACCGACGAATTCAAAAATGAATCTAGACAGAAGTGGCTCACCCTCCAGCACCTCTTTGGCTTCAGACGCTGACAATATTAGATTTCCGCCATCTGACGGTTTGTTTCCCCACACCATTGCGGCTTTATCCGCAGGACTTCGTGAAATCGCCTCTACAATCACGTTGGGTCCTGATACGAGATAAGCGTTTATATATTCCGTCTGCTTGGCAGTAACGCTCCCGTCGTCGACAATTGAATACAACCAGCGCATTCTGCCTGCATGATTCGAGATGCCTACAACGGCAACAGTTACGCCCGCGTTGTAGCTGGCAAGATTAGCCCATTTGAAGGACGTGTGAGCAAAGGCGATCTCATGGCCCGTCTCGAAGATCAACGGCCAGAGGATCGGTACTTGCTCTCCTTGACAGATCGAGTTGGTGGACACGAACGCTGCCATCGCGTTGGTCTGCGTACCGTAGTCAGCAGCCTTCATGAACCAGCCAGCGACATAGTCGAGCGACTTCCAGCTTTTGGTTCGACTCTCGAAGATCGCTTGCAGTTCTGACTTCTGCTCCGCTGATTGCCATGTGAAGCCCAAATAAGGCGGATTTCCGCAAATGTATGTCTCACCACCTTCATTCTCGAAATCGATCTGCGCTTGGTCGAGCGGCGTATGAAACAGGTCTTCGGCGTGGTGCTTCACGCCTATTCCAGTCGGCGGGCAGATGCTGAGCCAGTCTAACCGCAGCGCATTGCCGCACGTGATCCAATTCATGGCGTCGAGCGGCAGGAACTCGGCCAGCGCCTCTTTCTGTCCGCGATAGAGCACGTCGCATTGATACTCGGCTATGATGAGGGCGAGGCGTGCGATTTCGGCCGGAAAGTCGCGCAACTCGATGCCCCGAAAATTGGTCAGCGGGATTTCCGAGCGGAGATCCCGCTCGCCACGCCGCCGATTGATCTCTGCCTCGATCGCTCGCATTTCCTTATAGGCGATGACGAGGAAATTGCCGGAGCCGCAGGCCGGGTCGAACACCCTGATCTTCGCGATGCGTTTGCGTAGGTTAAGCAGCATGCGGGAATTGTCGCCCGCCTCCTCCAGCCGAGCCCGCAGATCGTCGAGGAAGAGCGGGTTCAGCACCTTCAGGATGTTCGGCACGCTTGTGTAGTGCATGCCGAGTGCGCCGCGCTCCTCGTCGTCGGCGACGGCCTGGATCATCGAACCGAAGATGTCCGGATTGATCTTCTTCCAGTCGAGATTGCCGATATGGATGAGGTAGGATCGGGCAATCCGGCTGAAGCGCGGCACGTCCGTGCTGCCGGAGAAAAGTCCGCCGTTCACATAAGGGAAAGCATCGGCCCAGCGAGGGAGCTTTGCGGGCGTCCGATCCGCGATTTTGGTGTTCATCGCCCGGAAAAGCTCTCCAATCACCTCGTGGGTGTTCGAAGAATCTCGCGCGCTCATCTGGTCGACCGTGGCCGTGAAGAGGCGGCTGCCGTTGAAGATGTCAGTGTCCTCGGCGAAAAAGCAGAAGATCAGACGCGCCATGAAATGATTCATGTCCGGACGACGATCGGCTGTGCTCCACTCGGGATTGTCTTTCAGAAGCTCGACGTAGAGACGGTTGAGCCGCCCGGTCGCCCGAATGTCAAAGGAATTTTCACGGATCTGCTTGACCGTCGTGATTCCGGCTAACGGCAGGAAAAAGCCGAAATAGTTCGGGAAATCCGCGTACTCGCAGGCAACCGTCTCGCCGCTGGTCAGGTCCTCTGCCTCGAAGGTGACGCCGTCGGTCGCCAGGATGAACCGGGCCTTGTTGGCGGCCGTCTTCGGACTCGACCGAAGCGCTGGCAGCGTTTCGCCAACCTGGCCTTCCTGACAGACCGCGATGTGGATATTGTTGCGTTGGAGGACGCCTCCCGCCACATCCGAGGAATTGGACGAACTGCTGCGCAGCCGCTTGACCGTGGTTTCCTTATTGCCGAACGCCGTTAGGAAAGCGAACGGGAACTCGTCGCGATCGAAAGGCGCCGCCGCCAGTTCGGATACGGCCTCTTCGATCTCTACCGCGTTCAACCCATCCCCCAAATCCCAACAGTCGAATTAGGCTCGACTGCGAACGCGGCTCTTTGATTAGCTCTAGCGCTAAATGTACCGCTATCAGTTTATCCGACTCGCGGTGCACCTCAAGCAGCAACATTGGCGCACCCGACAGGATTCGAACCTGTGACCTCTGCCTTCGGAGGGCAGCGCTCTATCCAGCTGAGCTACGGGTGCTTCCCGGCGGGCCGGAAAACGAACCGGGTGAACCGGCAAGTCACGGCTTCTTAGCGGAAGCGGGCGCGGGCTTCAACGGGCAATTGGAGATTGGCGGTTTCCAAAGGTTCGCCTCGCGGGTGGTGCCCCGTCGCGTGCGGCGTTCCCCCTCTCCGTCTCGGCTTCGCCGAGCCACCTCTCCCCCGCCCTTGGCGGGGGCGAGAAACTTGAGCCCCTCACTGCCCCGTCTCACCCTCACCCGCCCGCCTCGCTCTTCACCGCCCGCCTCCTCACTCCCCTTGCCGCCCTCTTCGCCTTCTTCGCGCCGGTCAGCTCGTGCATGGCGTCGAGCTGCATCTGCTGCATTTCGGCCAGGCGCGTCCATTGGCGCGAGATGAGGTAGTCAAGTTTTTCGTGCAAATGGCGCACTTCGAGCTCGGCCTTGAGGTTGACGCGGTAGTCGTTGAAGGAGCGCAGGCGGTCTTTCACCTCCTGGCGCTTCTGGCTCATCATGATGATGGGCGCCTGGATGGCGGCGATGCAGGAGAGCAGCAGGTTGAGCAGGATGAAGGGGTAGGGATCGAAGGCGCGGTTCAAGCCCTCGAACAGGTTGATGGCGATCCACACCAGGAGCACGCCGGCGAACGAGATCAGGAACCACCAGCTGCCGCCGAAGGCCGCCATGTTGTCGGAGACGCGGTCGGCGAACGAGCGGTGCTCCTCGAACTCCTCTTCCGAGTTTTCCGAAATCGTGTCCTGCCTGGCGATCGATTCCACCACCTGGCGGTCGAGCTCGGAGAATTCGCCGTGCTCCTGCTGGAGCAGCTCCTCCATGTAGCGCATGCGGTAGCGGCCGAGCTCCTCGCGGCTGATGCGGGCGCCATGCGGCAGGTCGGGATGGTCGGAGCGGATGCGGTCGGCCAGGCTCGGGCGCAAATCGTCGATGCGCACCAGGTCGCGCTTGCGGAATTTGCGGCCCGAGATCGCCGACGGTCTTTTCTTGGGCTTGGCCCGCGAGGCTCCGGGCAAGGCGGGCTCGGAGTCCGGCACCTCCGGCGTGTCGAAATGCTCGTCCGAAACCCCGTGCAGGTCCTCCCCCGTGGTCGGCGCCTCGAAATACTCGCCGCCGCTGTCATTGTCCGCCGCCTGCTGCTCGGACGCCTTGGGAAGGGTGCTCATGATGCGGGCTCCTGCTGTGGTGGAAGACGATAGACCGATGCGGCGATGCTTAGCCAGCATCGCGGCGATTTGGCATGCCTATGCCACGTCTTGCGGACGATTGCGTGACAGGAAGGGGCAGCGGGCCGCCTTTCGGGGCTCGCCTGGTAGACATTCGAGGTTGGCGGCGGCTCTGTGAAATCGTCATCAACCGCTGAGGAACCATAACGGGGGCGAAGCTCCGTCGCGGAGCCTGGATCCATTCAATGACATTGGCCGCAGCGGAGCAGAATTGCGAACCGTTGCGGCGCTTGCCGAGTCGCGGCATGGATCCTCGCGCCGCGTCGCTACGCTCCTTGCTCCGCCCGTGGATGACGAAGTGATTGGCCGGCGCCTGGGCGACGGCAACAAAAACCCGCCTTGCGGCGGGTGGCCGGCGCAAATCAGCACCATAGCGAGAATAGTAGCATAGTTGCCTTCACCCTGTCAAGAAAAAATTCCTATCGGGTCAAGTGGACGCCATCGCCCGCTTTCGAGCGACTGCGCCGCCCCTCACTGTCCTGCCGGACATCTCTCCCCGTAGAACGGGGAGAGAGGGGCTGTTATCGCCGGTTTCGCCCATCACCAACGCTGCAAAAAGGGTGCCGAGGTTGCGGCCAGCCCCTTCTCCCCGTCACTATACGGGGAGAAGTGCCCGGCAGGGCGATGAGGGGCGGCACCGACTTCGATAGTTGAGCAAGCTGGTCCGAAGCGAGGCAGCCCCGCAGTTCGCCCGCTCACTGCTGTTCGGCGTACATCACCCTGGTCGGGGCGTCGGCCGGCGACAAATTGCGCTGGATCAGCGCCTCGACATGGTCGTTGCGCTGGCGGGCGCTGTCGGCGCCCATCACCACCACGATCAGCTGGCGGCCATCGGCTTCGTAGGAGGTGACGATGTTGAAGCCGGAAGCCCTGATATAGCCGGTCTTGATGCCGTTCACGCCGCGCACGCGGCCGAGCATGTCGTTATGGCCGCGCACCAGCCGGCCGCGGAACATGAAGTCGCTTTCGGAAAAATAGTGGAAATGCTGGGGGAAGCGCTGGTGCAGCGCCATGCCGAGCACCGCCATGTCGCGCGCGCTGGTGACCTGGCCGTCGTCGGGCAGGCCCGAGGCGTTGCGGAAAATGGTGCTGGTCATGCCAAGCTGGCGCGCCTTCGACGTCATCATGGCGGCGAACTCGTCCTCCGAGCCGCCGAGATATTCGCCCACCGCCACCGCCACGTCATTGGCCGACTTGACGACGATGGCGCGGATGGCGGAATCCACGTCGATCGTTTCCCCGCGCCGGAAGCGCATCTTGGTCGGCGGCTGCGAGGCCGCGTGGTCGGAGACCGGGATCTGCGTTTCCTTGGAGACGCGGCCGCTCTCCATCGCCTCGAACAGGAGGTAAAGCGTCATCATCTTGGTCAGCGAGGCCGGATAGCGCTGCGCCCTCGAATTGACCTCGAACAGCTGCTTGCCGCTTCTGATATCGACGACGATGGCGGCGTATTTCTGCGGCGGCGCCGGCACGGCGAGCACAGAGTCCGGCGGTGTCGTGGTCGAGCAGCCCGCAACCATCAGCAACAGGCCAAGGGCGACGAAAAGTCTCTGGACGAGCGGAAGGCGACGCTGGTGGGACAAGGGCAAGTCTGTTCGGGTCAGGCTGTTGCTGAGATGCGGCGAAGCTAACGTAACCCGCCAGCCGCGTCCATTTGGTTAATGGCGGTAGCCCCAGCTTTGTCTGCTTTCGCAAGCTTGCGTTCCAAGGTGATGCAAAATGCCGGTCGCGACGCTTGCGCAACCGGTGGCGAACGGTTCTTGTTGCGCTTTCGGATTCGATGAGAGCACCATGGATACGCTCACCCTCAAGGCACGCGGCATTTCGGTTTCGCTCGACACCACGGTCGGCCATATCGCCGACATGGTGGTCGAGGATGGCGGGCGCCAATTGCGGCCGCTGCACCGCGCACCCTGGGTCGGCGCGCCACGCGATACGCTGCCGGCCGACTTGCCCGAGGGCACGGTGCGACTGTCCGGCGATTTCCTGTGCGCGCCGTTTTCGCGCAGCGACGTCGAGGAAGCGCCGCTGCATGGCTGGCCGGCCAACAGCGCCTGGGACGTCACCCAGAGCAGCGCCGTGGACGGCGGCTGGCGAGCCGTTTTCCGGCTGCGCCGCAAGGTCATGGGCGCGACCGTCGACAAGATCCTGACGCTGCGCGACGGCCATGCCTTTCTCTACCAGGAACATGTGTTTTCCGGCGGCCACGGCGCGATCTCGGTCGCCCATCATCCGATGACGGCAATGACGGATGGCGGCCGGCTGGCCTTTTCGCCAAAACGCTTCGCGGCCTCGCCCGCCGATCCGCTGGAGCCCGACCCCGTGCGCGGCCGCTTCCTGCTCGCCTATCCCGGGCGCAGCAGCGATCTCGGCCATTTTCCCGCCGCGGGCGGCGGCACGCTCGACCTGACGGATTACCGCATGGACGACCGGCGCGAGGATTTTGTCACGCTGGTCGAGGCCGATCATGGCGGGCCGGGCTGGACGGCCCTGGCGCGCCGGGCCGAGGACGATCTGGTTCTGGTGCTGAAGAACCCGGCGGAGCTGCCGGTCACCATGCTGTGGTTCAGCAATGGCGGCCGCGACTACGCGCCGTGGAGCGGACGGCATCTGGGCGTGCTCGGCATAGAGGACGGGCGCACGGCGATAGGCCACGCCGCCTCGATCGGCGACAACTGGCTGACGCGCGAAGGCGTGGCGACGGCGTTCGCGCTCGGCGAAGGCGCCAGCGTCTCCTTCCGCCATGTCATCGGCGCCCTGCCGCTGGCGGGCGGCGAGCCGCCGCAAGAGGTCACCACGGCGGAGGGCCGCATGCGGCTCTTGGGCCGAGGCTCGGCGCGGGAGGTGCCGTTCGACAGCGATTTCCTGCGCATCGGGCAGGCCGCGGCTGGTTGAGCGGATTGGCTTCGAACGTCGGCGTTTCGACACTTGACCACCGCACCTTACCCAAAATGCCGGTTTGAAATTTCCGCCGAGTGCCGCCAGAATAACGGTCGCGCCAACCATCAGGGGCAAGCGAGGCCGCCATGTCCGAAATCGCCCATCTCGCCGCCACCATCTTCAAGCGCGCCGGCAAGGCAAAGCGCTTCATCGTCGCCATTGCCGGACCGCCGGGGGCCGGCAAGTCGACATTGTCGGCGAGCCTGCACGATCTGCTGCCGGAAGGCGCCGTGGAGGTCGTGCCGATGGACGGCTTCCACTATGACGACGTCGTTCTCAACCAGCGCGGGCTGCGCGCGCGAAAGGGCGCGCCGGATACGTTCGACTTCGGCGGCTTCGAGACGCTTCTGAAGCGCATCCGGGCGGGAGAGCCCGACATCGCCATCCCGGTGTTCGACCGCGGCATGGAACTGTCGCGCGCCGCGGCGGCGATCATCGGCGCGGAGACCAAATTCATCCTGGTCGAGGGCAATTACCTGCTGCTCGACGAGGAGCCGTGGTCGCGGCTGGCGCCGCTGT
The DNA here is from genome assembly GCF_006443035.1 of Mesorhizobium sp. B1-1-6. Lineage (NCBI taxonomy): Bacteria > Pseudomonadati > Pseudomonadota > Alphaproteobacteria > Hyphomicrobiales > Phyllobacteriaceae > Mesorhizobium > Mesorhizobium sp. B1-1-6. Next base: position 198,799 of record NZ_VFWR01000009.1, on the reverse strand, counting down.
TCGATTTCTCGATCTTCGTCGAGGTGCCACGCAACGAGCTCGAGCGCCGGCTGATGGAGCGCTGGCACGAACATGGCCGCTCCGAGGAGGATGCGCGCGCCTGGATCGCCTCCAACGACATGCCCAACATCGAACGCGTGCTGGCGCGGCGCCGGGCGGCCGACCTGGTGATTGGTTAACCTGCTTAATTGTCGGTATTTTTCGACGGGAACCTTAAGGGGTTTCGCACCGTTATGGCGGGGAACCGATTGTCCTGCGTAAGGGGATTTTGCAATGGCAACCAAGGCAAGAAAACCCGCGACCGCCAAGACCAGGACGACGAAGACGACGCAGGCGAAAGCCGGCGCTGGTCCGGCGATCGCCGAACGTTCGAAGGACGCCAAGCCCAGCTTCGGTAAGGCCGCGCCTCGGAAGGTCGCGGCCGCGGCCGCAAAGCCGGCCAGCGCGCGCAAGCCGGCGCCAGACAAATCCGGCGCCGTCCGCACCGTGGCGAGCGTTGCAGCCGGCGCGGTGGTGGCGACGGCACGCGGCGCCGCTTCGCTGGCGGCTTCCGTGATGGGCAAGGGCGGCCCGAAAGCCAAGGCGAAATAGCCCAGCCGAGTCGGCCAAGGCTACGATATCCCGCGCCCCAGGGCGGCCGGGCCGCTTCAGCCCTTTGCCGGGATTGTCAGGCCCTTCTGCACCGCCGGCCGAGCCAGGCCGCGCTCCAGCCATGCCGCCACATGCGCGAAATCATCGAAGCCGACGAGGTCGCGCGCTTCATAGAAGCCGATCAGATTGCGCACCCAGCCGATGAGCGAGATGTCGGCGATGGTGTAGTCATTGTCCATGATCCATCGGCGGCCCTTCAGCCTGCCGTCGAGAACGCCGAGCAGGCGGCGCGATTCATCGCGGTAGCGTTCCAGCGGCCGCTTGTCGGCGATCTCGCGGCCGGCGAATTTGTGGAAAAAGCCGACCTGGCCGAAGATCGGGCCGACGGCCGCCATCTGGAAGAACACCCACTGGATCGTCTCGTAGCGCCGCGCCGCGTCCGCCGGGACGAGCAGGCCGGTCTTGTCGGCGAGGTAGAGCAGGATGGCGCCGGACTCGAACAGGCCGATCGGCTTGCCGTCGGGACCGTTCGGATCGATGATCGCCGGTATCTTGCCGTTGGGATTGAGCGACAGGAATTCCGGCGTCCAGCTTTCGTTTTTGCCGATGTCCACATAGTGCGGCTCGTAGGCCAGGCCGATCTCTTCCAGGGCGATCGATATCTTCACCCCATTCGGGGTCGTCGCCGAATAGAGCTGGATCCGGTCCGGGTGCCTGGCCGGCCAGCGGGCGGTGATTGGAAAGGCGGACAGGTCGGCCATCGAGAACTCCTGGGCGGGATTTCGCACCGAGCGGCGCGGTCTGGGTGGGGTCGGCAAAGAATTAGGCGTACGCCCCGGCACGATCAATGCGGCGTCAGGCGTTTGGCCGTGCACGCACAGTCAACAAATCGAATGATGCCGGCATCGGGAGCCGGCAGATTGACCTGCCGGGGCAGAACACGATCGCCGGGATCAGATCGCCTTGAAGGCCAGCACCGCATTGGTGCCGCCGAAGGCGAAGCCGTTGCTGATGGCGGCGCGCACCTTGCGCTCGCGCGCGACGTTCGGCGTCACGTCGAGATCGCAATCGGGGTCGGCCTCGCGGAAATTCGCCGTGGGCGGCACCACGCCCTCTCGGATCGCCATCACGCAGGCGATCATCTCCAGCCCGCCCGAGGCGCCAAGGCAATGGGCATGCATCGACTTGGTCGAGGAGACGGAAAGCGAGCGCGCGTGCTCGCCGAAGACGCGCTTGATCGCGGCGGTCTCGATCTGGTCATTGGCCTTGGTGCCGGTGCCGTGCGCATTGAGGTAGTCGATGTCCTCGGGATTCAACCCGGCGTCCGCCAGGCAGAAACGCATCGCCGCTTCCGGCCCTTCTATGGTCGGCGCAACGATGTCGGAGGCATCGGCCGAGAGGCCGGCGCCGACGATTTCGGCGAGGATGTTTGCGCCGCGCGCCACCGCATGGTCGTAGCTTTCCAGAATCGCCATGCCGGCGCCTTCGCCGAGCACCAGGCCCTGACGGTCGGCCGAAAACGGCCGGCAGGTATCGGGCGACAGCACGCGCAGAGCCTCCCACCCCTTCAGCACGCCCCAGACCAGCGGCGCCTCGGTGCCGCCGGCGACCATGACGTCGGCGCGGCCGAGCCTGATCTGGTCGACCGCCGATGCGATGGCGTGGTTGGCCGACGAGCAGGCCGAAGTGACGCCGAACACCGGTCCGCGCAGGCCGAGATGCATGCTGACCTGGCCGGCGGCGGCGCCCGGCATGACCTTCGGCACCGTGAAGATGCCGGCGCGATTCTTGCCCTCGATCAGGATGGCGCGATAGTTCTCCTCGACCGTCTCGAAGCCGCAGACGCCGATGCCGATAACGGCACCCATGCGGTAGGTATTGTCCGCATGGGCGGCCAAGCCGGACTGCTGTAAGGCTTCGCGGGCGGCAATCACCGCCAACAGGCTGAAACGGTCCATCGAGACCAGCTGCTTGCGCTCGATGCCATGGTCGGGCAGCCCCTTGATCTCGCAGCCGATCTTGACCTTCAAATCGTGCAGGAACGGGTTATCGATGGGGCCGATCGCCGAGCGGCCGGCGCGCATCTCGGTCCAGATCGCCGGCACGTCGGTGCCAAGCCCGCACAAACCGCCGATGCCGGTAATGACGACGCGCTTGTGCATCCGGTCAGGCTTTTTTCGCGATCAGCGCGCGAACGGCCTCGACCATGTCGCCAACATTCTTCAGGTTGCTCCAGGCATCGACCGTGTTCATCTCGATCTCGATGCCATACTGCTCCTCGAGATCGAAGATGATCTCGGTCAGTTCCAGCGAATGGATGCCGAGCGCCGTCAATTCGGTGCTGGTGGTGATCTCCTCGCCGCCCGGCTCGGCATGAGCCTTGATCTTTTCGATGATTTCGGTCGCCAGTTGGTCAGCCATTCGGTTTCTTCCCCACTTTGTCGTTTCCCGACGCCAACTGAACAGCGCCTTTTTGTCCTCGATATCAGGCCGCGACCGTCGCCTTGGACCCCCGCCAGGCGTCGCATGAGCGTACCAAGGTGGCTCCCTCTATAGAAACGGAAACGCCATCAAGCAACAAGCTATATATCGACAAAACCGCCGCGGTGCTTAACCTGACGGCGTGGATACGATCGAACATACCGGATTTTCGGCCCCGCCGGCGCAGCGGGCGGCCGGACTGGCGCAGCTCGTCTGCGCCAGTCAAGACGGCCGCACACGGCTGCGCCGCCTCTATCAGGACGGTTCCGCCAAGATAAGGATGCCGGCCGTTTCCGGCGGCCCGCTGGAAGCCGTGCTGATCAACACCGCGGGCGGGCTGACCGGAGGCGACCGCCTCGGCTGGGAGATCGACGTCGGCGCGCATGCCAGCGCCACGATAACGACGCAGGCCTGCGAGAAAATCTATCGCGCCGCTTCCGACCGGGCCGAAGTCAGCGTCCGGCTAACGGTCGGCGAAAACGGCCGCGTCGCCTGGCTGCCGCAGGAGACCATCGTTTTCGACCGATCGGCCTTTGCCCGCACGCTCGACCTTGATCTTGCCGCCGGCGCCGAGGCGCTGGTGCTGGAAGCCACCGTCTTCGGCCGGACGGCGATGGGCGAACGCGCGGTCCAGGGCGGCTTTCACGACCGCTGGCGCGTCCGCCGGGGCGGGACTCTCATCCATGCCGAGGATTTCCGCATCGGGCCCGACATCGCCGCGACCCTGACGCGCCCGCCGATTGCCGGCGGCGCCGTCGCCATGGCGACGGTGCTATTGATCTCGCCGCGGGCGGAAGCGCTTCTCGATCCAGTTCGGGAGATCATCGGCGGCCAGGGCGGCGCCAGCACCTGGAGCGTGCAGGAATCTGGCAAGCTTCTTGCGAGGCTTTATGCCGGCGACGGCTACCGGCTGCGCCAGCATCTGGTTCCGCTCGTCGGCTTGCTCAACGGAAAGGCGGGGCTGCCCAAAATATGGTCACTGTGATCGTGTCCGCATCATTCCAGGGAAACGCATGAACCTGACGCCGAGGGAAAAGGACAAGCTGCTGATCGCCATGGCGGCGATCGTGGCGCGCAAGCGGCTGGAGCGCGGCGTCAGGCTCAATCATCCGGAGGCGATCGCGCTGATCACCGACTTCGTCGTCGAAGGCGCCCGCGACGGCCGTCCCGTCGCCGAGCTGATGGAAGCCGGCGCCCATGTCGTCAGCCGCGCCCAGGTGATGGAAGGCATCGCCGAGATGATCCATGACGTGCAGGTGGAGGCGACATTCCCCGACGGCACCAAGCTGGTGACCGTGCATGAGCCGATACGGTGAGGAGACAGATATGCTTGAGCTGCGCCCGAACTGCGAATGCTGCGACAAGGACCTGCCGCCGGAGGCGACGGATGCGCTAATCTGCACCTTCGAATGCACCTTCTGCGCCGATTGCGTCGAAGACGTGCTCGGCGGCGTCTGCCCCAATTGCGGCGGCAATTTTTCGGCACGGCCGATCCGTCCGGCGGCAATGCTGAAGAAATATCCGGCGTCGACCAAGCGCGTCCTCAAAGCCGAGGGTTGTGGCCCGCGCGAGGCCGCGTGAACGCCAGACGACCCTGATAGGCCAGACGATCCTGATAGGAAAGACGCACCGATGATCTCAGCACAGATGAAACGCACAGCCCTCTCGGCGATTCTGCTCATGGCAGCCGCCATGCCCGCTTATGCCCATGTCGGGGCCGGCACGACCTCCTCCTTCGCGGCCGGCTTCATGCATCCGCTCTCCGGCCTCGACCACATCACGGTAATGGTCGCGGTCGGCCTGTGGGCGGCACAGAAAGGCGGCGAGGCTGTGTGGGCATGGCCGGCCGCGTTCGTCGGCGTCATGCTGGCCGGCGGCGCGCTCGGCATGCTGCATGTGCCGCTGCCCTTCGTCGAGCCGGGCATACTGGCGTCGGTGGTGGCGCTCGGATTGTTCGTGGCGCTGGCCGTCGATCTTCCTGTCACGGCCGGCGTCGCCATCATCGGCGCGTACGCGCTGTTTCATGGCCACGCCCATGGCACCGAAGTGCCGGAAAATGCCGCAGGGCTTGAATATATGGCCGGCTTTGCCGTCGCCACGACGCTGCTGCACGCCGTCGGCATCGCCGCCGGGCTTGGCCTCGGCAGGCGATTTCGCGTGCTCGTGCGGGCCGCGGGTGCCGCCTGCACGGCGATAGGGCTCGGCCTCGTCTTCGGCGCCGTGTGACGAACGATGATCCCAGGTGAAATCATTCCCGCCGACGGCGACATCGACCTGAACAAAGGCCTGCCGACGGTTACGCTCAAAGTGGCCAACAGCGGCGACCGGCCGATCCAGGTCGGCAGCCACTATCATTTCTTCGAGACCAATGAGGGCTTGAAATTCGACCGCGAACAGGCGCGCGGCATGCGCCTCGACATCGCCGCCGGCACCGCCATGCGCTTCGAGCCCGGACAGGAGCGCGACGTTACGCTGGTGCCGCTGGGCGGCAAGCGCGAGGTCTATGGCTTTCAGCAGAAGGTGATGGGCAGGCTGTGAGGCCGAGGGCGTCTCATGCGCGGCGTGCAAAGAGGGCAAAGGGCTTTCGGGCGAGCACGAAAGCGAGTTGTGCCCTCGGCTCAACCGGACGGCTTGGCCGCCGCATAGATGACGATTTTTCCGGGGTCGTCGAATTCCACAGCGAGAACGTCCTGCGCAAGCACGCGTCGCGAGTCGATGGCATTGAACAGCAGCGCGTTGGCCTCGATCTCCTTGCGCAGCTCCGCAATGTCGTCCTGATGCTGCTTGACCTTGGTTTCGATCGCCGGCGGCGGACCGCCTTCGGTGCGCGCGGCATCGGTCAGGAACACGATATCGACCTTGTCGAGCTTGGATGTCTTGCGCACCGTGCCGATGTTTTCACGCGTCCGATCAATCGCCCTGGCAACTTTGCCGGCTTCGGCATCGCTCCTGGTTTCTTCCTGCTTGACGTCCGAGCCGATGATCCGGTTGACGGTCTCAGGGCTTTCGAGCCCTTGTGCGTGAAGGGAGGCTCCGGGGCTGCCCACCGCCAGGAATGCCATGGAGGCGAAGGCATAGAGCCGTCTCTTGCCGGGATTGATCGCCATCGCTCGCTCCTGGACGGGTTCATTTCGCGGCGCCGTTCAGCGCCGATGAAACGAAACGGCTCCTGCCCGGCCAAGGTTCCCTTCCAGATAGCGCGGGCGGACCGGACGACGGCCCGCCGCGCAGGCGCGCCGTCAGCTCGCCTTCTTGGTGATCAGGGTCAGGGCGCCGTTGGGCTCCATGCTGGCCGCGACCACCTGCGCCGAGGTCATTCCCTTGGCCTCGAGGGCGGATTTGACCTTAGGCGTGGCATCGATCGAGCTGCGCAGCTTCTGCAGGCCGGCATCGCCGCGCTGGGCGATCACCTGGTTGACCTGCGTCTGGGTGTCCTTCGGCAGTTCGGTGATGTCGACGATGTTGACGCTCTGGATCGTCGGCGCGGCCTGCTGCCCGCCGGGGGCGGGCGCGGCCGGCGCTGCCGGAGCGGGCTGCTGCGCGGGCTGCTGCTGGGCAATGGCGGCACCCGCCAGCATCAGGGTGGCGGCAGCGGCGAGAACTATCGTTTTGCGCATGGATTTTCCTTCCATCGATTTGGCAAACGGTCGTTTTGGGGTGACCCTCCAACCTCAACCGCCAAATGGGATCAGAAGGTGTCGACCAGCGGGTCATTGCGTGACCATTGGATGGCAGCAATGTGCAGCCCGGTTTCACCAGCACCGCAATTCGGGAGCAATCACTGATGGCCAGAATAACCCGCGCCGCCTATGCGCAGATGTACGGCCCGACGGTCGGCGACAGGGTGCGGCTTGCCGATACCGAACTCTTCGTCGAGGTCGAGAGGGATTTCACCATTCATGGCGAGGAGGTGAAATTCGGCGGCGGCAAGGTCATCCGCGACGGCATGGGCCAGAGCCAGGTTTCCCGCGCTGAAGGAGCGGTCGACACCGTCATTACCAATGCGCTGGTGATCGACGCCAGCGCCGGCATCTTCAAGGCCGATATCGGCCTCAGGGACGGCCGCATCGCGGCAATCGGTAAGGCCGGCAACCCGGACACGCAGGATGGCGTCACCATCATCATCGGCCCCGGCACCGAGATCATCGCCGGCGAAGGCAAGATCCTTACCGCGGGCGGCTTCGACGCGCATATCCATTTCATCTGCCCGCAGCAGATCGAGGAAGCGCTGATGTCGGGCATCACCACGATGCTGGGCGGCGGCACCGGCCCGGCGCACGGCACGCTCGCCACCACCTGCACGCCCGGGCCATGGCACATGGCGCGCATGATCCAGTCCTTCGACGCCTTCCCGATGAATATCGGCCTGTCGGGCAAGGGCAACGCTTCCCTGCCCGCGGCGCTCGAGGAGATGGTGCTGGGCGGCGCCTGCTCGCTGAAGCTGCACGAGGACTGGGGCACGACGCCGGCCGCGATCGACTGCTGCCTGTCGGTGGCCGACGACCATGACGTGCAGGTGATGATCCACACCGACACGCTCAACGAGAGCGGCTTCGTCGAGAACACGGTGGCGGCGATCAAGGGCCGCACCATCCACGCATTCCACACCGAAGGGGCGGGCGGCGGGCATGCGCCCGATATCATCAAGGTCTGCGGCCTGCCCAACGTCATCCCGTCCTCGACCAACCCGACGCGGCCCTACACGGTCAACACGCTGGCCGAGCATCTCGACATGCTGATGGTCTGCCACCATCTGTCGCCGTCGATTCCGGAAGACATTGCCTTCGCCGAAAGCCGCATCCGCAAGGAGACCATCGCGGCGGAGGACATTTTACACGACATCGGTGCCTTCTCGATCATCTCCTCGGATTCACAAGCGATGGGCCGCGTCGGCGAAGTGGCGATCCGGACCTGGCAGACCGCCGACAAGATGAAGCGCCAGCGCGGTTCGCTGCCGCAGGAGACCGGCAACAACGACAATTTCCGCGTCCGCCGCTATATCGCGAAATACACGATCAACCCTGCCATCGCGCATGGATTGTCCAGGGACATCGGCTCGGTCGCTGTCGGCAAGCGCGCCGACCTGGTGCTGTGGAACCCGGCCTTCTTCGGCGTCAAGCCTGATATGGTGCTGATCGGCGGCATGATCGCGGCGGCGCCGATGGGCGACCCCAACGCCTCGATCCCGACGCCGCAGCCGATGCACTATCGGCCGATGTTCGGCGCCTATGGCAAGGCGCGCACCAACTCGTCGGTAACCTTCGTCTCGAAGGCGGCACTGGAGTCCGGTCTGCACGGCCGGCTCGGCGTCGACAAGCAGTTCGCCGCGGTCGAAAACACGCGTGGCGGCATCGGCAAGCACTCCATGGTGCTCAACGACGCCACGCCGCATATCGAAGTCGATCCCGAGACTTACGAGGTTCGTGCCGACGGCGAACTCTTGACCTGCGAACCAGCGACGGTGCTGCCGATGGCGCAGCGATATTTTCTGTTTTGATAAGATCGCCGCGAGCCATTGCCCTCGTTAAATGCGGCGGTGAGTGGGTTGTGCCGACTGCCCGAATGGGCCCACTCGTTCTCCGCGGGCTTGGAAATTGTGCACTTTGGGAGCAATATCTCCTCAATGAACAAGATATTTCGCAAACAGCAATTGACGCCCTACGAGGCCGACTATGCTCAGTGGTGCGCCGAGCAGGGCGCGTTGCTGCGCGAAGGTCGTCTTTCCGACCTCGATCGTGAGAATGTTGCCGAGGAGATCGAGAGCTTGGGGCGGAGCGACAAAAGGGAAATTGCGAGCAGGCTTGGCACTTTGGTCCTTCATTTGCTAAAATGGGAGTTTCAGTCTGAGCAGCGCAAAACGGGCTGGTTGCTGACAATTCGGGAGCAACGGCTTCGGATTGAGGGCCTGCTTGATGAAAGTCCGAGCCTCAAAAAATATCCTGCGCAGGTGCTCGATCGAGAGTTCAAGATAGCAAGATTAAAGGCCTTGGACGAAACAGGCCTGAGAGATCGGGATTTCCCTGTCCATTGCCCCTATGGGATCAAGGAAATCTTGGACGATGATTATTTCCCAGGATCACCGTGGTCTTCAGACAACCTTATGCGCGAATAGACTGATAGTGGTGTGTTGACGGACGTTCCATCACCTGGCGAGCATTCGGCATGGCCACCGAAATAGCTTCGCCCCACGACATCTTCCCGCATATCCGCATCGTCCTGGGCATGGTGATCGGGCTCGGCGTCGCGCGCCTGTTGTCGGGGGTGGCGCGCATCGTCCAGCATCCCGGCCAGTACCGGCTCTATACGGTGCATCTGGCCTGGGTCGCTTCGGTGCTGTTGATGCTGGTGCATTTCTGGTGGTGGGAGTTCGGCCTCTACGCCATCGAAACATGGACCTTCGGCAAGTACCTGTTCATCATCTTCTACGCCATCACCCTGTTCCTGCTCTGCGCGCTGCTGTTTCCGGATTCGATGCTCGACTACACCAGCTATGAGGATTTCTTCTATTCGCGCCGCGCCTGGTTCTTCGGCCTGCTGGCCGCGACCTACGTGCTCGACGTGATCGACACGCTGCTAAAGGGGCCGGAGCATTTCGCCCGCTTCGGCAACGAATATCTGTTTCGCACGCCGGTCTTCGTCGCGCTGTGCATCGCCGCGATCCTGGTGCGCGACCGCCGGTTTCACATCGCCTTCGTCGCGGCGGCGCTGATTTACCAGGTATCGTTCATCCTGCGGCTGTTCGACACGATCGTATGACGGCCGCGGATGCTCTAGGCTGACCGGGAAAGGCAGGGTTCAATCATGTACAAGGCCGTCGGATCGCGTGGATCCCGGGTTAGCCGTGTTCTGTGGATGCTCGAAGAACTCGGGCAGGCCTATGAATTCGTCGAAATTCCCCTGCGCTCGCCCGAAGCCTATGCGCTCAATCCCTCGGGCAAGGTGCCGATCTTGATCGACGGCGAGCTGACGCTGACGGATTCGGCGGCGATCTGCGTCTATCTCGCCGATAAGCACGCGGATAAGGGCATGGGCGCCAGTCCCGGCCTCGCAGGCCGCGCCGAAATGGATTCCTGGATGCATTTCGCCCAGTCCGAGCTGGAAGCGCCGTTGTGGAACAAATTGCGCCACCGTTTCCTGCTGCCCAGGGAAGTCCGGGTCGATGTCGGCCCCGCGGCCGCCTACGATTTCGCCTCGGAGGTCAAGGCGCTGGACCGCCGGCTTGGCGACAAGCCTTTCGCGCTCGGCGACCGGTTCTCGGCTGTCGACGTGCTGCTCGGCGACATGGGCGGCTGGGCCCGAGCCGGCCGCTTTCCAATAGAATCCGACCGCGTCAACGCCTATTTCGACCGCGTGCTTTCACGCCCTGCCCGTGCCCGGGCGCAAGCCAATGGCGGAGCCATGAAATGAAGCTCAACCTCAACACCGACTTCACGAAGTTCCCGCGCGCCATCTCGGTGCTGACCTCCGGCAATGCCGGCACCACGGCGCCATCCGGCCGCGCGGTTCTTGCCCATGACGAGCGGCATCTGCGCCGCCGGGCGATCGAATTGTCCGATGGCAGCAAGGTACTGGTCGACCTGCCGGAGCCCGTCACCCTCAACGACGGCGACAGGCTGGTGCTGGAAGACGGCCGCCACGTCGAGATCATCGCGGCGCCGGAGGAGGTCTATGATATCCGCGCCCGCGACGCCGTGCATCTGGCCGAGCTTGCCTGGCATATCGGCAACCGCCATCTCGCGGCGGCGATAGAGGCGGAGCGCATCCTCATCCTGCGCGATCATGTCATCAAGGCGATGCTGGAGGGGCTCGGGGCCACGGTGAGCGAGGTTTCCGAACCGTTCAAGCCGGTGCGGGGCGCGTATTCCGGCGGCCATGACCACGGCCATGCGCACGCCCACAGCCACGCCGAAGCGCACAGCCACGGCGGGTCGCATTCGCACAACCATTCGCACGACCACCATGATCACCACGACTGATCAGCCATCCGGCATCGCCCTGCTGCGATTGATGGCATGGCTGTCGCCGGTCTTTCCGGTCGGCGGCTTTTCCTACAGCCATGGCCTCGAACGCGCCGTGCATGATGGGCTGGTGACCGATGCGGCGGGCCTCGCCGCTTGGCTTGAAACGCTGGTCGAGATGGGCTCCGCCTGGAACGATGCCGTGCTGTTCGCGGAGAGCTGGCGCAACGCCCGCGACGGCGGCGATCTGGCCGAAGTCGCCGCACTGGCCGAGGCGTTGGCCGGGTCACGCGAGCGCCATGCCGAGACGATGCTGCAAGGTGCTGCTTTCCTGAAGGCCGCGGCGGCGTGGCCCAACCCGGTGCGGGCGCGCCTGCCGGCGGAGTGTGCCTATTGCGTCGCCGTAGGCGCGGTCGCCGGCGGAAACGGCATCGCCTTGCCGGACGCCCTGTCCGCCTTCCTGCAGGCCTTCTTCTCCAATCTCGTCCAGGCTGCAATCCGGCTGGGTGTCATCGGCCAGAGCGACGCCGTGATGCTGCTCGCCAGCTTCGAAGTACTGGCCCTTGCGACGGCCGCCCGCGCATCCCGCTCGACAATGGACGATCTCGGCGGTTGCGCCTTTGTCTCTGATATCGTGGCGATGCAGCACGAAACCCAGTATTCGCGATTGTTCCGCTCATGATCGTCCTTGCCTTCATCCTCTCATTCGTCCTGCTGGTGATCACCGCGTTGCACGTTTATTGGGGCATTGGCGGGATATGGCCGGGCAAGGATGCGGCATCCTGCGCGCATGCGGTCGTCGGCTTTCGCGGCGTCGACGAGATGCCGGCGCCGTTCGCCTGCTTTGCCGTCGCCGCCTGCCTGGCGCTGGCAACGCTCTGGCCGATGGCTCTGGAGGGTGTGTTTGCCTCGCCCTTTCCCAGGGAAGGCCTCGCCGCCACCGCGCTGCTGATCGGGCTGGTGTTTCTCGGACGCGGCATTGCCGGCTTCACGCCCCGGTGGCGCCGGCTGGCACCGGAACAGCCTTTCGCGCGGCTCGATAGGAGCCTTTATTCGCCGCTGTGCCTGCTGATCGGGCTCGGCTTCGCAGTTCTCGCCATCACGGAGTTCCCGACATGACGCAGCCCAACGGTCCCCTTCGCATCGGCATTGGCGGCCCCGTCGGTTCGGGCAAGACGACGCTCACCGAGAAACTGTGCAAGGCGCTGCGTGAGGAATTCTCCATCGCCGTCGTCACCAACGACATCTACACAAGGGAAGACGCCATGATGCTGGCGCGGCTGCAGGCGCTGCCGGAAGAGCGCATCGTCGGCGTCGAGACCGGCGGCTGCCCGCACACCGCCATCCGCGAGGACGCCTCGATCAATCTGCAGGCGATCGCGGAGCTCAACCGCAAATTCCCCGATCTCGACATCATCTTCATCGAATCCGGCGGCGACAACCTTGCCGCCACCTTCTCGCCGGATCTCGCCGATCTCACGCTCTATGTCATCTCCGTCTGCCAGGGCGAGGAGATCCCGCGGAAAGGCGGCCCGGCGATCACCCGTTCCGATTTCCTGATCATCAACAAGAGCGACCTGGCGCCCTATGTGAACGTCAATCTCGACGTGATGGAGAGCGACGCCACCCGCATGCGCGGCAAGCGGCCGTTCGGCTTCACCGACCTGTCGCGCGGCAAGGGGTTGCGGGAGGTGATCGATTTCATCGTCGAGCATGGCGGCTTGAGGCTCGGGACCGCCGCAAGCACGGCGGCGTGAGCCGGCTGCACCAACCGAAACCGGTTGCGGGCACAAGCAGGGCACGGCATTGTTCCTAAAACCCGGAGGATTTTTCGATGAGCATCGCCCGCCTGCAAAAGGAACCGCTGACCAACCTGCCCTTCTACGAGGAGCGCGTCGATCTTGCCTGCGCCTTCCGCTGGACGGCGCGGCTCAACATGCACGAGGCGGTGGCCAACCATTTCTCGCTGGCGGTCAACGAGGACGGCACAAAATTCCTGATGAACCCCAATCAGGTGCACTTCTCGCGCATCAAGGCGAGCGACCTTTTGATGATCGACGCCAACGATCCCGAGACGCTGTCCGGCCCGAATGCGCCCGACCCGACGGCGTGGGGCCTGCACGGCGCCATCCACCGCAACGTCCGCCATGCGCGCTGCGTCATGCATGTGCATTCCATCCACGCCACCGTGCTGGCCTCGCTCGCCGATTCTAGGCTGCCGCCGATCGACCAGAATTCGGCGATGTTCTTCAACCGCCACGTCGTCGACGCCCATTATGGCGGTCTGGCCTTCGAGGAAGAGGGCGAGCGCTGCTCGCAGCTCCTGACCGACCCCAAGGTCAAGGTAATGGTGATGGGCAATCACGGCGTGCTGGTCATCGGCGACACGGTGGCCGACGCCTTCAATCGCATGTTCTATTTCGAACGCGCCGCCGAGACCTACATCAAGGCGCTGTGGACAGGGCGGCCGCTACGCACGCTTTCCGACGCCATCGCCGAGAAGGCGGCAAGCGAAATGGACGACTATCCCGGCCAGGCCGAGCGGCATCTCAGCGAGCTGAAGGCGATCCTCGACGAGCAGGAGCCGGTCTACCGGAACTGAGGTTTAAAGCCCCAGTTCAGCCCGCAATTCCTCGGCGCTGTTGATGACCACCGCACCGGGCGGGCCGTCCATCGGTTTTTCCGGCCAGAAGATCGTCTTCATGCCTGCCGCCAGCCCCGCCATGGCGCCCGGCCAGCTGTCGTCGACCGCCACCGCGTGCGCGGGATCGACATCGGCCAGATAGGCGGCGCGCAGGAACGGCTCGGCTTGCGGCTTGCCTTCGCGCACGTCGTTGCGGCTGATGGTCTTCATGCCTGGATAGATCAGGCCGACCATGTGCAGATTGGCGTCGACGATCATGCGGTCGGAATTCGAGACCACGGCTTGCTGCACGCCAAGCGCGCGCAATTCGTTGAATATCTCGATCGCACCGGGGCGCGGCTTCAATGTCGCGACAAGCGGCAGATAATGCTCGTATTTATGGACGATCCACTCGTCGAAGGGCAGATCCAGGCCGAACTCGTCGCGCATCATCAGGTAGACCGGCCAGGCAGCGACCCCGAGAACGCGCTCATGCAGGTCGGGCGGAGGCTGAAGGCCGACATTGCGCATCGCCGCCACCAGGGCTGCTTCGTGCAGCGGTTCGCTGTCGACCAGCGTGCCGTCCATGTCCCAAAAAACCGCTTTCGGTGTCATGCAACGCTCCTTTTGGCGTTCCCTTAAAGGGTTTACCCCGCGAGATAAACCATCCGGACGGCAGAACGTGCCACCTGTCGGAACGGAAATCCCCCTTTTGCCTGCCGTGGAATCCCCAGGCCGACGATGATCCGGCCGATCCCTCGCCCGCAGAAGCAAGCAATTGCCCTGGCGATTGACAATTGCGCAGCGCGCTGTTCCCTGCGAAAGTAGGCGCGACCGCTTCCATGACCGGCGGTTTCGGGAGGCAGGACGTGAACAACCGGCAGGAGGGCGGCAGCAACAGGTTGGACGATGCCGCGCGCGCGGGCTGGCTCTATTACGTTGCCGGCAACACGCAGGACCAGATCGCCGCCACGCTCGGCATCTCCAGACAGACGGCGCAGCGGCTGGTGTCGCTGGCAGTGTCGGAAGGCCTGATCAAGGTGCGCGTCGACCATCCGATCGCCAACTGCCTCGACCTCGCCGCCCGCCTGAAATCGCGCTTCGCGCTCGACCTGGTGGAGGTGGTGCCGAGCGACCCGACCTCATCATCGACGACGATCGGCATCGCCGAGGCGGCGGCAGCGGAAATTGAGAGGCGACTGAGATCGCCGGCCCCGATCGTGCTGGCGATCGGCACCGGCCGTACGCTGAAGGCGGCGATCGAGCAACTGCCGCCGATGGAGTGCCCGCAGCACAAGGTGGTGTCCCTGACCGGCAATATCTCGCCGGACGGTTCGGCCGCTTTCTACAACGTCATCTTCACCATGGCCGACAGGGTCAAGGCGCGGTCGTTCCCGATGCCGTTGCCGGTCATCGCCTCCTCGCCGCAGGAGCGCGAGATGCTGCTCAGCCAGCCGATGATCCAGCCGACGCTGGCGCTGGCCGCGGAGGCCGACGTCACCTTCGTCGGCATCGGCGACCTCGGCCCGAAGGCGCCGCTCTATGAGGACGGCTTCATTTCCGACGCCGAGCTGAAGGCGCTACAGAAGGCCGGCGGCGTCGCCGAAATTGTCGGCTGGGTGTTCGATCGCGACGGCCGCATGATCGAGGGCATCACCAACGACCGGGTGTCGTCGGCGGCCCTGCCGTCACGCGAGAAGTCGCTGGTCATCGCGCTCGCCATGGGTGAACGCAAGCTGCCGGGCATCCTGGCGGCCGTGAACCGCCGGCTGGTCAACGGCCTTATCACCGACGAACGAACCGCCGCCGCCCTGCTGGCGAGCGGATGAGCCAAAAGCCTCGAGGCAACATCGATTTGCGATAAAATCCGGGCGGGCTATCCATGCCGTCCGAAGGGGTCGTTGCCGTCGAGGAAGCCAAGGTCCCGCCGCAAGTGCGGTGACAGGTCCCTGATGTCGAGATGCGCCTTTTTCCTGGTCGCGAACCAGCCGAATCCGTCCGCAAGCCATGAAATCCAGCGATGATCCGGAGCGGGAGTGCATTTTTGCTGCGCCATGGTCATGATCGTCAACCTTCGCTATCTTCAACCCGAGTGACGGGCTGAGGATGAATGTCGGTCTTGCCGGCCGCCTTTGCCAATCGAACGTCGATAAGGACCCATAAGGAGGCTTTATGCCGGATCTCAGCTCGCGACAGGTTGCGCAGCTTCCGCCGCTGCAGGCGATCCGGGTGTTCGAAGCGGTGGCGCGGCATCTGTCCTTCACCAAAGCGGCCGAGGAACTGGCGATGACGCAGGCAGCGGTCAGCTATCAGATCAAGGTGCTGGAGGAGCGGGTCGGCGCGCCGCTTTTCCTGCGCCGGCCGCGACAGATCGAGCTCACCGAAGCCGGACAGCGCCTGGCGCCGGCGGTCAGCGAGGCCTTCGCCATACTCGGCCAGGCCTATGCGGCGGCGCGCGGCGGGGCGGACGGTCTGCTGTGCGTCACCACGGTGCTGACCTTTGCCTCCAACTGGCTGGCGCATCATCTGGGTTCGTTCCAGATCGCGCATCCCGCCCTTGCCGTGCGGCTCGACACATCCAGCCGCCTGACCGATTTCGCCCGCGAGGATGTCGACCTTGCCATCCGCTCGGGCGGCGGCAAATGGCCGGGACTGGAGGCCTACAAGCTGCTCGACGCCGATTTCACGCCGATGCTGAGCCCCAAGCTCGCCGCGAGCATCGGCGGCGTCAAGGAACCGGCCGATCTGCTCAAGCTGCCTATCCTCGATCCCGGCGACATCTGGTGGACGCAATGGTTCGAGGCCGCGGGCGTGCAAAGCCATGACCTTGCCAAGCGCCCCGGCAGCAGCATGGGCGCGCAGGCCTATGAGGCCAATGCGGCCATCGCAGGCCATGACGTGGCGGTCCTGACCAGGGCGCTGTTCAAGGCGGAACTCGCCGACGGCCGCCTGATCCAGCCCTTCGACCTGGTCGGCGACGACGGCCACGCCTACTGGCTGGTCTATCCGGAGGCGCGCCGCAACGTGCCGAAGATCCGCGCTTTCCGCGACTGGATCCTGGCCGAGATCGCCTGCTGACCGGCTAACTCCAGGATCAAAACCGCGCTCCATCCAGATCACCGTTGTCGCCCGCTCCGCACCTGCGGGAAGGCCATTTGCAACGCGCCAGGTCGGCGCTCCTCCATCGAGTGTGCGCTGCACCATCGAATCTGGCTTGACATAATTCATTCTTAGTGAGTAATTGCTCACAGCCAAGGCAAATGCTCATCTTGGTCCATGGGAGGAATTTGATGAAACTTCGTACGCTCATCCTGGGCTTGTGCTCGGCCAGCGCGCTCGCGTTCGCGGCACATGCCGAATCCATCACCATCGCCACCGTCAACAATGGCGATATGGTCCGCATGCAGAAGCTGACCGACGACTTCACCAAGGCGAACCCCGACATCCAGCTCAACTGGGTGACGCTGGAAGAGAACGTGCTGCGCGAGCGCGTGACCACCGACATCGCCACCAAGGGCGGCCAGTATGACGTGATGACCATCGGCACCTACGAGGTCCCGATCTGGGCCAAGCAGAGCTGGCTGTTGCCGCTCGACAAGCTCGGCGACGACTACGACGCCAAGGACATCATCCCGGCGATCGCCGGCGGCCTCTCGGTCGACGGCAAGCTCTATGCCGCGCCCTTCTACGGCGAAAGCTCCTTCGTCATGTACCGCAAGGACCTGATGGAGAAGGCAGGGCTGAAGATGCCCGACGCGCCGACCTGGGACTTCATCAAGCAGGCCGCCGACAAGATGACCGACCGCGCCAATGGCGTGAACGGCGTTTGCCTGCGCGGCAAGGCCGGCTGGGGCGAGAACATGGCCTTCCTGACCGCCATGTCGAACTCCTTCGGCGCGCGCTGGTTCGACGAGAACTGGAAGCCGCAGTTCGACCAGCCCGAATGGAAGAACACCTTGCAGTTCTATGTCGACCTGATGAAGGCCGACGGCCCCGAGGGAGCGTCCTCCAACGGCTTCAACGAGAATTTGGCGCTGTTCCAGCAGGGCAAGTGCGGCATGTGGATCGACGCCACCGTCGCCGCCTCCTTCGTCTCCGATCCCAAGGCCTCGCAGGTCGCCGACAAGGTCGGTTACGCATTGGCGCCTGACAATGGGCTCGGCAAGCGCGGCAACTGGCTGTGGGCGTGGTCGCTGGCCATTCCCGCCGGCACGCAGAAGGCCGATGCCGCCGAGAAGTTCGTGTCATGGGCAACCAGCAAGCACTATGCAGAACTGGTCGCCTCGAAGGAAGGCTGGGCCAACGTTCCGCCGGGAACGCGCTCCTCGCTCTATGCCAATCCAGAGTACCAGAAGGCGGCTCCGTTCGCCAAGATGACGCTGGACTCCATCAATGCCGCCGACCCGACGCATCCGACCGTCAAGCCGGTGCCCTATGTCGGCGTGCAGTTCGTCGCCATCCCCGAATTCCAGGGCCTCGGCACGACCGTCGGCCAGCTGTTCTCGGCAGCCCTTGCCGGCCAGTCGAGCGTCGACGACGCGCTGAAGCAGGCCCAGGACGCCGCAACCGCGGCGATGACCGAGGGCGGCTACATCCAGTAAGGCTCCTCCCGGTGCCTAAGGCCGGTCGCCGACCATGGCCGGCAACGGCCGCCCGAAACCCAGTTCGGGCGGCCACTTCCCGACAGCTCGAGAAAATTCCGTCCGATCCTTGAAGGGTGACCGTCATGGCTACTCAGCAGACCCGTTCGCTTGCCCGTTTCATGATGGCGCCATCCGTCGTCCTGCTGCTCGTCTGGATGGTCGTTCCGCTGGCGCTCACGCTCTGGTTCTCCTTCCAGCAGTACAATCCGCTCAATCCGATCCGCGACGGCTTCGTCGGCTTCTCCAATTACGCGCTGTTCTATTCCAACCCGGCCTTCCTGCAATCGATCCTGAACACGCTGCTGATCGTCGTCAGCGTGCTTGTGATCACCGTGGTCGGCGGCATCCTGCTGGCGCTTTTGATCGACCAGCCGATGTGGGGCCAGGGTATCGTGCGCATCCTCGTCATCTCGCCGTTCTTCGTCATGCCGCCGGTGGCGGCCCTGGTCTGGAAGAACATGATCATGCATCCGCAATACGGCGTCTTCGCCGACATAGCGCGGTTCTTCGGCCTCCAGCCCATAGACTGGTTCGGACAATATCCGCTGACCGCCATCATCATCATCGTCGCCTGGCAGTGGCTGCCTTTCGCGACGCTCATTCTTTTGACTTCGCTTCAGTCGCTGGACGGCGAGCAGAAGGAGGCCGCCGAGATGGACGGCGCCGGCTTCATCAGCCGCTTCATCTACCTGACGCTGCCGCACATGTCGCGGGCGATCACCGTCGTCATCCTGATCCAGACGATCTTCCTGCTTTCGGTCTATGCCGAGATCCTCGTCACCACCAATGGCGGTCCGGGATACGCCTCCACCAACCTGCCCTTCCTGGTCTACCAGAAGGCACTGCTCGAATTCAAAATCGGCCAGGCCTCGGCCGGCGGCATCATCGCGGTCATTCTCGCCAACATCGTCGCCTTCTTCGCCATGCGCGCCGTCGGCAAGAACCTTGACAGGTAAGGGAGGAAAAGATGGCACGCGCAGTCACAACCCGGCACAAGACGATCGCGACGGCGGCCGCCTGGATCGTCGCCCTGCTGATCTTCTTCCCGATCCTCTACACGATCATCACTTCGTTCAAGTCGGAACAGGAGGCGATCCAGGGCTTCAACCTGATCCCGTCCGGGACCTTCGAGAGCTATTCCGAGGTCCAGGCGCAGAACGGCTATTTCAAGTTCTTCCTGAACTCGGTGCTGCTCTCGGTCGGCTCGACCATCCTGGCCCTGCTGGTCGCCATTCCGGCGGCCTGGTCGATGGCGTTCTCGCCGACCAAGCGGACCAAGGACATTTTGATGTGGATGCTGTCCACCAAGATGATGCCGGCCGTGGCCGTGCTGTTTCCGATCTACCTGATCTTCCGCGACACCGGCCTGCTCGACAGCCGCATCGGCCTGATGGTGATGCTGATGCTGATCAACCTGCCGATCGTGGTGTGGATGCTCTACACCTATTTCCGCGAAATCCCCGGCGAGATCCTGGAAGCGGCGCGCATGGACGGCGCCTCGCTGTGGAACGAGATCATCTATGTGCTCACACCCATGGCGGTGCCGGGCATCGCCTCGACCATGCTGCTCAACATCATCCTGGCCTGGAACGAAGCGTTCTGGACGATCCGGCTGACCACGACGGAAGCGGCACCCTTGACCGCCTTCATCAGCTCCTTCTCCAGCCCGCAAGGCCTGTTCTGGGCGAAGCTCTCGGCCGCCTCGACGCTGGCGATCGCGCCGATCCTGATCATGGGCTGGTTCAGCCAGAAGCAACTGGTGCGCGGCCTGACCTTCGGTGCGGTGAAGTAGGGGCGCCGTGAAGTAGCAGCGTGCGCCAGGCGGCGGACGGAAATCCACCGGGAGGAAAGCATGGGAAATATCACGCTCAAGAACGTCTCGAAATCCTTCGGCTCGACTTCGATCATTCCGAACATCGATCTCGTCATCGAGGACGGCGAGTTCGTCGTCTTCGTCGGCCCGTCGGGCTGCGGCAAGTCCACGCTGCTGCGCCTGATCGCCGGCCTGGAGGACACCAGCGGCGGCACCATCAACATTGACGGTCGCGACGTCACCGGCGAGGCGCCGGCCAAGCGCAAGCTTGCCATGGTGTTCCAGTCCTATGCGCTCTACCCGCACATGACGGTGGCCAAGAACATCGCCTTTCCGCTGAAGATGGCGGGCGAGGACCAGGCGACCATCGACAGGAAGGTGAAGGACGCCGCGCGCGTGCTCAACCTCACCAATTATCTGGAGCGCCGCCCCGGCCAGCTTTCCGGCGGCCAGCGCCAGCGCGTCGCCATCGGCCGCGCCATCGTGCGCCAGCCTTCGGCCTTCCTGTTCGATGAACCCCTATCCAACCTCGACGCGGCGCTGCGCGGAACGATGCGGCTGGAGATCAGCGAACTGCACCACCAGCTCAAGACGACGATGATCTACGTCACCCACGACCAGGTCGAGGCGATGACCATGGCCGACAAGATCGTCGTGCTGAATGCTGGAAATGTCGAGCAGGTTGGCTCGCCGATGGAGCTCTACAAGACGCCGAAGAACCTGTTCGTCGCCGGCTTCATCGGCTCGCCGAAAATGAACCTGATCGAAGGCGCCCCGGCGGCGAAGTACGGCGCCAAGACCATCGGCATCCGGCCCGAGCACATGGCGATCTCGACCACGGCGGGCGATTGGAAGGCAACAGTCGGTGTCGCCGAACACCTGGGATCCGACACCTTCCTGCATGTCCAGGCCGACGGTGTCGGCCCGCTGACGGTGCGCGCCGACGGCGAACTCAGCGTCCACCATGGCGACAGCATTTATCTCACGCCCGACAAGGCCAAGCTGCATCGCTTCGGCCCCGACGGCAAGGCGTCGGCGGCATGAGGCTGAAAGGCAAATCGGCGCTGATCACCGGGTCGGCGCGCGGCATCGGCAAGGCCCTCGCCGAAGCCTATGTCGGCGAAGGCGCCACCGTTGCCATAGCCGACATCAACCTCGAGGCGGCGCAAAAGACGGCCGCCGAGATCGGCGGCAAGGCCTATGCGGTCAAGCTCGATGTCACCGACCTCGCTTCCATCGACGCGGCGGTGAAGGCCGTCGAGACCAGGACCGGCGGTCTCGACATCCTGATCAACAACGCCGCTTTGTTCGACCTGGCGCCGATCGTCGACATTACCAAGGCGAGCTACGACAAACTGTTTTCCGTCAACGTCGCCGGCACGCTGTTCATGCTGCAGGCGGCCGCCCGCTCGATGATCGCGCGGGGCAAAGGCGGCAGGATCATCAACATGGCGAGCCAGGCCGGGCGGCGCGGCGAACCGCTGGTCGGCGTCTATTGCGCCACCAAGGCCGCCGTCATCTCGCTGACCCAGTCGGCGGGACTCGACCTGATCAAGCACCGCATCAACGTCAACGCCATCGCGCCCGGCGTCGTTGACGGTGAGCACTGGGATCATGTCGATGCGCTGTTCGCCAAGTTCGAAAACCGGCCGAAGGGCGAGAAGAAGAAGCTGGTCGGCGAGAGCGTGCCCTATGGCCGCATGGGCACGGCCCAGGACCTGACAGGCATGGCGGTCTTCCTCGCCAGCAGCGACGCCGAATATATCGTCGCCCAGACCTACAATGTCGATGGCGGCCAGTGGATGAGTTGAGGCGGGGGCGGCCTCTTCTCCCCGTGCCTCCGCGGGGAGAAGAGGCCAACATCAAGGTGGCGGCCGCATCGCCTCGGAAGGCATGTGCCGCTTCCTACCCTCTCCCGGTGAAGGGGAGAGAAGGGTAACGAAGGCCGCAACCCGGCCAAAGGGTAAACAGATGACCGTGAAACTCTCTTCCGCCAATCTCGCCAACCTGCCGGCCAGGGTCGCAGGTCCGAAATACGACCGCGCAGCGCTGAAGGCCGGCATCGTGCATTTCGGCGTCGGCAACTTCCACCGCTCGCACCAGGCCGTCTATCTCGACGAGCTGTTCAATTCGGGCGTCGGCCACGACTGGGCGCTGGTCGGCGCCGGCGTGTTCGAGGGCGAGAAGATCGGCCGCGGCAAACTGGAAGAGCAGGACTGGCTGACGACGGTGGTCGAGCAGGACGAGGGTCATATGAGCGCCCGCGTCACCGGCGCCATGATCGACTTCCTGACGCCGGGCGATGCCGCCGCCATCATCGAACGGCTGGCCGATCCGGCGATCAAGATCGTGTCGTTGACCATCACCGAAGGCGGCTATTTCATCGATCCTGCCTCCGGCGTGTTCAACCCGACGCATCCCGATATCGTCGCCGATGCGCAGCCGGGCGCGACGCCGAAGACCGTGTTCGGCATCATCCTCGCCGGCCTGGTGCGGCGGCGCGGCGATGGCATCGCACCGTTCACGGTGATGTCCTGCGACAACATTCCCCACAACGGCCATGTCACCTCGGATGGCGTCATCGGGCTGGCCCGCCTGATCGACGAGGATCTGGCGGCCTGGGTCGGCGGCAATGTCGCTTTCCCGAACGCGATGGTCGACCGCATCACGCCGGCCACGTCGGACCGCGAACGCGCGATCCTGGCCAAGGATTTCGGCGTCGAGGACAATTGGCCTGTCTTTTGCGAACCCTTCCGGCAATGGGTGCTGGAAGACCATTTCACCGACGGCCGGCCGCCGCTTGAAAAGGTCGGCGTGCAGTTCGTCAAAAACGTCGCGCCCTACGAGCTGATGAAGATCCGCATCCTCAATGGCGGCCATGCCACCATCGCCTATCCGGCCGGGCTGATGGACATCCATTTCGTGCATGAGGCGATGCAGGAGCCGCTGGTGCGCGGCTTTCTCGACAAGCTCGAGCATGACGAAATCATCCCGACCGTGCCGCCGGTGCCGGACACGGTCCTGGAGGATTATTACCAGCTCATCGAAAAGCGCTTTTCCAACCCCAAGATCGGCGACACGGTGCGCCGGCTCTGTCTCGACGGTTCCAATCGCCAGCCGAAATTCATCATCCCGACCATCGCCGACCGCTTGAAGGCGGGAAAGAGCGTCGCCGGCCTGGCACTTGAATCGGCGCTGTGGTGCCGCTACTGCTTCGGCACGACGGACAGCGGCGCGGTCATCGAGCCCAACGATCCGAACTGGGACCGCATGCAGGCGACGGCAAAGGCGGCAAAGGACGCGCCCGCCGCCTGGCTTGCGATGGAAGACATCTATGGCGATGTCGGGCGCGCCACCGCGTTCGTCGAGGCTTTCGCGCATGCATTGAACCTGCTGTGGACGGATGGCACGCGCGCCACGCTGACGCGCTACCTCGCCGGCAAGCTCTGAAACGGGACCATGGCGCCGGAACTGGTCATTTTCGACTGCGACGGCGTGCTGGTGGACAGCGAGGCGCTGTCGGTCTCGGCACTGCTCGGCATGATCGCGCTTGCCGGCGGCAGTATCGGCGAGGATACGGCCTACGAGCATTTCCTCGGCAAGAGCATGAAAAGCGTGCGCGAGATCCTCGCCCGCGACTTCGGCCTGCCCATCACCGATCAGCACCTGACCACGATGCGTGTCGAATTGATGCGCAAATTCCGCGAGGAGCTGAAGCCAATCGCCGGCGTCAAGGAAGTGCTGCCGAGGCTCGGCTTGCCGTTCTGCGTCGCCTCCTCGGGCACGCTCGACCGCATCCGCTATACGCTCGACGTCACCGGCCTGCTCGGATTGATGGAGCCGCATCTGTTCAGTGCCGGCATGGTGGCCAGGGGCAAGCCGGCGCCCGACCTGTTCCTTCATGCCGCCGCCTCGATGCGGGCGCATCCGCGCAAATGCCTTGTGATCGAGGACAGCCCCGCCGGCGTCGCGGCGGCGCGGGCGGCTGATATGCGCGTGTTCGCCTTCACCGGCGGCGCGCATGCCGGCAACCCTGCCCTGAAAGCGCGGCTTGCGTCGAGTGAGCCGGACTTTATATTCGCTGACATGCTGCAATTGCCCGATCTGATTGCAGGCCTGGGAGCGAGAGACAGAGCATCTTGACGAAACAGTTCGTTTGCGCGGTCGATGTCGGCACCGGGAGCGCCCGCGCGGGCATTCTCGACACCAGTGGCACCTTGCTCGGCCGCGCCGAGCACCCGATCGCCATGCACCAGCCGAAGGCCGATCACGCCGAGCATGATTCGCGCGATATCTGGTCAGCCGTGTGCGCCGCGGTGCGTGCGGCCCGCGAAAAATCCGGTGTTGCCGCCGAGGACATTGCCGGCATTTCCTTCGATGCCACCTGCTCGCTGGTCGTGCGCGACAGGCAAGGCGGCCAGCTCAGCGTTTCGGTGACCGGAGAGGAGCGCTGGGACACCATCGTCTGGCTCGATCACCGCGCCATCGCCGAGGCCGACGAATGCACGGCGAGCGGCCACGAGGTGCTCGACTATATCGGCGGCGTGATGTCGCCGGAAATGGCGACGCCGAAGCTGATGTGGCTGAAGCGAAACCTGCCGAAGACCTGGAATGAAGCCGGCTATCTATTCGACCTCACCGACTTCCTGACCTGGCAGGCGACGGGGTCGCTGGCCCGCTCGCAGTGCACGCTGACCGCCAAATGGACCTATCTGGCGCACCGGGAACCCGCATGGCAGCGCGATTTCTTCGAACTCGTCGGCCTCGGCGACCTCTTCGAGCACGGCAATCTGCCCGAAAGGGCCAGTCCGGTCGGCGCCTACATCGGCTCTTTGAGCGCGCAAGCAGCGGCGGAGCTCGGCCTGACGGAGACATGCCGGGTCGGCGCCGGGGTGATCGATGCCTATGCCGGTGCGCTTGGCGTGCTCGGCGGGTTTGCCGGCGACGAGCGGAATATCGGCCGTCATTTGGCGCTGATCGCCGGCACATCCTCCTGCGTCATGGCGATGTCACCCGATCCGCAGCCCTTCGCCGGGGTCTGGGGGCCATACTACGGCGCCGCGCTACCGAAGCTGTGGCTGTCGGAGGGCGGCCAGTCGGCCACCGGCGCCCTGCTCGACCACATCATCCGCTGGCACGGCGCGGGCGGCGAGCCGAACGCGGCCATGCATGCGAGGATTGCAAGCCGCGTCGCCGAGCTGCGCGCGGCGGAGGGCGATGCCCTTGCCGGCCGGCTGCATGTGCTGCCCGACTTTCACGGCAACCGCTCGCCGCTCGCCGACCCGCATGCGGTCGGCGTGGTCAGCGGCCTTACGCTGGATTCCTCCTTCGACAGCCTGTGCCGGCTTTACTGGCGCACCGCCGTGAGCATCGCGCTCGGCGTGCGCCATGTGCTGGAAGCGCTGAACGAGAACGGCTATCTCATCGACACGCTGCATGTCACCGGCGGCCACACCAAAAATCCCCTCTTGATGGAACTCTATGCCGACGCCACCGGCTGCACGGTGGTCGAGCCGCTGGCCGACGAGGCGGTGCTGCTCGGCACAGGCATGGTGGCTGCGACCGCCGCCAGGCTTTTCCCCGACCTCAACGCGGCCTGTCTGGCCATGCAGCAGGGCGGCAGGACCCGCGCCGCCAACCCGGCCGCCGGCGCCCGCTTCGATCGCGACTACCGGATTTTCCTGGAGATGCACCGGCAACGCCAGGCGCTCGACGCGATCCAGTAGAACGCGCCTTACCGTGTCAACAAGGATAGGCCGGACTTGGCATCGAACAGATGCATATCCGATTCGTCAAACGTATAGCGGACATCGCTGCGGATAGTTGGGCAGACGCGGCTGGGAACGAGTGCGCTGATCTCCTTGCCGCCAAGAGCGAATGTCACCAGTGCATCGTTGCCATGAAACTCGATGAGATCGGCCGTTCCCGCCAGGAAATTTCCGGCGCTGCCGGGGGTCGCGGGCTTGAGATCCGGAGGCCTGATGCCAAGCACCGCCTGCTCGCCATGTTGTAGCTTGAAGCGCGAGCCGTCGAGGGTGAAGACAGTTCCGCCATTGGTCAGCGTCCAGCCATTTTCTTTCCGGGCCACTGTCACATCGATGAAATTCATGTTCGGCGTGCCGATGAAGCCGGCAACGAACAGATTGCCCGGCCGCTCGTAGATTTCCGCCGGCGAGCCGACCTGCTCGATGACGCCGTCCTTTAGCAGCACGATGCGGTCGGCGAGCGTCATCGCTTCGAGCTGGTCATGGGTGACATAGACGGTGGTGGTCTTCAGCGACTGGTGCAGCCGCGCGATCTCGACGCGCATGTGGTTGCGCAGCTTGGCGTCGAGATTGGACAGCGGCTCGTCGAACAGGAAGACTTTCGGCGTCTTGATCATGGCGCGCGCGATCGCCACGCGCTGCTGCTGGCCGCCGGAAAGCTCGGCCGGCTTGCGGCCGAGATAGGGTTCCAGCCCGAGCGTCCTTGACACCGCTTCGACCCGCTTCTGGATCTCGGCCGCCGGCACTTTCTGGCGCCGCAGCCCGAAGGCGATGTTGTCGAAGATCGTCATGTGGGGGTACAGTGCGTAGTTCTGGAACACCATGGCGATGCCGCGGTCGCCCGGATCGAGATCGTTGACCACCTTGCCGCCGATCGAGACCTCGCCGCCGCTGATGTCCTCCAGCCCCGCCAACATGCGCAGCAAGGTCGACTTGCCACAGCCGGACGGGCCAAGGAACACGACGAACTCGTGCTCCTCGATCGAGAGATTGAGGTCGCGGATGACCGTCGTGGTGCCATAGGCCTTGTCGACATGAGAACAGGTGATCGCGGACATGGTCAGCCCTTTTCGCCGCTGAGCAGGATCTGCAGCTTGACGTCCTGCGGATGCGCTGCCGCCGCCCGCTCGAAAGCCTCGATGCTGTCGGAGAAGGGATAGGTGCCGGTGATCAGCGGCTTGAGATCGACCTTGCCGGAAGCGATGAGCTGCAAAGCGCGGTCGAAAATGTTGGCATAGCGGAACACGGTTTCGATGCGCACTTCCTTCGATATGGCCGCCGGCACGTTGAGCGACACCGGCTCCACCGGCAGCCCGACGAGCACCACCGCGCCGCCGGGGCGCACGACGTCGAACAAATCAGCGAAGGCCTTGGGGCTGCCGCTGGCCTCGAAGACGATGTCCGCACCCCAGCCATCGGTGGCCGCGCGTACCGCATCGACCAGCGGCTGCTCGCCGATGTTGACCGGAACGACGCCGGGATAGCGCCCGGCAATTTCGAGCTTGGGCGCGGAGAAGTCGGAAATCAGCACTTTCGAGCAGCCGCCGGCCAGGGCGGCCAGCGCGATCATGATGCCGATCGGGCCACAGCCGACCACAGCCGCCACGTCACCCGGAACGATGCGCGCGCGCGCCGCCGCCTGCATGCCGATGGCGAAAGGTTCGACCATCGCGCCTTCGGCGAAGGAGACGTTGTCGGGCAGCCTGTAGGTGAACGCCGCCGGATGCACGGCTTGCGGCGCCAGAATGCCGTGCACCGGCGGCGTCGCCCAGAAGGTGACGTCCGGGTCGACATTGTAGATGCCGAGTTTTGTCGCCCGCGACGACAGGTTCGGTACGCCCGGTTCCATGCAGACGCGATCGCCGACCTTCAGCGTCCGGACATTGGCGCCGATCTCGACGATCGTTCCGGACGCTTCGTGGCCGAGCACCATCGGCGCGCGCACGACATAGCTGCCGATGGCGCCATGGGTGTAATAATGCACGTCGCTACCGCAGACGCCGACCGTGTGGATGGCGATCCTGACGTCGTCCGGCCCGACCTCGAGCGGCAACGCGATTTCGCGCAGCGACAGCTCGCCCTTTTTCTCAAGCACCAGTGCCCGCATCGTGTCGTCCTCGCTTCAAGTCTTTTTTTTCCGGAAAACGGAATTCAGGAAGCCGCTGAGCACGCCGAGAAACAACAGCGGCGGCAGCGACAGAAGCACGACCGAGGCGTTCAGGATTCCCCATGGCACGTTCATGCCTTGCTGGGAGAGTTCCGAGGCGACGATCGGCAAGGTCTTGGCGTTGGAGCTCGACAGCATCAGCGCGATCAGGAACTCGTTCCAGACCAGCACGAAACTGAAAGCCACCGCACCGATCAGCGAACGCGCCGCGACCGGCAGCGCAATCCTCCAGAACACCGAATAGGCGCCGTAGCCATCGACGAAGGCGGCTTCCTCGACCTCCTTCGGCACGGCCTGGAAGGCAGGAATGGCGAGCCACATGATCACCGAGATGGTGAGCAGGCAATAGGTGACGATCAGCGCGGCGAGCGTGTCGTAAAGCCCGAGCTGAAGCCAGATCACCATCAGCGGGATGGCGACCGCCACCGGCGGCAGGAAGCGAAGCGACAAAACGAAGAACTGGATGTCGCCGGCCCAGCGGTTCGGGTAGCGCGCCACCGCGTAAGCCGCCGGCAGGCCGAGCACCACGCCGATCAGCACCGCGCAACCGCAGGCGACGACCGAATTGTAGAGGCCGGTCATGACGCTGTCGCGGCCGACGATATAGCTGATGTTGGCCAGCGTCGGCGTGAACACCAGGCGCGGGACGCGGGTGATGATGTCGACATTGTTCTTCAGCGAATTGAGCGCCGTCCAGAGCAACGGAAACACGGCCATGAAACCGGCAAACGCCAGCACGGTCTTGCCGATCAGGCGGCCAGGTCTCATGCGATATGACCTCATGCCTGCACCCGCCTCCACAGCATGGTGAAGGTGATGACCGTGGCGATCATCATCAGCACCGCCATCGCCGAGGCGTAAGAGACCTTGCCGGACTCGATGAAGCCTTGCGAGAAGGCGTACATGTCGAGCGTCTCGGTTGCCACGCCCGGACCGCCGCGGGTCATCACATAGATCAGATCGAAGGAGCGCAGCGATTCGATCATCTTGACGAACATCAGGCTGACCAGCGGCGCCTTCAGCATCGGCAAGGTCACATAGGCGTGGATCTGCCAGCGTTTGGCATGGTCGAGCCGGGCCGCCTCGATCGGCTGCGGCGGCAGCGTTTCCAGGAGCTTCAGCACGATGACGGCGAAGAACAGGCCCCATTGCCAGACATCGACCGATGCGACCGCGAACAACGCCGTCGACGGCTTGGACAGCGGATCGAAGATCAGCCCACCGGTCAGCAGTCGGTAGGGGTAAGTGGCGATGCCGTAGAGCGGATGATAGGCGAACTTCCAGACGAAGGCCGCCGAGACGCGCGGCAGCAGGACCGGGATGATGAACAGCAGACAGTAGATGTTGCGCAGGCGCGGCGACGCGACCTCGAACATCAGGACGCCCAAGCCGATGGCGACCGTCATTGTCGCGATGACCGTGACGAATTCCCATTTCACCGACACCCAGACGGCGTTGAGAAAGCGGCGGTCGACGAACAGGTCGGCGAAATTCGAGAACCAGACATAGGAATAGGCTGTCGAGCTGAGTTCACGGTTCTGCAGGGCGATGACGACCGCGTAGAGCGTCGGCACCATCGACAGCACCAGAAGGATGGCGAGTGTCGGCACGACGAAGGTGACCGGCAGGGATGAGCGTCGCGGCATCTGTCTAACCTCTGCTGCGTCTCGAACGATTGAGCATGACTGACCTTTCGCGCGAAGGCTGGCTCAAACCGCAATGATGAACCAAGACCTGCGGCGCACAGGTTCCGGCGCTCCACCGAATGCCGTGGACCGCGCGCCGCAGGGGGAGGATGGCTTATTTCTTCACCAGCTCGTTGGCATAAGCCTCGAGTTCGTTTAGGCCGCCCTTGATATCGGTGCGGGTGCCGGTGACCAGTTCCTCGAGGATGATGCCCCAGCGGTCGCCGAGATCGGGCCAGCGCGGGTCCTGCCAGAAATTGACCGCCGTGACTTTGCCGGTTTCGGCCAGTGCCTGGCCGAGATCGGCGCCGTAAATATCGGCGAATTCCTTGCTGGCCAGGATGCTGGTGCGGTTCAGCTCGCCGAACTGGTGGGCGTCGAGCCGGCGCTTCTCGTTTTCCTTCGATGTTGCCCAGGCGATGAACAGGCCGGCGCATTTCTTCGACGCGTCGTCGGCATTGGCCTTCGTCGCGATGGCGAGGCCATGGCCGTAACCGCCGCCCGGCAGTGGCGACGGCGGCGGCATGAAGCCGATGTTGCCGACGACCTGCGAGGTCTTCGGATCGACCGCCATGCCCGACAGCGGCGTCGATTCGACCAGGATCGCGACCTGGCCCGACAGGAAGGCGCCGGTCGATTCATCCCAGCTGCCGGTCTGCGTGCCGGGCGCCGAATCCTTGAACAGTTTCAGGTAGGTCTCGGTCGCCTTGACCGCGGCATCCGAATTGAAGGCCGGCTTGTCACCGTCGAACCACTGGCCGCCATAGGCCTTGAAGAAGGGCATCCAGCGCCAGACATTGGCGCCCGAACCGCGCGCGCCGCGCAGCGCGATGCCATACATGCCCTTGTCCGGATTGGTCAGCTTCGGCACGTCGGCGATCAGCTCGTCGAGCGTCTTCGGCGGCTGGATGCCGGCGGCCTCCAGCACGTCCTTGCGGTAGACCATCAGGTCGCCGCCGCCGGTCAGCGGTGCGAACCAGACCTTGCCGTCATAGGTGGCGACCTTCTGGCGGCCGGGGTCGAAATCGGCATAGTCGTAGTCGGCCGGATAATAGTCGGCCAGCGGCACGATCCATTTCGAGGAAGCGAACAGCGCGACATTGGCTTCGTCGACATAGTAGACGTTGTAGTTGCCGACCGTCGACGCGTCGGCGCGCGATTTTGCCCGGCGGTCGTTCTCGTTGAGGTAGTCGATCTGGAAGCCGGCGCCGGCAAGCTTCTCGAACTCGGCCTTGGAGTCCTCCAGAAGCGTCAGGCCGTCACGTGGCTGCGCCAGCACCTTGACCGGCGCCGAGCAGACCGGCGCCTGCGCCAAAGCGATGGTGGAAACGGTAGCGGAAAGCATGAAAGCTGCACCAAGGCTGGCAGCGAGCCGAATTGGTTTCATTATTTTCTCCTCCAGGAACACGTCGCAGGAAGCGGACGTCCTCGGGTTGCGCGATCCTCACCATCGCCCGAGCGACTTGCCACCCATCGCCAAAATGCGGAGTTGCAGCGGCTCGCGCTAGAAGCCCCGTTGCAGAAGACCTGTACTTTTATGCATTGTGCGGCGCAAAATAGCCCGCCCCGTGACGAAGTCCGTCACACGAGTATCGATCGCATCTAAGCCGTTGATTTAGGGCGTGCTTACGCGCGCATCGCCAGCCGCTGCCGCGACAGCTTGCGATAGGATGACGGCGTCATCTTGTGCTTGCGCATGAAGGCGCGGTTGAAATTGGAGATGTTCATATAGCCGACCTGGAAACAGATGTCGGTGATCGGAATATCGGTATCGGCCAGCAGCTTGCAGGCCTGCCACAGCCTCAGCTTGGCAAGGTGGTCACTGAAGGAATTGCCGGTGTTCTTCTGGAAGAAGCGCGAGAATGTGCTCTCGGTCATCCCAGCGAGCGCCGCCACATCAGGCAGCTTCAGATCCTCGGCGAAATGCTGGAACAGATAGGTCAGCGTGCGCTGGATGATGTCGAGCGAGGCGGCATCCAGAACAGGGGAGAAATCCGGCGAGGACAACAGCTCGTATTCGTCGGTCCTGGCGAGGAGATCGACGAGGTTCAGGAACAGGCAGAACCTGGTTAGCCCGCTGACCTCCCCCATCCGTTCCATCAGCTCGGCGCCTTCCAATGCCGTGCGGCCATGAAAAACCATGCCGCGCAGCGACCGCTCCAGGAACGGCTCCAGTTCGCGCAGTTCGGGCAACAGGCCAGCCGACCCGCGCAGCCTCTCGGCATCGAACTGGAGGACGATGTCGCGGCCTTCGATCAGCTCGCCCGGCTGCACCGCCGTCACCCAATCATGCGGCAGCCCGCCGCCGACAATGGTCAAGTAACCCGGTCCGAACTCGCCGATGTGGTCGCCGACCAGCACGACGCCGGAGGATTTTCGCAACAGGTGGATTTCGTACTCCGGATGGAAATTCCAGACATTGCGCTCCCAGGGATAGTCGTCCAGCCGCCACAGGAAACTGTCGCTCGCCTCGGTGACGATATGTTCGAAGGCCGGCGCCGTGCGCGGGATCGCGGCCGGATTTTTCCTGCGCCTGAACTGCATCCTTCCCTCCCGGCAATTCGCCGGCTGCTCATGTCTCCTGATGATCCCGTAGCAGCCCCTGGCCGGCAAGGGAACGAGACGCAGGCATCTCCCTGAAATGCCGCTGGCTCAATCTCTTCCGGTGCCTCCTCCCTTGCCTTCATGTCGCATTTCGTTCAAGAGACGGCGCAAACGCCGCGAAACTGAAGGTTTTGCCGTTTGACACGCGGCTTCCGGCTTTTTGCCGACGCGCCGCGACCTTGAAAGAGCGGAACAATGTCTGCGATCGAAGCCGGCGCTCGCGCGCCGGAAAATCTTTGGCGTCAGGAAATCAGGGCGACTTTGGCGCTCGCCTGGCCCATGGTGCTGACCAATCTCGGCCAGACCGCCATGACGGCCACCGACGTCATGATGATGGGCAGGCTGGGGGCGGACACGCTGGCCAGCGGCGCGCTTGGCGCCAATCTCTATTTCATGCCGCTGATCTTCGGCCTCGGCCTGATGCTGGCGACCTCGCCGATGATGGCGACCGAGCTCGGCCGCCGCCGTCATTCGGTGCGCGACCTGCGCCGCACCGTGCGCCAGGGCCTGTGGCTGGCGATCCTCATCTGCATCCCGATCTGGATCTTCCTCTGGCACGGCGAGAACGTGCTGCTCGCCATGGGCCAGGAGCCCGCTCTGGCGCACAGCGCCGGCATCTACCTGCGCTGGCTGGAATGGGCGGTGCTGCCCTTCTACGGCTATATCGTGCTGCGTTCCTTCATATCGGCGCTGGAGCGGCCGGGCTGGGCATTGATAATCGTCTTTGTCGCCGTCGCCTGCAACGCGCTCTTCAACTGGGTGTTCATGTTCGGCAATCTCGGTGTTGCGGCCATGGGCATATCAGGCTCGGGCCTTGCCACCTCGCTGTCCTCAACGCTGATGTTCGTCGGCATGGCCGCCGTGGTGATGTGGGAGAAGAAATTCAGGCGCTATCATCTGTTCGGCCGCTTCTGGCGGTCCGACTGGCCGCGCTTCAAGGGCCTGCTGCGGCTCGGCCTGCCGATCGCGGGCATCCTCGCTTTCGAGGTGACGATCTTCAACGCCGCGGCGCTGCTGATGGGCCTGATCGACGCGGATTCGCTTGCCGCGCACGCCATCGCCATCCAGATCGCGTCGATCTCCTTCATGGTGCCGCTCGGCCTCAACCAAGCGGTGACGGTGCGCGTCGGGCTTGCGCATGGCGCCGGCAATCCGGAAGGCGTCTCGCGCGCCGGCTGGACCGCCTTCGTCATCGGCGTCTCGTTCATGGCCCTGATGGGCCTGATAATGATCCTGTGGCCGCATCTCCTGATCAGCGCCTTCATCGACCTGGCCAATCCGGCCAATGCCAGGGTGATCACGCTTGCCGTATCGTTCCTGGTCTTCGCGGCCCTGTTCCAGGTCTTCGATGGCGCGCAAGCGGTTGCCGCCGGCATGCTGCGCGGCCTGCACGACACCAAGGTGCCGATGATCTATGCCGCCATCGGCTACTGGGGCGTCGGCCTGCCGCTGGGCGTGCTGCTCGCCTTCCCGTTCGGCTTCCATGGCGTCGGCATCTGGATCGGGCTGTCCAGCG
Source organism: Mesorhizobium sp. B1-1-6 (assembly GCF_006443035.1). Classification (NCBI taxonomy): domain Bacteria; kingdom Pseudomonadati; phylum Pseudomonadota; class Alphaproteobacteria; order Hyphomicrobiales; family Phyllobacteriaceae; genus Mesorhizobium; species Mesorhizobium sp. B1-1-6. The sequence continues at coordinate 164,953 of NZ_VFWR01000009.1, read as the reverse complement.
GACTGGCGGTGGTGGCGGCGCTGCTTCTGGCGCGCTGGCTACGGCGGGATCGCCTCGCGCCGCCGCTGGTGTTCGAACACTGATGCAGAGGGCCGCCGGGTTGTCCGGTGGCCTTTCCGTCATTGTCGGCGTCAGCTGTTTTTGAGCGCCGGGCTGAACACCATCAGGCTCAGTATTTCGAACAGCACCTGGGCGCCGGCATGCGCGGTGTTGGTGGTCGCATCATATTGCGGCGCCACCTCGACCACGTCGCCGCCGACGATGTTGAGGCCTTTGAGGCCGCGCAGCAGTTCGAGCACTTCCCGAGTCGTCAGGCCGCCGACTTCCGGCGTGCCGGTGCCCGGCGCGAAGGCCGGATCGACGCTGTCGATGTCGAAGGAAACATAGGTCGGTCCGTCGCCGACTATTCTGCGCGCCTTCTCGATAATGGCGGGGATACCGAGGCCGGTCACCTCCTCGGCATGGATCACGGTCATGCCGGATTCGTAGGTGAACTCCCACAGATATTCGGCCGAGCCGCGGATGCCGATCTGGATGGTGCGCGTCGGGTCGAGCACGCCATCGAGCACCGCGTTGCGGAACGGGCCGCCATGGTGGAACTTGGTCATGTCGAACAAGCCGCTTGTATCGCAATGGGCGTCGATGTGGATGAGGCCGACCGGGGCCTTCTTGCCGACGGCCTTCAGGATCGGATGGCTGATCGAATGGTCGCCGCCGACCGACAATGGAATGACGCCGGCATCGACGATCTGGTTGGTGCGGCGCTCGATGTCCTCATGGCAGGTCTCGAGTCGGTAGCGGCTCTGGAACGGCACGTCGCCGATGTCGGCGACCCTGAGCTCATGCGTCGGTGCGCATTCCAGCACGTGATTGTAGGGGCCGATGCGCTCGATGGCGCGCAGCGCCCGCGGCCCGAAGCGGGAGCCCGGCCGGTTGGTGACGCCGAGATCCATCGGCACGCCTGTTATCGCCACCTGCAAATCGCCGAAATCCGGGTTGTCGGCCGATATTTCGCGATAGGGTGCGGCGAGGAAGGTGGGGATACCGGAATAGGGCGCCAGCCGCGTGCCTGACTTGGAGAATATCTTGTCGGCGACCTTGCGGAACTTCGGGTCGAACATCTCGCCGCCATGGCTCTCGCCATATTTGCGGCGCAACGCGTCGAGCTTGCCGCTGTCATAACCCATGTCGGTTTTCTCCTGTCTGTTTCTCCGGAGTGTCCGGTAGCGCTTTGGAAAAATCAATTGCGTTCGGACGGGTTGGCTGCCGCAGGTCTTTCTTTTTGTCGGGCCAGCCTGAAACCGGGCAGCGCTTTTGCCAATTCGATGCTATGAGGCCTGTCGCGATCATGGGCGGCAGGCAGCGAAGGCGGTAACGAGACATGGCCAGGACCGATATTGCGCGGCGCGTCTACAACCATACCTGGAAGCTCGACCCGATCGTGCGCAGCCTGCTGGACACGGATTTCTACAAGCTTCTGATGCTGCAGATGATCTGGGGCATGTACCCCAAGGTCGACGCCACCTTTTCGCTGATCAACCGCACCACTTCGGTGCGGCTGGCCGAGGAGATCGACGAGGGCGAGTTGCGCGAACAGCTTGACCACGCCCGCACCTTGCGCTTCTCCAAGAAGGAGATGATCTGGCTGGGGGGCAACAATTTCTATGGCCGCAAGCAGATATTCGAGCCGGAATTCCTGGCCTGGCTGGAGAATTTCCGGTTGCCCGAGTACGAGCTTTCCAGGCGCGGCGGGCAGTATGAACTCTCCTTCAGCGGCCCGTGGATGTACACCACGCTGTGGGAGATTCCCGCACTCGCCATCATCAACGAATTGCGCTCGCGCGCCGCCTTGCGGTCGTTCGGGCCTTTCACGCTCGACGTGCTCTACGCCCGCGCCAAGGCCAAGATGTGGGCCAAGACCGAACGGCTGAAGGCGCTGCCCGGCATCCGTATTTCCGACTTCGGCACGCGCCGGCGCCATTCCTTCCTGTGGCAGCGCTGGTGCGTGGAAGCGCTGAAGGAAGGCATCGGCGAGGCTTTCACCGGCACCTCCAACGTGCTTCTGGCCATGGACAACGACCTCGAGGCGCTGGGCACCAACGCGCATGAACTGCCGATGGTGCTTGGGGCGCTGGCCAATTCGGAAAAGGAATTGAAACAGGCGCCCTACAAGGTGCTGCAGGATTGGCAGCGCTACTATGGCGGCAATTTGCTGATCGTGCTGCCCGACGCCTTCGGTACGGCTTCCTTCCTGCGCGACGCGCCGGACTGGGTGGCCGACTGGACGGGCTTTCGCCCCGACAGCGCGCCGCCGATCGAGGGCGGCGAGAAGATCCTGTCCTGGTGGCGCGAGAAGGGCAAGGACCCCAGGCAGAAGCTGCTGATCTTCTCCGACGGGCTCGAGGTCGAGACCATCGAGGAGACCTACCGCCACTTCAAGGGCAAGGTGCGCATGTCCTTCGGCTGGGGCACGAACCTGACCAATGATTTCGAGGGCTGCGCGCCTACGGCAACCGACAGCCTCGACGCCATATCGCTGGTCTGCAAGGTGACCGAGGCCAACGGCCGGCCAGCGGTCAAGCTCTCCGACAATCCGGCCAAGGCGACGGGCGACCTCAAGGAGATCGAGCGGTATCTGCGCATCTTCGGTGAAAAGGACCGGGTGGAGCAGTTGATCAAGGTGTGAGGGCACCACCGGTGCTTCCGGCATCGCCATACGAGACGGCAAAGTCGGATAGGCTGAGTTCCTTGGCGCCCTCCTCTGTCCTGCCGGACATCTCCCCCTCAAGGGGGGAGATCATGCTGTCATCTTCGTCTTCGCGAACCTCCGGCGTTGCAAGGGAAGCGCCGACAGAGAAACCGCCAATCTCCCCCCTTGAGGGGGAGATGTCCGGCAGGACAGAGGGGGGCGCCGTAGAGTGCCGTCGTCGGTCATTAGCATCTTTGCCTATCGCTCTATTGCTCCTCTCACCCACCCCAGCCTTCGCCCACGCCTCGGACCGCGGCCACGTCCTGCTTCTCCCGACCGGCTATTACCTTGTCGGCGGCGCTTTCGCCGTGGCCGCCAGCTTCCTCGTGCTGGCGCTGCTGCCGGCGCATCGGCTCGATCGTTTCTGCCGGCGGCGCCTGCCACTGTTCACACTGGGTGATGATGCCCGCACCGCTGCCAGCCTGATATCCTTTGCCGGCTTTGCATGTCTCATCGCCGCGGGTTTTCTCGGCAGCCGCGATCCGCTCTCCAACCCGCTGCCTCTGGTGATCTGGACACTGCTGTGGGCCGGCTTCACGCTCCTGCAAGGTTTCCTCGGCGACCTCTGGTCCTGGCTCAATCCCTGGTACGGGCCGGTGCGTCTCCTGTCGCGCCTGGCCGGCAGGGGCGGTGAAGCGGCCAGGCGCCTTCCATCATGGCTCGGATACTGGCCGGCTGTCCTCCTGTTCTTCGCTTTTGCCTGGTTCGAGCTCATCGATCCGGCGCCCGACGATCCGACACGGCTGGCCCGGGCCGCCGGCCTCTACTGGTTGTTCACCTTGCTGGCGATGCTGTCGTTCGGTTATGGGGCGTGGGCCCGTAGCGGCGAATTCCTTACCGTCTTCTTCTCGATGGTGGCACGCTTCGCGCCGCTCGTGCGCGACGAGCGCGGCCGGCTTGCGCTATGCTGGCCGGGCGCCAAGCTGCTGACCGCCGCGCCTTTGCCGGCAAGCGGCGTGGCCTTCCTGCTGCTCGCCCTGTCCTCGGTTTCCTATGACGGCCTGTCGAAGACCTTCTTCTGGCTGGGCCTGTTCGGCATCAATCCGCTTGAATTCCCCGGCCGCACGGCGGTGATCGGCAGCGGCAGTTTTGGCCTCGTCCTGACATTCATGCTGCTTGCGGCGGTCTTCCTGCTTGCCGTGGTCGTCGGCCAGAAGCTCGCCGGCGACGGCCACAGGCTTGGCGAGGCGACGGGGCTGCTGGTCTGGTCGATCGTGCCGATCGCGCTCGCCTACCACATCGCGCATTACCTGACGGCGCTGCTGGTCGACGGCCAGTATGCGCTTGCGGCACTGTCCGATCCGTTTGCGCTCGGCTGGAACCTTTTAGGCACCGCCGACATGCAGATCGAAGCCGGCATCGTCGCCGGCGCGGGCTCGGCATGGTGGCTGTGGAACATCCAGGCCGGTGCCATCATTCTCGGTCATCTGCTTGCCGTGCTCGTCGCCCACGGCTTCGCCGCACGCCTGCATCCGGTTCCCGCTCGCGCCGCGCTCAGCCAGTTTCCGCTCACCTTGCTGATGATCGCCTACACCGTCTTCGGCCTCTGGCTGCTCGCCACGCCGACCGTTGGCTAGACGCGGTGGAAATAAACCGGGATCCCCCTGGGGAAACGGCATTGCCGTGTCCGGACTTTGGTGATTTAGTTTGTACACATGCAATTTCGGCCGTCCGCAGGAAGCGGTCTGCTACGTTCCAGCCATTGGTCAAAACTCAAAAACAGGGGAACTGCCGTGACTGACAAGAATGGGTTTTTCGATCTCTCCAAGGCCGGTCTCACCCGCCGCACCGCGCTGAAGGGTCTGGCCGCCGGCGCCGGCCTGGCGGTCGCGCCCGGTTTCGTCCGCTACTCCCAGGCGCAAAGCTCCGCCCCGATCAAGATTGGCTTCCAGTCGCACCGAACCGGCATCGGCGCCGCCTATGGCCGCTGGTACGAGAAGACCACGGCCGCGGCGGTCAAGGCGATCAACGCGGCCGGCGGCATCAATGGCCGGCCGGTCGAGGTCATCATCGAGGATGACGGCACCGATCCCGGCCGCGGTGCCGAGGTGGTCGGCAAGTTCGCCACCCAGCACAAGACCGACATCGTCTTCGGCACCTTGTTTTCGCACGTCGTCATCGGCTCGGCACCCGCCGCCGGCGAAGCCAAGATGCCCTATTTCGTCGTCAGCGAAGGCCACCATGTCGCCTCGACCAAGCTCAACCGCTATGTCTTCCAGCCCGGCATCACGGACGTAAAGAGCCAGATCCAGTCGATGGCGCCGTGGATCGCGGCCAATGCCGGCAAGAAGGTGACGCAGATCTTCCCCGATTTCGCTTTCGGCTACGACCACCGCGACTACCTCCCGCCGGCGCTGAAGGCGCAGGGCGCAGAGGTCATCGCGCAAATCGCCATTCCGCCGACGGAGAGCTCCTTCACCAAATACTTCCCGCAGATTCCGGCCGAGACCGAGGTGATCTACCACGTCATGGTCGGCCCGGCGGTGCTCACCTTCGTCAAGGAGCTTGGCGAGTTCTACGGCTCCAACCGGCCGCAGCTGTTCGGCTTCATCGATTCGCTCGAAGCCGTCGACATCAACAGCCCCGGGCTCGAATTCCTGGACGGCAGCCATTTCTGGGAAGGCTCGCCACGTTATGCCCAGACGGACGATTCCGAGGCGCAGAAGGCCTATCGCGCCGCCGTCGGCATCGATGACAATGGCGCGGCCGTCGGCGACCCCAAGGATGTCTCCACCGCCGCGCATATGTTCGGCTGCTGGGAGACGCTCTACGTCGTCAAGAAGGCGATGGAAGACGCCGGCTACAAGGGCCCGGAAGACCGCGCCAAGCTGGTCGAGGCGACCGAGGCGCTGACCGAATTCGCCGAAGGTCCGGAGCATCCGCAGGGGCCAAAAACCTTCAACGGCAAGATCCACCAGTGCTTCGGCATCCAGAACATCTCCAAGGTCGACGGCGGCAAGCTCAAGGTGGTGCACAAGACCAAGATCGAGGACGGGCTTTACGAGGCCGAGGGGGATTATACGACGCAGGCGTTGTAGGCTTAGCCATCTAACAAGCGTGAGCGCCAAGCCGCCCCCCTCTGTCCTGCCGGACCCGGCCCTTCGCTGTCGCTCCGGGCGTTCGTCGTTCGGAAAGCCAAGCAATTGGCTTTCCGTCCGCTGCGCGGACCACTTCTCACCCCCCTCAAGGGGCGCGATTGCGCTATCGGTGAGTGCCTAACCCATGCATTTCGGACCCCACCTCCTCCTTGCCGCCCTCGAAGGGCTCGTCACATCCGCCGTGCTGGCGCTGACCGCGCTCGGCCTGTCGCTGGTGTTCGGCGTGATGCGCGTGGTCAACGTCGCGCATGGCGAGTTCTTCATGCTGGGAGCCGTGCTCGCCTGGGCGATCACGACTGCGATCGGAGGCCATCCGGCGCTCGGGTTCCTGGCGGCACTTATCATCGCACCGCTGGTCGTCGGCGCCCTTGCACTGGTGGCCGAGCGGCTGGTGCTGCGCCGGCTGAACTACAATCCGGAAGCCACCATCGTCGCCACCATCGGCATGCTCTACATCATCCAGCAGCTGGCGCTGACCTTCTATGGTCCGGAAGCGCGCCCGGTAGAGCCGCCCTTCAGCTATCGCATCCTTCTGCCGTGGTTCGGCTATTCGGGCTACAAGCTGTCGATCATCGCGGCATCCGTCCTTCTGCTCGTGGTGACATGGCTGGTGCTGACGCGCACCAGGGTCGGCCTCGTCATGCGTGCCACGCAGTATGACAGCGAGACGGCGCAGGCCTTCGGCATCCCTGTCGATCGAGTCTATGGCGGCGTCTTCGCGCTCGGCGCCATGCTCGCGGCCATCGCCGCGGTGCTGATCGTGCCGATCAGCCAGGCGCATTACCTGATGGGGCAGGACCCGCTGCTGCTGTCCTTCATCGTCGTCATCATCGGCGGCCTCGGCTCGTTGCGCGGAACCGTCATCGCCGCCGTGCTGATCGGCCTGTCCGACGGCATCATCTCGATGTTCTTCTCGCCGACGCTGGCCAAGATCATCGCCACGCTGCTGGTCGCCATGGTGCTGGTGTTCCGGCCGCAGGGCCTGTTCGGGACGACGACGCGATGAGCGAGACCTCGCCGGCAAAAGCCTATGGCTTGCATCTCGGCGTCATCGCGCTGCTTTTTGTCCTGAGCTTCGTGCTGCCGGATTATCATCACGGCCTCGTCGCTCGTATCATGGTGCTGACGGTCTTCGCCATGGGCTACAACATGCTGTTCGGCTATGTCGGACTGCTCAGTCTCGGGCATGCCATGTTCTTTGCCGCAGGCCTCTACGGCGCCGGCCTTGCCGTCATCCAGCTTGGCTGGAGCGTGCCGGCGGCTTTGTTGAGCGGTATCGCCTGCGGCGCGGTGCTGGCACTGGTGATCGGGCTGCTGGCGCTGCGCACCACGGGTGTCGCCTTCATGATCGTCACCATGATGTTCGCGCAGGTCTTTTACCTCCTCATCCTCTATTTTGCCGCGTGGACCGGCGGCGACCAGGGCATGGTGGTGCCGCAGCCGGCACGCGTCCTGAATTTCGGCGCGACGTCGCTCGATCTCACCAATCCGACGGTGCGCTACATGAGCGCGCTGGCTCTGTTCTCGCTCGTGCTTCTGGTCACGCTGGCCGTCGTCCGCTCCCGATACGGCCGCGTGCTGGTCGCCATCCGCGAGAACGAGGAACGGACCAAAATGCTGGGGTACGACACCTTCTCCAACAAGCTCGCCGCCGTGGTCGTCTCCGGCGCCATCTGCGCGGCGTCGGGCGCTGCCTATGCGCTGCTGTTCGGCTATGTCGGCTCGAGCTTCGCCTCGGTACAGTACTCGATCCTGCCGCTGCTGTGGGTGCTGCTCGGCGGCGCCGCCACCACGCTCGGACCGCTGATCGGCACGCTGTTCATGTACTATGTCATCGACGTCACCAGCGGCTTCACCTCCGCCTACCTGTTGATCGTCGGCGTCGCGTTGATCCTGCTGGTGCTGTTCTTCCCGAAAGGCATTCTGGGCAGCATCCGGCAGCGCTGGCTCGGATGGCTGCCATGACGCCGCTTCTGACCACCAAAGGCCTGTCGCGCAATTTCGGCGGCCTGCGCGCCGTCGACAGCGTCGATTTCACCTTGGTGCCAGGCGAAATCTGCGCCGTCATCGGCCCCAACGGTGCCGGGAAGACCACTTTCGTCAGCCTGATCAGCGGCCGTATCCCGCCCTCGTCCGGATCGATCGTTTTCGACGGCTCCGACATCACCGGCCTGCCGGCCTATGTCAGGGTCCGCCAGGGCATCGCCTACACGTTCCAGATCACCAGCGTCTTCGCCAATCTCAGCGTCTACGACAATGTCGCGCTGCCGGTGCAGCTCACGCTGAGCGACGGCCTTTCGAAGGGCGCGATCAAGGCAGGCGTCATGTCGGCGCTCGAACGCACCGGCCTGGCCGACCGCGCCCATATGCAGGCCGGGCAGTTGTCCTATGGCCACCAGCGGCTGCTGGAGGTGGCGATGGGCCTGGCGCTGAAGCCGCGCCTGCTGATCCTCGACGAGCCGACGCAGGGGCTGGCCGACAGCGAGATCGACAATTTCATCGCACTCGTGCGCGACATCGCCGACCGCGCCACGGTGCTGCTGATCGAACACAACATGCCTGTCGTCATGCAACTGGCCGACCGCATCACCGTCTTCAACGCCGGCAAGATCCTGGCAGAGGGCACGCCGGAGGCGATCCGCGAAAATGCGGCGGTGCAGGAAGCCTATCTCGGGACCGCCCCATGACCGAGACGAGCAAGACGCAAGCGTTGCGGATCGCGGGACTGGACTGCTTCTATGGCGAGGTTCAGGTGCTCTATGGGCTCGACCTGGCGCTGAACAAGGGCGAGGTGCTGTGCCTGTTCGGCCGCAACGGCGCCGGCAAGACGACGACGCTGAAAGCCATCATGGGGCTGGTCCGGGCGAGTGCCGGTTCGATCAGCCTCGCAGGCCAGGAATTGACCGGTCTGGCCGCCCACGAGGTGCCTAAAGCCGGCATTGCCTATGTGCCGCAAGGCAGGCGGCTGTTCGCCGAAATGACGGTGGCGGAGAACATCGAGATCGGGCTGATGGCGCGCGGCAAGGGGAAGGCCGTGCGCGAAAACGTGCTCAACCTGTTCCCGGTGCTGCGCCAGCGGCTCAGGCAGCGCTCGGGCACCTTGTCGGGCGGCGAGCAGCAGATGCTGGCCATGGCACGCGCGCTCTGCCTGGAACCGCAGGTGCTACTGCTCGACGAGCCGACCGAAGGGCTGATGCCGTCGATGATCGCAAAAATCCGCGAGACGGTGGCCAAGCTGCGCGAACTGGGCGTTTCCACCATCCTGGTGGAGCAGCGGGTCGATGCCGTGCTGTCGGTCGCCGACCGCGTCGCCTTCATCGAGAATGGCCGCAACCGTGAGACGGTCGACGTAGAGGCGTTGCGCGCCGACCCGTCGGCGGTCAGGCGCTATGTCGGCGTAGGCTGAGGATTTGCCCTCCCCTTGTGGAAGGTAAGGGCCTGGCGTCCTCGCCGGCTCACCCGAAGAACAGGAAGCCCGCCATCAAGAACGTGGGGATCAGCACCGCGCCCGACCATGCCATGTAGCCGAAAAAACCCGGCATGTTCACGCCGCGGTGCCGGGCAATGGCGTAGACCATGAAGTTCGGCGCGTTGCCGATATAGGTGTTGGCGCCCATGAACACCGCACCCGCCGAGATCGCCGCCAAGGTCGAAGCGAGCTCCGTCATCAGATGCCGGGGAGCGCCGCCGGCCAGCTCGAAGAACACCAGGTAGGTCGGAGCGTTATCCAGGAAGGACGACAGCGCTCCGGTCAGCCAGAAATAGGCGAGATCGTTGGGCATGCCCTGCGCTGACGTGACGAGCGCGACCAGCGGCGCAAGCGCGCCTTCGTGGCCGGCCCTCAGGATGGCGACCACGGGCACGATGCAGACGAAGATGCCGGCGAACAGTTTCGCCACTTCCGCGATCGGCCCCCAGTTGAAACCGTTCGCCTGCCGATACTCCTTGCGCGAGACGGCCAGCGAAACGAAGGCAAGCGCCAGGATGACGACATCGCGCACAAGGTTCTGCAACTCGAGGTCCACCCCCTGAATGGAAAGACTGATGCCGGGCTTCCATGTGGCCGAAAGCAGGATCGCACCGATCACGCCGGCCAGCAGCGGCAGGTTGGGCAGGCCGCGGATGCGCACTTTCGTGTCCGGCGTCGGGTCCTTGATCTTTGGCGCGCCCATTTCGCGGCGATGCAGCGTGGTGTCGATCGCCAGGAAGACGGCGAGCACGACGACGCTGACGAACAGGGTCTCGCGCCAGAGGTTGGCGGTGGTCCAGAAGAAATCGACGCCGCGCAGGAAGCCGACGAACAGCGGCGGGTCGCCGAGCGGCGTCAGCGAACCGCCGATGTTGGACACCAGGAAGATGAAGAAGATGATGACATGGGCGTTGAACGCCCGGTTGTCATTGGCGCGGATGAGCGGCCGGATCAGGATCATCGAGGCGCCGGTGGTGCCGATGACGGAAGCGAGCAGGGCGCCGATGAGCAGCAGCCCGGCATTGACCAATGGCGTGCCGTGGATGTTGCCGGCCACGAGAATGCCGCCCGAAATGGTGAACAGCGCGAACAGGAGAATGATGAACGACATGTATTCGGTGAGCAGCGCATGCAGCACCGCTTCCGTTGCCACCGTCGTGCCGAAGGCCGATGCGAGCGGCACCACCACGAGAGCCGCCCAAAATGCAGCAATCTTGCCGTAATGATGCTCCCAGACATGGTTGAAAAGCAGCGGTCCCGTGGCGATCGAAAGCAACAGCCCGGCAAAGGGCAGCGCCCACCACAGCGACATCGTCCGGCCTGGCAGGCCGTGCTCTTCCGCGGCGAAGGCCGTTCCCGGTAACAGCATCGCGACAGCCACCACGGCACTTGCCGTCAAAGCCGTCGCCCCTATCGACCCCTTCTCTTCTCCCACGATGAGGTCAGTCCGCCGCGTGGTCTTCGAGCGTCACGCCTGCTTGGCGCATCCTTGCCAACATCGTCTCGACCGAACCGTTGAGGTCGATCCCGCGGCAGGCATCGAGCCTGACAGTGGTCCTGAACCCCTGCTTGACCGCGTCGAGCGCCGAGAAGGCGACGCAGAAATCGGTCGCCAGGCCGACCAGGGTCAGAGTGTCGATGCCGCGCTCCCTGAGATAGCCGGCAAGGCCGGTCGGCGTCGTGTGGTCGTTCTCGAAGAAGGCCGAATAGCTGTCGATATCAGGCCGAAATCCCTTGCGGATGACGAGCTCGGCCTTGGTCCAGGCAAGACCCGAGTGAAAATCCGAGCCGAGGCTGCCCTGGATACAATGGTCCGGCCACAATGTCTGCTGGCCGTAGGGCATCTCGATGGTTTCAAAAGGCTGGGCGCCTGGATGGCTTGAGGCAAAGCTCGAATGGCCGGCTGGATGCCAGTCCTGCGTCAGCACGACATGATCGGTTCGCCGGATCAGGTCGTTGACCAGCGGCACGATCTCGTCGCCGCCGGTCACAGCCAACGCGCCGCCAGGGCAAAAGTCGTTCTGCAGGTCGATGACGACAAGCGCTTCTTCGGCCATGGGGTTCCTTCCTGTCGATATCGGGCGCGGGCTCCCAGGGGATCCCGGCGAAAGAAAGCCGCTGGCGCGACCGGAGGGAGAAACTTGACCAGATGGCGGGCCGCGTCAACCATTAGAGCGCCGGGCGCAACCCCGAACGCGCAAAGGGCGCCCCAGCACCTAGATTTTGCGGAGAACAAATGCGTGGCGGCGGCAGCCGTGCGGGTGCTGCGCAAACTCCGGCTTTGACAATTTCCGCCGACTTGATATCATTTGCATACGAATGAATTTAAGCCGGGCCCGGACGCCGGCAAGTTCCCTCGGAAAGGCCCTTTTTCTGGGAAGGCAAAGCGTGATCCGTTACGCGAAACCCACCACGGTCGACGAGGCGCTCGCCCTGCTTGGCGAAGCTTCGTGGCGCATCCTTGCCGGCGGCACCGACTTCTACCCGGCGCAAGGCAACAAGCCTTTCCGCGACAATGTGCTCGACATCAACGGGCTGGCCGCGCTGCGCGGCATTGCGGAAACGGAAACGCACTGGCAGATCGGGGCGCGCACCAGCTGGACCGATATCGTTCGCCATCCCTTGCCGCCGGCCTTCGATGCGCTGAAAGCGGCCGCGCGGGAGGTCGGGTCCGTTCAGATCCAGAATGTCGCCTCGATCGCCGGCAATCTCTGCAACGCTTCGCCGGCCGCGGATGGCGTGCCGGCGCTGCTGGTGCTCGACGCCGAGATAGAACTGCGCTCGGCGCAAGCGGTGCGCCACCTGCCGCTCCGGGAATTCATCCTCGGCAATCGCCGCACGGACCTGCGGCCCGGCGAGATGGTAACCGCCATCCGCGTGCCGAAAGCGGCCGGCGCGGGTATGTCGGCTTTCGTCAAGCTCGGCGCGCGGCGCTATCTCGTCATCTCGATCGCCATGGTGGGGGCACGCCTGGTCGTGCAGGACGGCATCGTCGAGCAAGCGGCGGTCGCCGTCGGTTCCTGCTCGGCTGTTGCAAAGCGGCTCGGCGGGGTCGAGGCGGCCCTGCGCGGACTGGCGGCGGATCATGGGCTGGCCACAGCGGTCCTCGCCGCGCCGATGGAAGAGCTGTCGCCGATCGGCGACGTGCGCGGCAGCGCCGAATACCGGCAGGACGCGGCGCGCGAAATCGTTGTCCGCGCCGTGCTTGCGGCGGCGGGGCCGGTGAATGGTGACAGGACGGCGGCGGCATGAACAAAGCACAGCCTGACATCAGCCAAGGTCGACCCGGCGGAGCCCTTTCCGACAGTGACGCAGGTCAGCCCGGCCTCGCACGCGCCGAGATTACCTTCGCGGTCAATGGCGCCGCCGTCTCGGTCAACGTGCCGCCGCTGCGCCGGCTGTCCTCGGTGCTGCGCGACGAATTGCTGCTGACCGGGACCAAGGTCGGCTGCGACGCCGGCGACTGCGGCGCCTGCACGGTGCTGGTCGATGGCGATCCGGTCTGCGCCTGCCTGATGCCGGCGGCGTCGGCCGCCGGAGCGTCGGTAACGACGGTCGAAGGGCTCGCCAATGGCCGGCTGTCGGCACTACAGGCCTCCTTCCTGGCGCATGGTGCGGCGCAGTGCGGCATTTGCACGCCGGGCCTGCTGGTGGCGGCGACGGCCCTGCTGGACAAGAAAGCCAGGCCGAGCGAGATCGAAGTGCAGGACGCGCTTGGTGGTGTCCTCTGCCGTTGCACCGGGTACCGGAAGATCGTCGCTGCTGTGATGGATGCCTCCGCCCAGGCTGCAAGCCTGGATTTCCGTCTGCCTCGGTCCGGTCACGCCATTGGCTCCTCCCCGATCCGGCTCGATGGCGTGCCGAAGGTGACCGGCGGTGAGAAATTCGGCGGCGATTCGTTCCCGGCCGATGCGCTGGCGGTGCTGGTAATCCGCTCGCCGCACTACCATGCCAGCTTCGCCTTCGGCGACCTCGACGGCTGGGCAAAAGCTCGTCCCGGCATCGCCGGTATCTTCACGGCGGCCGATATCCCGGGAAAGAACTGTTTCGGCGTCATCGGTCCGTTCGCCGACCAGCCGGCTCTCGCCGAAGGCTTGGCGCGGTTTCGCGGCGAGGCGGTGGCGCTTGTTGCCGGCGAGCGCGAGGCGATGCTCGATCTCGACCTGTCGGATTTCCCGATCCGCTGGACCGAATTGCCACATCTGTTGCAGCCTTGCGAGGCACAGGCCGAAGGAGCGGCGCTGATCCATGCGAACCGCCCGGCCAACCTTCTGACCAAGGGCTTCGTCGAACGCGGCGATCCCGAGACGGCGCTTGCCGATGCCGCTGTCACCGTGACCGGTGCGATCGAGACGGCCTATGTCGAGCATGCCTATATCGAGCCGGAAGCCGGCCATGCCTATATGGATGGCGACATGCTGGTCGTCGTCGCCTGCACGCAGGCGCCCTATATGGACCGCGACGACACGGCGAAGGTGCTGGGCCTGCCCGTCGACAAGGTGCGCATCGTGCCGACCGCGACCGGCGGCGGTTTTGGTTCCAAACTCGACGTGTCCCTGCAACCGCTGATCGGCCTGGTGGCGATGAGGACCGGGCGGCCGGCGGCGCTTGCCTACACGCGCAATGAATCGATGATGTCGACCACCAAGCGCCACCCGGCGCAGATGCAAGCGACCATTGGCGCCGACGCCGAGGGCCATGTCACCGGCATGATTTTCTCAGGCGATTTCAACACCGGGGCGTACGCGAGCTGGGGACCGACCGTCGCCAACCCTGTGCCGGTGCATGCCTCGGGTCCCTATGCGACCCCGAACTACCGCGCCGAAGGCCGCGCCGTCCATACGCATGGGCCGATTTCCGGCGCTTTCCGGGGCTTCGGCGTGCCGCAGGCGACGATCATGCAGGAGACCTTGTACGACGAGCTGGCCGGCAAGCTCGGCATCGACCGGCTCGACTTCCGCTTGAGAAACTGCCTTCGTAACGGATCCGAAACAGTCACCGGACAGAGACTGGAATCGGGCGTCGGCATTGCCGAATGCCTCGATGCCCTGCGGCCGCATTGGGCGCGTGCAGTGGCTGACGCGGATGCCTTCAACAGTGCCAACGTGGATAAAAAGCGCGGCGTCGGCATCGCCTCCTGCTGGTATGGCTGCGGCAACACCTCGCTGCCCAATCCATCGACCATCCGGGTCGGCATCGCGGCGTCAGGCGAGATCATCCTGCACCAGGGCGCGGTCGACATCGGCCAGGGCTCCAACACCGTCATCACGCAAATCTGCGCCGACGCGCTCGGCCTGCCCTTGGAAAGGTTCCGGCTGAAAAACGCCGACACCGCGATCACTCCCGATGCCGGCAAGACCTCGGCCTCGCGCCAGACCTTCGTCACCGGCAAGGCGGCCGAGAAGGCCGGCCGCGCCTTGCGCGAAAAAATCCTGCGCTTTGCCAATGTCTCGGAAAAAGCGTCGCTTCAGCTCGAAGGTCCGGCGATCGTCATCCGTGAGGGCGAGGCGGTCCGCCGTGTCGATCTTGGCACACTCGAAGCGGATATCCACGGCTTCGTCTTCCGCGCCGAGGAGACCTACGACCCGCCGACGCTGCCGCTCGACGCCAAGGGCCAGGGCAAGCCCTATGCGGTCTATGGTTACGGCGCGCAGATCGCCGAGCTCGAGGTCGACCTCAAGCTCGGCACGGTCAAGCTGGTCAAGATCACAGCCGCGCACGATGTCGGCAAGGCGATCAACCCGCTGCTGGTCGAGGGTCAGATCGAGGGCGGCATCGCGCAAGGCATCGGCATGGCGCTGATGGAAGAGTATATTCCCGGCCGCACCGAGAATTTGCACGATTATCTCATTCCGACCATCGGCGACGTGCCGCCGATCGAGACGATATTGATCGAGGTGCCAGACCCGGAAGGGCCATTCGGCGCCAAGGGCCTGGGCGAACATGTGCTGATCCCGACGGCGCCGGCGATCCTCAACGCCATCCGCCATGCGACCGGCATTACGATCACAAAAGTTCCGGCAACGCCGACGCGCATCCGCGCCGCCATCCGCGAGAAGGAGGCATGCCAATGAGCGAGCTTGCCGAACGCTTCGAAACCCATGATCCCGGCGAGAAGCTGGTGGCGGAGAAGATCCGCTGCGATGCCTGCCCTGTGATGTGCTACATATCAGATGGCCGCACCGGCGCTTGCGACCGCTACGGCAATGCCGGCGGCCGGATCGTGCGCATGGACCCGCTGACCATTCTCGATCATACCGCCGAGATCGGCGGCGCTGTCGTGCCCTTCGTCGCCGAGGGCGAGGCCTGGGACGGCGAACTGGTCAACACCGGCCGCCGCTTCGTCACGGCGATCGGGGCAGGAACCACCTATCCCGACTACAAGCCGGCGCCCTTCATCGTCAGCCAGCAGGTCGAGGGCGTCGATCTCGTCACCGTCGTCACGGAGGGCATCTTCTCCTATTGCGGCGTCAAGGTGAAGATCGACACCGACCGTCATATCGGACCCGAAACGGCTGTCGTGCGGTCGCAACGCGAGGCGATCGGTCATGTCACGACGGGCGAATATGGCTCGCAGATGCTGTCGCTGGGCGGCGTGCATCATCTGACCGGCGGCTCCAAGGCCGAAGGCCGCGCCACCTGCGATGCGCTGCTCGATCTGTGCAACCGCAAGTCGGTGGAACTGACCATCGATGGCGGAGCCACCATAACAGTCGAAGCCGGCAAACCGCCCGTCATCGACGGCAAGCAGGAGCACCGCATGCGGGTCGGCTGCGGGTCGGCGACCATCGGCATGTTCGCCACCCAATGGCGCGGGCTGGTTGACGAGGTGGTGGTGGTCGACGACCACATAACCGGCGTCGTCTCGGAGCATCAGGCCGGCAAGGTGCTGGGCTGGCAGGACACGGGGATAAAGATCATCGGCCGCCGCTCGACGCCTGGGCGCTATTTCAAGGTCTCCGAGCCCGGTCTCGGCTGGGGCGGCACCAGCATATCCGACCCGCTGTCGATCCTGGGCGAATGGAACGCCAAGAAGGGCGCGCGGCCCGGCCTGTCGCTGCTGATGGTTTCGACCACCGGCGAGCAGTTCGCCTATTACGAACTCGACGACCAGTTGAAGCCAGTCGAAAAGCCATTCCCCGAACGATTGCAGAAATCCGTGGGGCTGATCGAGGATAATTGCGAACCGGCGCTGTGCACCGTGCTGTTCATCGGCGGCGCCGGCGGTTCGCTGCGCGCCGGCGTCACCGAGAATCCCGTCAACCTGACGCGTTCCGTGCAGGGCCTGACCACCTATGTGACGGTCGGCGGCGCGCCGGTCTATGTCTGGCCGGGCGGCGGCATCACGCTGATGGTGGATGTGACGCGCGTGCCGGAAGGCGCCTTCGGTTATGTGCCGACGCCGGCGCTGGTGGCGCCGATCGAATTCACGCTGCGCCGCGACGACTATATCAGGCTCGGCGGCTACGAAGCCGAGATCCGCAGCGTCGAGGATGTCGTCGCCAAGGGCGGCGAGTATCTGAACGCGCGCCGGGGCGACGGTGCGCCGGCCGGCAACCCGTGGCCACCGCTGGCGCAGTTGCGGCGCGCGCCCGCGAACGGGGCCGGATGACGATGAACGGCCCGCAAGCGCATTGGCTCGGGGATGGCAGGCGGCTGCACCTCAATCACGGGCCGATCGACCTGATCGTCGAGGCCTTTGGGACGCCAGGCGAATGCCGGCGAGCTTATGAGCAGGCCGTGGCGCGATTCCAGACCATCCTGCCGGAACTGGTGGAGGAATTGCCCGAGTTGCGCCGGCCGGCCACGTTGCGCCCCCGCGCCTTCGCCGGATCGACGGCGCGGCGCATGGAAGCGGCAGTTACCCCATTGGCGGACGACTTCATCACGCCGATGGCAGCCGTCGCCGGTTCGGTAGCCGACGAAATACTTGCCGCACTGATTACCGGGCGAAAACTCGATCGCGCCTATGTCAACAATGGCGGCGACAGCGCGCTTCATCTCGGTACCGGCCAATCGATCACCCTTGCCATTGCCGGCACCGGCCATGGCCTTGCCGACCGCATCGTCATCCGCGCCGAGGACGGCGTGCAAGGCGTTGCCACCAGCGGCTGGCGCGGGCGCTCGTTTTCCTTGGGCATCGCCGACGCCGTCACCGTGCTGGCGAGGACCGGCGCAGAGGCCGATGCCGCGGCGACGCTGATCGCCAATGCCGTCGACTTGGCCAACCATCCCGCTATTCGGCGTGTGCCCGCGCATGATCTGGCGCCGGACAACGACCTTGGAGACAGGCTGGTGACGCAAGAGGTCGGTCCGCTTTCTGCCAAAGAGATTGCCACGGCGCTGGACAGGGGACTTGCCGTCGCCGAAGATTTCCACCGCAGGGGACTGGTCGCCGCATCGGCGCTGTTCCTCGCCGGCCAGACCCGCATCGAGGGCTCAATGGCGCTTGCCGCGCCCGACAAAAGTCCAGGGAAGGAAGTTGCCCATGCCTGAGTTTCCGCTCCGCAAGATCGTGGTGCTGACCGAAGAGATCTTTCATGAGGGCGGGCCGGCGCCCAAGGTGCCGCGCCGCCGTGCCGCCGCCATGGCGCTGGTAAAGAACCCGTTCGCCGGGCGCTATGCCGAGGAGTTGCAGAGCGCCATGGACGATCTGAAGCCGCTTGGCCTGCTGCTCGCCGACCGGCTGATCGCGGCATTGGGTGGCGACGTGAAGCAGATCGACGGCTATGGCAAAGGCGCCATCGTCGGCATCTCGGGCGAACTCGAGCATGGCGCGCTTTGGCATGTGCCGGGCGGCTACGCCATGCGCGAGCGGCTCGGCGACGCCAAGGCGATCGTGCCGTCGGCCAAGAAGGTCGGCGCCTTCGGCTCGCGGCTGGATGTGCCTCTCGGCCACATCAACGCCGCCTATGTGCGCAGCCATTTCGATGCGATGGAAGTCGGCGTCAGCGACGGACCGCGTCCCGACGAGATCCTGTTCTGCCTCGCCATGACCTGCGGTCCGCGCGTGCACAATCGCATGGGCGGCCTGGCCGCCGACGACATCAAGGCATGGGACGGGCTGCGGTGAGCGGCGAAGACAATCTGCTGAAGCTGGTCGAGGTCGAGGAGGCGGACGATCAGGACTACCACCTGCAGGAGCAGGTCGGCTTCATCCTGCGCAAGGCGCATCAGCGCCACGTCTCGATCTTCGCTGCCCATATCGGCGACCTGACGCCACCGCAATTCGCGGCATTGGCCAAGCTGCGCGATGTCGGCGAGACTTCGCAGAACCAGCTCGGCACGCTGATCGCCATGGATGCGGCGACGGTGAAGGGCGTGATCGACAGGCTGAAGGCGCGCGGCCTTGTCGAGCTCTCCAAGCACGAGGGCGATAAGCGGCGGCTGCTGGTCAATTTGACCGCCGAAGGGCGCGAGGCGATCGAACGCCTGATCCCGCTGGCGCGCGAGATTACCGAGGAAACCTTGGCACCGCTCACGGCCAGGGAGATCGCCACCTTCATGAAGCTGCTGGCGAAATTGGCGTAGGCCGGCGACGAGGTCCTTTCCTCTCCCTCCGGACGGGAACCACCTGGCCACCGCCGCCGACGGATATTGAAAGGGGACCAGGGCGCAAGAACCTTCCTGCACCGCGCTAAGGGTCGACTCCCACTCCGTCGAGCTTCGCTCGACACCTCTCCCCCGATCGACGGGGGAGAGGTGGGCGCCAAGCTGTCCTGGGACGAAGAACCTGGACCTTGGGCCGGCGCTTATCTCCGGCGAAATCTCAGAGGCCGTTGTCCTTCAGCACCTGGGCGGCGTTTTCCTTGGTGATCTTCTGCGTCGGCAAGGTGATGGTCTTCTCCACCTTCTCGCCATTGAGGAACTTGATCGCCTGCCGAAGGCCCTCGGCGCCCGGGGTGACATAGGTGAAGGTCGCCGTCAGCTCGCCCTTGTTCACCATCTGCACGCCTTCGTTGGGCAGGCCGTCAATGCCGATGAACTTGATGTCCTTCTCGCGGCCGACATCCTTGGCGGCAAGATAGGCGCCATAGGCCATCGGGTCGTTGTGGCCGTAGACGAGATCGATCTTCTCGTTGCTCTTCAGCGCGTTGGCCATCAGATTATAGGCCTGGTCCTGCTTCCAGTCGCCCGACTGCTGGTCGAGCAGGTACTTGATGCCCGGCTCCTTGTCGGTGAACTCATGGAAGCCGTCATGGCGGTCATGCGCCGGCTGGGTGCCCATGCCGCCCCAGATCTCGACGACATTGCCCGATGCCTTGCCCTTGCCGCCGAGCAGCTCGACGGCATATTCGCCGGCCGCGCGGCCGATCAGCTTGTTGTCGCCGCCGACGAACTGGGTGTAGTCCTTGGTGTCGACATTGCGGTCGAGCACGAAGACCGGGATCTTGGCGTCGATCGCCTGCTGCACGACGCCGGTCAGGCCGGCCGATTCCTTCGGCGACACGAGCAACGCATCGACCTCCTGGCGGATCAGGTTCTCGACATCGGCAACCTGCTTCTCGGTCTTGTCCTCGCCGTCGGTGATGATCAGCTCGACCTCGGGATGCTTTGCGGCCTCGGCCAGGATGTCCTTGTTGAACTGCGCGCGCCAAGGCTCGATGGTCGTCACCTGCGAGAAGCCGATCTTCCACTTCTTGTCCTGGGCCATGGCGTGGCCGGTGGAGAGCAGCGCGGTGGTGGTCAGCAATGCCGCGCCAAGGGCGGCAAGCTTCAGCGTGTCACGTCGTTTCATTTCTTGTTTCCTCCGAGATTGAGAGACCGGGTCTCTTGCGACGGCCGTTTTGCCGCGGCCGTTTCCTTGTGCGCCGCTCCGGGCAGGCGCAGATAGGCTAGGAGATCACCGGCATTGCGCTCCTGCACGAGCACTGTGCCGATGATGATCATCCCCTTCAGCACCAGCTGAAGGTTCGAATTGATGTTGTGGAGCTGCAATATGTTGGACAGCAGCCCGAAGATCAGCACGCCGCAGAATGTCCCGGTGAGGCTGCCGCGCCCACCCATCAGGCTGGTGCCGCCGATGACCACGGCGGCGATGGCGTCGAGCTCCAGGCCGGCGCCGGCATCGGGCTTGCCTTGCCGGTACTGCGCGACATAGAGCACCGCGGCAATGCCGGCGAGCAGGCCCGAAACGGCGTAGGTGACGATCTTGACCCGGCCGGCGGCGATGCCGGAAAGCCTGGCCGCCTCCTCATTGCCGCCGATGGCGTAGACATAGCGGCCGAACGGCGTGAAGCGCAGCACCGCGCCATAGATCAGGATGGCGCCGAGGAAGAACAGGCCGGGCATCGGGACGACGCCGAACACCATCGAGCGCAGCAGCTCGAAATCCTCCGTGGCGTTCGAGCCGGTATAGACCGGCAGCACGGCATTGTTCTGGCCGGCGGTCAGCCGGGCGATGCCCAACGCCGTCACCATCATCGCCAGGGTGACGATGAAGGGCTGCAGCCGCCCGGCAACGATGATGAAGCCGTTGAGCGCACCGAACAGCAGGCCCACGCATGGCGCGACCAGCAGCACGCCGAGGACGCCGAATTTTGGTTCGACCTGCGGCAGCAGGTACCACAGGGAAAGACAGCACAGGACCACGCCGACGATTGCCGGCGTGACCAGGCCGCGGGCGCGGCCCAGCCTTGCGTCGCGCGAGGCATCGGCGCCGGCGCGCGACTTTTCGAGATTGAGGAAGATGAAGCGGGTGACGATGAAGCCGAGGCAGAGCGCCACCACGGCGACGGTGGGCACGCCAAGCACCACTCCCGGCGTCACGCCCGGAACCGTCAGCAGCATGGCGCAGACCACCGAACAGATTGCCATCAGCGAACCGACCGAAAGATCGATGCCGCCGGTGATGATCACCGCCGTCATGCCGGTGGCGATCAGGCCGGTGGTCGACACCTGGCGCAGCACGTCGAGCAGATTGCCGTAGGACAGGAAGATGTTGTTGCCCTTGGAGCTGACCGGCGAGCCCAGCACGCCGATCAGGAAGATGGCGATCAGGCCCCAATAGAGCTTGGTGCGGGACAGGAGTTTCAAGGCGGTCATGCGGCAGGTCTCGAAATCGTGCGGCGCGGCGCGGCGAGACGCATGATGGCCTCCTCGCTCGCCGCATCGCGGGAAAGGATGCCGGTCTGGCGGCCATCGGCCATCACCAGAATGCGGTCGGAGAGGTGCAGCAGTTCCGGCAATTCGGAGCTGATGACGGCAATGGCCAGCCCGTCGCGCGCAAGCTTGAAGATGAGATCGTAGATCTCGCGCTTGGCGCCGACGTCGATGCCGCGCGTCGGCTCGTCGAGAAGAAGCACGCGCGGCCGTGTCGCCAGCCATTTGCCGATGACGACCTTCTGCTGGTTGCCGCCCGACAGCGTGCCGGCTGGCTGGTCGATGTCCTCGCAGCGTATGCCGAGCGCCCGGACCGCGTGGCGCGCCAGCTCCTGTTCGCCGGCCAGCGAACGGATGCCGAAGCGCGCCAGCGATCCGACCAGCGGCAATGCGACGTTGTCTGTAATGGAAGCCTGGAGATGCAGGCCTTGCGTCTTGCGGTCCTCGGCCACCAGCGCAATGCCGAGGCGCCTGGCATCGCGCGGCGAGCGTATCTCGACCGGCGCACCGTCGAGCCGGATCTCGCCGCCGGTGCGGCCATCGCTCGAACCGAAGATCGCCTCCAGGATCTCGGTGCGCCCTGAACCCAGCAGCCCGCCAATGCCAAGGATTTCGCCTTCGGCGAGTTCGAAGTTGACGCCGTCGATCACGGTGCGCCAGCCATGGGCGTCGGGTTTCGTCAGCGACAGGTTCTCGACGGAAAGCACGACTTCGCCGACGGAACGGCGCTCCTCTTCCGAGGAGGCCAGCAGGTCTCGCCCGACCATTGCCGAAATGATGGCGTTCTCGTCGAGCTCGCCCATGGGCCGCGTCAGCACGTGGCGTCCGTCGCGAAACACCGTGACCCTGCCCGCCAGGTGCATGACCTCGTCGATGCGGTGCGAGATGTAGACGATGGCGACGCCGCTGTCGGCAAGCTGGCGGATGATGCGGAACAGCCTCTGGCATTCGGCTGGAGAAAGCGCCGAGGTCGGCTCGTCCATGATCAGGATGCGCGCCGACATCGACAGCGCCTTGGCGATCTCGACCAGTTGCTGTTCGCCGACGCGCAAGGCGCCGACGCGGGCTTCCGGGTCGAGCTCGATGCCCAGCCGCTGCAGAAGAGCGCTGGCGGCGCGGCTGCTCGCCTTGCGGTCGACGATCAGCCCGGCGATCAGCTTCTCGCGCCCGAGAAAGATGTTGTCGGCGACGCTGAGTTCGGGGACCAGGTTAAGCTCCTGGTGGATGATGGCAATGCCGGCGGCCTCGGCGTCGCGCACGCCGGCGAAATTCGCGGCTACGCCGTCGACGCGAACCGTGCCTTCATAACCCGTGTAGACACCGGAAAGGATTTTCATCAGCGTCGACTTGCCGGCGCCGTTCTCGCCCATCAAGGCGTGGACCTCGCCGCGCCGCAGCTCGAAACCGACGTCGACCAAGGCGGCAATGCCGCCGAAGCTCTTGGATACGTGCTCAGCGCTTAGGACGACATCCGAACGATCCGCCGCAACATCCCGACGCGCGATGGAATTTCCGTGCTCCATGACAAAGGCGGCCTCCCTTCCGTCGTCGTCTGACCTCATGAACGCTATTCTAAACGTTTCGATCCTGTCAAGCTTCTATCTGGTCACGTGAGATTGGCTCATTTCAATTCTTGCGAAAAACCGCGATATTCCGTAGGTATGATGCATAGAGAGGCGGCGAAACGTTTCGAAAATGGCAAGGTCAAGGCAGACAAGGCAGCGAAAATCGACGGCGCCGACCATGCTTCACGTGGCCGAAGCGGCGCGCGTGTCGGTCGCCACGGTTTCGGCGCTGATCAACGGCACGGCGACCGTCAGCCCGGAGCTCAGCCAGCGCATCGAGCAGGCGATCCGCGATATCGGCTACAAGCGCAATGCGATCGCCCGCAGCCTGAAAATGGGCACCACGCGCACCATTGGATTGACTGTCCCGCACATCACCAATCCGTTCTTCACCGATGTCGTGTCAGTCATCCAGCAGGCCTTCGACCGCGCCGGCTATGCGGTCATGCTGTGCTGCACGGACGAGGACCTCAACACCCAGGACGACCAGATCAGGCTGCTGCTCGACCGCATGGTCGACGGGCTGATCGTGGCGCGCGTCGGCGATGGGACGATCCTCAAGCGCATCGTCGACGACGCCAACGTGCCGGTCGTCCTGCTTGACCGCATCTGCGACGGTGTCGACACGGATGCCGTGGTGCTCGACAACCAGCGCGCCGTGTTCGACGCCATCACCTACCTGATACATCTCGGGCACCGGCGCATCGGCTACATCACCGGAACGTCGGATATCTCACCGATGCATGATCGCATGGCCGGATATCGCGAAGCGCTTCAGGCAGCCGGCCTGCCGGTCGCCGAGGAGCTGGTACGTTCCGGCAATTTTCACGAGATCGACGGCTATAACGCGGCCATGCAGCTGTTGTCGCTGCACGACAGGCCGAGCGCGATCTTCTCCGCCAACAATCCGATGGTGATCGGCACCATGAAGGCAATCCGCGATATCGGCCTGTCCTGCCCGGAAGATGTTTCAATCGCCTGTTTCGACGATTTTCCGTGGTCGGACGTGTTTGTCCCGCAACTGACCACGGTGGCACAGCCGGTGCAGGCGATCGGCGAACAGGCGGCCAATTTGCTGCTCGACCGCCTTGCCGGAAATCGCGACGCGCCGCCGCGCAAGCTGGTGCTCAAGGGCCGGCTGATGATCCGCAATTCATGCCGACCGCTGGGAGCGGTGGCGCAGAGTGTGAGTGCGTAGAGCGGTTCAGTGGTTGAATCGCTATCGGCAAGCGCCGAGCTGGAAATCTCACGCCGCTTGCGACAGCGATTTGTGGGCGTCGGCCAGGATTTCGAAGGACCTCACCCGAGCCGCATGATCGAATATCTGCGCGGTGACCATCAATTCGTCGGCGCCGGTGCGGCGAACGAAGGCGTCGATGCCTTGCCGCACCGTTTCCGGCGAGCCGACGACGGCGCAGGACAGCGCCTGGCCGAGCATGGACTTGGCCATCGGATCGAGGTCGCGGTCATAATTCTCGACCGGTGGCGGCAATTTTCCGGGGCGGCCGGTGCGCAGATTGACGAAAGCCTGCTGCAGCGAGGTGAACAGCAGCCGCGCCTCAGTGTCGGTCGGCGCGGCAAAGACGTTGAGGCCGAGCATGACATAGGGCTTGTCGAGCTGTTCCGACGGCTGGAAGCGCGAGCGGTAGATTTCCAGCGCCTGGTCTAGCTCGGCCGGCGCGAAATGCGAAGCGAAGGCGTAGGGCAGGCCGAGCATGGCGGCAAGCTGCGCGCCATACAGGCTGGAGCCGAGGATCCAGACCGGCACGGTCTGGCCTTCGCCCGGCACGGCCCGCAGCCGCTGGCCCTCTTCCGCCGGCAGGAAATAGCCCATCAGCTCGACGACGTCCTGCGGAAAATTGTCGGCACCGGCCTCGAGATTGCGGCGCAAGGCGCGCGCCGTGTTCATGTCCGTGCCGGGCGCCCTGCCGAGGCCGAGATCGATGCGGCCGGGGAACAAGGCGGCCAGCGTGCCGAACTGCTCGGCGATGACCAGCGGCGAGTGATTGGGCAACATGATGCCGCCGGCGCCGACGCGAATGGTCTTGGTGCCGCCCGCGACATGGGCAATGACGACCGAGGTGGCGGCACTTGCGATGCCCGGCATGTTATGATGCTCGGCCAGCCAATAGCGCTTGTAGCCCAGCCGCTCGGCATGGCGGGCAAGATCGAGCGAATTGGCCAGCGACTGCGAGGCATCGCTGCCTTCGACGATCGGCGACAGGTCGAGGACGGAAAGGGCTGCCATGTCAGGTCTCCACGAGATTTATCTCAAGCACCCTGCCTCGAAGGCCGTGCGGTCGGGAATGAGGATGCCAAGCCGCCCCCGAGCGCATCGTCAAATCCGCTGGCCGCGGCCATGCGTTTCTGCTCGGCGGGGCTGCCGCGATGATGGACAGGAAATGCAATCCCGGATCTGTCGACGCCAAATGTTGGCGACGCGCCCAGCCGCGCATCGCGCAAGCCGGCATGGCCGATGCGAGCGAAACAGTCGTCGAGGTCGAAGGAAGCATCGCTCATGGGAAGGGCACCGGCCATTGGACCGGCCGGATATAGGCATTCGAGCCAGGCGCCGCAAACCAGACGCGCGGCTTTATGCCGGAGCCTTACCTTCCTCGGTGGCCTCATCTTCCACCGCCGAGAGATGTTGTGCCGCCAGGAAGTTGCCGACATGGCTCAGACCGTCGAAGTGATCGCAGAACACCTTGATGAGGACCAGCAGCGGCACCGCCATCAGCGCGCCGACAAAGCCCCATAGCCATGACCAGAAGGCAATGGCGATGAAGATCGCCACGGCGTTGATCTCGAGCCGCCGGCCGACAACCATCGGCGTTACGAATTGGCCTTCGACGATGTCGCACAAAAGCAGGAAGGCAGGCGCCAACAACGCATAGGAGATCGTGTCGAAGCTGATCAGCGCGATGATCGTGACCACGATGAGCGTGATCATGGCGCCGACATAGGGCAGGAAATTAAGCAGAGCGGCCGTGGCGCCCCAGACGAGCGGGTTGGGCATACCGAGTGCCCACAGACCAAGGCCAATGATCGTGCCGAGGCCGATATTGATGATGGTGACGGTGAGCAGATAGTGCGAGATTTCCCGTTCCACGTCGTAAACGACCCGCAGCGCCCGCTTCTTCTCGGTGAGGCTGGCGAAGGACTGGATGATCTTTTCATAGAACATCGTGCCTGAAGCAAGCAGGAACAGCGACAGCACGAAGATGATGGTCAGGCTTGTTCCCGCCGAAAGAATGTTCGAGGCCGCCGACGACAGGAAGCCAGACTGGGCTACCGCGACTTTCTGTATGCCCGGCTCCTGCGACGTCTCGGTGAGGCCTTCGATCTGATGTGTAACCTCCATCATCCTCTCGAGCGGAGGTCGCAAATGCGCCAGCCGCTCGGTCAGCCGCTGGCCGATCGACGAAGTGTTGTTGATGAGATCGATCACCGGGCCGCTCAGCAGGTAGCCGGCGCTGGCGAAGAGGCAGAGGGACAGAAGCACCAGAAGCGTCGCCGAAATCACCTCGGGTATGCCGCGCTTGCGCAGAAGCCTGACGATCGGCGTCAGCGTCAATGCCAGCAGAAAGGCCAGTATGACCGGCATGAAGAAGGCACGGGCGAAATAGAGCGCGTAGATGGCCATGAAGATGAAGATGCCGACGAGCAGCGAGCGTATCAGATGCGTGTCGGCGCGGGCGGCGATGCGCGCCTCTTCTGCTTCGGAAACGCCCGCGACCGAAGCGGTGGGGTCAGCTTTCATCACGGTCCCTCGGCGGCGCACCGCAATTGGCGCAACCGCTGAGAAAACGCCCCTGCCGGTCCAAGGTTCCGTGAGCCGGCGTTGACGGCGAGCCCACGAGGCCCGCCGTCGCGGTTATTGTTCCCGCGCAATTTTTCGCGGAAGTGCAACACTACGCGGCAGGCGCCGGGGCCGGGACGGCGTCAGCCGTTTCCTTGCGCACGATCGGCGCCACCCTGGTGCCGTAGAGTTCAATCGCCTTCATGACCTTGGCATGCGGCATGATGCCGATCGCCATCTGCAGCAAAAAGCGGTCATTGCCGAAGATCTTGTGCTGGGCGACGATCTTCTCGGCCACCTGCTCGGGATTGCCGACGAACAAGGCGCCGCCCGGGCCGCGTGACTGGTCGAAATGCGCCCGCGAGGTCGGACCCCAGCCGCGCTCGCGGCCGATGCGGTTCATCACCTCGGCCTGTGGGCCATAGAAATCGTCGGCCGCCTTCTCGGTCGTGTCGGCGATGAAGCCGTGGACGTTGATGCTGGTGGCAAGACCCTTCGGATCGGCGCCCGCGCGCCTGGCGGCCTCGCGATAGAGGTCAAACAGCGGCGCGAACCGCGCCGGCTCGCCGCCGATGATGGCGAGCGCCAGCGGCAGGCCGAGCGCGCCCGCGCGGGCGGCGGACTGCGGCGTGCCGCCGATGGCGATCCAGATCGGCAGTTTTTCCTGCAAGGGGCGTGGGTAGACGCCGCGATCGTTGATCGGCGCGCGCAGATTGCCGGACCAGGTGATCTTCACCTGATCGCGGATGGCGAGCAGCAGGTCGAGCTTTTCGGCGAACAGCTCGTCATAATCCTCAAGATTGTAGCCAAACAGCGGAAAGGATTCGATGAACGAGCCGCGCCCGGCCATGATCTCGGCCCGGCCGCCGGAAAGAAGGTCGAGCGTGGCGAATTGCTGGAAGACGCGGACCGGATCGTCCGAAGACAGGACAGTGACGGCGCTGGTCAGTTTTATGCGTTTGGTTTGCTCGGCCGCCGCGGCCAGAGCCACGACAGGCGCGGACGCGGCATAGTCCGGCCGGTGATGCTCGCCAAGGCCGAAAACGTCAAGGCCGACCTGATCGGCCAGTTCGATCTCCTCGATCAGGTTGCGCAGCCGCTCGTGCGGGCCGATTGCGCCGGGGCCCGGCTGCGGGCTGACGTCGGCGAAAGTGTAGAGACCGAGTTCCATCTGGTGTCATCCTGGCGTTTGATTTTCGCGCTAGAGGTAGCGATCAGCCCGTATCACCACCAGAGGGTCTGACTGCGAACAGTGCGTGTCCGTTTCGGCCGCGAAGGCGTCTCCCGGCTGCAACAGCACGGAATTTCATGGCTGGCATACCGTTTTGGCGCTTGAACTCCCGGTTTTCGCGCGTATGTAAGCGTCGCGAATTGACTTCAGGGAAGTGGACTTGGCTATCTACAGGGAAAAAGACATTTTCGAGCGGCGCAACGCCGCGAACGAGGCAAAGAAGGCGCTTCTGGAGCGCTTCAAGTCGAAGCCGGCGGCGGACGATCCCGCGGTGCTGGCGCGACAGGCCGAACGCAAGGCTATCCTTGCGGCGCGTGAGATACGCGAGGCCGAGAAGGCGAGGCTGAAGCAGGAAAGGCTGGCACGCGAGGCAATCGAGAAGGCCGAGCGCGAGGCCGCAGCCGAAGCCGCACGGGTCGCGGCCGAAGAGGCGGCGCAGGCGGAAGCCAGGATTCGGGAAGCCGAAGAGGCCGAGCGCATCGCGCGTCTGCTGGCCGACGAGGCCGAGCGCAAGGCGAAGCGCGACGCGCGCTATGCGGCGCGCAAGGCGCGCACCGGCAGGACACCGCCAGGCTTTACCGGCCGCTAGCCTCAGACCGCCGGAGCAACCTGCTTCGAGGATCAGGGTCGCTGCGAAGCGGCCCTGCATGCGTTTGTCCGCGCGCCAATTCGTGCGATTGCCGACGCCGTTCGTGATGCGACTTTCGCAAAATTGCTCTGTTTGCTTCGACGCAATTTCGGATGGAAAACCGCTTCGCTTCCTGGATTGCTTTATGCCGCGAATTTCAGCCCCATAATGCCGCAGACGATGAGCGCGATGCAGGCGAGCCTGATGACGGTCGCCGGCTCGCCGAGCAGCCAGATACCGAGCAGCGCCGTGCCGACCGTGCCGATGCCGGTCCACACCGCATAGGCGGTGCCGACGGGCAGCGCTTTCAGCGCCAGTCCAAGCAGCGTGAGGCTGACGATCATCGAGGCGACCGTGAGCACGGTCGGGACGAGGCGGGTGAATCCGTCGGTATACTTGAGGCCGATTGCCCAGCCGATCTCGAACAGGCCGGCGAAAAACAGAAAAATCCATGACATGGGGAACGCTCCATCCAAGCATCGCACCGACGTCCGTTCAGGACGATGCAATGCGCGATCGACCGAGCACCGCGGCAGCCGATGCCCTGTCAGACAGTGGGCGGGTCGTCCCGACCGGATTTCAGGAGATGTGGGGTCGTCCCCGCACCAGATATAGGGTGTCTTAACGCCCGATCAACAAACTGCCGGCGGTGTTCCGAACGCCGCCGGCGAACTCCATCCGAGGCACGCGACTATTTTTCCTTGAGCCTCGTTGCCTTGACCGGCGGCGCCTTGAGCGTGGGAGCAGCGGCCGGCTTCTTGGCGTCCTTCTTCGGCTTGCGGGCCTCCTTGCCTGCCTTCATCGCACCTTTTGCCATGATTCGTTCCTCCAGTTGCGGGAAGTGAAGTGAAACAAGAGAAATGCCTGTAGGCAAGGGCCGTTCGCGGTCACGGCCGCGAAAACCGGCAACCTGTTTCGGCGGCCTTATGAATCCGAACCGGCGCGCAGCGACTTGAACGGACGGGGTGTTGGTGCGTCGCGATGGCCGCGGAATTTCGGCGGGCCCGCAGCATGATCTCAAGGAAATCGGCTCCCACTTTTCCTGCAATTACTCTAGACTTCGCGTGTCGGACAGGACGACAGGGAAGCAATGGCGGGGCATGGCGGCTCTCGAACGGTCATTTACGCGGCGCTCGCCGGCAATCTCGCGATCGCGCTGACCAAATTCGTCGCAGCCTTCTTCACCGGCAGTTCGGCGATGTTTTCGGAAGGCGTGCATTCGCTGGTCGATACCGGCAATGGCAGCCTGCTGCTTTATGGCATGCATCGCGCCGCACGCCCGGCCACCCGCGCGCATCCGCTCGGCCATGGCCGCGAGCTCTACTTCTGGAGCTTCATCGTGGCGCTTCTCGTCTTCGCGCTCGGCGCCGGCGTATCGTTCTACGAAGGCGTGACGCACATCATTGCGCCCGAACCGGCCGCCAATGTCAGGGTCAATTACATCGTGCTCGGCCTGTCGTTTCTGTTCGAGGGCAGCTCATGGCTGGTGGCGCTGAGGGAATTCCGCCGGCAGAAGGGCCAGCAGGGCTGGCTGCAGGCTGTGCAATCGAGCAAGGATCCAAGCGTCTACACAGTGCTGTTCGAGGACAGTGCCGCGCTTCTCGGCCTGATCGTCGCCTTTGCCGGCATATCGGCGGCGGAGATTTTCGAGATGCCGGAATTGGACGGCGCCGCCTCGATCGGCATTGCACTGATCCTGGGTGCGACCGCGGCCTTCCTGGCGCGCGAGAGCAAGGGGCTGCTCATCGGCGAGCCTGCTTCGCCGGCGGTGCAGAAAGAAGTGCTGGCGATCGCCCAGCAGGATCCGGCGGTGCAGCGGGCGAACGGGGTCCTGACCGTCCACCTGGGGCCGGAAGAGATCGTTGCCGGCCTGAGCATCGAATTCGAGGACCATCTGTCGGCGCCGGAAATCGAAGCCTGCGTCGAGCGCCTCGAAGCGCGGCTAAGGAAGGAAATGCCCGAGATCACCCGGCTGTTCGTCAAGCCGCAGACGTCAGGCACCTGGGAACAGCGACGCAAGCTGATCGAATCCGCATCCGAGTAAAGTTTGAGCATGGTCTCGAAACCCGCATCCCACTCCTCGGGATCATGCCTCTGGATCAGCGTCTCGTTCGTTGCCTTGCGCCGCTACTCCGCCAGAGCAGTTCACCGTTTCAGGGAACGGCGAAACGCTCTATGTCTTTGTTTTTGCGCAATTCCATAGGGAAAGCGCTACGCGCTTTTCCTGGGAAAACCGTACACACTTTTCCTGGAATTGCTCTAGGATCAGCCGATCGAGTTTTGGAGGACTGATTATGAAGATCGACGGCGGCTGTCATTGTGGTGCCATCACCTATGAGGCGGAGGTCGAACCGGAAAAGACCTCGATCTGCCATTGTACCGATTGCCAACAGTTGACCGGTACGGCCTTTCGCGTCACCGTTCCGGCGCCTGAAGATCACTACCGGATCACAAAGGGTACACCGAAGGTCTACATCAAGACCGTGGCAAGCGGCGCCAAGCGCGTCCAGGCCTTTTGCGCCGACTGCGGTTCGCACCTTTACGCCACGTCGGTCGGAGATGGCCCAAAGGTCTACGGCATTCGAGTGGGAACCGCGCGGCAACGCCAGGATTTGATTCCGACACTGCAAAAATGGCACCGCTCGGCGCTTCACTGGCTACCTGAATTTCACGGCATGACCACAGTGGAGGAGCAGTAGCGCCGTCCGGTGCGGCGCCTCATTCGTCGCCTTCGACGACCCTCAGCCTGAGCTGGCCGGTCTTTGAATCGGCAACGCGTGGGGAATCGACAACGCGCGGGCCGGGTTCCGGCTTCGCAGGGGCTGGTGACGCCATGTCAGGGTCGGCATCGCCTCCGGGCTGCGCCCCAAACTCCAGAGCTTCGATCTTCTGGCCGCGTTTGGTCACCTTCGACGTCGAGACGAGGATGTCGTCTATATCCTTGGCCGACTGGGCAAAATGGCCCTGCAATTTGCGCACCCGCTCGTCGACGCGCGAAACATCCTCCATCAGCCGGATCACCTCGCCCTGGATCAGGTGTGCCTGCTCGCGCATACGGGCATCCTTCAGGATCGCCTGGATGACCTGGATCGACAGCATCAGGAGCGACGGCGAGACGATGACGACGCGGGCGCGGTGCGCCTTCTGCACCACCGCCTCGAAATTTTCGTGGATCTCGGCAAACACCGATTCCGACGGCACGAACATGAAGGCGGTATCCTGCGTCTCGCCCTGGATCAGATATTTATCCGCGATATCGCGGACATGCACCTCGATGTCGCGGCGGAAGGCCTGCGACGCGACCTTCTGCTGTTCGGCGCCTTCGGCGGCGCGGATGGCGTTCCAGGCTTCCAGCGGAAACTTGGCGTCGACGGCAAGCGCCGGCGCGCCGTTGGGCATCTTCACCAGGCAATCGGGACGGCTGCCGTTGGACAAGGTCGCCTGGAACTCGTAGGCGCCGTGCGGCAGACCGTCGGCGACGATCGCTTCCATGCGCGACTGGCCGAAGGCGCCGCGCGTCTGCTTGTTGGAGAGGATCGCCTGCAATTGCACGACCTGGCCGGCGAGCGACTGGATGTTGCCTTGCGCGGTGTCGATGACGGCCAGCCGCTCCTGCAATTTGGCCAGGCTCTCATGAGTGGATTTGGTTTGCTCGGTCATGGTCTGGCCGAGGCGGCCGGTCATGGCATCGAGGCGCTGGCCGATCGATTGCGTCAGTTCCGCCTGCCGCGCGCCGAAGACTTCCGCGATGGCGCCCATGCGGCCCTGCATCTCGGCTTGGCTTTGCAATATGCCGGCCATCCGCGCCTCGGCGTCGCGGGCATGGTCGGCGGCTTCGGCAGCGGCCACGGCGCGCGCCTTGGCCGAGCGCCACAGCGCGACGACAAGCGCCACGAACATGCCAAGAAACACAAAGGCCCCGAACGCCAGCGCATGGCCGAGCGTGATCGTGGTCGCGCCAAGCCGGGCGACAGGTTCCGAAAGGATGGATGTCAGGTCGTTCATGCACATAGCATAGACGATTCGGCCGGCCAGCACAGATCAAAACGTGAACGATCCCCCGGCGTACCGGTTGACGCCCTTTATTCAAGGTCTTAGGTGAGACGCCATGCCGATCAAGCCGCTCATCATTCTTCCCGACCCCATCCTGCGCCAGGTTTCCAAGCCGGTGGAGCGCGTCGACGCGCCCTTGCGCAAACTGGCCGACGACATGCTGGCGACCATGTATGACGCGCCCGGCATCGGGCTGGCCGCGATCCAGATCGGCGAGCCGCTGCGCATGCTGGTGATCGACCTCGCCAAGGAGGACGAGACGCCGGCGCCGCATGTCTTCATCAATCCCGAAATCCTGGAAAGCGCCGACCAGCGCTCCGTCTACGAGGAAGGCTGCCTGTCGATTCCCGACTATTATGCCGAGGTCGAACGCCCGGCTTCCGTGCGGGTCAAGTACCTCGACCGCGATGGCAAGCTGCAGGAAATGGAGGCCGAGGGGCTGATGGCAACCTGCCTGCAGCATGAGATCGACCATCTCAACGGCGTGCTGTTCATCGACCACATTTCGAAGCTGAAGCGCGACATGGTGGTGAAGAAGTTCAAGAAGCTGGCCAAGGACAAGGCTCCGGGCAAGCTGGTGGGATAGGGGACAATGCCCCTTCGCGTGATTTTCATGGGGACGCCGGAGTTTTCGGTGCCGACATTGCGCGCAATTGCCGATGCCGGACATGAGGTCGCGGCCGTCTACACGCAGCCGCCGCGAGCCGCCGGCCGGCGCGGCCTTGAGCTGACGCCGTCGCCGGTACAGCGCGAGGCGGAACGGCTGGGCATCGAGACGCGCACGCCGACGTCGCTCAAGGGCGAGGCCGAACAGGCAGCTTTTCGCGCGCTGCAAGCCGATATCGGCGTGGTCGTGGCTTACGGCCTGCTGCTGCCCAGGACGGTGCTTGAGGCGCCGCGACTGGGCTGCATCAACGGCCATGCCTCGCTGTTGCCGCGGTGGCGCGGTGCGGCGCCCATCCAACGGGCGATCATGGCGGGCGACAGCGAAACCGGCATGATGGTCATGCGCATGGAAGAAGGCCTCGACACCGGCCCGGTGGGGCTGGTTGAAAAATGCGTCATCGAACCCGATATGACCGCCGGCGATCTGCATGATCGATTGATGAGCGTCAGCGCCGCACTGATCGTGGAAGCGCTGGCGCGGCTGGAAAGGAATAGCCTGGCGTTCACCGCCCAAGCGGTTGAGGGGGTGACCTACGCCAAAAAGATCGATAAATCCGATACGCACGTGGATTGGACGCGACCCGCGGCCGAAGTCCACAATAACATTCGCGGCCTGTCGCCCTTCCCCGGCGCCTGGTGCGAGGTTGAAATTGGTGGCCGGGTGGAACGGCTGAAACTGCTTCGCTCGACGCTTGCGCAAGGCATGGGCGAACCGGGAGGAATTCTCGACGACCGCCTGACGGTCGCCTGCGGAGCGGGCGCGATCCGGCTGGTCGAAGTTCAACGGGCGGGCGGAAGGCCCGCCGCCGCGCAAGAATTCCTGCGCGGGACCAAGATCGAAAAAGGAATGAAATTGTCATGAGCATGATGTCGATACGCGCGGCGACGCCGCGGGATCGCGAGGCCATCCGCCTCGTCGAGGAACACGCTTTCGGCCAGCAGGCGGAGGCCGGGCTGGTTGACGCGCTGGTTTCCGGCGGCGACGCCGTTGTCGAACTGGTGGCGGAAGAAGACGGGCAAGTGGTTGGCCACATCCTGTTTTCGCGGCTTTTCGCCCGCACCGGCGGCAAGGATTTCCCGGCGGTGGCACTGGCGCCGCTGGCGGTGGAGCCCTCCTTTCACGGCACCGGCATTGGCGGCGCGCTGATCCGCGAGGCTCACATCCGCCTGCGCGACGCCGGCGAGATGCTGGCCGTGGTGCTGGGCGACCCCACCTACTACGGCCGTTTCGGCTACAGCCACGCGCGCGCCGAAGGATTCGAGAGCGAATACCAGGGCGAGGCGCTGCAGGCGCTGGCCTGGGGCGACGCTCCCGAAACCGGCCGGCTGGTCTACGCCTCGGCCTTCACCGCACTCGCCGCCTAGGCGAGTGCGTATAGCCGCCCGGCATGCCGCGTTTT
Organism: Mesorhizobium sp. B1-1-6; assembly: GCF_006443035.1. Taxonomy (NCBI): domain Bacteria; kingdom Pseudomonadati; phylum Pseudomonadota; class Alphaproteobacteria; order Hyphomicrobiales; family Phyllobacteriaceae; genus Mesorhizobium; species Mesorhizobium sp. B1-1-6. The sequence goes on along the minus strand of NZ_VFWR01000009.1, from coordinate 130,193 downwards.
CGCCTCGACATCGAATATGACGGCAGCCTGTTTGCCGGCTGGCAGCACCAGGCGGACCAGCCTTCGGTGCAGCAGGCGATCGAGCAGGCGATCGAAAAATTCTGCGGCCAGCAGGTCCGCTTGCGCGCTGCCGGCCGTACCGATGCGGGCGTGCATGCGACGGCCCAGGTGGCGCATGTCGACCTGGCCAAGGCCTGGCCGGACGACAAGGTGCGCGATGCCGTCAACGCGCATCTGCAGGGCGCGGGCAATCGCATCGCGATCTTGAAAGCCACGACCGTCGTCGACGGCTTCGATGCCCGCTTCTCGGCTATCGGCCGTCACTACCTCTACCGCATCCTCAACCGGCGCGCGCCCTCGGCGCTGGAAAAGGGCAAGGTATGGTGGGTGCCGAAGCAGCTCGACGCCACTGCCATGCACGAAGCCGCCAAAGTGCTGCTTGGACGGCACGATTTCACCACCTTCCGTTCCACCCAATGCCAGGCCGAGAGCCCGGTGCGCACGCTCGACCGTCTTGACGTCAGCCGTTCGGGCGACATGATCGAAGTCAGAGCCTCGGCGCGTTCCTTCCTGCACAACCAGGTGCGCTCGATGGTCGGCTCGCTCAAGCGCGTCGGCGAAGACGCCTGGACGGCCGGCGATCTCAAGGCGGCGCTCGAGGCGCACAACCGCGCCGCCTGCGGTCAGGTGGCGCCGCCCGACGGGCTTTTTCTGGTCGGCGTCGATTATCCCGGATAGAGTCCCGAAAGGCTCTGAGCTCCGGTGTCCGGAACCGTGATGCCAAGCAGTGCCTGCAGCCCGAACAGCACGATCAGCGAAGCGATGAACATGCCAACGAAGACAGCGGTCCCGATTGCGGCACCCCTGCCGATGGTCGCGTTGGTCATGCGCCAGGTCAGCACCATCGACAGCGCGAACAACAGCAGCGACACAAGGCTGGAGATCTGGCTCGCCGAGGTCAGGAAAAGCCTGATCAGCGCGGACGGCAGCATCAGCCAGGCCGTGATGGCCGAAGCCCAGTTCGAGGCCACGACATAGTGCACGAAGCGGCCGCCGATGCCGGCGCGCGGCGCGACCAGAGCGAGTGCGACCAGAGGCAGCACCCAGGAACCGATATCGACTGTCGCCAGCCGCAACAGCATGCTGAAGCGGCCCGCGAAGGCATCGGGATCGCCGATCTCGTTGGCGATGCCGACCCAGCCGACGATCAATGCCGGCGCCGCGACGACGATGGCGAAAAAGGAATTCCAGAAACCATCGGCAGACAGGTCGAGCAGACGCAGGCCATCGGCCCTGCCGAGCATCAGTCGCCAGGCGCCGGTCAGCGAAACTTGGGTCTCGTCCGCCGAAAGCATGCTGCTCAGTCCTGTCCGAACCAGTCTTCGATGAAGCGCTGATAGATTTGCGTCAGCGTCTCGAGATCGGCAAGGGCGACGCGCTCGTCGACCATGTGCATGGTCTTGCCGACCAGGCCGAATTCGACCACCGGGCAATAGTCCTTGATGAAGCGCGCATCCGACGTGCCGCCGGAGGTGGACAGCGCCGGTTCTCTGCCGACCACCGCCTTGACCGAGCCGCTCAATGTCTCGATCAGCCTGTCGTCGCGGGTCAGGAAGACATGGCTCGGCCGGTCGCGCCAGACGAGTTCGTAGTCGACCGGCATCTCCTTGCCGGGCCGGTATTTCTTGCGGCCCGCCGCCTGGTCGAGACGGTTGTGGATTTCGGCCTGTATGGTCTCGGCGGTCCAGCTGTCGTTGAAGCGGATGTTGAAGGTGGCGGTTGCCTTGGCTGGAATGACGTTGGTGGCCGGGTTGCCTACGTCGATGGATGTCACCTCCAGATTGGTCGGCTGGAAATCCTTCGTGCCCTCATCGAAGACGGGATGCAGCAAAGCATCGACCAGGCTCATCAACCCGCGTACCGGATTGTCGGCAAGCAAGGGATAAGCGACATGGCCCTGGCGGCCATTGACGGTGATGTCGCCCGACAGCGAGCCGCGCCGGCCGATTTTTATCATGTCACCGAGCGCAGCCGGGTTGGTCGGCTCGCCGACGATCGATGCGTCCCATTTTTCGCCCCTGGAAGCCGCCCATTCGAGCAGCTTCGTGGTACCGTTGATGGCCGGGCCTTCCTCGTCGCCGGTGATCAGCAGCGAGACCGAGCCCTTCGGGCCGCCATTCGCCTCGATATGGCGCGCTACCGCGGCGATGAAACAGGCGATGCCGCCCTTCATGTCGACCGCACCCCGGCCATACATCTCGCCATTGGCGATCTCGGCGCCGAAGGGCGGATGCGTCCAGGCGGCTTCGTCGCCGACCGGCACCACGTCGGTGTGTCCGGCGAACATCAGATGAGGGCCATTGCCGGAGCGCCTGGCATAAAGGTTCTCGATATCGGGCGTGCCGTCTTCCGAAAACACCGGGCGATCGACGAGGAAGCCGAGCGGTTCCAGCATCGTCTGCAACGCGGTCAGCGCACCGCCTTCGGCCGGCGTCACGGAGGCGCAACGGATGAGGGCGGCGAGGTTTGCGGCGGGATCGGTCGGCAGCGTCATGGCAAAAGCGATAGTCGAAAGCTGAAGGCCTGTCACGGCCAGACGTAGGGGCCAGTCCTATGACCGGCGATACCGCCGACATTATGGTTTTCATGTCGTATAGTCGTGGGCCCGGTGCGGAGCGACAGGATGGCAAACGGGGGCAAGAGAATCGTCATTGCCGGCGCCGGCGGCATCGGCTGCTATGCCGGCGGCTGTCTGGCGCTCGCCGGGCGCAAGGTCATCCTGCTGGCCCGGCCGCGCGTCGAGGCGGCTCTGCGGCAAGGCGGATTGCGGATCAGCGACCTTGAGGGCCGCGATCGAGGCCTCGAGCCGCAAGCGCTTGCCGTCACCACCGAACCAGCCGCTGCCTTGCCGCAGGCGGACGTGATCCTGGTCACCGTCAAGAGCGGCGCGACGCGGGAGATGGCTGCGCTCATCGCCGCCCACGCCCCGCCGGACGCCGTGGTGGTGAGCCTGCAGAACGGCATCGACAATGCCGACAGGCTGCGCGCCGGTGTCGGCGGGCGACCAGTGCTGGCCGGCATGGTGCCGTTCAATGTCGTGCAATCGGCCGACGGCGAATTACCGCTGCGTGTCCACCGCGCCAGCGACGGCAAGGTCATGATCGAGGACAGCGATGCCGGTCTGATCAGCCTTCTCGGCGTCGAAGGGCTCCGGGTTGAAGCCCATGCCGACATGAAAGCCGTGCTGTGGGGCAAGCTTTTGATGAATTTGAACAATGCGCTGGTGGCGCTTTCGGGCCTGCCGCTGGCGAGCGAGCTTGCCGACCGGCGCTGGCGGCTGATCCTGGCAAGACAGATCGACGAGGCGCTCCAGGCCATGAAGGCGTCGGGCATCGAGCCGGCGCGGATCGCCGGCTTGCGGCCGGTGCTGTTGCCGATAGTGCTCCGCCTCCCCGATTGGCTATTCAGGCTGCTGGCGCGGCGGATGCTGGCCATCGACCCGGAGGCGCGTTCCTCCATGTGGGACGATCTGCAGCGCGGCCGGCCGACGGAGATCGGCGATTTGCAAGGCGCCGTTCTTCGCCTGGCGCAAGAAGCGGGCACGCCGGCGCCGACGGTCCGACGAATCATCGCCCTGGTGCGTGAAGCGGAAGCGGCCGGCCGCGGATCGCCCGGTTTCAGCGCGGATCAGGTCGCCGCGCCTGAAGCGCGTCGCGTCTGAATGAATTCAGGCGACGCGCTTCAGGCCTTCCTTTTCATGCATACCGTCAGTAGCGCATCGCGATGATGGGCGCTCAGGGTTCGGCCGGTGCATTGGTGCGCTTGCCATAGCGGTTGGGTCCGGGCTGGCCCGGAAACAGGCAAAGCACGACGAAGGCGACGATCGAGACGACCGGCACGAACAGGATCAACGCCGCGATGCCGGGCTTGTCGAGGTCGTGCAGCCGCTTCACCGCCAGTGCGATGTTTGACCACAGCGAGGCGATGAAGGCGATGAAGAAGACGAACGACCACATGTTGCTCTCGGGCGAGCCTTCCGGCACCAGCGTGAAACGATAGAGCGGGAAGGCCTGGATGATGGCCACGAGCAGCCCACCAAGAAAATAGGCCGCGCGGCTGACGCGGCCCGATGTCTTGAAGAAAAGCCAAGTAAGGTTGGATCTGTCAGGCAAGCGGGTCCCGTCCATATTGATTGACACCCTGGGCGCCTTCGAGAACGCCGAGACCGATCAGCGTCCACCAGCCCGACTTGTCGCGGTCGTGCCAGCGTTTTCCATAGAGAGCAATCGCGAAATAGATCGACGCCAGCGCGACGAGCATGCCGATGATGCCGATCCTGCCGCCGCCTGCGGTCGTGAAGCGCGTGCCGAGAATCGCATCGAGAATGAAGGCAACAATACCGATGACGATGAATATATCGATGCCGGCCCAGAACTTGGCGTGATCGATGCGGCCGTCGAAGCTCGTCAGCAGACATCTCCAGTCCATGCCACCCTCCATGTTGAACCGGCGCGACCGATCGTCGCGCCGGCGGAAGGTGCGCCCGCTTTCCAAAAAGATCAATCGCGCAGCAATTCGTTGATCGAGGTCTTGGACCGGGTCCTGGCATCGACCCGCTTGACGATGACCGCGCAATAGAGGCTTGGACCCGGCTCATTGTTCGGAAACGGCTTGCCCGGCAGCGAACCGGCTACGACGACGGAATTCGGCGGCACTTCGCCGTAGAAAATCTCGCCGGTGGCGCGGTCGACGATCTTGGTCGACTGGCCAATGAAGACGCCCATGCCGAGCACCGAGCCCTCGCGCACGATGCAGCCTTCGACCACTTCCGAGCGCGCGCCGATGAAGCAATTGTCCTCGATGATGGTGGGACCGGCCTGCATCGGCTCCAGCACGCCGCCGATGCCGACGCCGCCCGACAGGTGCACATTCTTGCCGATCTGGGCGCAGGAGCCCACCGAAGCCCAGGTATCGACCATGGTGCCCGAATCGACATAGGCGCCGACATTGACGAAGGACGGCATCAGCACGGCGCCCGGCGCGACATAGGCCGAGCGGCGCACGATCGACGACGGCACGGCGCGGAAACCGGCCTTCTCGAAATCGACGGCGCTCCAGCCGTCGAACTTCGACGGCACCTTGTCCCACCACACGGCCTGGCCGGGACCGCCCTTGATGATCTCCATCGGGTTCAGCCGGAAGGACAAAAGGACGGCTTTCTTCAGCCATTGGTTGACATGCCACTGGCCATCGGCCTGGCGCTCGGCAACGCGGGCGGTGCCGCGGTCGAGCAGATCGAGCGCCGACTGGATGGCGTCGCGTGTCTCGCCTCTGGTCGCCGTCGAAATCGCGTCACGTTCCTCGAAGGCCTTGTCGATGGTCTTTTCGAGGCTCGCCAGATCCGGCTTCGACATGAATTCGCTCCATTACCAGGCTGTTAAGGGGCTGAGCCTTAACCTGTTTTGAAAATCGCGCGGACCCTATGTGAAGGCAGAGTAGGGGTCAATCGCGACTGCGCCATGGGACGGCGCAAGTGAATGAAATGGACGGACCTGACATCATGACACCCATGGAAAAGGCGGGCTGGACGCCGCTGCCGCATTCGGACGAGGATCTGGAGCGGGCCAGGAGCGTGCCGGACACGCCGCAGACGCGCGCCGAGACCTACCGCCTGGCGTGGAACGATCCCGACTTCATGACGCGGCGCGAACTGCGCGCGGTCAGGCTGCAGCTCGAACTCCTGAAGCCGGAGATGATCCTGGCCGAGCGCGGTATCCGCTCGACCGTGGTCCTGTTCGGGGGCGCGCGGCTGCCTGAACCCGGCGGCGAGGCCTGGGCGGCCAAAAACGAGACGCAGAAGAAGAACCTCGAGGAAAACAGCAAATATTACGAGGAGGCGCGCAAATTCGCCCGCCTCTGCTCGCAGCAATCGGCCAGTTCATACTACCGCGAATATGTCGTGGTGACCGGCGGCGGGCCCGGCGTGATGGAAGCGGGCAATCGCGGCGCCGACGATGTCGGCGCGCCCTCTATCGGCCTTAACATCGTTCTGCCGCACGAGCAGGCGCCCAATGCCTATGTGACGCCGGAACTCTGTTTCAACTTCCACTATTTCGCCATCCGCAAGATGCATTTCGTCATGCGCGCGAAGGCCGTCGCGGTGTTTCCCGGCGGCTTCGGCACGATGGACGAATTCTTCGAGACGCTGACGCTGATCCAGACCGGGCGCATGGAGCGCGTGCCGGTGATCCTGTTCGGCAAATCCTTCTGGAAACGGGCGATCGATCTCGACTTCCTCGCCGAGCAAGGCACGATCAGTCCCGGCGACCAGGACATCATCGATTTCGTCGACACCGCCGACGAGGCCTGGGGCATCGTCAGCCGGTTCTATAAGTTAGGGGAGTAAGGGAGTAGGGCAGTAAGGCAGTATATCTAGAATCAAGGGCTGAGAGCGCCCCTCATCTTCCTACTGCCCTACTGCCCTACTGCCCTACTGCCCTACTGCCTTATCCCCACGACTATCTCCGTCAGAAACCCGGCCAAATCGTCGGTGACGAAGTCGACATCATCTTCCTGCGCCGGATCGCGCTCCCAGATTTCGGAGAATGTCGGCTCGAAATTGCGCGGCACCACCAGGACCGTCGTCATGCCCAGTGACTTCGGCACGGACAGGTTGCGCGCGAGATCCTCGAACATCACCGCATTGTGGCCGGTGACGGCGTGAAGTTCGGCGAATTTCTCGTAGGTCTGGCGCGCCGGCTTGGGGTTGAGCCCGGCAGCGACGATATCGAAGATGTCGTCGAAATGATCAAGGATGCCAAGCTGGCGCGCAGTGCGCTCGGCATGCCTGCGGTCGCCGTTGGTGAAGATGAACTTGCGGCCGGGAAGCTGGCGAATGGCGGTGCCGAGGACGGGATCCGGCACCAGCCAGGAATAGTCGATGTCGTGGACCTTCTCGAGGAAATCGTCGGGGTCTATGCCATGGCGCGTCATCAGCCCGTTCAGTGTCGTGCCATATTCCCGATAAAGTTCCTTTTGCAGCTTGCGCGCGTCCTCGCGCGGCAGCGACAGCAGTTCCCCGACATAGGCGGTCATCTTGACGTCGATCTGCGAGAACAGATTCGAATGATGCGGATAGAGCGTGTTGTCCAGGTCGAACACCCAGTCGGTGACATGGGCGAAGCGAGCGGGGTCGGGGTGTGTAGCCATGCGCCCCTTATGGCACGAAACGGACGATCTTGAAGGGGCTTTATCCACAACTTCTACGCGCCGAAAGTGGCAGAACAGTCTCACCGTTCAAATTTTAGGCATCCTGGAAAGGTGGCCTTCAGGGCTTGCTGGCACAGAGGCGGTCCAGTGGGAGCCAGCGATGAGCAGTATAATTCTGAAGTCCGCCACCATTGCTTTCGTCTCCGTCGCGGTTTCGCTCCTTCTGACCCTGATCATCGTCCCCGCCATGGGATTCCCGGTCAACCGCATGATCTGGCTGACCTCGACATTGTGTCCGCTGGTTCTTGCATGGGCGGCCTGCGCAAGCACGTTCTGGCACAGCGACAGGCTGAAGTCGGCGCATCGCGACCTTGCCCGCACGCACGCCCAGCTTGCCGCAGCGCATCGCCGGCTGGCGGAAAAGGCCAGCCGCGACGACATGACGGGCATGCTCAACCGGGAAAGCTTCTTTGCCGTGCTCAACGGCTCCCGGCACAAGCCCGATCGCGGCGCCTTGCTGATCATCGATGCCGACCATTTCAAGATGATCAATGACAGCTTCGGCCATCTGACCGGCGACGACGCGCTGCTCCTGATCGCCAGCGCCATCAAGCGCGGGGTGCGCGACGGCGACGTCCTCGGCCGCATCGGCGGCGAGGAGTTCGGCGCATTGCTGGTCGGAGCCACGGAACGGGAAGCCAAGCGCGTCGCCGAGCACATCCGCCGCGAGGTCGAGCTGATCCGCTTCCGGCCCGTGGACGAGCGGACCATTCCGCTGACCGTCAGCATCGGCGGAACCCTCTGCGACGAAAGCGCCAGCGTGTCGGAGCTGATGCGGGCCGCCGACCGGCGCCTCTACCAGGCCAAACATCGGGGACGCAACCTGGTGATCCTCGACACCGACATCTCCGAGGCGGCCTGAACGGGCTGATCCAGCATATCGGCTTGTTAAGGAGTCTCTAACCCTGTTTGCACTCGGCTGCGCATTGTTCCGGCTTGCAACCAGTTTTGGCACGCTTCTGGCTTCGATGATGAAGCATGTGCCGTTCAGGGACCATGCCTGGATGTTCAGGGAACATGCCTGGATAGAGACCCCGTCGAGAGACCTGTCATGAGTTTCCTTATCAAGAAGATATCGCGCCGAATGATCATGCAGACGCTGATCGCGGTGCCTGCCCTGTCGCTGTTCCGCAAATTGCCCGATGCGGGTTCTTCCGAAGCCGCCCCCGATGAGATCGTCGAGGTCAATGGCTGGATCCTGAAGCGGAGCGACCTGGCATGATCTTCGACAGTTATGAGGCGTTTCGCGCCGCGAATTTCACGCCCAGGGTCTGCGTTCTCGGCTCCGGCCCGGCCGGCACCACGATCGCCAGAAAGCTCGGCGCCGCCGGCATACCGGTCGTGGTGCTGGAGGCCGGCGGCAGGGAGTTCAGCGACACCTCGCAGGATTTCTACCGCGGCACCACGGTCGGCGATTTCTATTTCGATCTCGATATCACCCGGCTGCGGTTCATGGGCGGCAGCTCGAACCACTGGGCCGGCTGGTGCCGCGTGCTCGACAAACAGGATTTCGAGCCGAAGGCGTGGGTGCCGGACACGGGCTGGCCGATCCGGCGCAGTGACATCGAACCCTATCTGGGCGAAGTGCGCGAAATCCTGGAACTGCCGGATTTCCGGCCGGACGCGCCGATCTCGGACGACATCCGCTGGGTGCAGCTGATCAAGAGCGGTGCGGTGCGCTTCGCTGAAAAATACGCCGACGAGCTCGACAGGAGCAGGAACATCGCTGTCGTGCTCAACACTTGTGCCACCGAGCTTGCCGGCGACGGCAGACGCGTGACCGGCGCCAGGCTGCGGTCGCAGGGGCAGGATGCCGGCTTCTTCAGCGCCGACTACTTCATCGTCTGTACCGGCGGGCTGGAGAATTCGCGGCTGCTTTTGTGGTCGAACCAGCGCTCCAATGGCGGCGTCGTGCCGAACGCGACGGCACTTGGCCGCTACTGGATGGAACACCCGACCTTCCAGGGCGGCAACGCCATCCTGGCCGACTATGGCGCATTCGAGGTCGATGCGGTGAACGAGGCCTTCTTCTCGCCGATGCCGGCCGCGATGGAGCGGCTGCGGATCATGAATTTCGGCATCAGGCTGATCGAGACGCCCTATCCCGGCGTCAAGGACCTGATCGCGGATCTCGCCTGTACGGCGCCCAACATGGCGGAGTGGCTATCGGGCAGGCTCAACCAGAACCTGCGCTGCGCGGCCCAACTCTATGTCGCCTGGGAGCAGGCGCCGCTGGCCTCGAACCAGGTCGAGCTGTCGAAGACCGTGGTCGACCACGCCGGCGTGCCGCGCATCGAGCTGCACTGGAAGAAATCGGACCTGGAACGCCGCACGCTGCTCGAAGGGCTGAGGCTTTTCGGGACGACGCTAGCCCAGAAGAATCTGGGCCGGGTGCGTATAGCCGACTGGATTTCGAACGGCGGCGACTACCCGACGGACGAAGAGACGGCCGGCCACCACCACATGGGAGGCACGCGCATGGGCACCGATGTCGCCACGAGCGTCGTGGATGCCAATTGCAAGGTGCACGGCATGGACAATCTATATGTCGGCGGCTCCTCGGTGTTCTGCACCTCGGGCCAATGCAACCCGACGACGACGATCACGGCGTTGGCCTGCCGGCTCGGCGAGCATCTCGGCAAGGTGGTCGCCGCCTGAGGGTTCCGCAGTCCCCACTAAGTCATCTCATCCCGGCAAAGCCGCGTCACATGATGGCGCCGGAGCGGCTTAAAAGCCGTTTATGGCGATGCGCACCAGCACCACGGCGGCAGCCAGCGAGCGCTTCAGCGCTTGAGGGATCGCCGAGCTCCCAGCTCTTTGCCTCACGCTATTCTGGACGGAAAACCGTGAGCAGTTTTCCTGGTATTGCTCCTATGCCCGCCGTTCCGACCTGCCGAAACGCCGTTCGAGATAGGCCTGGCCGAACTCCAGCGTGATCGACAGGATCCAGTAGATCATCGAGGCGGTGATCAGCATCTCGATATGGCGGAACTCCGTCTGGCCCATGGTGCGGGCGAGATACATGATCTCCCAGACGCCGACGACCGACACGAGGGACGAGTCCTTCAGCATGGCGATGAACTGGTTGCCGGTCGGCGGGATGATGACGCGCATGGCCTGCGGCAGGATGACCAGCGCCATGGTCTGGCCGGGGCTCAGTCCAAGCGCAGTGGCGCCTTCGCTCTGTCCGCGCGGAATGCTTTCGATGCCGGCGCGGAAGATCTCGGTCATGTAGGCGCCATAACACAGCGACAACGCCAGAATGCCGGCCGGCACCGCGCCGATCACGTAACCGACCTGCGGCAGGCCGAGATAGATGATGTAGATCTGCATCAGCAAAGGAAGGCCGCGGAACAACGAGGTGTAGAAAGTGGCCAGCCCGTACACAATGCCGTTTCCGGTCAGTTTGGCGATCGCGCCGACAAGTGCGATGGCTGTCGCGATCAGGATCGAGATCGCCGAAATGTAGAGCGTGGTGGTGACGCCCTGGGTGATCAGGAAGCCGATCTTCCTGGCGATGAAGGCAAGCGACAGGTCGAAGGAATAGAAGAACAGCATCAGGAGCACGAACAGTTCGATCCAGACGCCGACGATCTGCTGCCGTCGGGGCAAAAGCAGCAGCAGCTTGCAATTCACCAGCACAATGAGCGCGATCAGCACTGCGGAAAGCGCGCGCGACAGGGCAGGGTTGGCCTGCAGCCAGCCGGATGCAACTGGAATCACCGAGCCGATCCAGCTTGACTTGATGCCCATCGCGTAAAGGCCGGCGGCCAACAGCGCCAGCACGAGCGCCGCCGCTGCGCGGCGGGTGATCCCCGGATAGAAGAGCATCAGCCTGCCGATCATGCCGTCACCTTGTCTTTCGTGGCGGCATGACGTTCTCGCCACCAGTCCTGCGCCTGCAATTTCCAGTAGGTGAGCTGCGCGGCCGCCAGGCCGGCGGCGCCGCCGGCCCAGCTCAATCCGAATGGCGCGAACTGCCGGTACCGGTCCGAAACGCCCAGAATGCCTTCCGCAACGACTTTTCCGGCGATGGCCGTGGTGTTGAGACCATGGCCGCCGAAAGCCGTGCAATACCAGACGCCCGGCTGCAATTCGCCGATCTGGGGCATCAGGTGACGGGCATAGGACATCAATCCGGACCAGGCCAGTTCGGTCTTGAGGTCCGCAAGCTGCGGATAGGTACCGATCATCTCGCGGCGCAATTCGCGCGCCAGCGCGTAGGCAGAAGCGGCGCGCGTGGTGATGCGCCCGCCCCACAGAAGGCGATTGCCGCCATCGACCAGCCGATAATAGTCGCCGGCCCGCCGGTTGTCGCCGACCGCGTCCGTGGTCGCAACGGCTTGCGCGATCAGGCGCGGCGCCGGCTCGGAAACCATCACATAGGTCGCGATGGGCAGGAAGGCGCGGTGGAGTTGGGTGAATACCGGGCCGGTGTAGCCGCCGGTAGCCACCACGACGCGAGTTGCCCGAAGCGTGCCCTCTCGCGTGCGCAGCATCTTTTGCGGCCCCGACAGATCACATTGCACGACTTCGGAGCTCTCATGGATGCTGCCGCCAAGCCGCTCGATCTCATCGGCCACGGAACGCAGATAATTAAGCGGATGGATGTGAAAGGCTTTCGGGTCGCGCAGGCCCTGATAGTAGCGAGCCGATTTAAGCACCGAACGGACGTCTTCTCTGCGCAGATATTGAAGCTCGTATCCGTGGTCGCGCGCCGTCTGGTCGGCATAGGCCTTGAGCGCGTCGCCATCGTCGTAGCGCAGGACGCTGACCAGCCCCTCGCGCGGCATGGCGGCCGATATGTCGAGAGCCTCGATGGTATGACGCACGAATTCGACGCCCTCGATCGACAGCCGGTGCAGTTGCCGCGCGGCCTCCTTGCCGACGCGCGCGGCAATGGTGTCGCCGCCGGTGGCGAAGCCAGGCGTGACGAAGCCGCCATTGCGGCCGGAGGCGCCGAAACCGACGACCTGGGCCTCCAGCACGGCGACGCGCAGCCCGGAACGCGACAGCTGCAGCGCCGTGGTCAGGCCGGCCAGTCCCCCGCCGACGATGGCCACGTCACAGTGCGCCTCGCCGCGGAGCGGGGGCCTGATCTTCCGGTCGATCATGGTGCGGGCGTAATAGGTGTCCGGATAGGCCATCGGCGACTTTCAACTGCATCCCGCTCAGAGTCAGGAAAAGCGCGTAGCGCTTTTCCCTGGGGAATTGCGCAAGAACAAAGGTTTAGAGAGGGGTGGCGATTGTTTCAAACGCTGAACCGCTCCGGCATCTGACGCGTGATGCCCGCCGGTCGCCGAGCGGCGGCCGGCGGGCAATCCAACGTCATTTGGCGCTGTAGTCCTTGCCGTACCATTTCGTGGTCAGCGCGGCGAGCGTGCCGTCCTTCTTCAGCTCGGCGATGATGCCCGAAACCTTTGCGGTCCACTCGGGATCGTTCTTCTCGGCAATGACGACGAGCGGTTCCCGGAAGGCATATTCCCCTTCGAGGATCTTCACGGGATAGCCGTTCTTGATGGCGTTCTGCGCCGTCTGCTCCGGAGCGATCACGGCATTCAGGCGAACGCCGTCGCCAAGCCGCAGGTCATCGAAGGGAAGCATGGAATCGGCGAAGGTGCGGATCTCGCCGGGCTCCAGCTTGTATTCGACGGGAGGCAGGCCGGGCGCGTCGATCTCAAGCTTGCGGCGGATGAAATCCTCCGAGGTGGTGGCCGTCTCGACGCCGATCACCTTGCCGTTGAGATCGGCGACCGACTTCGCGGTGCTGTCCTTGTGCACGACGTAGACATAGGGGCTGTAGTAATAGATGCCGACAAAATCGATCACCTTGGAACGAGCCTTGGTCGGTGTGACCGAGCCGACGCCGAGGTCGTAGCGCCCTTGCCAGCGACCGCCGGTCAGCGTCGCCCAGTCAGGCGTCTCGAACGAGACCTCGACCCCCAGCCGTTTGCCGATCTCGCGCGAGACATCGATGTCGAAGCCGGCGAGCTCGTTGCTGTCATTGAGAAAGCTTTGCGGCGGCCAGGCGGCGTTGGTGGCGACGACCATCGCCTTCTTCGACGTGACGCGATCCAAAGTTTCTCCGGCCATGGCCGCCGTCGTGATCGCGAATGTCGCGACGGCAAGAATGGCGAAATCGAGCAGTTTTTTCAAAGTTATCCTCCCTTATGGATGCAGCTGAAATGACGGTACCTGCGTCGGGCACCAGTGGTTGTTTCGATCAGCCTCGTCCGCGACGTCTCCGCGGCGTACCGTGGCGTTCGGCTTGCGGATGCAAGTCCAACGCGGCTCGGTGTCGATTTGCGTCCATCGCAGCCGAAGCTGTTCCCCCTCATGGACTGGCGTTTGTGACAGTTGACACTCAGGTCGCGAAAAGCAGGGTTCCACCCGGCGAAATGCCGGATAATGGCAGCCATGCAGTCATTACGTGCCGTGAGGCGGCAAAATGCCGGATATTTGCGCCTTGCGCAGCCTGCACCGGCGGTTCCTGAGGATTGTCGCGGCGGTGGTTCAGCCGATAGGATCGCGCCGAGCGATTGGACGGGTTCCAGGGCGGATCGAAGGAGAGGATTGATTGTGGAATTGACCGAAAAAGATCGCCAGCTGCTCGCGCTGATGCAGAAGAACGCGCGTGAGCCGGTCGCATCACTGGCGCGTCAGCTCGGCGTATCCCGGACTGCCTTGCAGGAGCGCATACAAAAGCTCGAGGCGGGCGGGGTCATCGAAGGCTACGCGGTGCGGCTGACCAAGGAGGCGGCACAGAATTCCGTCCACTGTTTCACCTTCGCCGCCCTGAACAACAAGAGCTACCCGGACGTCTCCAGGAAGATCAAGGCGATGCCTTCGATCCAGGCGGTCTATGCCATAACCGGCGAGTGGGACCTGATCATCCATGTCGCGGCCGAGACGCTCGAGAAGCTGAACCGGGAAGTGAATGCGCTGAATGAAATCAGCGGCATCGTCAAAACCGCATCGCATGTGGTGATGGAGACGAAGTTCAATCGCAACATCTATGCCGCACTGTAGGAAGGGCGAGGTTTCGCTCGCCCCTGCCCATCCAAATCCGGCTAGAGCAATTCACCGTTCCATGGAACGCTGAACTGCTCTATCTCTTTGTTTTTGCGCAATTCCCCAGGGAAAGCGCTGCGCGCTTTTACCGGGGAAACCGTGCACACTTTTCCTGGAACTGCTCTAGACAGTCGCCGGGTCGAGTGCGGGCTCGCCCATGCGGCGAGCGACGATCGCCGCGAAATCGGCGGTCTGGAATGTGTCGCGCAGCGCGTCGAAGGACGGCAGCACGAAATAGACGCGCTGGAACTTGTCGATTTCGTAGCCCGTGCGCATCACCGTCTCCAGGTCGAAAGGCGCATGGTGCGCATCCTTGCTTTCGACCGCGAACTGCAACTCCGTGAAGGATGACATCAGACCGGCGCCGAAGGCCTTCAGCGGATGACCACTCTCCTGCATGAGGCCGTATTCGGCCGTGTACCAGTAGAGCCGGCTGATCATTTCGTCGCCGCCGAGCGCGATGATGTCGCCGGCCTTCTGGCCATACATCTGCATGAAGTCGGCGAAGACCGGCTGCGACAGCACCGGCACATGGCCGAAGAAATCATGGAACATGTCGGGTTCGACGATGTAGTCGAGCTCCTGCTGCGTCCGCAGCCAGTTGGTGACGGGGAAACGGCGGCTGGCGAGATGGTCGAAGAAGGGCGCGGCCGGGATGAGCCCTGGCACGGCGACGATCTCCCAGCCAGTGAGCTTGCGCAACTTGGCACTGACTTCGTCGAAGTCCGGGATGCGGTCGAGCAGGCCGAGCTTGTCGACGCCGTCGAGATAGGAATGGTGGGCGAGCTTGCGCGTCAGTTTCGTCTGGCGGTCGCACAGCGTGCGCCAGACCGCCTGTTCCTCGGCGCTGTAGTCATAGCCTTGCGCCACGGTGAAATCGGCACGGCAGACCGAGTAGTCGCCGCGCAACCCTTGAGCCGCGCAGTCGCGGGCATATTCGGCAACGCTCATTGTCGTCATGGTTTTCTCCTCGCCAATCTTGAATTCCGGATGTGCCCGAAGTTAACCGGACTTGCGGAGGCAAATCGGTTTCGGTGATGGCCGGAATGAGGATTTTTGGATAACATCCACTCGGAATATGCCATAGCGGAGTGAAAATGCCTCAATTCGACGATTTCGAGATCAAGATGCTCGATATCCTCCAGCGCGACGGACGCAAGCCGGTCTCCGAACTGGCGCAGGAGATCGGCCTGTCGACGACACCTTGCGCGCGGCGCTTCGAGGCGCTGCAGGAGGCCGGCATCATCAAGGGCTTTGCCGCCGTGCTCAGCCGCCGTGCCGTCGGCCTGACGGTCGAGGTGTTCATCCAGGTGCGGCTGGTCAGCCACAGCGACGGTTCGCCCGAGAGCTTCATCGCCGCGGTCCAGCGCATGGACGAGGTATCATCCTGCTGGACGATGACCGGCGACCACGACTTCCTGCTGCATGTCATGGTGCCGTCGGTCGACGAACTCAACGCCTTCGTCATGCACCGGCTGATGCGGCTCGACGGTGTGCGCGACGTCCACACGCAACTCGTGCTGCAGAACATCAAGGGACCCGGCCACGTGCCGCTCGGACATCTGCGGCGGTGATGGCGCCGGCCAGCATGGGCGGATCACCCATGAAGAGGTCCCGCCATGAAGCTCGTTCTCCATGCGCTGGTATACGCAGATGGACGGCGGCTCTGGTCCGCGAGTCTGGGGATTTCTGACGCGCGATGGCCGGATGAAAGATGGCCGATTTCCGGAGCGCGCCACAGACGCGGAAGAGCAATCGATGGTGTTCGAACGGACGGCATGGAAACCTGCCGTGCTCGCGGCCATGCATTCGCACCGCGCCTGACTTTTTAACGCTGGCCGTTATCAGGCTGCGCGCTACTTCCTGGAAGCAGAGGGTGTCCGGCAGGAGGAAGCGATGGAGCTTGTCACCCATAAAAAGATGAAAGAGGGCCGGCTGATGCCTTGGGGAAAAGGCACCGTCGTCAGCGGCGCCAGGGGCTATGTCTTTCTCGCCGGCAATACGGGCACGGCCGAAGATTACGACCCGTCGACGGGCAAAGGTGGCGCCGTCGGGGACGCGGCGACGCAATGGCGCTCCATTTTGACGACCATCAAATCGGACCTGGAGGAGCTTGGCAGCTCGCTCGAGCATCTCGTCAAGATCACCCAATATGTCAAAGGACCGTTTCCGGACGGCGGCGTTCTGAGTTCCCCCAATTTCCGGCTGGACGTCATGGACGAATTCTTCGCCGCGCACTGCCCGAAACACTGCAGCTACAACAATCCGCCGCCCTCGGAAGTAATCGGGGTTGCCGCACTTGCGCATCCCGATCTCGTCATCGAGATCGTGGCGGTCGCCGCTCTGCCGGATTAGCGCCGGGCGCGACAGCCCACAAATATCAGGGCGCGATCAGCGTGCCGGCGCCGTGCTCGGTGAACAGTTCAAGCAGCACCGAATGCGGCGTCTTGCCGTTGAGGATGACGACGCCTTCGACGCCGCGCTCGATCGCCTCAATGCAGGTCTCGACCTTCGGGATCATGCCGCCCGACACCGTGCCGTCCTTGATCAGCGCCTTGGCCTCGGCGACCGTCAGCTCGTCGATCAGCTTCTTGTCCTTGTCGAGCACGCCCGGCACATCGGTGAGGAACAGAAGACGCGAGGCCTTGCAGGCGCCGGCGATGGCGCCGGCGAAGGTATCGGCATTGATGTTGTAGGTGTGACCATCGCGGCCGGGCGCCACAGGTGCCAGCACCGGGATCATCTCGGAGCGCGCCAGAAGGTCGAGCAGCGTGCGGTCGACCTCGACCGGCTCGCCGACGAAGCCGAGATCGAGCACGCGCTCGATGTTGGAGTCCGGGTCGATCATGGTCTTGCGCGCCTTTTCGGCGAACACCATGTTGCCGTCCTTGCCGCACAGGCCGATCGCCCATTCGCCCTCGGCGTTGATGAGCGCGACGATCTCCTTGTTGATAGAGCCCGCCAGCACCATCTCGACGATCTCGACCGTCTTCTGGTCGGTGACGCGCAGGCCGCCCTCGAATTTGGATTCAATGCCCATCTTGTTGAGCATGGCGCCGATCTGCGGCCCGCCGCCATGGACGACGATCGGGTTGACGCCGGACTGTTTCAACAGCGCGATGTCGCGCGCGAAGGCTTTGCCGAGTTCGCTGTCGCCCATGGCGTGGCCGCCATATTTCACCACCACCGTCTTGTTCTCGTAGCGCTGCATGTAGGGCAGCGCCCGCGACAGCAGGGCGGCCTGCATTTCGGCGGTGGCGGCGATGTCCGTCATCGGCGTGGTTCCCTGGCTTTTGATTTCATGCCTGTCGTTGCCCCAAAACCGCTGCGCATTTTTGGCGACATGCATCAGGTAAAGACGGCGGCGTCTTAGCGGGAATTGACGCGGGCCGCAAACGGCTTTGCTGTCATATTCGGGCGGCTCACGACCTCGTCATCACTTAAGGCACCATAAGCGGCGCCCTGCGGCCAAGCCAACCGGAGATCTTCTCCATCTGCGCGGCCAGGGACAAAAGCGTCTCCTCGTCACCGGGGCGGCCCGCGGCCTGGACGCCGAGCGGCAGGCCGGCTTCGGTGACGTAAACAGGGAGCGCGATGGAAGGCTGGCCGCTGACATTCTGGATCGCCGGCCAGTGAGTGAACCACAGGCTCTTGTCCATCAACTGGCCGAACAGCGGTTCGATCCTGAGCAGCGCCGTGAGGCGAAGCTTGTCGAGCATATTCTCGATGAGCTCGTCGGCACCCTTCGGGTCCATCGCGCCGCAAGCGAGCGGCGGGTGGGCGATAACAGGCATCAGCACGGCGTCGTAACGCGCCGTCTCCGCAATCAGTTGCCGCGAGGCGGCATGCAGCCGCTGCAAGCCGGCATAGGTCTCGCCGGCCGAGACCATTTCGCCCAGTCGGCCGAGCACCCGCGTCGCGCGCTCGATGTCGCCGGTGACGGTGCGGCCGACGCGCACCGCCTCGGCCCGCAACATGCCTGCGACAGCCGAGGCAACCGTTCTGCAGAAATCGGCGAAGAAGTCGCGACCGATGGAGGGCAAATCGATTTCCTCGACGCTGTGGCCGCCCTCGCGGGCGAGCGCCACCGCGGTATCGAGCGCTTTCAGCGTCTCGGCCGAAATCGGCAGGCCAAGCGGAGAGTTCCGGTACATTGCGAGCTTGAGCTTGCCGGGATCGCGGGCGGCAGCCGCGGCGAACGCACCCTTTGGCGGCGGCGCGACATAGGGTGCGAGCGGGTCGGGGCCATGGGTGAGGTCAAGCAGCAGGGCGCAATCGCGCACCGAGCGGGTGACGGCATGGTCGACCACCATGCCGTACCAGCTTTCGCTCACCAATGGCGACAGCGGGACGCGGCCGCGCGAGGTCTTGAGACCGACCAGCCCGGTGCAGGCAGAAGGCACGCGGATCGAGCCGCCGCCATCTGAGGCATGCGCCACCGGCACAACGCCGGCGGCGACCAGTGCCGCAGCGCCGCCGGACGAGCCGCCGCTGGTGTGGCCGGTGTTCCAGGGATTGCGGGTGATGCCGAAGGCTTTTGATTCGGTCATCAGCCGCAGCCCGTGTTCGGGCGATGTCGAGGTGACGATGGGTGTCAGTCCGGCGGCGAGATAGCGTTCGGTCAGCACCGAACTGACCTCGGGCATCCAGGCGGGGATGCGGCTGCCGCCATGCGACGGCACGCCCTTGATGGCGATGCCGAGATCCTTGATGGCGAAGGGCACGCCGGCCAGCGGTAGGGAACGATCGATGCCCTTCGCCCGGCTGCGCGCCGCATCGTAGAGTGTCTCGGCCGTGGCATTGATTTCAGGCCGGCTGGCCTCGGCGCGCGCGATCGCCGCGTCGACCAGTTCGACCGGCGAAACCTCGCCCTTGCGCACCAACGTGGCAAGGCCGGTGGCGTCTTCTTCCCACAGCACTCGTTCGACCGACATGCGCGCTCCCCCGATCCAGGCAAGGTAACCAGCGGCCAATCCGTTGGCAATCGAGCGATGGAACGAGTGCGGCGCGGTGCGGAAAGCTTTGGGTGTACGGAAATTTGCGCCGTTGCAAATACATCGCAATCCCCTAATTTGCCGACATGACGCCACAGGAGATCAGCAATCTGATTGTCCGGACTTCGATGAAGGACCGGGCTTCGTTCGATCTGCTGTACCGGCAGACCAGCGCGAAACTTTTCGGTGTCTGCCTTCGTGTATTGAAGGACCGGGGAGATGCCGAAGAGGCGCTTCAGGAGGTCTTCGTCAAGATATGGACGAAGGCGGACCGTTTCGCCGTCTCGGATCTAAGCCCGATTTCCTGGCTGGTGGCCATCGCGCGCAACCATGCGATCGATCGTATCAGGGCGCGGCGGGAACCTGCCGCCTATATCGATGCCGCGCTCGATGTGGCCGATCCGGCGCCGGGACCGGAGGCCATGACCGTGGCAGGTGGCGAGTCCGAGCGCATCTACCATTGTCTCGAGGAATTGGAGAAGGGCCGGGCAGCGGCTGTCCGGGGCGCCTATCTGAACGGCGAGAGCTATGCCGAACTGGCGGAGCGCCATGGCGTGCCGCTGAACACGATGCGAACCTGGCTGCGGCGCAGCCTGCTGAAGCTCAGAGAGTGTCTGGAAAGATGACGCTGGTAGACGACGACGGACCGGAACGTGGAGGCGACGACCTGTTCGCCGCCGAATACGTTCTTGGCGTCCTGACAGCGGAAGAACGCCAGATTGCGTCCCGCCGCATCGATGGCGACGCCGCATTCGCTCGGCTTGTCGATGCCTGGGAGGCCCATTTTTCGCCCTTGGCCGTCGCCTATCCCGGGACAGAACCTCCGATCAGGGTCAAGGAGGCGATCGATCGCCGGCTGTTCGCCTCGCAGCCTCGCGCCGGCCTATGGTCGAGCCTTGCCTTCTGGCGCGGCCTTGCCGCCGCCGCCATCGCGGCGCTGGCGATCTACATCGCCTTGCCTTTCATCAACCCACCGCTCCAACAACCACAGCTTGTCGCCTCGCTGGCCGCCGAAGGCAGCGACGTCAGATACCTCGTCGTCTATGACGCGGCGCATCATGAAGTCGGCCTGTCGCACGTTTCCGGTGAGCGGGCCTCCGGCAAGGACTTCGAACTGTGGGTGATCGTGGGCAAGAACGCGCCGGTTTCGATGGGCGTCATCCCGGCCGGGAAGGCTGCGCATGTGACGGTTTCGCCGGTCGTGCAGCAGAAACTTGCGCGGGGCGCCGTGCTGGCGGTCAGCCTCGAGCCTTCAGGCGGTTCGCCGACCGGCCAGCCGACGGGACCGGTGGTCGCGGCAGGCGACCTGAAGGGCATCTGATGGCTCCCCGCCCGGACCGTCGCCTTACAAAATAGTGAAGTCTATTTTTGCATGGATAACCGCGGACCAAATTCCCGCAGTTGGATCAGCCTATCCACTGAAATCACCGGGCGTCATTCGGAATAAAAGAATTCTTTCATAGAAAGCGAAACTAAGTTTTGCATGGCCCGTATCTCCTCGCGTTCCCAATGATGGGGAAAACAACCCGAGGAGACTTACATCATGCGTAAACTCGCCACCCTTTTGCTCGCCGGTACGATCGGCCTCTCAGCGCTCGGCACCATCGCCTATGCCGCCAATCCGATGGTCGGGGGCGCACCCATGTACGCCAAGAAGAACATCATCGAGAACGCCGTCAATTCGAAGGACCACACGACGCTGGTCGCTGCCGTCAAAGCAGCGGGCCTGGTCGACACGCTGCAGGGCGCCGGACCCTTTACTGTTTTCGCTCCCACCAACGAGGCCTTTGCAGCACTTCCGGCCGGCACGGTCGAAACGCTGCTCAAGCCCGAGAACAAGGACAAGCTGACCAAGGTCCTGACCTGCCATGTGATCGCGGCGAAAGCGATGGCCGCCGACGTCGCCAAGATGGCCAAGGCCGATGGCGGCGCGCATGTAGTCAAGACCGCCGGCGGCTGCGAGCTGACGCTCAAGGCCGATAAGGGCAAGGTCACCGTCACGGACGAGAACGGCAATGTCGCCCATGTGACGATTGCCGACGTCAGGCAGTCCAATGGCGTCATCCACGTCATCGACAAGGTTCTTTTGCCGAAGATGTAACATACGGCTCGCTGCCGGCGAACAGGCAGCAAGGCTCTCCTGCCGGTGCGCGACTTCGTACACGCGTTGCGCCGGCAGGCGTCCGCTCCGCACTGTGGCTCCATCCAGGAGGCTGGTGCGGGTAACGTTCGGCCCTCAACGGCTTTTGATTTTCAGCCGAGCGTTGAATGTGGCAAACAGATAGCAGGAGGATTGGCCATGAACCGTCGCGACTTTCTCTTGAGCGGCGCCGCCGCCATCGGCGTGGTGGCCGGCACGGCATCTCTGCTGCGCATGGGCGGATCGCAGGATGCACGTGCGGCGGAGACCTTCGAAGTCACCAAGACCGATGCCGAATGGCGCGCGATCCTGTCTCCCGCGGCCTTCGACGTGCTGCGCAAGGAAGGCACCGAATATCCCGGCACCAGCCCATTGCTCAACGAGCACCGCAAGGGCGTCTTCGCCTGCGCCGGCTGCGACCTGCCGGTTTACTCCTCCGAGACGAAGTTCGATTCCGGCACCGGCTGGCCGAGTTTCTGGCAGGAGATCGCCAACGCCGTCGGCAAGACGCAGGACCGGTCGCTCGGCATGACTCGCACCGAAGTCCACTGCCGCCGCTGCGGCGGCCATCTGGGCCATGTCTTCGACGACGGCCCGCCGCCGACCGGGCTGCGTCACTGCATCAACGGCGTGGCGCTGAGCTTCAAGCCCGCCACCGCCTGAGACCATGCGGCCGCGATATGAAAAAACTCCGGGCTTGCGACCCGGAGTTTTTTAGCGGTCAGTCATTTCGGGCGTGGACTGGAGGAGCTTCCCGAAACGGCTGCCCGTGTTTCCTTGCTTCCAGCGCGATTCAGGACGCAAATCGTTTCTCCGGTATTGCCCTGGTGTCAGTGCCCGCCGCCACCACCGCCGGCGGCCGCCGGTTTGCGGATCATCATGGTGAACAGGCCAAGCGTCGCGAACAGCACCGTCAGCATGTAGAACACGTCCATGAAGGACAGCAGCGCCGCCTGCTGCTGGACCATGCCCGACAATTTCGAGATCGCCGCGCTGGCCGCATCCAGGCCGGCGGTCTGCTCGAAATTGAGCGTCATGTTCTGAAGCTTCTGCTGCGCGGCCGCACTTCCCCACTGCACGTGCTCGGAGAGCCTTGCATAGTGGAAGGCGTTGCGGTCGATCAGCACCGTGTTGATCAGGGCGAGGCCGACGGCACCGCCGAGATTGCGGGTCAGGTTGAACAGGCCCGATGCATTCTTCAGCCGCTCGGGCGGCAGCGTGCCGAGCGCGATGTTGTTGATCGGCACCATGCACAGCATCATCGAACAGCCGCGCAGGATCTGCGGGATGAGCAGCTCGTAGAAATCCCAGTCGGCGGTCAAATGCGTCATCCACCATGTTCCGGTGGCAAAGCCGAAGAAGCCGATCATCATCATCAGGCGCGGGTCCATCTTGTTCGACAGGATGCCCGAGACCGGTGCGGTGAAGAACATCGCCAGGCCGCTGACGAACAGCGCCTCGCCGATCATCATGGAATCGTAGCCGCGGATGCGTCCGAGGAACACGGGGTAGAGATAGGTGAGACCGTAAAGCCCGATGCCGATGACGAAGGAGAACAGCGAGCCGAAGGCGAAGTTGATATTGCTGAACGCCTTGAGATCGACGATCGGCTCCTCGGCGGTGAACACCCGCCAGAAGAACAGCACCGCGCCGAAGGTCATGACGACGGCACAGATGAACACCGCCTGATCCTGCAGCCAATCATTGTTCGGGCCTTCCTCGAGCACATATTCCATGCAGCCGAGGAACGCCGCCATGCCGGCAAGGCCCCACCAGTCGAACTTCGAGAACAGCTTGAGGTTGGGCTTGTCGAAATCGATCAGCGACCAGGCCGCCGTCGTCACCAGGATGCCGGGCACGACATTGACGAGGAACAGCCAGTGCCAGGACATTGCGTGGCTGATATAGCCGCCGACGGTCGGGCCGATTGTCGGCGCCAGGGTGGCCACCAGGCCGATCATCGGCGACACGACGGCACGGCGCGACGGCGGGAAGATGGTGAAGGCGGCCGCGAAGACGCTGGGGATCATGCCGCCGCCGATAAAACCCTGGATGGCGCGGTAAACGATCATCTGGTCGATGTTGGTGGCGGTCGCGGCGAGCGCGCTTGCGGCGGTAAAACCCGCCGCCGAAATTGTGAACAGAACGCGCGTCGACAGCATCCGGCTGAGAAAGCCGGATAGGGGGATCATGACCACCTCGGCGATCAGATAGGCCGTCTGCACCCAGGGGATCTCGTCGGAACTGGCGCTCAGGCCAGCCTGGATCTCGGCCAGCGAGGCCGAGACGATCTGGATGTCCAGGATGGCCATGAACATGCCGAACACCATCGCCAGGAAGGCTATGACGCGCCGCGTCGAGATGGTGTCAGGCACAGCCGGCCTCGCCGGCAGCGCTCCTGCGGTCAGGGTTGCGGTAGCCATGGCGTTGCTCCCCGGAGCGCGCTCAGTTGATCGCGGCCGGCGCGGTGCGGCTGTCGACGGCGACAACGACGCTCAAGCCGGCGCGTAATCTGCCGCTCTTCAGCGCATCGGCCGGCACGTCGATGCGGACCGGGACGCGCTGCACCACTTTGGTGAAGTTGCCGGTGGCGTTTTCCGGCGGCAGCAGCGAGAACACGGCACCCGAGGCCGGCGCCAGCGAGGAGACAGTGCCCTCGATGGGCTCGCCGTCGATGGCATCGACCGAAATCCTGACCTTTTCGCCGGGCACCAGCCGGGCAAGCTGGGTCTCCTTGAAGTTGGCGACGATGTAGAGCTTGTTCATCGGCACGATGACGGCGAGCTTCTGGCCGGGGCTCACGAGGTCGCCCTGCTCGACGGAACGGTTGCCGACGACGCCGTCATAGGGCGCCTTGAGCACAGTGAAGGAAAGGTCGCGCGCGGCCTTGTCGCGGTTGAGCTGCAAGGATGCCAGCGTGCTTGCCGATTCAGCGCGCTGCGCCTCCAGCACGCCGATATTGGCTTGTGCTGCGGCGATCTGCGCGTCGGCGCCGACGAGAGCGGCGTTGGCCTGGTCGAGCGCCGTCTGGGCGTCGTCGAGTTGCGCCTGCGTACCGACATGGGTCTTGAGCAGTTGCGCGGCGCGCTGCTGGGCGCGCGCGGCATTGGCCGCCGCGGCCTGGTCGGCGGTCTTGGCGGCCTGCGCCTGCTGCAAGGAGGCCTGCGCCGCCTTGGTCTGCGCATCGATGCGATCGAGCATCCTGGCCAGCGTGGCGATCTGCGCCTCGGCCTGGGCGACCGCTATTTTGTAATCACCGTCATCGACCGTCAGCAGCGGATCGCCGGCCTTGACCTGCTGGTTCTCGCTGACCTTGACCTGATCGACATAGCCGGAGATCTTGGGCGAAATGAAAGCCATGTCGGCCTGGACATAGGCGTCGTCGGTCGAAATCATGAAACGGCCGGTGGTCCAGTAATCATAGCCGTACCAGGCGCCGGCGCCGAGCAGGGCGACGCCGATGATCGGCAGCAGGAAGGAGCGCACGGAACGCTTTTTCTTCGGCGGAGTTTCCGCCAGAGGCGGCGCGGCGACTGGCTGGACGGGAACTTCCGGTGCTTCCGTCGCCGGAGCAACCTTAGCGTTGGGGAAAGGACGGACTTCGGCGGTGGACGGCGCGTTCGAGGACATGACATCTCTCTAAGTTATAATACTGAACCGTTCGGTTCGATCCGGCCGTTGACATAGCGCCTAAAGAGGACCATATCAAGAGGCAATCGAACCGCTTGGTTCGAATTATTTTCGAGGTGTGACTTTAATGGCCGACACAACGCCCGACGTCGAAAACGACAATTGCGGCGACCTGCTGGACGGCTTGCGCCGCGGCCGCCCGGCAGCCGGACAGGATCCGGTCAAGCGCAGCCAGATCATCGATGGCGCCCGCCGGGTCTTTATCGACAAGGGCTTTGAGGCGGCCTCGATGAACGACATCACGCGGGAAGCCGGCGTTTCGAAAGGCACCATCTATGTCTACTTCGCCAACAAGGAAGAGCTGTTCGAGGCGCTGATCGAGGAAGAGCGCGGCACGATCTTCAAGAACATGTATGACGTGCTCGACCGTGCCGACGACCTGCGCGAGACGCTGGTGAAATTCGGCAAGGTCCTGTCCATGAAGATCACCTCGGCCAAGGTCATCCAGGCCCAGCGCACGGTGATCGGCGCCTCCGACAGGATACCCGACATGGGCGCGCGGTTTTACGAACGCGGCCCCAAACGCGGCCACGACAAGGTCGTGACCTTCCTCAATGCCGCCATCGACCGTGGCCTGCTCAAGATCGACGATGTCGACCTTGCCGCCTATCAGTTCACAGAACTCTGCCTGGCCGGTCTTTTCCGGCAGTGCATCTTCGCCTATCGCGCCAAGGCTCCGAACCAGGACGAAATCGACCATATCGTCAGGTCGGGCGTCGACATGTTCCTGAAGGCCTATGGCACCGAAATGCTTGCCGCGGAGGAAAGCCACAAGATGATCGCCCTGGAGGCGAAGGCTTAACCCGGCTTTTTGTGCCGCTAGCCGCCATTGGCCGCGAGCACGATCGCGGCGCGCAGTTCCTCCAGGCCCTCGGCCTTTTCCGATGACGTCGCCAGCACGAAAGGAAACGCCGCCGGTCGCTTCTTGATCTTGGCAAGCGTCTCCTCAATCAGCCGCGGAACGCCGGCGGCCTTGATCTTGTCGGTCTTGGTCAGCACGACCTGGTACGAAACCGCCGCCTTGTCGAGCAGCGACAGCACCTCGTCGTCCTTGGCCTTGATGCCGTGGCGGGCGTCGATCAGCACATAAACCCGCTTCAGCGTGACACGGCCCTTGAGATAGTCGAAGACCAGCTTCGTCCAATCGTCGACCTTTTCCTTGGGCGCGGTGGCATAGCCGTAGCCCGGCATGTCGACCAGCGCCATTGGCGGCAGGTCGGCGCCCTCCCCCGAAAATCCGTCCGGCACGAAATAATTGAGTTCCTGCGTGCGCCCCGGCGTGTTGGAGGTGCGCGCCAGGCCCTTCTGGTTGACCAGAGCGTTGATCAGCGACGACTTGCCGACGTTGGAGCGGCCGGCAAAGGCGATTTCCGGCGGCCCTTCCGGCGGCAGGAACTTCATGGCGGGCACGCCGCGGATGAAGATCCACCCGCGGGTAAACAGGTCCGTGCCGATCGTGGTGCTGTATTGAGCGTTCAAGCTGCTGTCTCCAGAAGAGAAATATCGGCGCCCCTGATGGCATCGAGGTTGCGGCTGATCTTGTCCACCGGCCAGTCCCACCAGGCCACCGCCAGCAGCCGCCGGACCGTCCTGTCGTCGAAACGCATCTTGACGACCTTGGCCGCGTTGCCGGCGACGATGGCATAGGGACGCACGTCGTGCGTGACCACGGACTTCGCCGCGACGATGGCGCCATGGCCGATTTGCACCCCCGGCAGGATCACTGCCTCCATGCCGATCCAGACATCGTTGCCGACCACCGTGTCGCCGCGCACCTCCTTCGACCATGTGGCGGGGTCGAAACCCTTTTCCCAGCCATGGCCGAAAATGTTGAACGGATAGGTCGAAAAACCGGACATGGCGTGGTTGGCGCCGTTCATGATGAAGCGGGCACCTTCGGCGATGGCGCAGAACTTACCGATGATCAGCCTGTCGCCGATGAAGGAATAGTGGTGCAGTACGCATTTCTCGGCGAATTTATCCGGCCCTTCCGGATCGTCATAATAGGTGAAGTCGCCGATCTCGATGTTGGGCGCGCTCACCAGTGCCTTGAGGAAGCCGACGCGCGTGTGCATCGGGATCGGGTGCTTGATGTCGGGATTGGGTCCGGTCATGGCGGTTCGTCCGGGAATTGGCTGGCGGACGCGTCCCGCGTCGGCGCACACCTCGTCAAAGTAGCGTAGTCCGCCGTATAGCACCAATCGCCCCGGGAGCGAGTCTTCGATGGTGGACAAGCGCATTTGCCGGATCGGACGGTGCCGCGCGTTTGCAGTTTCGCCCATCGCGGACGGACGTGGACCGATGCCGGCGCACAAGAAAAAACCCGGACGAGCCGGGTTTTTTGAATCGTGAGCCGGCGCCTCTATTCCGCTGGCGACGGTTTCTTGCGGAACAGCGCTAGCAGATTGTCCCACAGTTCGATCTTGGCGCCCTGGCGCTTCATGATCACGCCTTGCTGGAGGATCGACAGCGTGTTGTTCCAGGCCCAGTAGATGACCAGGCCTGCCGGGAACCCAGCCATCATGAAGGTGAAGATGACGGGCATCCAGGTGAAGATGGCTGCCTGCGTCGGATCCGGCGGCGTCGGGTTCATGCGCATCTGCAGGAACATGGTGACGCCCATGATCAGCGGCCAGACGCCGATCATCAGCATGTGGGGAAGCGTGATCGGGATCAGCCCGAACAGGTTGAAGATCGAGGTCGGATCGGGCGCGGCCAGATCCTGGATCCAGCCGAAGAACGGCGCATGGCGCATCTCGATGGTGATGTAGAGCACCTTGTAGAGCGAGAAGAAGACCGGGATCTGCAGCGCCACCGGCCAGCAGCCGGCGAGCGGATTGATCTTCTCGGTCTTGTACAGCTCCATCATCGCCTGCTGCTGCTTCATCTTGTCGTCCGCGTATTTCTCGCGGATCTCGAGCATCTTGGGCTGCACCTTCTTCATGTTCGCCATTGACGCGTAAGACTTGTTGGCGAGCGGGAAGAAGATGGCCTTGACGATGACGGTGGTGGCGAGGATCGCCAGGCCGAAATTGCCGAGGAATTTGTAGAGCGTGTCGATAAGCCAGAACATCGGCTTGGTGATGAAGTGGAACCAGCCCCAGTCGATCAGCAGGTCGAACCGCTTGATATGGCGGTCTTCGGCATAGGCATTGATCTTGGCGACTTCCTTGGCGCCGGCGAAGACCTCGGTCTCGACGGTTGCCGACTGGCCGGCCTCGACATTGATCGGGTCGGTGAGGAAGTCGGACTGGTAGCGGTGGCGGCCGTCCACGAAATAGCCGAAGCGCGGCTGAAACGGCTGCTTCTCGCTCGGAACCACCGTCACCGCCCAATATTTGTCGGTAATGCCAAGCCAGCCGTCCGTCGACTTGCCCGGCTTGACTTCCTTGTCCTTCTCGATGGACGCGTATTTGTGTTCCTGGAGGCCTTCCGCACCGGTGAAGCCGATCAGGCCTTCATGCAGCACGTAGGTGCTGGCGACTGCCGGCTTGTCGTAGCGCGTGACGCGGCCGTAATTCGACAGCGTAACCGGGGCCGAACCCGAATTGCGCACCTCGTCGGAAACGGTGAACATGTAGTCGCTGTCCACAGAGAAGGTGCGCTTGAAGGTCAGCCCCTTGTCACTGGTGTAAGTCAGCGTCACCGGCGTCGACGGGGTCAGCGTCGGATTGCCTTCGACGTTCCACACCGTATCCGCGCCCGGTACCGTACCCGTCTTGTCGTTGCCGACGAAGCCGATCTCGGCGAAGTAGCCGCTGGGCAACTCCGAAGGGTTGAGCAGTTCGATCTCGGGCGAATTCTTGTCGACGGTTTCGGTGTAGTG
Organism: Mesorhizobium sp. B1-1-6; assembly: GCF_006443035.1. Lineage (NCBI taxonomy): Bacteria > Pseudomonadati > Pseudomonadota > Alphaproteobacteria > Hyphomicrobiales > Phyllobacteriaceae > Mesorhizobium > Mesorhizobium sp. B1-1-6. The sequence goes on along the minus strand of NZ_VFWR01000009.1, from coordinate 101,203 downwards.
CTTGAGCTTGAGGTCGTCGAGACGGGCGCCGGTCAGGTTGATCGAGCCTTCGAGGCTCGGCGTATCGATCTTGACGCGCTTCGAAGCCGCCAGCGCCTGGTCGCGGCTGGCCGCGGTGACGGTGTCTCCGCCGGGCGCGTTGGGGATGGCACCGGGAGCGGTGCCGGCCGGTGCCGGCGTTGCCGCGCCCGGATTGGCTGTCTCTGCCGCCTTCTTCTGCTCTTCCACGCGCTGCTGCTCGACGCGCGCCGCCTCGCGCTGCTGTTCGACGCGCGGGTTCATGTAGAAGACCTGCCACAGGGTCAGGATCAGCACCGACAGCGCGATGGTGATGAAGAAGTTTCGGTTGTTTTCCATCGAGAGCCCTTGGCCTATCGTGTTCCGCGAAGTCGGCGGGAGAGTTCGACCTTCAACTGGCCGAACGGGGCGCGGAGCGCATCATCGCGCCCGACGATGACATAATCATTGCCGGGCATCATGTCATCGGCCGCATGGGTGCGCACGGCCTCTTTCAGCCGCCGCCTGACGCGGTTGCGCACGACCGCGTTGCCGACCTTCTTGGTGACGGTGTAGCCGACGCGCGGCGCGCCGCCGTCGCCGCGGTCGAGGACCTCGACGAGGAAAAACCGCCCGCGACGTTTTTCACCACGGCGGACGGCCAGGAATTCCGCGCGTTTCAGAAGCCGCTTGGGATTTTGTCCCACTGGCTTGCCGGTTGCGGGCAACGATCTTGTCTCGCTCAGGCGCTGAGCCGCTTGCGGCCGCGGTTGCGGCGAGCTGCGACGACGCCGCGACCACCCTTGGTGGCCATGCGGGCACGGAAACCGTGCCGGCGTTTGCGGACGAGTTTTGACGGTTGGTAGGTACGCTTCATTTGTTTTAATACCGCGGGGTGCGGCCCTTCTTGATTCTGTCACTCTGTAACAGGAGCTTTGCCGGGCCGGCTTTGGCGCGATCGAAACCGCGCCGGGACGAATGGCCCGAGCGTGAGCGGGCTTATAGAAAGAAGGGTTTTGGAAGTCAATCCGGTGCCGGGCCGGTGCCGGGCCGGTGTCGCCGGGCCCGGGATGCGCACTTTCGGCGGCAATTATATCTCTCCGACCAAGGGGGAAATTGGCAAAAAAGCCGCAATCGCCTAATCTGGGCTGATCAAGCGATTGTGAAGACAGGACCGCATGAGCGAAACCACGCACGCCGAGGAAGGGACAGGACCAGCGCCAGCCGCCGTCCGCAGCGTACCCTTGTCGCGCGGCCTGTCGACAAAACTGCTGCTGTTGACCATCGTTTTCGTGCTTTTGGCCGAGGTGCTCATCTTCCTGCCCTGGATCGCCAGCTACCGGCTGGCCTGGCTCAAGGAGCGGCTGAGTACCGCCGCGGCCGTATCGATCGTGCTGGTGCAGGGCGAACCGACCTCGCTGTCGCGCACGGCGCAGAACGACGTGCTTATGGCGATCGGCGCCAAGGCGATCGCGGTGCGCGACGGCGGCGTGTCGCGGCTGCTTGTGGTGGCCGATATGCCGCCGCAGGTCGACGAGCACATCGACCTCGCCAGCGTCGGCATGGTCAAGGGCATGACCGGCGCGCTCGACACGCTGTTTTTCGGCGGCAACCGGATGCTGCGCGTCTTCGGGCCGGTCGGCGACAGCGACAAGGAGTTCGAGCTGATCATGCCGGACTACAGCCTGCGCAAGGCGATGCTTATCTATTCGCGCAACGTCGCCTTCGTCTCGCTGCTGATCTCGCTGTTCACGGCCATGCTGGTCTATGCCGCGATCGACCTGATCATGATCGGACCGATCCGCAACATGACTCGCTCCATGCTGTCCTTCTCGCAGGCCCCCGACGACCCCAGCCGGATCATTCATCCCGCCGCTCGCGCCGATGAGATCGGGGTGGCCGAGCGCGAGCTGTCGCAGATGCAGGAGCGGTTACAGAAGATGCTGACCGAGCAGAAGCACCTGGCCGACCTCGGCCTCGCCGTGTCGAAGATCAACCACGACATGCGCAACATCCTGGCCTCGGCGCAGCTCATTTCGGACCGCCTGCGCCAGGTCAAGGATCCGACCGTGCAGGCCTTCGCGCCGAAGCTCCTGCGTGCGCTCGACCGTGCGGTCTCCTACTCGGAAGGCGTGCTTCATTACGGCCGTACGCAGGAGCCGCCGCCTTCGCGCCGGCGCGTGCGGCTGCGCCAGCTGGTCGAGGACGTGCACGGCCTGCTCGACATCGAGGAAGGCATCGAGTTCATCAACGCGGTCGAAAAGGCGTTCGAGGTGGACGCCGATTCCGACCAGTTGTTCCGCGTGCTCACCAATCTGTGCCGCAACGCCGTGCAGGCGATGGCAGCGGACACGGAGAGCGCCGTGGTGCGCCGGCTGGCGGTTTCGGCCGAGCGCATGGGCAGCGTCAGCCGCATCGTCGTGACCGACACCGGTCCCGGCCTGCCGCCGAAGGCGCGTGAGAACCTGTTCGCGGCGTTCCGCGGCTCTGCGCGCAGCGGCGGCACCGGGCTTGGCCTGGCGATCGCGCATGAACTGATCCGCGCGCATGGCGGCACGGTGGAGCTGGTCGAATCGATTGGCGGGCGCACCACCTTCGCCGTCACCATTCCCGACCAGCCGGTGCGGCTCGACCAGGCCCGCAACGGGCTGCGCCGCCCGGCCTGACAGGCTTGGACGCTGTTTCGCCCGCAAACCGGTCCGGCCCCCTTCGCCCTGAATGCCGCTTCGAACAACCCGATTTCCGGCCGGATCCAGCGGATGACGCATCGACGACAAAACTTTTGCCGGATCGGCTTGCTTTTCGCGAATTCAGTCGCTAGGGAACTGCACACATTCGCGGCCGGTCCTCGAGGATCGGATCGCGGGGTCATGGAAAGCATGACCTGATGCGCGCCCGTAGCTCAGCTGGATAGAGCACCAGACTACGAATCTGGGGGTCAGGAGTTCGAATCTCTTCGGGCGCGCCATTTAATCCTATTGAAATCAATAGACTTCCAGGCGTTTCCAGCGCGACGCCACTGGCTTGATTTTCGGAATTCAGCCGGTTTTGGCAAGACGGCGGCAGCCGGTGCCAAAATCGCACTATGGGCTAAAGTGCCCTACTTGGAACGGCACAGTCTCTGCCAAGCATTCGAAATTTGCTGAGTTTCCTGGCGGTGCACGTGACAGACTCACATTCCGGGGCCGCGCTGGCGTAGTTCGGGATTGAAATCATTGTAGTTCTTCTTTCCGATCTTTCAGTGCGCGCCACCCGCCTCGACATGGCCCGGGTTGCGCAACAGCAGCGTGGCGAAGAACGCGACGACAAGGGCTGCTCCGAGTAGATAGAACGCGTCGCTGAAAGCCATGATGAAAGCCTGCTTGCGCACCATCTGTCCGATGGCGATGACGGCCTTGTGCATCGCGGCTGCGCGATCGCCGGCGCCATGCGCCAGGAAGTACCGGGTCAGATGCTCGATGCGCGCGCGAGTGCTCTCTTCGAACAGCGACACCGACCGCACCAGCACGTTGGAGTGGAACTGCTCGCGCTTGGTCAGAAAAGTCTGCAGCATGGCGATGCCGACGGCGCCGCCGAGATTCCGGATCATGTTGAACAATGCGGAGGCAGAGCCGGCGTTCTCCTGTTCGATGCCGGCCGTAGCGACCGCAGCCAGGGGTACCATGACCAGGGCCTGACCGACGGCACGGACGACATTCGGCCAAAAGAACTGCTCCGACGCGTAGGTCGCCGTCATTTCGATGTTCATGAAATTGCTCGCCGCGAACAGCGCAAAGCCGAAGGCGACGATAATGCGCATGTCGAAACGCTTCATCAACTGCGGCACCAGCGGGATTAGCACCAGTTGCGGCAGGCCTGTCCAGGCCAGCACCATGCCGATCTGCTGGGCGTTGTAGCCCTGGATACGCGCGAGATAGACGGGCAGGATGAACACCGCCCCGTAGAGCGCAATTCCGAGCAGGAAGCTGGCCAGGATGGAGAAACCGAAATTCCAGCGGGCGAACAGTCTGAGGTTAAGCAAGGGCCTTTCGCTTCTCAACTCGATCCACAGGAAAAGCGAGAGGCTGACGAGGGCGATCAAGGACAGCCGCACGATGAACGGCGAGCCGAACCAATCGTCCTTGTTGCCCTCCTCGAGCACGGTCTGCAAGGTGCCGAGCCCGATCGCCATGGTGATGATCCCGGCCCAGTCGCCCTGGCGCAGCAGCGAAAGCTGCATCGGCGCCCTTTCGAGGGACATCCACAGCATGCCGACCATCAGCGCGCCGGGGACCAAGTTGACATAGAAGATGAACTGCCAGCCCCAGTTCTCGGTGAGATAGCCACCGATTGTCGGTCCGATGGCCGGTGCGAAGGTCGCCGACAGCGCGAACAGGGCGAATCCGATCGGCTGCTTCGCCTTGGGCAGGAGGGTTATGGTGATGGTGAAGGCGACCGGGATCAGCACGCCGCCGCAAAAGCCCTGCAAAGCACGCAGAACAATCATCTGCTGAAGGTTTTGCGCGAAGGCGCAGGCAACCGAGAAGGCGAGAAACAGGATTGCATTGGCCAGAAGATAAAGGCGGATGGAAAAGACCCGCGACAGCCAGCCAGTGAGAGGAATGACGACGATCTCGGCCACCAGGTAGGCGGTCGATATCCAGCCGCCGTCATCGATGCCCGCGCCGATGGCGCCCTGAATGTCGGCTAGCGATGCGTTGACGATCTGGATGTTGAGGACCGCCATGAAGGCGCCGAGCGTCGAGCCAATGACGGCGATCCAGGTCTTGAGCGGGGCGGAAGAGGCATCGGTCGGCGCCAGGCTCGATGCTTTGGCTGCCATCGGCGCAGGCGTGGGGTTGGCGGTGAAGATCGCGGGCACGGCTGAATTCCTTGTTTGACGAAGCGCGCGTGAGACACTGGCGTGGCGGCCACCATGCGAGGTCTCGGAGAACCTCGCGCAGCCGCTACGAGTTACCAGCCGGCGATGATTCGGCGGCCGCTGTCCGGTTCACCCCGTTCGGCCAGGATGGTTGCCTTCGTGTCGATCGTCGGTTCCGCCGACATGCCGGCGCGCAGCTTGCCGGCGAGCCTGCCGTCGTTGATCGCGATCTTCACCGGGATGCGCTGCACGATCTTGGTGAAATTGCCGGTGGCGTTATCCGGGGGCAGCAGCGCGAACTCGAGACCGCTGGCCGGCGACACACTGTCGACACGGCCCTTGAGTGCCACGCCGGGAAAGCCGTCGACGGCGATCTCGACCGGCTGTCCGCTCTGCACATGAGTGAGCTGTGTTTCCTTGAAATTGGCCACGACATAGACCGCATTCAGCGGCACCACCGCCATGAGCAGCGTGCCGGCCTGCACATACTGGCCGACGCGAAGCGAACGGGCCCCGACAGTGCCGTCGACGGGCGCTGTGATCGTGGTGTAGGAGAGATTGAGTTTCGCCTGACGCAGGGCGGCCTGGCTGCTGTCGCGCTCGGCCTCCGCCTTGCCGCGCTCAGTCGTGAGCACGTCGATTGCTTTGCGGGCAGCAACCAGTGCGGCGCGATCCCTCTGCAGTTGGGCTTCGTTTTCGCCAAGGGACGCCGCGGCCTGCTGGGCGCGTTGGCTGGTGCCGTAGCCGCTTTTCAGCAGGGTTTTATAGCGGTCACCCTCCTGCTGCGCGAATTTGAGCTTCGCCTCGGTTGCGGCGACGTTGGCCTTTTGCTGTTCGACCACCGAATGCTGCAGGCCGATCTGGGCGTCGAGGTTATGCAGCGTCGCTTCGGCTGCTTCGACATTGGCTTGCGCTTGGTCTAGCGCGGTCCTGAAATCGCGATCGTCGATGCGGGCCAGAACCTGGCCCGCCTTGACGTGAGTGTTGTCCTCGACCAGCACCTCGGCGATGTGGCCCGAGATCTTCGGCGCGACAGCCGTATAGTCGGCCTTGACATAGGCATCGTCGGTCGATTGCAGATACTGCCCGACCGTCCAATAGTCATAGCCGTAGAGCGCAGCCGCGGTCAGGCCGGCCACCAGACCCAACCCGATAACGGTGCGTTTGATCATCGTCTTGCGGGACCGCCGCGCGGGTTTTACCTCAACCGGGTATTCCAAGGTGGCGGGGTTGACGCTTACGGTCATCGTAATCTCCTCTCACGGTCGGGCCGAGTGGCCGATTGGTGCAAGGACGATGCAACGGCAATCTTGATGTGATAATCGAGAAAAGAACGGAAGGATCATCCATTAAGAGCGGATAATCGAAATGGACAGGCTCACGAGCTTGACGGTGTTTGGCCGCGTTGTGGAATGCGGAGGCTTTTCCGCGGCGGCCCGACGCCTCAACATGTCGACGACGATGGTCAGCAACCACGTCCAGGCGCTGGAGGAAAGGCTCGGCGTTCGGCTTCTCAATCGCACCACCCGCAAGGTGAGCCTGACCGAGATCGGCCAGGCTTACTATCAGCGTTCCTCGCAGATCCTCGCCGATCTGGAGGAGGCGGACCGCGTCGCGGGAGCACTTCAGGCGACGCCGCAAGGCACGCTTCGCCTTCATTCCAGCATGAGCGTCATCCGTTTTCTGGCGCCGATCGTTTCCGAATTCGTCAACCTTTATCCGGCTGTTTCGGTCGATCTCACCGTCGGCGAAAGAATGGTCGACATGGTGGAGGAGGGCTTCGACCTTGACGTGCGTTCGCTGCCGCTTCCCGATTCAAGCCTGATCGTCCGGCGGCTGACCTCATGGCGCAACATCGTCTGCGGTTCGCCCGGCTATTTCGAACGCCATGGAACACCGCGTCGGCCCGATGACCTCGCACGCCACAATTGCATGCGCCATGCGTCATATCCTTTCGGTAACGAGTGGCGTTTCGAGGACCCCGACGGCGAGCCCGTTTCCGTCCGCGTCGATGGCAACTTATTGACCAACAGCCAGGAGACGCTCAGACGCCTTGCTCTCGACGGCCGCGGTCTGTTCATACCGCCGCCCTTCCTCGTGGCCGACGACCTGAGCGCCGGGCGCCTTGTCCGGGTGCTGGAGGAATATTCAGGAGTCGAGTTCGCGATCAACGCGTTCTATCCGCATCGTCACCATGTCTCGGCCAAGGTCAGGACTTTCATCGATCTGTTGGCCGAGCGCTTTGCCGAACACCGCAGATGGATGGAATTGAAGTACTGAACAGCAGTCCACCGTCCGCGCCGGAAAGTCGGGCTGATACGCCGTCTATGGCCGGCCCACATGCCGGCAAGGGCCGGAGCGATTGCCAGCACCGACATGGCAAAACCCTCGATCCGGGAGGGCCAGCGCTGAGGCCGCGCGCCCGCTCATGATCCTATTATCCGCTCTTGGCGGATGATCCTTTCCAATATTCGAAGATTATCATGAGTGGGTCCAAGATGCATCTTCTTGGCGAACGGGCAAGGACCTGTTCTTGAACCAAGTCCAGAACTCAACCTTAGGAGATTTCCATGAAAAAGATCGCTCTTGCCGCCGCCGCGTTCCTGGCCATCACTGACGCCGCACTCGCCGAGAACCCGAAGGTCGGCGGCTCCGACATCAATGCGATTGCCCGGGAACAGCTCGACAGCACCCACACGTCCTCGATCGCGCATAGTGCAGTCTACGAACTGCTCAATGCGGGCTCCAATGCGGCCATCGCGCGGGATCAGGCGGTCGAGCGTCGCCGGGACCTTTTCGGCAACCGTTAGACACCGGCTCCGGCCGCCGAACCCCCAAAGCAGCGGGCTCATTCGCCGCCTTCGCCTCGGGGTTCGACCGGTCGCGAAAAAAAGGAGAAATGCGATGGACGCAGTCGTCAACGGCGCCGCCTTGGAGCGGGCCGAAACATGGAGTGCACCGCAGCGGCGTGGAGTCGAGGCTCTACAGATTCTGATGGCGCGCGTCGCGGCGGTCTTGGTCTGGGTCGAAGCCGGTATGGAAAGGCGCCGGAGCCGCCGCATGCTGATGGAACTCACGGACTCGCAATTGCAAGACATCGGTCTTTCTCGCGCCGACGTTGCCGGCCGAGACTGGAAAACCGATCCTTTCCGCCCTGTTCCAGCCGATGGTCGCTAAATAACCATGACAGGCATCAAGCACCCGGCGGGACAAACCGGAAAGCCTTACCTTCATCAACAGGAGAAAGAACATGCAGTTCATGGTCTTGACACGTCGGCGGACGGAAAGCTTCAACGACGCGGACTACACGCCCGAGAGACTGGAAGCCGAAGCCGAAGGCGTTCGCCGACTTTTCATGGCGAGCACCGTGCGACAAATCTGGAACCGCGGCGACATGGGCGGCGCTTGTCTTCTCATGGAGGCCGAAACGGAGGAAGAGGTTCGCTCGGTGCTCAATGCCCTTCCGCTGTTCAAAAGCGGCATGCAGGAAACGACCTCCATTGTTCCGCTACGGCCATATAGAGGCTTTGGGCCGCGGCAATAGAAGATGTCACAAGGCATGCATGGCATATGGGACCTCGGCCAAGCGATCCCTGGCTCCGCAGAGCTTCATTCCCCGCGCGTGCCTGGGAAAAGAACCGTCAGTCGTTGCTCGGCCGCCGCCCAAGCCCGCAGGTGGTAGCTGCGCAGCGCGAACACGCTTGCAGCGAAGGCGAGCATCCCGGCTGCCACACCGAGAGCCCGGCGCCGGCTGCCGCTGTGGCGGCTATGCCCGTAAAGACACCTGCAATGGCGCTGCTGATCACGCTCACCATTCCGGCCGTGGTCATGAAATACTGCAACGGCGATGGGCTGAGCCCCTTGTCCACGAGCACCGCCGAGCGATCGTCATGCGTGGAATGAACGAGGTAGCTTTGCATGGCGGGCGCGACTTCGACGTAGTAGTGCCGGATCCGCGCCATTCCACGGGCGTGCACCATGTCCTCGATGGCGACCTGCACGGCGCGGACGAAGGTGACCAGGCCGATGAAGAAAACGCAGGGCAGCAAGATCAGGCTGAACAGCACGAACGGCGTACCCATTTTCGTGACTTGCGCCACGAATGACAGCGCGATCGCCGCGCTTGAGACCGACGTGAGGAACAGATTGGCGCGCTGATTTGCCTCCTGAATGGTGGCCGCGCGGGCGGTCTGCAGCACAAAGTGCTCGGTTGTCATGCATTGCAGGACTACCCGCGCGTCGTTGCCTTCTTCCGCCATCCCATCCGTCCTCCGGTCGGCTCGACCACAGCGCCGCCGAAATCGCTCAGGATCGGCAGGCCGCCTTCAGTCGCGCATATGCGGGCCTGGCGGCCTTCCGTAGCCGCCGATGGAGCCACGCCGGCCCGAGAGGCTGGGTCATTCCACGCGCTCGAACACATCCAGGCTGGTCCCGAAGGCGCGCCATGCCCCAACTCTGACCATCCTGGCAGGCGCCCCTTCCGCCGATGCGGTAAGGGTCTGCCCTGCAACGGTATGCCAAAGCATCTCGAGCTTACTTTCCCGCAGAATACCGGTGTAGCTCACGGCCGCAGGCCCGGCCTTGCCCTGTCCCGCAGCCGTGAAGCCGATTACGTCGCCGCAAGCAGCGCCATGGATCGGAAGTTCCTGACCAAAGAAACTGCTGTCTTCCAACGCCGTCCTGAACGTGCCGCGGATGACGCCTTCCGCATCGTCCTCGATGATGACGGTCGAGCCGTATTGGTTTCGCCAAGTCCCGATCCAATCTGGCATGGTGCACTCCACGAGCGGTTCGGGATCAACGTGCAGGGCCCGCCCGTGTTCCGAGGCTGCCTGCGCCGCTCGGCGTCGAGGCCAACCTCTGGGCAGCCGTCGCCGGGCCGAGTGCGGCGCTGATGCCGCAACAGCGCCAATTCCGGCGCCCGCGTCAGCTGACGTCGATGACGACCATCAGCCCGCCGCCGCCCTTTTGCTCGACATTGTTGTTCGTCGTGTGGTGCGGAATGTGGCAGTGGATGAGCCATTTGCCGGGTCGCCGCGCCGTCCAGACGACATCATAGCGCTGGCCCGGACCGACATTGATGGTGTCGGCGAGGAAGCGGGCCGAAGGGGGAATGGTCTCGCCGTCGCGCGCGACGACCTCGAATGGTCCGCCATGAATGTGCATCGGATGGATGAAGCCGTTGTTGGTGCCGATGAAGCGAACCTTCAGGGTCTCGCCGACCTTCATGCGGATCGTCTCGGTGGAGGGATAGGCCTTGCCGTTGATGGTGAAGAAGTTCGGCATGCCGCCGTCCATCGGCATCGAGGGATAGGTCAGCCCCTCTCGCACCAGCCATTCCTGCAACTCGATGACGTAGTCATGGTCGGCGGCGACCTCATCGGCGGGGTTGGCGGGATCGATGATCAGGGCGCCATAGAGGCCGAGTGCCTGGGTGCGGTCGGGCTTGGCGTGCGGATGGTAGAAATAGGTGCCGTGCTGGGTGGCCGTGAATTCGTAAGAATAGGTCTGCCCCGGCTCGATCGGGGCCTGCGTGATCTCGGCCGGCCCGTCCATCTGGTTGGGCAGGATCAGGCCATGCCAGTGCACGGTCGTTTCCTCAGGCAGATCGTTTGTCACGTTGACCCTGATGCGGTCACCCTGCCGGATGTGGATGCGCGGGCCGGGAATCTGGCCGTTATAGGCATAGGCATCGACCGCGACGTCCGGCAGGATCTGCCAGCGGATCACCGAGGGCCTCAGCTCGAACACCTTCACGCCGTTCTCCATTCGGAACGGCAGATCCTGGTCGCCCTTGGTGGCGAGGTCGTATGAAGCGGTGACGAGGCGCGGATCGGCCGCCGCCATGTCGCGCATGGCGTCGGCCGGGGTGTCGCGGTCCATGATCATGCCCTGCGGCATGATCACCCCGCCGACGTCGCGGGCCGAAAGCCTGAGGTTCAGCCAGTTCGCCGGAGCGGCCATGCCAACACCAAGCGCAATCAGCGACACCACGCCGAGCGCGGCGATCTGCGGCGTGGTCGCGTCCGACCGCGTCTGATGGCCGCCCTTGCTTTTGTGGGAACCCGTGTCGTGGCCATGCTCGCGATGACCATGGCCACCGGCCTGCCGCATTTGCGTCTGCGCATGCTGCCTTCTGGCAGCGGGCTCCTGGTTGTCTTTCCCGGCCTCCGGCGGGCGCTCGGTCATCAGGCCGTGCTTCAACTCGCGCGCAACCAGCCAGACATTGGCGGGGTAGGCAAGCGCGAAACCGGCGATGACGCCGAGCGACATCACGCCCCAGAACAGCAGCTCGGTCGGCTCCATGGCGCGCATGTCGCGGCCCATCATCAGGAAGCTCATGACCGGCGCCATGCCGGCCATCATGAAGTTCATCGAAATGAACTCGGGCAGGAAGCTCTTGCGCACGTTTTCCCAATAGCTGCCGCCCATCATCGATTTCATGAACAGCGACTGGAAGATGAAAAGGCCGAACGCGAAGCCGGCGAGATATTCGACGATGAGATCGAGCCACATCGGCAGGCCGAGCGTGGCGGTGACGACCGCGGCAAGGATGATGCCCGTCGCATCGCCGGCGACACAGTGGATGGTCGAGCCGACGCCCTGCTTCCAGAGCGGACTGGTGAAGGCTTCATGCTCGCCCGGGCGCGGCTCCTTGTCGGCGAGCACGTAAAGCAGCAGCCCGAGCGGGCCCATATAGAGCGTCACCAGGATGAAGCCCCATTTCATCACCACCGGCTCAGGATTGTTGCGGTACTGGTCAACGCCGACATAGAGCGTCGAGGCCAGGGCGAGCACGAACCAGGCGACCAGAAAATAGTCGATCGGTTGGATAAGCATGGATTCGGCCTCTTGCGCCGTCAGATAAAACGGCAGGTTGTGCCCTCCTGCGGATGAACGCGGCCGTGGCCGATACGATCCCGTCTGTTCCTCTCATACGCCGACTGCTCGATCCCGCCGACTTCGAGCCGAGTTGTACTGACCTGACCGGCCCCGATGCGCTGCGGTTCATCTGCTGATCAGGACAACCGTCGATCGCCGGCCACGATCGGATACGCCGTAGGCCGACAATGTGGATCATGCCTGTACGGATGCCACTTTCCGGCGCCGCGAATGCGAGACGGTGAGCCAAAGGGCTGACACGAGGAAATAGAAGGCGCCGAAGCCTGCGATGTTGGCGATCGAGGGCGCTGCGGACATCTGCGCTTGCGCGATGAAGAATGCGCCGGCGACAGCCGATTGGCCTCCGCTCAAGATCATGGCCCATTGGCCTCCGGCGGTTTTCCAGCGCCGGATTGCGGTTCCAAGCTGCAGCAGACCGGAGAAGATTGCCCACACGCCGAAAACGCCGAGAACCCAATTCATGTTCATCGCCAGCGCCATGATGACTGCAAGGGCGACCACCGAACTGATTGCAACGTTGAACGCTTGCGTACGATTGACGGCAAGCCCGCCGTTGCGGGAAGCATCGACATAATTGGCGGCTGCATCCCAGGCAGGATAGGCAACAAGCAAGACAGCCGCGATGGACGCCGACTGCCGGCCGACCGTCAAAGCGGCCACGACCCAGACGACGGAAAAGGCCGCACGGGCGAGGTAATACAGCTTGAGCCACTTGTCCTGGTCATTTGAAACAACTTCACCGCGATCGCGTCTCATTGGATATCCTTCGGGTATGGTTCAATGTGTGTCTGGTGATCTCGGCCACCACAGGTGGCCGAGGCGCTTGTCAAAGAGGGCTGTTTCACCCTCGTAGCCTTCATTTATCCGCCAATTTCGCCCGAGAGCCGGCGCCGAGGTTCAGGCCACAGCCGTCGGCGAATGCGCCGCTTCCGGTGCATGGGAAATGCTGCCGGCGTTTCGGACGAGCGGTAGGCCTTCACTGTCGCGTTCGTCCGCGCCGAACCGCTCAGCGTATCTTTCGCCAGCGCCGTGATGGCCGACAGCCTGCGAACGAGCGGCGACCTGGCTCACATGGGTGGGACCACGCCATTTTTGCCAACGACGACCTGATGACCGATCGTTTCGCTTGCGGCCTTCTCGCCTGCTATGAAGACGACGGCACCCGGGACCAGATCATCCTGAGTTGCCGGAGCGAGGGTCACGACGGGGGTGCCATCCGGGATCGCGATCTTCTTTTCCTTGCCTTGGTAGGACACGGTCACGGTGCGCCCGTCGACGTCCTTGACGGCATCGGCGACTGTTGCGTTGGTCATGCTGCTGTCAGGCCTCAGATCCCACCCGTAGTTTCCCTCACCTGCGCCTTTCAGCGCGGGCGGGAAGATCAGGACTTCCAGCGCGCCGTCACCGCCCTTGTCCTTCGGCAGCGAGGCAATTCCGACGAAGTCGCCTGGCTTGATATCGGCCACCTTCGCAGCAGCGACGGCGGATATCTTCCAGCCATCAGCCAGGACAACGTCAACAGTCTCGCCTTCCCGCGTGGTGACCTTCAGCGTCGAAGCGCTGAAGGTCACCACGCTGCCCCTGATGTGGATCTGCTCGGCCTCCCGGCTTTGAGCCTGAGCGGGCGCCGTGATGGCGAAGGTCGCCGGGATACCGATGACCAAGAGAGCCGAGAGGAGTTTGTGAAACATGGGGAATTCCTTACCTACTAGTTGGTAGTTTACTGCGGCGCATTTGTGGATGCTCTTGTCGGGGCGACCCGTCGCTTAGCCGCCCGGCACTGATATCATTCGGGCTTCAGCCTCCGCAGGGTCGGGTCGAGAATTGTAGCGAAGACGCCAGGCTTTCCGTATGCCCGAGCCGATAGCATCGCGCCATGAACGGTGGCCATGAGCGCCTCTGCCTCCACCCGCGCCGGACCAGAGATTTTCAGGGAGCCTTGCTGTTCGCCGCGTTCGATGACCGACGTCAGCCACGCCGAGAGAAACTGAAAATACGCCCGTACCTCCGAGACGACCTCGTTCGGAAGCGCTGGAAGTTCGCTTGCCAGCAGCGCACATACGCAGAACGGGATGCTTGCATCCTCGATGCATCTGGCCCAATAACCCGCGTAGGCCTGAACGAGTTCGAGCGGTTCAGGCACGCTGCGCTCGAGATCGGCCATGCCGGCTTCGGCGTTCTCGCGGTAACGCGACACAAGCGTACGCACCAGATCGACCTTGCTGGGGAAGTGGTGGTGGATGCTCGCCTTGCGTATGCCGACCACGGCCGCGATGTCTGCGTAGCTGAATCCATTATAACCGCCGGCGATGATCAGCTTTTGTGCGGAGGCCAAAATCTCGTCAGATGTCGTTGAAAAGTTGCTCATGCACCCTGTCTACCTTCTAGTAGGCAGACTGTCAAGCGGACGGATACCCGCGCAATTAACGGGAGTGCGTCGCGCGGCCATCCCGAGCTTTTCCTGCAAAGCAGTCCACCAGCAGGCTGCCCGGCCGGCTGAGGATCAACGGCTATTTCGCATTTTTCGATCAGGGTCGAGCATTAATGTTTTCGGCAACACGGGACACTGCCCGGCCGCCCTCGTACCAGTCTTTGGAGCGGTTCACGATCCAGACCACGGTGAGCATGACCGGCACTTCGATCAGCACGCCGACGACGGTGGCGAGCGCCGCCCCCGACTGAAAGCCGAACAGGCTGATGGCGGCGGCGACCGCCAGTTCGAAGAAATTCGAAGCGCCGATCAGGGCCGAGGGGCCGGCGACGCAATGCTGTTCGCCCGAGACACGGTTGAGTAGGTAAGCGAGCCCTGAATTGAAATAGACCTGGATCAGGATCGGCACGGCCAGCAGCGCGATGATCAGCGGCTGCGCCAGGATCTGCACGCCCTGAAATCCGAACAGCAGCACGAGCGTGGCAAGCAGGGCTATGAGCGAGAGCGGCTGAAGCCGCTCGAGAAATCGCTTCAAGGCGGCTTCGCGGCCCGCGGCGAGCAGCCGCCGACGCAGGAATTGGGCGCCGATGACCGGCACGACGATGTAGAGCGCGACGGAGAGGACGAGGGTATTCCAGGGTACGGTGATGGCCGAGAGGCCGAGCAGCAAGCCGACGATCGGCGCGAAGGCGAAGATCATGATGGTGTCGTTAAGCGCGACCTGGCTCAGCGTGAAATGCGGTTCGCCTTTCGTTAGGTTCGACCACACGAAGACCATCGCCGTGCAGGGCGCGGCCGCCAAGATGATAAGGCCGGCGATATAGCTGTCGATCTGGTCGGCCGGCAGATAAGGCCGAAAGAGATACCCTATGAACAGCCAGCCGAGCGCCGCCATCGAGAACGGCTTCACCGCCCAATTGACGAACAGTGTCACACCGATTCCGCGCCAATGCTCCTTCACGTGGCCGAGCGCGGCGAAGTCGATCTTGACCAGCATCGGCACGATCATCAGCCAGATCAGTGCCGCGACCGGCAGGTTGACCTTGGCAATCTCGGCCTCGCCGACGGCGTGGAAGACGCCTGGCATGAGATGGCCGAGAGCGATGCCGGCGACGATGCACAGCGCCACCCACACGGTCAGGTATTTCTCGACGAAACCAATGCCGCCGCCCGCGCTCAAAGCGTGATCGTTCATGATACTTTCCTTGCTCAGCCGGCTTTCGGAAGGTTGAGTATCGCCTCGGCGATGATCGACCTTGCCGAATTGCCCGTGCAGAGGAAAAGAACGTTGCATGGCTCGCTCATGGCGGATGCCTCTTCTAACACTTGCAGGTGACCGCCTGGATCACGGGCCGACAGAGTTCTGGCGCGCCATTGCAGCAGTCTTCCATGAGGTAGGCGAGCAGATCGCGGAATCCCGTCATGTCGGCAACATAGCGGATTGTGCGACCATCGCGCTCGGCGCGGACGAGGCCGGCATGGTCAAGAACCTTGAGGTGCGCCGACATCGTGTTCTGCACGATGTCGAGGCGGGAAGCGATCTCGCCGGCGGGGGTCCCCCCGGCGCCCGCCTGGACAAGCAGGCGAAAGACCTCGAGCCTTGTATCCTGGCCGAGTGCCGCCAAAGCGAGGAGAGCTGATTTTTTATCCACGTATCCATAAATCCAGAACTAAGGCTTCGTAGTGCCGACATATGACAGCCGGGTGACAATAGGCAAGCGCGCTCATCGCGTTTGAAGCTGGGGCAGAAGTTCGGGAACCGCAAAGCGGGCGCCGACCAAATCTCGGATATTCATTGCCGCGATCACTCCTGAGACTGGCGACAAAAGATGCGTGACCTTCGGGACAGGCATTCGGTTCGCTCAACCCACTCGTTGCGGCGTCCGCCGCCAGCCGTTAAACTTAAACAGAGACTGACACACGAGCGTGAGAAGCAGCCGTGAGCGAGCCGACGCAGCGAGTGGTCGAGACCAACGGCATCCGCCTCAACGTCGCGGAGCAGGGCGATGGCCCTTTGGTGCTCTTGTGCCACGGCTTTCCCGAATCCTGGTATTCCTGGCGCCATCAATTGAGTGCGCTCGCGGCGGCGGGCTTTCACGCCGTCGCCCCCGACATGCGGGGCTATGGCAAGAGCGATCGGCCGGAGGCGGTCGAACAGTATACGCTCTTCCATCTGGTCGGCGACATGGTGGGCCTTCTCGACGCCCTCGAAGCGCCGACCGCCATCATCGCCGGCCACGACTGGGGCGCCGTCGTCGCCTGGCACGCGGCGCTGATGCGCCCGGATCGGTTTCAAGCCGTCATCGGTCTCAGCGTGCCGTTCCGGCCGCGGGCCAAGGTGCGCCCAACCAGCGTGATGCCGCGAACGACGGACTCCCAATTCTACCAGCTCTATTTCCAGCAACCCGGCATTGCAGAAGCCGAGCTGGAGCGGGACCCCCGGACCACGGTGCGGGCCATGCTTTACGCCGCATCGGGGGATGCCTCGGGCACGAGCGGGGGTGGAATCGGCATGGTTCCACATGATGGAGGTTTCCTGCAAGCCGTCGAGGCACCGCCGGGCCTACCGCCCTGGCTCAGCCAAGGCGACCTCGATTTCTACGCCGGCGAGTTCCAGCGCACCGGTTTCGCGGGAGGTCTCAACTGGTACCGCAACATCGACCGGAACTGGGAGCTGATGGCGCCCTTTGCGGGCGCGCGGATCAAGGTTCCCGCCCTCTATATAGCGGGCGACCGCGATCTGGTTGTCGCCTTCCCCGGAATGGATCAGCTGCTGGCCAATCTCGGAAATTTCGTCCCGCAACTCCGCGACAAGTTGATGCTGCCCGGCTGCGGGCACTGGACCCAGCAGGAACGCCCGGACGAGGTCAACGCCGCGATGATCCATTTCCTCCGGAGCTTGCCGGAACGGCGCTGATCCGAGGACACGACCGGAGCGGAAATCATGGAGATGAGCGTAAAGAGATTTTTTGAACGCTATCAGCGGTTTTTCAAGGAGTCGCTTGGCGGCGGCATGGATATGGATGAGGCCGCGTCGCTCTACACGTCGGAGTTCATAGCCGCCTCGCCTGCCGGCGTCGTGACCGGAAAGAACGACGATCAACTCAAGCAAGTCATGGCTCAGGGCTATGCTCACTACCGGGCAATCGGAACGAAAGAGATGCGGATACGCGACATCGGCATCTCGCCGATCGACGAGCATCATTGCGTTGCCCATGTTGCGTGGACCGCGACCTATGCCCGCGAGGGCCAAGCGGACGTCGGGATAGATTTCGACGTTCACTACCTTGTCCGGAAACTCGACGGGGAGCCGAAGATATTCGGATGGGTGGCGGGCGATGAGCAGGCGCTGTTAAGGAAGCACGGCATCATCTGAGGTCCGCCGCTCCCATTCCCGGTTGTGCTCAGCCCCCTCCTCGGCTTCTGTGTGGTGGCCATCATTGGCTGTGTTTTCGAAGCGCGTCGACAATGACCTTGAAGGCCGGCGAGTTCTGGCGACTGCTTGGATAGTATAGGTAATAGCCGGCGAATTTCGGCGCCCAATCGTCGAGCACGAGTTGCAGCCGGCCGGCGGCAACATGCGCCGTGACCAGATCCTCGGGCACATAGGCAAGCCCGTAGCCGGCAATGGCGGCGTCGACCATCGGCAGGGTCGAGTTGAACACGAGTTGGCCATCGACGCGCACACGCAGAGCCTGGCGGGCCTTCTGGAATTCCCAGGCATAGAGGCCACCGGCGCTGGTCATGCGCAGGTTGATGCAATTGTGGCCGATCAGGTCTTGCGGCGCCTTCGGCACGCCACGTCCGGCGATGTAGGCCGGCGAGCCTACGGCAACAAGTCGCCAGTCCGGCCCGATGCGCACGGCGATCATGTCCTTCTCCACGCTTTCGCCAAGCCGCACGCCAGCATCGAAACCATCCTCGACAATGTTGCGCAATCCGTTGTCCCGGCTGAATTCGAGCTTGATGTCGGGATAGTCGGCAAGGACAGGCCGCAGTTTCGGCCAGACCAGCTGCTCGAGCGCATGATCGGAGACGGTGATGCGCACGGTCCCCGAGGGTTTGTCGCGATAGGCCGTCAGCGCCGCGATGTCGGTTTCGATATCGACGATGCGCGGTGCCAGGGATTGACGCAACCGCTCCCCCGCCTCGGTCGTCGAGACACTGCGCGTCGTTCGCGCCAGCAGCCGCAGGCCCAGGCGCGTTTCGAGCCGCTTGATGGTGTGGCTGAGGGTCGATTGAGTAATACCGATCTTGGCGGCGGCCTTGGTGAAACTGCGCTCCTCGGCCACCATCAGGAACCACAGAAGATCGTTGAAGTTTTCGCGCATGGCCTTCTGCCCCGCTGAATACGGCCCGACGTTATTTATGGCCTGCATCGATAAGTTCAAGCGACTTTCAGCCGCTAATCATTCCAATAGTCCGGCGCTATCTCCTGTCGCGAACAGGCCGCCGATGCGTTTTCCGGCGGCCGGCTTTTTGTGCGTGGTGACGGCTGATGGAAACGACTTACGACGACAGGCTGGTGAAGCCTCGGGCAGCATGGGGTGCGGTGTTCTCGATGACGCTTTGCGTCGCCGTCCTCATCGCTTCCGAGTTCATGCCGGTCAGCTTGCTGACGCCGATCGCCGACGGGCTCGGCATCACCGAAGGCCGGGCGGGACAGGCGATCTCGGTCTCCGGCATCTTCGCGGTCGTCACCAGCCTGTTCATCGCCGGCCTGACGCGGCATATCGACCGCAAGCTGGTGCTGACGTCGTTCTCGCTGCTGCTCGCCGTGTCCGGCTTGGTGGTGACCTTTGCGCCCAACTATGCCGTGCTGATGATCGGCCGCGTCTTGCTCGGCATTGCCATCGGCGGTTTCTGGTCGATGTCCACCGCGATCGTGATGCGCCTCGTGCCGGAGGACTCCGTGTCCGAGGGCTTGGCGATGATCAACGCCGGCAACGCCATCGCGGCAACCATATCGGCGCCGCTCGGAAGCCTGCTCGGCGATTATGTCGGCTGGCGCGGCGCGTTCTTCCTCGTGGTGCCGCTGGCCCTCTTTGCCCTTGTCTGGCAAAGCCTCAGCCTGCCTGCGCTGCCGCCACGCGGCCGCAAGGCGTCGGGCAATGTCCTCCGGCTACTGCTGCGCCGTCAGGTCGCGCTCGGCATGGCCTCGATCCTGTTGCTCTTCATGGGCCAGTTCGCGCTCTTCACCTATCTCAGGCCTTTCCTGGAAACCGTGACCGGTGTCGGCGTTTCGGCGCTCTCGGCGATCCTGCTCGTGATGGGACTTGCAGGCGTCGCCGGCACCTGGACCATAGGCCGGCTGCTCAAGACGCGGCTCTACAGCATCGTCATCATCATTCCGCTGGCCATGGCGCTGTTGGCGGTCGCATTGATCATGCTTGGATCGATGCCGGTAGCCGTCACCGCGCTGCTCGTCGGCTGGGGCTTTTTCGGAACTGCGGCGCCGGTCGGCTGGGGCACCTGGCTGAGCCGCGCGCTGCGCGACGATGCCGAAGCCGGCGGCGGCTTGCAGGTCGCCGTCATCCAGTTCGCCATCACGCTCGGCGCGGCGGGCGGCGGCCTGCTGCTGGACACGCTCGGCTGGCGAAGCCCCTTCGCACTCGGTGCGGTGCTGCTTGTGGGATCCGCGCTGGCCGCGGCGGCAGCCGCCCATGATCATGGCAAGGGCGCGCCATGACACGCAGCCACATGACGCGCCGCACCGCGGTTGCCGCCGCACTGGCAGCCGCGTTCGCGCCCTCCGCCGCACCAAGCCAAGCCCGCGGAACGGACGGACAGGAGAAACCGTTGATGAGGATTGCTATTGAAGTGGACGCAATGCGCCTGACGGCATCCCTGTTCGACAATCCGAGCGCGCAGGATTTCGCCGCGATGCTGCCGCTCGACCTGACACTGGAAGACTACGCATCCGTCGAGAAGATCGGCTACCTGCCGCGCAAATTGCGGATCGAGGGCAGCGGCCCGTTCGACAATGAGGCCATCGGCGACATCGCCTACTACGCGCCCTGGGGCAATCTCATCTTCTTTTATGGCCCCTACCGGTATTCGCGCGGCCTGATCCGGCTCGGCCGGCTCGACAGCGGTATCGCACCGCTGCTGCGCGGCGGACGCTTCAACATACGCATAGAACGCCTGACATAGGCTCAAGGAGAAAACCATGCTCGGAACAGTTCTTTACGGTGCCGGCGACATCCGCTGCGAGGAAGTGGCGGAGCCCGAAATCCTTCATCCCACCGACGCCATCCTCAAGCTCTCGGCCACCTGCATCTGCGGCTCCGACCTGTGGCCCTATCGCGGGCTCCAGCCGCTGAACGAACCGATGCATATGGGCCACGAATATTGCGGCGTGGTGGTGGAATTGGGCAGCGCGGTGAGAACGGTGAAGCCCGGCCAGTTCGTCGTCGGCTCGTTCTGCACCTCCGACAACACCTGCCCGCATTGCCGCTTCGGCTTCCCCTCGTCCTGCGAGCAGCGCGAGTTCATGAGCCGGGCGCAGGCGCCGATGCTGCGCGTGCCGCTTGCCGACGGCACGCTGGTCGCCACCCCCGGCATGCCCGAGGACGACCTGATCCCGGGCCTGCTGGCGGCATCGGATGTGCTTGGCACCGGCTGGTATGCCGCCGACGCCGCGCGCGTCGAGCCCGGCGCGACCGCGGTCGTCGTGGGTGACGGCGCGGTCGGGCTGATGGGCGTGCTCGCGGCCAAGCAGATGGGCGCTGAGCGCATCATCGCCATGAGCCGCCACAAGACGCGCCAGGATCTCGCGCTCGAATTCGGCGCCACCGATATCATTTCGGAGCGCGGCGATGACGGCGTGGCGCGGATCAAGGATCTGACCCGCGGCGTCGGCGCGGAATCCGTGCTGGAATGCGTCGGTACGCAGGAATCCATGATGCAGGCGATCAACTGCGCCCGCCCCGGCGGCTCGATCGGCTTCGTCGGCGTGCCGCATGGCGTCCAGCTCGACGGCCAGGGCCTCTTCTTCGCCCAGAAGAGCCTGCTCGGCGGCCCCGCGCCTGTGCGCCGTTTTCTTCCGCATCTGATGGATCTGGTGCTGGAGCGCAAGATCAATCCCGGCAGGGTCTTCGACCTGACCCTGCCACTGGCCGATGTCGCCGAGGGCTATCGCGCCATGGATGAGAGGCGGGCGATCAAGACGCTGCTTCGTCTGTAAGCGCCGCACTGCGTTCAGCCCACAAATGCAGGGGAGCAAATCTTAAGGAGACCAAAATGAAGAAAATCCTGACAGCAGCGGCGGGAATCATGCCCGTGCAAGCGCAGGGCATCGAAATCCGGACAAACGGCAGCACGCCGGCGATGATCGGAGCGGCAGAAAACTTTACCGGGCAAGCGGTCATCACTGCGCTGTTTCCCGCCACCGAGATAACGCGCGCAAGCACAGGGCTGGTGAATTTTGCTCCCGGAGCGCGCACCGTCTGGCACACCCATCCTGCCGGTCAGTTGCTGATCGTCACATCAGGCCAAGGCTGGATTCGCGAAGACGGCAAGGAGGCCCGCGTCATCAATCCAGGCGACGTCGTCTGGATTCCCGCCGGGGTCAAGCACTGGCATGGCGCAACCGCCACCAGCCCGATGGCCCATATCGCGTTGAGCTACATGCATGACGGCAAGAATGTCGACTGGCTGGAGCCTGTCTCCGACGAGCAATACCGCTGACCGTACGCAGGAACGAAAGGCATCATCATGAAACCTTCAACCATTCTCGCACTCGCTTTGTCGATGGGGGCTGCCGACGCTGCGGCGCAGACGGGGTCGCAGACCGGCAGCCTGCCTCCAGAGGATTTGCAGGCCGTCTCGCCCGCCCTTGCGCGCTATGCGACGGACAAGCTTGCCAATGACGTTTGGAAGCGCCCCGGCCTGTCGACGCGCGATCGCAGCATCGTCACCATCGCGGCGGTGGTCACCCGCAACCAGGGCATACTCCTGCCGGAGCAGTTGAGCCTCGCCCTCGACAGTGGCGTGAAGCCGGCCGAGATCTCGGAGATGATCACGCATCTTGCCTTCTATGCCGGGTGGGGCAACGCGATGGCAGCCACGGCGATCGCCAAAGCGGTGTTCGAGGCACGCGGCATCGGGCCGGACCAGCTCCCCAAGGCTGTCGTCGATTTGCTGCCGCTCGACGAAAAGGCGGAGGCCGATCGTGCCGCACGGGTCGAGCAAGGCACGGGACCGGCGTCGCCGGGCCTGGTGCGCGACACGACGGAAGTGCTGTTTCGCGACTTGTGGCTGCGTCCCGACCTCGCGCCGCGCGACCGCAGCCTGGTGACGGTCAGCGCACTGGTCGCCGCCGGGCAGGTGGAGCAGATTCCCTACCATCTCAACAGGGCCATGGATAATGGACTGACGCGCGCCGAGGCCTCGGAGGTGATCAGTCATCTCGCCTATTACGCGGGATGGCCAAACGCTTTCTCGGCAGCCCCGGTCGCACGCTCCGTATTCGAGAAGCGCTCCGCCGACTGACCGTTTTCGGCCGTGACGGCTTCTCCGTTCGAGCAGCGCGAAGTAGCAATGCGGCGAGCATCTGGAGAACTGCCCAGGGCAAATTCAGTGCGGTCTGGCGGATCGAGGCCGAAAGCCGACGCGGGCGGTATGACCTGACATTGCGCTCAGCCGGCGCGCGATCCCGGCGCTTCCGGCCGGAGATAGACCGTCAGGCAGCAGCAACAGATCGCCAGTCCGGCGATCGGGTATTTCAGGGCGACGACCGCCGCCAAGCCGAAAAGGCACAGCGTCACGATCGAGCGGATGCGCATGACCTTGCGCACCTTGAGCGGAACGGTGTCGGCCGGCATCGGGTCGATGAGTTCCCGGATCAGGAGAATGTAGGTCAGGTTCACCAGGAAGAAGACGACCGCGTAGAACGCCACCGGCTGCGGGGCCAGCTCGCTGACCGCCATCCACGCGGTTGCCAGCGGCAGCAGCGACACCGAGAACAGGTGCGCGAAATTGTACCACATCAGGCTGGTCGTCGCCGCCGTGGCATGGCGCAGGAGATGATGGTGGTTCGCCCAGACGATGGCGATGAAGAGATAGCTCACGCCGTAGCTCAGCCATGTCGGCCACAAGGCCAGCAACGCAGTGAAGGTCGGCACCTCCGGTGGGCGCAGGTCAAGCACGAGCACGGTGATAAGGACGGCGAACACGCCATCCGAAAATGCGCTCAATCGCTCAAGCCCTGTTGAGGGAAGCACCTGGAGTGTCCTTGTCGAGGTTCGTCCGGCCTATGGTAGCATCGCCACCCGCAATATCCATGGCTGCCCAGTTGAGATCGCTAACGCGTTGCTTCGCGCCAAGTCCAACCCCGCTCACGACGCCTTGGCCAGAAAGCTCTGGTAATCCGATTTGGCCTGGAGCAGGCGCAGCACGTTCTCGCGCGAGCCGCGCACATGGGCGCGCGCCAGGGCGCCGGCGCGCTTGGCGTCGCCGGCGCAGATCGCCTCAACAATCTCGGCATGCTCGTCGCGGGCGATCTTCCATTCGTCGAGCCACAGCAGTTCCGTCCAGACATAGTGCTGGCACTTGTCGAGGATGCCGCACAGCATGCCGTGCAGCATGGCATTGCCGCTGATTTCGGCGATGACGCGGTGCAGGTCGATGCCGACTTCAAGCTCCTGGAATTTTTCCCTTGTGGTTCGATCCGCAATGGCGGCCAGCCTCTCGCATTCGGCCAGCATGACGCGCAGCCGCGCCTTGTCTTTCTCGGTGGCCGCAGCCGCCGCCAGTTCGGTGGCGTGGCCGTCGAGCAGTTCGCGGATGTCGAAGGCCTCGCGGAACATGTTTATGTCGAACTCGGTGACGGCGTAGCCCTGCCGCGGCCGGCCGGTGACCAACCCGTCGCGCTCGAGGCGGTTGAAGGCCTCGCGCACGGGCGTGCGGCTGACATTCAGCTTTGCCGCAATGTCGCTCTCGGTGACGCGCGCGCCCGGCGGGATCTGGCCGGTCACGATCATTGCCTTGAGCGCGGAATAGACCGAGTCGCGCAGCGTGTTTTTTGTTTCCTTGGCCAAGTTCCGTATCCAGTCTCCGGTCCGTGCCGAAAATCGATGTGTTTCGCGCGTAGCTGTATTCAAAATCGGCGCGTTTTGCCATTCCCCGGCCCCGGGTCGGTGGCCCCAAGGCCCCGCCGAGCGGTGTTGACTTCGCTGATCCCCGAGCTACACTCAAAATTGTATACAAAATCGCATGCGAAATCAAAAACAATGGGAACACCGGTTGGAGAACCGAAATGAACAGCACGAAAAGGATTAGCGTCGTTGCCATAGCGGGCCTCATGGCAGCGGTCACGGCGCCCGCCGTGGCAGGCGACGCCATCACCGTCGCCTCATGGGGCGGCACCTATCAGGAGGCGCAGGCCAAGGCCTTCTTCAAGCCGACCGCCGATGCGCTCGGCATCACCATCAAGGAAGACACCACCAACGGCCTCGACGACGTGCGCCTGCAGGTGACAGGCAACGCGGTGAAGTGGGACATCACCGAGCTCGGCGCCGACGAATGCGCGCGCGGCTCGAAGGAAGGGCTTTTCGAAAAGCTCGACTACAACCTCATCGACAAGAGCGGCATCGATCCCAAGCTCGTGCATGACGACTGGGTCGGCATCTCCTACACCTCCGTGGTACTCGTCTACCGGACCGACGTGTTCGGTGACAAAGGCCCCAAGACCTGGGCCGATTTCTGGAATGTGGAGAAGTTTCCCGGACGGCGCGCACTGAGCAGCAGTCAGGCGACGGAGACGCTTAGCGTTGCAGCCCTCGCCGACGGCATTCCGATCGACAAGGTCTATCCTGTCGACATCGACGGCGCGCTGAAATCGGTCGACAAGATCCGTGGCCATGTCGATGCCTGGTGGACTTCCGGCGCGCAGGCCATGCAACTGGTGAAGGACGGCGAGGTCGACATGGCAAGCATCTGGAACGGCCGCGCCGGCACCTTGAAGAAGGAAGGCGCGCCGGTCAGCTTCTCCTTCGACCAGGGCGTACTCACCGCCGACTGCATGGTCATTCCCAAGGGCGCCAAGAACAAGGAGGTCGCGATGAAGGCGCTGGCGATGTTCGTCAGTCCGCAATTACAGGCCAATCTGCCGCTTTATGTCGACAACGGACCGGTCAACGAGAAGGCGTTCGAGACCGGGAAGATCCCGCCGGAGCGGATCAAGGACATCAACTCGTCGCCTGAGAACGTCAAGAAGCAGGTGCTGCAGGACGCCGAGTTCTGGCGCGACAACCTCGTCGAGGCGACGGAGAAGTTCAACAATCTGATCCAGCAATAGACCGGAAACCCTGACATTGCGGGGCCGCCTGGCCCTGCTTCTTGGAGTCCTGCCCAGGAGAAAACAATCTTGTCCATTGCGCCATCCGCGCTGCCGATCGGCATGCGCGCGATAGAGAAACGTTTTGGCTCCGTATCGGTGCTGCGCGACCTCAATCTCGACGTCGCGGCCGGCGAATTCCTGACGTTGCTCGGCCCTTCCGGCTCCGGAAAGACGACGCTGCTGATGATCCTGGCGGGATTCGTCAGGGCCAATGCCGGCTCAATCAAGGTCGGCGACGAGGAGATCATCACCACGCCGCCGCACAGGCGCAATATCGGCATGGTGTTCCAGAACTATGCCCTGTTCCCGCATATGAACGTCTTCCACAACATCGCCTTTCCGCTGAAGCAGCGCCGCGTTCCGGCCGCCGAGACGGTGGAACGCCTCGAGAAAGCGCTGGAGCTGGTGAAGTTGCAGGGCCTCGGCGAACGGCGCGTCGACCAGCTCTCCGGTGGCCAGCGCCAGCGCGTGGCGCTGGCGCGCGCCATCGTGTTCGAGCCGCGCATCGTGCTGATGGACGAGCCGCTGTCGGCGTTGGACAAGGGCTTGCGCGAGCACATGCAGATCGAACTGCGCGCCCTGCATCGGCGGCTTGGCATGACGACTGTCTATGTCACGCACGACCAGCGCGAGGCGATCACCATGTCGGATCGTATCGCCGTCATGAATGCCGGGCGCATCGAGCAGCTCGACAAGCCCGAAATTCTCTACGCCGCGCCGCGCACCCGGTTCGTCGCCGGCTTCATCGGGGAATCGAATTTCATTCCCGTCGAATGCCGCAGCGGTTCGGTCTGGTACGAGGACAGGCAAATCCACACCGCGGCGCCGGCGCCGGCATCGGGCCAGCAGCTGATGGTGGTGCGGCCGGAAAAGCTGCGGCTGCTGTCAAATGCAGAGCCGGCCAAGGGCGTCAACGTGCTCAGCGCGACGCTCAGTGACGTGATTTATCAGGGCGACAGCTTCGTCTGCTACGCCGTGCTGCGCGACGGCAGGCAGCTGACATTGCGCGACTATTGCCGCAGCGACGTGCTGGCCAGGTTGCCGGCCTCCGGGCAGCCGATCGCGCTTGGCCTCGATGCGCAGGATACGATCCTGGTGGCGGCGGACTGATGAGCGTGCAAACCGCCACGATGGACGAGGCAATTGGCGCCATGACCCAGGACCTGAACGCGCATGCGTTGCGCGCCGATGCGCGGCGCGAGCAGTTTCGGCTGTTGGCGCTGCTGTCGCCAAGCCTGTTCCTCGTCTTTGCCATCATCATCGTGCCGATCGGCTGGCTGTTCTGGCTGTCGCTGTTCGACGAGGCCGGCGTCTTGAGCGCGGCCAACTATGCGCGCTTTTTCGAGCAGACCTCCTACATCAAGACCTTCCTCACCACCTTCAAGGTCGCCTTCATCGTCACCGCCGCTTGCGTGCTGCTGGGCTATCCCTTGGCTTATATGCTGTCGCAATTGCCGCGCCGGGCGGCGTCGATCTGCCTGATCTTCGTCATCCTGCCGTTCTGGACATCGGTGCTGGTGCGCACCTATGCCTGGCTGGTGATCCTGCAGCGCAACGGGCTGATCAACAGCTGGCTGATCGACCTCGGAGTCATCAGCCAGCCGCTGCCGCTGGCCAACAATTTTTCCGGCGTCGTCATCGGCATGACGCATATATTGCTGCCGTTCCTGGTGCTGCCGCTCTACGCCTCGATGAAGACCATCGACACCGACTGCCTGCGCGCCGGGATGAACCTGGGCGCCGGCCCCGTCGCCACCTTCCGGCAGATCTTCTTTCCGCTGTCGCTGCCCGGCCTCGCCTCGGGCGTGGTCATCGTCTTCGTGCTGTGCCTCGGTTTTTTCGTCACGCCGGCGCTGATGGGCGGCGGCAAGGTTGTCATGTGGGCGATGCGCATGGAACAGACCACCAGTCTCTATTCCAACTGGGGCGCCGGCGCGGCGCTCGGCGTCGTGCTGCTCGCGGTCACGCTGGCGCTGCTCGGCCTGTTCCAGTGGCTGCTCGGCGCGCGCGCCACAGGTGTGTGGAGTTCGCGATGAGTGGAGATGTCGGCCTGCCGATCTCGCACCGGCAACGTCTGTGGCTCTATGCGCTGGGCGGCCTCGTGCTGCTGTTCCTGATCGCGCCGTCGGTCATCATCGTCATCATGTCGTTTTCGGATTCGACGCTGCTGCAGTTTCCGCCCCAGCAATGGTCGCTGCGCTGGTACCAGACCTACTTCCAGTCGCCGGAGTGGCGCGACGCGACGGTCGTCTCGGTCAAGGTGGCCGTTATGACAGCGCTGGTGGCGACGCCGCTCGGCACGGCCGCCGCCTACGCCATCAATCGCGGCACGCTGCGCTTCAACGGCAGCATCAACGCACTGATGACGGCATCGCTGATCGTACCTGTGATCCTGATCGGCATCGGCACTTTCTTCCTCTACGCGCGCATCGGGCTGAACAACACGCTGACCGGCCTGGTCATCGCGCATACGGTGCAGGCGCTGCCGCTGGTGGTGCTGACGGTGCTTTCGGGCCTGCGCTCCTACGACATGAACCAGGAGCGCGTGGCGCGCAGCCTGGGCGCCGGACGCGTAGCCGCCTTCTGGCAAGTTACCATGCCGCAGATCCGCTTCTCGATCGTCTCGGGCGCGCTGTTTGCCTTCATCACCTCCTTCGACGAAGTGGTGGTTTCGCTGTTCATCTCGGGCGGCGAGACGACGACCTTGACGCGCCGCATGTTCAACGCCCTGCGCGACCAGATAGACCCGACGATCGCTGCCATCTCGACCTGCCTGATCGTGCTGTCGGTCGTGCTCTTGTCGGTGGCGCAGATCTTCGGCAGACGGCATTGATTTCACCGGACCAATTGGCTTCAAGTGACCAGGAGATATTCGGACAGAATGCGTGATTTCCAGTTTCCCGGCCGCTCGCCGGTCCGTGCCACCGAAGCGATCGCCGCGACCTCGCATCCGCTTTCGACGCTTGCAGCCATCGACATGCTGCGCGCCGGCGGCAATGCCATGGACGCCGCTGTCTGCGCCGCCGCCGTGCAGGGCGTGGTCGAGCCGCAATCGACCGGCATAGGCGGCGACTGCTTTGTCCTCTATTGCCCCGCGGGGCAGGGACACGTGCTGGCTTTCAATGGCTCCGGCCGGGCGCCCGCCAAGGCGACCGTGGACTGGTATCGCGACAAAGGCTTCAGCGAACTTCCCAAACAGGGACCGCATGCCGTGACCGTGCCCGGCGCGATCGACGCCTGGTGCAGGCTGCTGGAAGACCATGGCAGCAAGGACCTTGCAGAGGTGTTGGCGCCGGCGATCAACTATGCCGAGAACGGCTATGTCGTGCATGACCGCGTCGCCTTCGACTGGGCCGAACCGGAGACCGACCTGTCGGCCGACGAGCACGCCGCGCGCATTTTCCTGCCGGGCGGCGAGGCGCCCAGGGCCGGCGACGTGCACCGGCAGCCGGAGCTTGCCGCCACCTTACGCATCATTGCCAGGCATGGCCGCGCCGGGTTCTATGAAGGCACCGTGGCCGACGACATTGTGAGCCGGCTCAGGGCGTTGGGCGGACTGCATTCGCTTGAGGATTTCGCTTCGACCAAGGGCGATTATGTAGCGCCGGTCAGCGTCTCCTATGGCGGCCACGAGATCCACCAGATGCCGCCGAACAATCAGGGGCTGACGGCGCTCGTGATGCTGAATGTGCTGTCGGGGCTCAGGCTCGGCGAGCTCGACCCCGGCGGCGCCGAGCGCCTGCACTTGGAGATCGAAGCGGGGCGGTTGGCCTACCGCGACCGCGACCGTTTCCTCGGCGACCAGGACCATGTGCCGGTGCCGGTAAAAGAGCTTCTGTCGGCCGCCTATGCCGAGCGGCTGCGCGCCGAGATCGACCGCCAGCGTGCCATGACGCACCTGCCGGATGTGCAGCTGCCCGGCAGCGACACGGTCTACATCTCCATCGTCGACCGCGACCGCAACGCGGTCTCCTTCATCAACTCGACCTATTATTCCTTCGGCAGCGGCGTCGTCGGCCCGAAGACCGGCGTGGTGCTGCAGAACCGCGGCTCGAGCTTCCGCCTCGACCCGGCGCATCCGAACGCCATCGCGCCCGGCAAGCGGCCGATGCACACGATCATGCCCGGCATGGCGACGCGAAACGGCCGCGTGGTGATGCCGTTCGGCGTCATGGGCGGCGGCTACCAGCCGTTCGGTCACGTCCATCTTTTGACCAACATGCTCGACTTCGGCATGGATCCGCAGCAGGCGCTCGATGCGCCGCGAGTGTTCTACAATGACGGCATGGTGGAGGCCGAGCGCGGTGTTCCCGCTGATGCGATCGAAGGCCTGCGCCGCCGCGGCCATGCCATCACCCAGCCGCACCATCCGCTCGGCGGCGGCCAGGCGGTGTTGATCGACTGGGAAAAGGGAACGCTGACCGGGGCGTCGGATCCACGCAAGGACGGAATGGCGCTTGGGTATTGATGGGATCGGGACAGCCGTCGCGGCCCGGATTTGGCTGCAGTTGCCGCAGCAAGCGTCGGCGCCGCCCCACATGAGCAGCATACCCTCACCCCGCCACCAGGTGACCGCCTCCGACATCGCTCAGCGCCAGCCTCTGCGGGCTCTCGCCCAGCCTCCGCGTCGCACTCGGTATCTCCTGGTCCAGCCTTGCGAACCGGCTCCTGCGCTTCGCCGGATCGGGCACCGGCACAGCTTCGATCAGCCGCCTGGTGTAAGGGTGGCGCGGGTTGGAGAAAACCTGGTCGCGCGTGCCCATTTCGACGATCTGGCCGAGATACATGACGGCGACGCGGTCGGAGATGTTTTCGACTACGGCCATATCATGGGAGATGAAGAGGTAGGCGACGCCGAATTCGCGCTGCAATTCCTTCAACAGGTCGAGCACGCGCGCCTGCACGGAAACGTCGAGGGCCGAAACGCTTTCGTCGGCGATGATCAGCTTCGGCCTGAGCGCCAGGGCACGGGCGATGCAGACGCGCTGGCGCTGGCCGCCGGAGAATTCGTGGGGATAGAGCTCCATCTGGCCGGCCGACAGGCCGACACGCTCGAATAATGCCGCCACCCGCTCCCTGCGCTCTTCCTTCGAAGCGACGCCATGGATGACCAGCGGCTCGGCGACGAGATCGCCGACGCGCATGCGCGGGTCGAGCGAAGCGTAGGGGTCCTGGAAGATCATCTGCACGTCGCGGCGCACCGCCTTGCGCTCGTCGCGGCCGAGGCCCGACAGGTTGCGTCCGCCGATGACGATGTCGCCGGTATAAGGCACCAGTCCGGCCAGCGCCTTGGCGGTGGTCGACTTGCCGCAGCCGGATTCGCCCACCAGCGCCAGCGTTTCGTTGGGCGCGATCGAAAAGCTGACGCCTTCGACGGCATGGACGCGCCGGTTGACCCGGCCGAAGAAGCCGCCACGCAGGTCGAACCGGACATGCAGATCGGTGACATCGGCGACGTTCGCCGGCGCAACCGGCTCGGCAATCTCTTTCGATTTCTGGCGGCCGGCGCCAGTGCCGATGCGCGGCACGGCGGCGAGCAGCTCGCGTGTGTACTCGGCTTGCGGCCTGGCGAAAATGTCCGATGTCTTGCCTTCCTCGACCATGCGGCCATGCCGCATGATGATGACGCGGTCGGCCATTTCGGCGACCACGCCCATGTCGTGGGTGATGAGGATGACGCTGGTGCCGTGCTGGCGCTGCAGGTCGCGCAGCAGTTCCAGAACCTCGCCCTGCACGGTGACGTCGAGCGCAGTCGTCGGCTCGTCGGCGATCAGCACGTCGGGTTCCAGCGCCAGCGCCATGGCGATCATCACCCGCTGGCGCATACCGCCGGACAGCTCATGCGGAAACTGTTTCAGCCGGCTTTCGGCTTCCGAAATGCGCACTGCCTTCAACGCCTCGCTGGCGCGGCTTCGGGCCTCGGCGGGCGAGAGGCTGGTATGCGCCTCGATGGATTCGGTGAGCTGGCGGCCGATCGACAGCACCGGGTTCAGCGAGGTCATCGGCTCCTGGAAGATCATGGCGATGCGGTCGCCGCGGATGCGGCGCATCCGGCGCTCGTCGAGCGCTGTGAGATCGGTGTCGCCCGCATCCCCGCCAAGAAGGCGGATCGTGCCCGAAGATATGCGCGCGGCGGGCCGCGGCAGTAGTTGCATGATCGCCAGCGCGGTCATCGATTTGCCGGAGCCGGATTCGCCGGCGATGCAGAGCGTCTCGCCGCGTGAAAGCGTCAGAGAGAGGTTGGAGACGACGTCGCGCTCGCCGTCCTCGCCACGCACGGAGACGGAGAGATTGGCGATGTCGAGAATGGTTTCGGTGGCTGATGTCATTGCAGACGCAAACCTGCAAGGGATTTATTCTGTGGCGCCCCCCACCCGGACCTTCGGTCCGACCTCCCCACAAGGGGGAGGTAGGGCGCCAGTTTTTTACTCTCCCCCTTGTGGCGAGGGTCGCTGCGAAGCAGCGGGGTGGGGGTGCAGCGCCGACCGAACATCATTCGAACACGCAGCGCGGGAAGTAGAACGACACCACCCAGTTCGGCATGTCGACGATCTCGCTGATCCTGAGATCGCCACAGACCGAGGCCAGCATATAGGCCTCGACCGGATCGATCTGGTAACGGCCGGCGAGCAGGTCGATCATCTGGGCGACCGCCTCTTTCGCGCCGGTCATCA
This sequence comes from Mesorhizobium sp. B1-1-6, assembly GCF_006443035.1. Classification (NCBI taxonomy): domain Bacteria; kingdom Pseudomonadati; phylum Pseudomonadota; class Alphaproteobacteria; order Hyphomicrobiales; family Phyllobacteriaceae; genus Mesorhizobium; species Mesorhizobium sp. B1-1-6. Next base: position 68,996 of record NZ_VFWR01000009.1, on the reverse strand, counting down.
GGTCCGGGCCGATGCCCGTGGTCACCTCGTAACCCTTGGTGTCGAGGTGGCGCGTCACCGGGCCGGGCGTGGTGAAGCGCGGCATCTTCAGCCTGGCGTCCTTGACAAGGTCGAGCTTGAGCACGACGTCCATCGGGCTTTCGATCGCCGTGCCGCAGACCTCGCCATCGCCCTGCGCGGCATGCGTGTCGCCGACCGAAAACAGCGCGCCGGCCACCTCCACCGGCAGATAGAGCGTTGTGCCGGCGGCGAGGTCGCGAATGTCCAGATTGCCGCCGACGCGGCGGGGCGGCACCACCGAGTGATGGCCCATCTCGCCCGGCGCGTTGCCGATGGTGCCGGCGAAGGGTTTCAGCGGCACGCGGCCGTTCTTGCCGAACAAGGCCGGCTCCAGCGAGGCGGCATCGTATTTCCAGATGTTGAGCGCCGGCTGCTTGAAGTCGTCGGCGAGCAGGCCGAAACCTGGAATGTTCGCCGTCCAGCCGAAGCCGGACGGTTTGAACATCTCGATCGTCACCTTCAGCGCGTCGCCCGGCTCGGCGCCCTCGACGAAAATCGGCCCGGTGACAGGGTTGATCCCGGCGAAGTCGAGCTTGGCGATGTCGGCGACGGTGCTGTCGGGCTTGAGCTGGCCACCGGAGGAATCGAGGCACTGAAACTCGATGGTCGAGCCGGGCGCCACGCGCTGCGCCGGGGCAAAGGAATTGTCCCAGCCGAAATGGTGATGGCGTCCGTGGATGGTGTAGTCGCAGTTATTGCACATCTTTTACGTACACATTGTCGTAGTTGATCGGGATATGGACCGGGTCGACATAGAGGTTGTCGGCGCCGCCCATGCGCGCGGACTTCATGGTGAAGCGCTGCTCGTTGAAGACCGGCGCCCAGGGCGCGTCCTCCATCACCTTGTCGTAGATGGCGCTCCACATCTTGTCGCGCTCGCCTGATTTGGCTGGGTCGACCACCGAGTCGGCCTCGGCCGCCTTGGCGTCGAGGTCCTTGTTGCAATACCACGACCAGTTCCAGCCGCCAGGCACCGCGCCGGCGCAGCCGAGGATCGGACCGTAGAAGTTCGATGGGTCCGGGAAGTCGGCGATCCAGGCCATGCCGCCCGACCAGATCATCGGCGCGCCGGCCTTGTCGCCGCCGGCGGCGATGACGTTTGCCTGGGCGAGCGACTGGATGCTGGCCTTGATGCCGATCGCCGCCAAATCCTGCTGGATCGCCTGCGCGATGCGCGGATTGGGATCGGTGTTCATGGCGAAAAGCTGCGTCTCGAAGCCGTCGGGATGGCCGGCTTCGGCCAGCAGCGCCTTGGCCTTGGCGACGTCATAGGGATAGCCCTTGTACGCCTTGTCGTAGCCCGGCATCGACGGCGGCAGCGGCTGGTTGGCCGGCACGGCGCGGTTGTTGATGATCTGCACGACGCGCGCCTTGTTGATCGCCATGTTGACCGCCTGGCGCACCTTCACATTGTCGAACGGCGCCATGGTGGTGTTCATGGTGACGTAGCCGGTGTGCAGTTGCCCGCCCTCCACGACGCGCGCCTTCTGCTCGGGATCGGCCATCACCTCCTGGAACTTGGCCGGCGGAATGCCGTCGCCGGGCACGTCGATCTCGCCCTTCTGAAGGCGCAGCAGCGCCACGATCGGCTCCTGGCCGATTTCGAAGGTGATCTTGTCCAGATGCGGCAGTCCCTTATGCCAGTAGTCCGCGTTGCGCTCGAAGACGATGCGCTGGCCGAGCGTCCACTCCGCGAGCTTGAAGGCGCCGGTGCCGACCGGATGCTTGCCGAAATCGGCGCCGTATTTCTCGACCTCTTCCTTCGGCACGACATGCGAGAAGTTGATGGCCATGACATGCAGGAAGGTGGCGTCGGGCCGGGTCAGCTCGAACTTGACGGTATAGGGGTCGACCACGGTGACACCCGATAGTGTCTCCGCCTTGCCGGCGGCGACATCGTCATAGCCCTTGATCGAGCCGAAGAAGCCGGCGCCGGGGCTCTGCGTCTTCGGGTTGGTGACGCGGTCGAGCGAGTATTTCACGTCCTCGGCGGTCATTTCGCGGCCATTGTGGAATTTCACACCATGGCGCAGCTTGAAGGTGAAGGTCTTGCCGTCGGGCGAGATCTCGTAGCTTTCGGCGAGATCGGGCTTGAGGTTCGTGGTACCCGGCTCGTAGTCCATCAGCCCGTCGAACAGGCTCTTGATCATCGACCAGTTCTGCCAGTCATAGCCGATCGCCGGGTCGAGGGTCGCGACATCGTCCTTGTAGGTGATGGTGATGGCGCCGCCCTGCTTGGCGTTGGGATCGATAGTGTCCTCGGCGCGGACGCTCGTCATGCCGAGCATCAGCGCCAGCGCCGATGCGGCCACGGTTGATGCGAGAAGCTTTTTCATTGTTATGTTCCCTTTCTCTGTTGGTTTTCTGGTTTCATCTGAGCTTGATGCGGGGATCGATGAACGGGGCGATGATGTCGGCCAAGAGATTGCCGAGCACGATGGCGAAGGCCGACACCAGCGTGACGCCCATGATGATCGGAATGTCGACGCGCTGGATCGCCTGCCAGGCGAGCTGGCCGATGCCTGGCCAGCCGAACACGCTTTCGACCACCACGATGCCGCCCATGAAGATGCCGATGTCGATGCCGATCATGGCGATGACCGGCAGGATGGCATTGGGGAGCGCATGGCGGAACAGGATGGCGCGGCGCGCAAGGCCCTTGGCGCGCGCGGTGCGCACATAATCCTGGCGGAGCACGTCGATCATCGAGGAGCGCATCATGCGCGCGTACCAGCCGGCGCCGAGTATGCCCATGGTGAGCGAAGGCAGCACCAGATGGCGCCAGGTGCCGTAGCCGCCGATCGGGAACCAGCCGAGCCGCACGGCGAACACGTAGAGCAAAAGCAGGCCGACGACGAATTGCGGCGCCGAGACGCCGACGAAGGAGGCGACCATCAGCGTCTGGTCGGTGGCGGTGCCGCGCTTGACGGCGGCGATCAGGCCCATCGAGAGCCCGATCAGCAATTCGCACAGGATGGCGCCGACCATCAGGAGCAGGCTAGCCGGCAGCCGCGAGACGATAAGCTCGGTGACCTCGGAGCGCTGGATGTAGGAGCGGCCGAGATCGCCGCTGGCGAGCTTCGTGAGATAGTGCCAGTACTGGACGACGAAGGGCTGGTCGAGGCCGAGCTGCTGGCGGATGTTCTCGACCGTCTGCGGCGTGGCGCTGCGGCCGGCGATCTGGCGCACCGGGTCGGCAGGCAGCAAATAAAGCAGCGCGAAGGTGATAAGCGAGACGCCGAGCAGGATGAGCAGCGACTGGATCAGGCGGCGGCCGAGATAGGCGATCATGCGCGGCCCCTTTGCGTCGGATCGAGGATGTCGCGCAGCGCGTCGCCGATCAGGTTGAAGGCCAGCGCCAGCGCCAGGATCGCCGCACCCGGGAAGAACACCAGCCAGGGCGCCGCCTGGAAGTAGGTCTGGTTCTCGAAGATGATGTTGCCCCAGGAGGCCGTCGGCGGCTGCACGCCGATGCCCAGGAAGGAGAGCGTCGCTTCCAGCAGCACCGTGGTCGAGATGCCGAGCGTGCCCCAGACGATGATGGTGGGCAGGAGATGCGGCAGGATGTGGCGAAACAGGATGCGCGGCGCGCTCGCCCCGATGGTGCGTTCGGCGTCGATGAACTCGCGTTCGGCGAGCGAGGAGGTTTCGGTATAGATGACACGCGCGGTCTGCACCCAGTTGACCAGCGCGATGACGAGAGCGACGATCCAAAGACTTGGCTCGAACACGGCCGCGAGACAAATGGCGAGCAGCAATGCCGGAAACGCCATCATCAGATCGGTGAAGCGCATGAGAGCACTGCCGATCCAGCCGCGGAAATAACCCGCCGTGACGCCGACCAGCGTGCCGATCAACAGCGCCACGCCATTGGCGGCGATGCCGATGATCAGCGAGGTGCGGGCGCCGTAGAGAATGCGGGTCAACAGGTCACGGCCGAGCAGGTCGGTGCCCAGCCAGAATTTTGCGCCGGGCGGCAAGGGCGAGCCTTCCAGCGTCAGCCCGTCGAACATCTGCTCATTCGGATCATAGCCGGTCAGCCAAGGCGCAAGGATCGCGCCGGCGAGGACGATGGCGACGATAACCAGGCCAAGCACTGCCAGGCGGCGTTTGACCAGCCGGCGCCAGACGCCGGCGCGCGGCTTGACCGGCATGCGTGCGGCCGCCGGGAGGTCAGGCGCGATAGGACTGGTCATCGCCGCCTTCCTCACCCGTTACTTCCTCATTGGTCATTGCCACGATGCGGCGCGCCGCATCCTCGACACTGATCTGCCAGCTCATCGCCAGCGAGCGCAGCTGCGCATAGGCGCGATCGTCATCGGTGCCTTTCGAAAGTGCCGCGACGGCGCGCACGATGGTCTGGCGTTCCGCGACACGCTGACGCAGCGAGGCGATCTCGCCGGCCAAATGTTTTCGCGCCTCGAAACTCTGCCTTGCGATCAGCAGCGCGCTGTAGACGCCGGCGGTGCCGACCGGCTTCAGGAGCTGCGCGTCGGCCTTGTGCGACAGCGCCCATTCGATGCGTCCGGGCGCCTCCGAGCCGATCAGCGCCACCAGCGGCATCGGCGCCTCGCCGGCCTTCCACGGGAATTGCTCGTCGAAACCGAGATCGGCGTCGAAGAACACGAAATCGGCAGCCAGCGCTTCGGGCGGCAGTTCGGGCCAGCAGTCGACGGTGACCAGGCCGATGGCGGACAACTGCCTGGTGATGGCCTGCACGGTCGGGTGCGGGCGATGCAGGATGAATGCCCTGGCGCCGCCGAGATTCGGGATGCGCGATGGCTTGGTCACGACACCACCCTCAGGCGCGGCCGGCCGAATGTTTTGGCCGGGTCATAGCGTGACAGATACGGGTCCGCCGCGACCTCGTGCTGCCGGCTGACGACCTCGAAGAAGCCGTCGGCGATCCGGCCGATGATTACCGGCAGCGTTGCGTGCTGGGAATGAGCGTCGATAGCAATCGGGCCGAGCCGGGTGGAGAAGCGCCGTTCGGCGAAGGCCTTGGAAAATTCCGCCGGACCGGCGTCGGGATCACGCGAGAGCACGTCGGCCATCACTTGCACGGAGGCATAGGCGGAGGCCTCGAAGGACGAGGCGAAGGCCGCCGGGCGAGGCGCGAAATACGGCCCGACCGACAAATGCCCCTTGCCGGTTTCGCCGATCGCCGGCAGCTCACCCTCGGTGAGGTTGCAGGAGATGACCGGGCACACCTCGGGGCTGAAGGCCGAGTCCTCAACGCCCAGGTCGCGGTAGGCCGCCAGGAAGGCGTAGGAGGAGGTGCCGATCAGGTTGTTGAGGACGAAGTTCGGCCGCGTCGCCCGGATCTCGGCGATCAGCCGCGACACGTCGGTCTCGCCTATGCGCAGATAGCGCTCGCCCAGAACCTTGCCGCCGGCATCCGCGATCAGGTCGCGCGCCACGCGGTTCATCTCCCAGCCCCAGATGTAGTTCGAGCCGAGCAGGAAGCCGTTGGCGCCGAAGCGGGGCACGACATGGGCCATCAGCGGCACCAGATGCTGGTTTGGGCAAGCGTGCATGTAGACGACGTGCTCGTTGGCCTCGAAGCCTTCATAGGGGCAGGCGTACCAGAGCATGCCGCCGGCTTTTTCCAGCACCGGAATGGTCTCCTTGCGGCTCCAGGAGGTGACGCAGCCGACCACGTGGCGGGCGCTGCTGGTCTTGAAGATGTCCTCGCACAGCGTCGCATAGCGATCGGCATTGCTCTGCGGGTCACGCTCGACGGGCACCAGTTCGATACCCGAGCCGCGGTCGGCATTGATGTCGGCGATGGCGCGCATGGCGCCCATCCGGCACGCATCGGAGACGAGCTGATAGCTTCCCGAGCGGGAATAGAGGATGCCGATCTCGATACGCCGTTTCAAACAGATCCCCAAAATAACAATGCCCCGCAGCCACCGCCGGAGGGCGAGGCATACGAGGCATTCTTGCCGCCCGGCGATCAGGGCCGGTATTTTCAGCCTAAACTATTCCGTGCCACCACGCAGTCAAGCGGGAAAGTGCAAGCGTTAGTTCAGCCGCGGCGCTGCGGCCCGTTTGGCGCGGCGGCTAGGCTGCCGTGCTCGCCGTTCAGAAAATTTTGAGAGAATATTCCGGGCTTCCGGGCGAACCGGGGAACGCGGTTCTTTGATAATATCCCTAGAGTTTCTGATGATCTGGACAAGGCTTGGCGTTCCGCCGGGCTTGTGACTTCGCAACCGCAGAGATCCATCATGTCCGATTTCAGGAACACCTTGTCGTCTTCCCTCTCGTCATATTTCAACCGCCGCGCGGGTCTTGGCTTGCTTTTCGCTTCGGCGGTCGCGGTCGCCGGGCTGATTGCGCCCAGCGCTTCGTTCGCCGAGGACAAGAAGGCGATCAAGGTCGGCATCATCAGCGGTGAGGACGAGGATGTCTGGCGGGTCGTCGTCGCCCAGGCGGCGCAAAAGGGCCTCAGCATCGAGACCGTGGTGTTCAACGATTACACCCAGCCCAACGAGGCGCTGGAGCGCGGCGAGATCGACGCCAATGCCTTCCAGCACCAGCCCTATCTCGACAACCAGATCAAGACACAGGGCTACCACATCGTGCGCGTCGGCTATACCGGCGTCTGGCCGATCGGCCTCTACTCCAAGAAATATACGAAGATCGCCGACCTGCCCGAGGGCGCGGTGATCGGCGTACCGAACGATCCCTCCAATGAAGGCCGGGCGCTGCGCGTGCTGCAGAACGAGGGCGTGATCAAACTGAAGGACGGCACCGGCATTCTCGCCACCACCGCCGACATCGCGGAAAACCCGAAGAAGGTCGAGATCAAGGAGCTTGACGCCGGCATTGTCGGCCGCTCCGTCGAGGATCTCGATGCCGCCGTGGTCAACACCGACTGGGCGCTGAAGAGCGGCCTGACACCGGAAAACCGTATCGCGCAGGAGCCTATCGCCGACAACCCCTACCGCAACTTCATCGCGGTCAAGGTTGGCAATGAGAACGAGCCCTGGGTGAAGACGCTGGTCGCCTCCTACCAGAACGAGGCGGTGAAAGCCGAGTTCGACAAGGTCTACAAGGGCACCGGCCTCAGCGCCTATTGAGGCTGTTAGTGCATTTGATATGAAAAGGCGGTCCGCGCGGTGCGCGGGCCGCGATCGTATTCGGGATCCGCGCATGAACCAGCATTTCTCAGCAACCGCAGAAGCCATGGAGGGCACAGGCCCACCGCCGCAAGACGTGGTGCGGCTCGTCGACCTGAAGCGTCGCTTCGGCGCGACGGCGGCACTCGACGGCATTTCGCTGACGGCGCGCAAGGGGGAGATCCTCGGCATCATCGGACGCAGCGGCGCCGGCAAATCGACGCTGATCCGCTGCCTGAACGGACTGGAGCGGCCGGATTCCGGCGAGGTTTTCATCGAAGGCCGCGAGATCAGCCGGCTCGGCGAGCGCGACCTGCAGCCGCTGCGGCGGCGCATCGGCATGATCTTCCAGCATTTCAACCTTTTGTCGGCCAAGACCGTCGAGGACAATGTGGCGCTGCCGCTCAAGATCGAGGGCCGCCCGAAGGCGGAGCGGCTGCGCCGCGCCGCCGAACTGCTTGAACTGGTCGGCCTGTCGGAGAAGGCAAAGGCGTATCCGGCATCGCTGTCGGGTGGGCAGAAGCAGCGCGTCGGCATCGCCAGGGCGCTGGCCGCGCGGCCGGCGCTGCTGTTGTCGGATGAAGCCACCTCCGCGCTTGACCCGGAGACGACGCGGTCCATCCTCGCCTTGCTGAGGGACATCAACCGGCAGCTTGGCCTGACCATCCTTTTGATCACCCATGAGATGGAGGTGATCCGCTCGATCGGCGACCGCGTGGCGGTGATCGACGCCGGGCGCTTCGTCGAGCAAGGCCCGGTCTGGTCGGTGTTTGCCGAGCCGCGGTCGCCGATCACGAAAAGCCTGCTTGGCGCCATCCGGCCGCAACTGCCGGCCGAGCTCTTGGCCCGGCTGCTGCCCGCGACCGGCGCGGAGACGATCCTGCGCGTGGATGTGGCCGGGGAGGCCGCGCAAAGCCCGCTCTTGTCCGATCTCGCGACGCTCGTGCCTGGCACGTTCCGCCTCGTCCATGGCGGCATCGACCATATCCAGCAGCAGCCGGTGGGCACACTGTTCCTGTCTGTCCCCGGCAGCGATGCAAGCCATCTCGCGCGAGTGATCGCATTCCTGAAATCGCGCCAGGCGCGGGTGGAGGTGCTTGGCCATGTCGCCGATCCTGTTTGAGCTTCTGCTGCGGTCGATCTGGGAGACGGTGCTGATGACGGCCGCTTCCGGCCTCATCTCGCTGGTTTTCGGCCTGCCGCTTGGTCTCGCCTTGATCGCCACCGAACGCGGCGGCATCGCCGAAGCCTGTGGGTCAACCGCGTGCTCGGCGCAGTCATCAACGGCTTCCGGTCGGTGCCGTTCATCATCCTGTTGGTGGCGCTGATCCCGGTGACGCGGCTGATCGTCGGTACCTCGATCGGCACCTGGGCGGCGATCGTGCCGCTGTCGATCGCCGCCACGCCCTACTACGCGCGCATCGCCGAAGTGTCGCTGCGCGAGGTCGACCATGGCCTGATCGAGGCGGCGCGCGCCATGGGCGGCAACCGCTGGACGATCATCCGCGAGGTGCTGGTGCCGGAAGCGCTGCCAGGCATCGTCGCGGGCTTCACCGTGACGCTGGTGACGCTGGTCGGCGCCTCCGCCATGGCCGGCGCGATCGGCGCCGGCGGCCTCGGAGACCTCGCCATCCGCTACGGCTACCAGCGGTTCGAGACGTCAGTGATGATCGCCGTGGTGATCGTGCTGATCATCCTGGTCTGCGGCATCCAGTGGGTGGGCGACCGGCTGGTGGCGAAGCTGGACCGGAGGGGGTGAGCGGCTGAGCTACGCGATGATGTCTTCGATAAGCGTTTGAAGCGGCGCCTCGGAACCACCGAAGCTGTCAATCATCGCCTGAATAACGCGATCTCGCTCCAGGATATCGGCGTTGAATGTGAAGCCCGCATGTTCAGCAAGCATCGCAAGGAAGGTGAGTTGGGTACGGCCGTTGCCTTCGCGAAAAGGATGAACGGCATTGACCTCCGCAACGATGTGGGCCACGTGCCTCGCAAAACCGAGGCTGTCTAGGTCTGCCAAGGAGTCGGGGTCGCCAAGTTCACGGAACACCCGAACCATCTCGCTGGCGATGTGCTCGGGAGAGCAAAACCAGCTGCCACCCTTGCCGATCCGGATGGTGCGCGGCTGACCGGCCCAAGCATACACGTCTTGGAACAGGTGCCGATGCAGGTGGAGATAGTGACGGTAGTCGAGTTCGCCTGCCGGAAGGGGCTCGTCCGCGCGAGTCAGGAACAAGGCGAGCTCGACCTCATCGAGCTCTGCCTGCTCGCGGATATCAAGCAGATTCATAAGCACGGTCGTGCCGGGGTAGCAGAGTGGATCGAACTCGGCAGCGTAGACCAACGGCCTATTTCTTTTTGCGGATTTCTTCTTTGATCAGCGAGCGCCGCTCGTCACCGGACAACCCTTGCCGCACACTATGGTTGAGTATTTTCGCCATGCGGGACGACAACTTCATACCTTCGACAGCGCTGATTTTCTCGCCATGCGCTCTCGTCAGCACGAAATGACCCGTCTTGGCTGAGCGGCCGGTTCTTGAATTAAGATACTTCATTCGCAAATCATATCATGGACCCGCAGGAGAGGCCAAAACGATTTCCGAGCAAGCCGGACCAGGCCGCGGCCTTACTCCTCCGGGTCGAACAAGGCGCCAGCGAGTTCATGCGGCGCCGAACAAATCCCTGGCCTGTTCAGCCGTATAATAACCAAGCCTGACGTCCTGAGCCACCAGTTCCGGATCGCGCTCACGCGGATCGCCGTAGCCGCCACCACCCGGCGTACCGACGCGGACGCGGTCACCGGCCTTGAGCGCGATGTCCTGCTCCTTGGAGAGGTGCGGCGGCACATGTTCCTTCCCGTCGCGGATGACGGCCACCGTGTTGGGCTCGCCATCCCGGCCGCCGAGCGCGCCTTGCGGGCCGAAGCGGCCATGGTCCATGACAAAGGAGGCGCGGGCTTCTCCACGCAGGATCTCGACCTCGTAGGCAAGGCCAAAGCCGCCGCGATGTTTGCCGGCGCCGCCCGAGCCCTCGCGCAACGCATAGTGACGGTAAAGCACCGGAAAGGCCTGCTCCATGATCTCGACCGGCGGCGACTTGGAGATGCCGATGGTCGAGCAGCCATTGGTCAGCCCGTCATGGCCGGCATTGCCGCCATAGCCGCCACCAGAGATCTGGTACATGACATAGTCGCGGCCGCGCGCCGGATCGTTGCCGCCGAGCGCGAAATTGCCGCTGGAGCCGGCGGGCGCCGCCGTTACCTTGTCGGGCAGCGCCTGCACCATGGCCGCGAACACCGCCTCGGCGATGCGCTGCGACACTTCCGCGGCGCAGCCCGAGACCGGGCGGGGATATCTGGCATCCAGGAAGGTACCCTCCGGCCGCTTGACCTCGAGCGGCTCGAAGGCGCCGGCGCTGATCGGCACATCGGGGAAGATATGGCGCATGGCGAGATAAACCGAGGACAAGGTGGTCGCCAGCACGCTGTTCATCGGCCCCGCGCAGGGCTTTGACGAGCCGGCGAAATCGAAAATCAGGGTGTCGCCCTTCTTCTCGACGGCGAGCGCGATGGTCAGCGGCTCGTTGACCACGCCGTCGGAATCGACGAAGGCCTTCGAGCGGTAGGTCCCGTCGGGAATGGCCGCTATGTTGGCGCGCATCTGCTCGGCGGCGCGGCGGCGCAGTTCTGCGATCGCCTCGACAACAGTTTCGTCTCCGTAACGATCCAGAATTCCATTGAGCCGATCCTGGCCGATCAGCAGTGCGGCAGCCTGCGCCCTGATGTCGCCGATGCGCTGGTCGGCGACGCGGATGTTCGAACAGATGATGGCGTAGATCTCCGGGTCGAGTACGCCTTTCTTGAACAGTTTGACCGGCGGCAGCCGCAAGCCTTCCTGCTCGACCGCCGTCGCCGAAGCCGAGAAGCCGCCGGGCACCGAGCCGCCAATGTCGGGCCAATGGCCGGTGTTGGAAAGCCAGCAGAAAATCTTGCCGTCCCGGTAGACCGGCATGACGAAGCGTACGTCCATCAGATGCGTGCCGCCGAGATAGGGGTCGTTGACGATGTAGATATCGCCCGGCTCCGGAGCCAGGCAGCGGCCGTCGGCAATCATCTCGATCACCGTCCTGGTCGAATATTGCATGACGCCGACGAATACCGGCAGGCCCTGGCTGCCTTGCGCGATCAGCGAGCCGTCGACGGCCGAATAGATGCCGTCGGAGCGGTCATTGGCCTCGGCGATGACAGGTGAGAAGGCGGCGCGGGAAAAGGTCAGGTCCATCTCATCGCAGACCTGCTGCAGGGCTGCCTGGAGAACCGAGAGCGTGATGGCGTCGAGCTTTTGCATCTCAGGCCTCGCCAATGTCGATGATGATGTTGCCGTCGGCGTCCGAGCGGGCACGGTCGCCGGGTTCGAGCACCGTGGTAGCGTCCATCTGTTCGAGGATCGCCGGCCCTTCGATGATCACATCGAGCGGCAGTTCTTCGCGTGCGTATACGGGCGTGTCATGCCAGCGCCCGCTGTACCAGACCGGCCGGATCTCGCGCCGGGCCTCGTCGAGCGTCTTTGCCCGCCCGGCGGGGTCGATCAGCCGCGACAGATCGATCGCCGGCCTGACACCCGTCACCGAGGTGTTCAAGTTGACCAGATTGGCGCGGATTTCCGGCAGCTCGACCTTGAAGCGCGCGAAATAGGCCTTTTCGAACAGCGCCTGCAGCTCCTGCCGGGTCACCGACGAGGACGGCAGCGGCACGTTGATGATGTGGGTCTGGCCGACGAACTGCATGTCGGCGGAATGGGTGACGCGGATGGTCTGCGGTTTCACCGCCTCCTTGGCGATCAGCTCCTCGCCTTCGTTTCGATGCCGTTCCAAAACCCGATGGAGCTGGCTTTCATCAAGAACGCCTACCGGCCGGTTGATGGTGTTGACGAAATCATGGCGCAGATCGGCGACGACGCAGCCGAGCGCATTGGTGATGCCGGGCCGTGCCGGCACCAGCACCCGGGGCAGTCCAAGTTCGCGCGCCAGAGCGGTGGCGTGCAGCGGGCCGGCGCCGCCGAAGGCGAACAGCGCGAAATCGCGCGGATCGTGGCCGCGCGACACCGACACCATGCGGATGGCGCCGGCCATCTTCATGTTGCCGAGCCTGAGCACCGCGCCGGCTGCTTCGACGCCGGACAAGCCCGTCGCCTTGCCGATCCTGTCGGCGAAAATGCCGGTGACACGCTCTGATGTGACCGGATTGTCGACGGCAAGCAGCTTCTTCGACGCCAGCCGGCCGAGCACCAGATTGGCGTCGGTGATGGTCGGCTGCAGGCCGCCGCGGCCGTAGCAGATCGGGCCTGGATTGGCGCCGGCACTTTCCGGGCCGATCTGGATCAGGCCTGCCGCGTCGACGCGCGCGATCGAGCCGCCGCCGGCGCCGACCGTGTGCACCGCCACCATCGGCACATGGATGGGCATGGCGTATTCGATCTCGATCTCGTTCGAAACCGCCGGTTCGGCGTTGCGGATCAGCGCCACGTCGGTCGAGGTGCCGCCCATGTCGTAGGTGACGAGATTTTCGAAGCCGGCGCGCTTGCCCGTGTAGGCGGCGGCGATGACGCCCGAGGCCGGGCCGGACATCACGGTCTTGGCCGATTCACGTGTGACGAAGCGGGCCGAGATCATACCGCCATTGCCGTTCATGATCAGGAAGTCGCGGGCGTAGCCTTTGTCGGCGAGTTCCTTGCGCAGCCGCTCGACATAGCGCTCGAGGATCGGCTGCACCGAAGCGTTGACCGAGGCGGTGACGCCGCGCTCGAATTCGCGCGCTTCCGACAGCAGCGCATGACCCGCGGTGATGTAGTCGTTCGGCCAGAGTTCGGCGGCGATCTCGGCGGCGCGCCGCTCGTGCGAAGGGTTAGCGTAGGAATGCAGGAAGTGGATGACCAGGGATTCGCAGCCGGCATCGATCAGCGCCTTCACCGCCTCGCGCATTTCGGCTTCGTCGAGTGGCATGCGTACCGCTCCCGACGCCTCGACGCGCTCGGACACTTCGAGCCGCAGGTTGCGCGGGATGACCGGAACAAAGGTGCCGGTCATGCCATAGGGCTGCGGCCGCGTGCGCCGGCCGAGCTCGATCACGTCGCGAAAGCCGCGCGTGGTGATCATGCCGGTCTTCGCCAGCCGGCGTTCGAGCACCGCGTTGGTGGTTGTCGTCGTGCCATGCACGATAAGATCGATGCCGTCGATCGGAAAGCCGGTGGTATCGAGTGCCGAAACGACGCCGAAGGCCTGGTTGTCGACGGTCGTGGGCGTCTTGGCGATATGTACCCGCCCGCCATCCTTGCCATCAATCAGAAGCAGATCGGTGAAGGTTCCGCCGACGTCGATGCCGGCGACGACACTGCCCAGGGAATCCGGCGGCTGCACCGAAAAATTCTCTTTCATTGTCGAAACCCGAAATGCTGGGACTACGGATATGTCACAGTTTGGAAAGGTGTTTTACGGCGGCATCTTGACGCAAATATCGTTTGTATACTAATAAATTCCGGACACAAGAGCTTACCGCTTTGGAGTGTGCGAGCAGCACGCCGGAACCTGAACGGTCCGGGCGCGCAGGAATAAGGTTTGGCGCCCGCGTTCGTGAGTTGGGCCAGAAGGTTGGATTTGATGAACACCACATCCGCGTTCAACACCGCCGGCGCCCGCCCGCTGCAATTTCCGATTCCAGCCAATGTCTATGCCGAAACCGTGGTCTCGGTGAAGCACTACACCGACCGGCTGTTCTCGTTCCGCATCACCCGTCCGCAGTCGCTGCGCTTCCGTTCCGGCGAATTCGTCATGATCGGCCTGCCCAATGCCGAGAAGCCGGTGTTCCGCGCCTATTCGGTGGCCAGCCCGGCCTGGGACGAAGAGCTGGAATTCTTTTCCATCAAGGTACCGGACGGCCCCCTGACCTCGGAGTTGCAGAAGATCCAGGTCGGCGACACCGTCATCATGCGCCAGAAGTCGACCGGCACGCTGGTGGTCGACGCGCTGACGCCGGCCAAGCGGCTGTTCATGATCTCCACCGGCACCGGCATCGCGCCCTTCGCCAGCCTGCTGCGTGACCCTGACACTTATGAAAAATTCGAGCAGCTGATCCTGACCCACACCTGCCGTGACAATGCCGAGCTGACCTATGGCCAGGAACTGGTGGCGACGCTCGAAAGCGACCCGCTGATCGGCGAACTGACCGGCGGCCGTGTCACGCTCTACAACTCCACGACCCGCGAGGAGTCGGCGCGCATGGGCCGTATCACCGCGCTCATCGGCTCCGGCAAGTTCTACGCCGACCTCGGCATCGAGAAGCTCAATCCCGAGACCGACCGCATCATGATCTGCGGCTCGATGCATATGCTAAAGGACGTCAAGGAAATGGCCGAGAGCCTCGGTTTCCAGGAAGGCTCGCTCAGCCATCCCTCGACTTTTGTCGTCGAGCGCGCCTTCGTCGGCTGAGGCCTGCTCTTCCCGGCGATCGACCTTTTGACCTTCTGGTCAAAAATTAGCTGCTTTCGCGGCCTTTTTCAGCTATCCCTCGCTTGAGGACTCGTGAAGCGCGGCTTCGCGGGCTATCTTCGTGCGTGTCGCCCAAAAGTGCCGAGCGGTTTGGGAAGACGATACACACCAAGACATAGGCGCAGTCGCTGAGTGAAAGGGCAGGAGATGAGCAGCACAATCCGCGAGGCCGAGGCCAAGGTGATGCCGCTGCCGGCGCGCGCCGCCGCCAACACCGCCCTCCCGCTGGATCATCGCATCGCGCGCAATCCCGGCATGAAGCTCGACCTCGGCTTTCTGGAGTCGGTGCGCAGCGTCAACCGCTCGGCGCTGGAACGGCGCGTCGCCAGCCTGACCAAGCGGCGCTCGATCAAGGCCGACGACCAGGCGGCCTGGCTGCTGCGGGCGATAGCCTGCATGGACCTGACGACGCTCAACTCGAACGACACGGAAGAGCGCGTGCGCCGGCTTTGCGCCAAAGCGATCAATCCGCTGCGCCGCGACATCGCCGAGGGCCTGGGCATTGCGGGCGAACCCATCCGCCCGGCCGCCGTCTGCGTGTATCATCCGTTCGTCGCCACCGCGGTCGACGCCGTGCGCGGCACCGGCATCCATGTCGCCGCCGTCTCCACCGCCTTCCCGCATGGTCTTGCGCCACTGTCGACCCGCCTCCAGGAGATCGAGGCCTCGGTGCGCGACGGCGCCGACGAGATCGACGTCGTCATCCCGCGCGGCCTGGTGTTCGGGGCCAAATGGCGCGAGCTCTACAACGAGATCGTCTCGATGCGCGCTGCCTGCGGCGATGCGCATCTGAAGGTCATTCTCGGCACCGGCGACCTCGCCACGCTGCGGAATGTGATGCTGGCCTCTATGGTGGCAATGATGGCGGGCGCCGATTTCATCAAGACCTCGACCGGCAAGGAAAGCGTCAACGCCACGCTGCCCGTCGGCCTTGCCATGGTGCGCGCCATCAGGGCCTATTTCGAGGAAACCGGCTATCTCATCGGCTTCAAGCCGGCCGGCGGCATTTCTACCGCCAAGGTGTCGCTCGACTGGCTGGTGCTGATGAAGGAAGAACTCGGCCGGCCGTGGCTGGAACCGGATCTGTTCCGCTTCGGCGCCTCGAGCCTGCTGACAGACATCGAGCGGCAACTCGAACATCACCTGACCGGGCACTATTCGGCCAATCACCGCCACGCGATGGCTTGAGTCAGGGCTCGAACGTGGAGCCCTACGGCGCCCCCCTCTGTCCTACCGGACATCTCCCCCACACGGGGGGAGATCACGCGCTTCCTTGTTTTCGTCCATTTTCAACGTCGCAAGGGCAGCGACACGCTGAAACTGCCAATCTCCCCCCTTGTGGGGGAGATGTCCGGCAGGACAGAGGGGGGCGCGACAGAGCGCTTGCCGAGGCAATTATCTGGAGGGCCCCATGAACATTCTCGAACGCTATCACGCCATGGAATACGGTCCGGCGCCGGAAGCCCGCAACGAGGCCGACGCCTGGCTTGCCGCGCGCGATTTTTCCAAGGCATTGTTCATCGACGGCACCTGGAAGGCGGCTGGCGGCGGCAAGACCTTCGAGACCAGCGAGCCTTCTTCCGGCAAGCTGCTGGCCAAGGTCTCGGATGCCGGAGCCGCCGACATCGACGCCGCGGTCGCGGCGGCCACCAAGGCGCTGCCGAAATGGTCGGCCTCCTCGGGCTATACCAGGGCAAAAGTGCTCTATGCCATCGGCCGCGCCATGCAGCGCCACCAGCGCCTGTTCGCGGTGCTTGAGACAATCGACAATGGCAAACCGATCCGTGAGAGCCGCGACATCGATGTGCCATTGGCGATCCGCCACTTCATCCATCACGCCGGCTGGGCGCAGGCGCTGGACAAGGATTTCCCCGGCCACAAGGGCGTCGGCGTCGTCGGCCAGATCATCCCTTGGAACTTTCCGCTGCTGATGCTGGCCTGGAAGATCGCGCCGGCGCTGGCCGCCGGCTGCACGGTGGTGCTGAAGCCGGCCGAGTTCACGCCGCTGACAGCCATCCTGTTCACCGAAATCTGCGAACGCGCCGGCGTGCCGAAAGGCGTCGTCAACATCGTGCAGGGCGGCCCGGAAGCGGGTGCGGCCATCGTCAACCACCCCGGCATCCAGAAGATCGCCTTCACCGGGTCTTCGGAAGTCGGCAAGATCATACGCAAGGCTACCGCCGGCTCGGGCAAGAAGCTGTCGCTGGAGCTTGGCGGCAAGTCGGCCTTCATCGTGTTCGAGGATGCCGATCTCGACAGCGCCGTCGAAGGTCTGGTCGACGGCATCTGGTTCAACCAGGGACAGGTCTGCTGCGCCGGTTCGCGGCTGCTGGTGCAGGAGGGCATCGCCGACGCCTTCATCGCCAAGGTCAAGGTCAGGATGAGCCGGCTGCGCGTCGGCAGCCCACTGGACAAGAACACCGATATCGGCCCGCTGGTCGATCTGACGCAGCTCGATCGCGTCAAGGGCCTGGTCGCCGAGGGCGCAAAACAGGGGGCGGTCTGCTGGCAGCCGGATGCGGCGCTGCCCTCATCCGGCTATTACCATCTGCCGACCCTCGCTACCGGCGTTTCGCCGGCTAATATTCTCGCCCAGGAAGAAGTATTCGGCCCCGTTCTGGCGACCATGACGTTCCGCAACACCGAGGAAGCGATCGAGCTCGCCAACAACACCCGCTATGGCCTTGCCGCTTCGGTGTGGAGCGAAAACGTCAATCTTGCCTTGCACGTCGCGCCGCAATTGAAAGCGGGTGTCGTCTGGGTCAACGGCACCAATATGTTCGACGCCGCCTGCGGCTTTGGCGGCTACCGCGAGAGCGGTTTCGGCCGCGAGGGCGGGCGCGAAGGCATGTTCGAATATCTCACGGCAAAGCTGCCGCTTGGCCCGGTCATCAAGCCGGCGGCAGCCTCGACACAACCGGTCGAGCAGGCCGATGGCACAGCAATCGACCGGACGGCAAAGCTGTTCATCGGCGGCAAACAGGTCCGGCCGGACGGCAACTACTCGCTGGCGGTTGTCACCGCCAAGGGCAAGCTTGCCGGCGAAGTCGGCTTGGGCAACCGCAAGGATATACGCGATGCCGTCTCCGCGGCGCGGGCCTGCAAGAGCTGGCCGGAGGCGACCGCCTACAACCGCTCACAGGTGCTCTACTATCTGGCGGAAAACCTCTCCGGCCGGGCGGAGGAATTCGCTTCACGCCTCGTCCAGCTCACGGGCGCGACCGCCAAGGCGGCACGCGAGGAGGTCGACCAGTCGATCGAGCGGTTGTTTCTCTATGCCGGACTTGCCGACAAGTTCGAGGGGCGCGTGCACCAGCCGCCGGCACGGGCGGTGACGCTGGCATTGCATGAGCCGGTTGGCGTCGTCGGCATCGTCGCGCCCGACAGTCAGCCGCTGCTCGGGTTCATCTCGCTGGTCGCGCCGGCGCTGGCAATGGGCAACACGGTGGTCGCGGTGCCTTCGGAGCGCCATCCGCTGCTCGCCACCGACTTGTATCAGGTCATCGAATATTCCGACGTGCCTGCCGGCGCCATCAACATCGTCACCGGCCGCACGGCCGAACTTGCCGGCGTGCTGGCCAAGCATGACGATGTCGATGGGCTCTGGCTGTTCGCCGATGCCGACACCTGCGCCAAGGCGGAGGTCGAGTCCGTCGGCAACCTCAAACGTATCTGGAGCGGCAATGGCCGTAGCCTTGACTGGGCCTCGGAAGAAGCCGCTGGCGATGCTTTGCTGCGCCGCGCCGTCGAGGTGAAGAACGTCTGGGTGCCCTACGGCGACTGACGTTCCATGCTGTCACAATGGAGATCGGGTTCGGGCTTGACGCTCGGGCTTATGTTCTTTAACGAGAAAAAACATCTTTATCTGTGAACTGACAGAGCAGGCCACATCATGGCCTGTGACTGGCACATGACGCCTTCGCAGGCCGCCGATAAAGGCAGTTAACCCAGGAGGAGAACAGCATGGCGGATCTGGCAGGCAAGGTCGTCGTCATCACGGCAGCGGCGCAAGGCATCGGCAAGGCAAGCGCGCTCGCCTTCGCCAAGGCAGGAGCTACCGTCCATGCCACCGACATCAACGAAACGCTGCTGGCGGAACTCGCCAAGACTGCCGGGATCAAGACACGCAAGGTCGACGTGCTCAATGACGAGGCGGTCAACACCGCCTTCGCCGGGATCGGCCGCGTCGACGTGCTGTTCAACTGCGCCGGTTTCGTCCACTCCGGCTCAATCCTGGAGATGAAGGACAGCGATCTCGATTTCGCTCTCAACCTCAACGTTCGCGCCATGATCCGCACCATCCGCGCCGTGCTGCCCGGCATGCTGGAGCGCGCAGACGGGTCGATCATCAACATGGCCTCGCTGGCGAGTTCGCAGAAGGGCGTGCCGAACCGTTTCGCCTATGGCGTCACCAAGGCTGCGGTGATCGGCCTGACCAAGGCAGTCGCGGCCGACTATGTCGGCAAGGGCATACGCTGCAACGCCATCTGCCCCGGTACGGTCGAGAGCCCGTCGCTGCAGGATCGCATGCACGCGCAGGGCGATTATGAAGCCGCGCGCGCCGCCTTCATCGCGCGCCAGCCGATGGGCCGGCTCGGCACGCCGGAGGAAATCGCCGATCTGGCCGTCTATCTGGCCGGCGCCACCTACACATCCGGGCAGGCCTACAATATCGATGGTGGCTGGTCGATCTGACCGGATCGAGGAGTCTGAAAATCCCGCTCACCGGCGATCACTATATGGTGTCCGCGCTTGCCCTGGATCAGGCCGGTGGTACGGTCCGCCGGCTTGCCCCAACGGGAGCCATTCGTTTCGGTGAAGAGTTTGCAAAAGGCCGCGAGGCCGCAACCAGGAGAAGGGTCTAAATGAAACTGCTGCGCTATGGCGAGGTGGGGAGCGAACGCCCCGGCCTGCTCGATGCGGATGGGACGATCCGCGACCTCTCCGCCCATGTCGCCGACATTGCCGGCACCACGCTTCACCCGGCCTCGCTGGAGATGCTGTCCAAGCTCGACGCAAAGTCGCTGCCGGCGGTTTCCGGCAAGCCGCGGCTCGGTGCCTGCGTTGCCGGCACCGGCAAGTTCATCTGCATCGGCCTCAACTATTCCGACCACGCCGCCGAGACCGGCGCCACCGTGCCGCCGGAGCCGATCATCTTCATGAAGGCCAGCTCGGCCATCGTCGGACCGGACGATGACGTGCTGATCCCGCGCGGCTCGGAAAAGACCGACTGGGAGGTCGAGCTCGGCGTGGTCATCGGCAAAACGGCAAAATATGTCAGCCAGGCCGATGCGCTCGATTATGTCGCCGGCTACTGCGTCGCGCACGATGTCTCCGAGCGCGCCTTCCAGGCCGAGCGCCAGGGCCAATGGACCAAGGGCAAGAGCTGCGACACGTTCGGCCCGACCGGCCCATGGCTGGTGACCAAGGACGAGGTCTCGGATCCGCAGAACCTGAAGATGTGGCTGACCGTCAACGGCAAGACCATGCAGAACGGCTCGACGAAGACCATGGTCTACGGCGTCGCCTATCTTGTGTCCTATCTCAGCCAGTTCATGTCGCTGCATCCCGGCGACATCATTTCGACAGGCACGCCGCCCGGCGTTGGATTGGGCATGAAGCCGCCGGTGTTCTTGAAGGCCGGCGACGTGGTGGAGCTGGGCATCGAAGGGTTGGGCCAGCAGAAGCAGACGTTCAGGGCTGACGCATAACTTTCACAAGTCGCGCCGCCCCTCATCTGGCTGCCGCCATCTTCTCCCCGTAAAACGGGGAGAAGGACGCTGTCGTTGCTGCTTTCGCCAATCGCCGGCGCTGGAGCTATCTTCCTTCTCCCCGTCACTATACGGGGAGAAGGTGCCGGCAGGCGAATGAGGGGCAGCGCCAACTATGTTGCGATACTACTTCAGCACCTTCCCATCCGCGCCAAACCGATAGGTCTTCGCCGGATCCGGCGTTGCATAAAGTGTCGCCCCCGGCTCGGCGTCATAAACACCGAAAATGCGCACGGTGATCAGCCCGGCCTTCTCGCAGTCGAGATAGAGATTGGTGTCGGCGCCGAGGTGCTCGGCATGCACGACCGTGCCTTTCCAGGCGCCGGATTTCGGGTCGACAGTCAGATGCTCCGGCCGCACGCCGATGCTCTTGGCGGTTTCCCCAAGCCTGGCGCCGTCGATGAAGTTCATCTTCGGCGAGCCGATGAAGCCCGCGACAAATTCGTTCGCCGGCGAATTGTAGAGTTCCATCGGTCCGCCGATCTGCTCGATTTTCCCGGCATTGAGCACCACGATCTTGTCTGCCAGCGTCATCGCCTCGACCTGGTCGTGGGTGACGTAGATCATCGTCGCCTTGAGGCGGCGATGCAGCTGCGCGATTTCCAACCGCGTGTTGACGCGCAGTGCCGCGTCGAGATTGGACAAAGGCTCGTCGAACAGGAACAGCTTTGGCTCGCGCACCACGGCGCGGCCGATGGCGACGCGCTGGCGCTGGCCGCCGGAGAGTTCCGCGGGACGCCTTTCCAGATAGGGCTCAAGCGACAGCATGGACGAGGCGATGCCGATGCGGCGCTCGATCTCGGGCGCCGGCGTGCCGGCCTGCTTGAGGCCAAGGCCCATATTGTTCTTCACCGTCAGGTGCGGATAGAGCGCATAGGTCTGGAACACCATGGCGATGCCGCGCTTGGCCGGCGGCGTGGCCGAGACATCCGCGCCATCGATGACCACCCGGCCCGAGGTCGAATCCTCCAGCCCGGCGATCACCCTCAGCAAAGTCGACTTGCCGCAGCCCGAGGGGCCGACGAAGACGACGAATTCGCCATCCGTCACCTCGAGGTCGATGCCCTTCAGCACCTCGACCGGGCCGAAGGCCTTCTTCACATTCTCGATCTTCAGCGAGCCCACGGCAGTCCTCCAAATTGATGAGTGGGCGCCAGGGCGCCTCCCTCTGTCCTGCCGGACATCTCCCCCTCAACTGGGGAGATTGGCAGCTTTGACGCTGAAACACTCTTTTTGACGTTTGTGATCGGCGAAGGCCATGCCGACAGCTGATCTCCCTCCTTGAGGGGGAGATGGCCGGCAGGCCAGAGGGGGGCGCCGTAGACCGCAACCCCTGCCGCTAGCTCCCTTTTCACAATCGCACCGCCTTCCCGCTGCGCACGCTCTCGTCGGCGGCAAGGCAGACGGCGAGCGATTTCACGGCGTCGTCCATATGGCGGGTGAGATCGATATCCTCGCGGATCGCCTTGAGGACAAAAGCCTGTTCGAGATCGCAGAGATCCTGGTGGCCGGGTTCGCCCTCCATCGACAGCATCTCGTCTGGCTTGGCGAACTTGCCGTCCGCGCCGGTTTTCGCACTGTGCAGGCGGATGGTCGACGTCTTGGTGTGAGTGTCGATGTCGTCGGACTTAACGCCTTCCTTCATGACGATCGACACGCAGCCCGTCGGCGAGATGACATCTTTGACAAAGAACGCGGTCTCCGAAATCATCGGTCCCCAGCCGGCCTCGTACCAGCCGACCGAGCCGTCATCGAACAGCACCTGGAGGTGGCCGTAATTGTACATCGTGGGCGCCACCTCCTCGGTCAGCCGCACGCCCATGCCGCGCACCTCGACCGGCCTGGCGTCGGTGATCTGCAGCATGACGTCGAGATAATGCACGCCGCAGTCGACGATCGGCGAGGTCGTGCGCATCAATTGCTTGTGCGTCTCCCAGGTATGGCCAGAGGACTGCTGGTTGAGGTTCATGCGGAAGACATAAGGGCCGCCGAGCTTGCGCGCCTCGGCGATCAGCCTGATCCAGGACGGGTGGTGGCGCAGTATGTAGCCGATCACCAGTTTCCTGCCATTGGCCTTGGCGGCCGCGACGACGCGCCTGGCGTCGGCCACCGTCGTCGCCAGGGGCTTTTCGACGAAGACATGGCAGCCGGCCTCGAACGCCCTCACCGCATAGTCGGCGTGGCTGTCGGAATAAGTGGCTATGCAGGCGACATCGGGCTTTTCGTCGCGCAGCGCATCGTCGAAGGAGCGCCTGATGCCGTAGCCCGACAGCCCATTCGGCAGCGGCACGTCGGAGCGGTTGATCAACGCGGCGATCTCGAAGCCCGGATTGGTGTGATAGGCGAGCGCATGGCTGCGGCCCATATTGCCGAGGCCGGCGACGACGACGCGAAGGGGCGTTTCAGAGTTCACCGAGCTGCTCCAGATATCCTGATTTCTCTTGAGAGGGTGTCACCCCACCCGGCGCTACGCGCCGACCTCCCCATCGAGGGGAGGTAGGACGTCGGCGTGACCCCCGCCACGCTCAAAGAGGCTTCTCCGAAACGTGTCCCTTGGCCGTCGTGAATGAAGCCGTGACCTTCGACCTCCCCATCATGGGGAGGTCGGCGCGAAGCGCCGGGTGGGGTGAAGGCTCCAACAGAGATTTGTCCGCTCACTTGACGGCTCCTGACGTGATGCCGCGGATCAGCTGCCGCGAGAAGATGACGTAGAGGATCAGCACCGGCATGATCGCCAGCGAGAGCGCGGCCAGGATGGCGTTCCAGTTGGTGACGAACTGGCCGAGAAAGAGCTGCGCGCCGAGCGTCACCGTCTTGGTCTCTTCCGACGGCGCCAGGATCAGCGGGAACCACAGATCGTTCCAGATCGGGATCATGGTGAAGACGGCGACTGTCGCCATCGATGGCCGCACCAGCGGCAGCACCAGCCGGAAGAAGATGGTGTATTCCGACAGGCCGTCGATGCGGCCGGCGTTCTTCAGATCGTCCGACACCTGCCTCATGAATTCCGACAGAATGAAGACGGCCAGCGGCAGGCCTTGCGCGGTGTAGACCAGGATCAGCGCCGTCAGCGTGTTGACCAGCCCGCTCGCCACCATCAATTGCAGGATGGCGACGGTGGCCAGCCGGATCGGGATCATGATGCCCAGCGCCAGATAGAGGCCCATCAGCGTATTGCCGCGAAAACGGTATTCCGACAGGGCGAATGCCGCCATGGCGCCGAACAGCAGCACGAAGAACAGCGAGGCGACGGTGACGACGAGGCTGTTCTGGAAATAGTGGATGAAATCGCCCTGGCCGATCACCGTGGTATAGCCGATCAGGTCGAAGGTCTTTGGCGTCGGCGGTGTCAGCGGCGCGCCGAATATGCCGGCGCGGGATTTGAACGAATTCATGATGACCAGGATCACCGGGAACAGCGCGATCGCCGTGTAGGTCAGCAGGATCGCATGAGCGCCGATCGTGCGGGGCAGCGAACGGGTGGCGGTGCTCATTGGATGGTCTCCTGAGGAGCTACTTTGCCGAGGAACAGCACCCAGCCACCCCCCTCTGGCCTGCCGGCCATCTCCCCCGCAAGGGGGGAGATTGGCAGCTTTGGCGCCGACACATCTCCTGCATCGCTGGTGGCTGGCGAAGGCCGTGACAACAGCTGATCTCCCCCCTTGCGGGGGAGATGTCCGGCAGGACAGAGGGGGGTGCTCGAGCTCGACATATCGCCCCCTAAAACTGATATCGACGCAGGCGCGTCTGGATGAGGAAGAGGTAGACGCAGACACCGCCGAGGATGATCAGGAACATGATCGTGGCGATGGTCGCGCCCATGTTGGGGTCGCCGACCTGCAGCTGGAAGCCGAAGAATGCGCGGTAGAGGAAGGTGCCGAGAATGTCGGTCGAATAATTCGGCCCGGCGAGCGCGCCCTGCGCGGTGTAGATCAGGTCGAAGGCGTTGAAATTGCCGACGAAGGTCAGGATCGAGATGATGCCGATCGAGGGCAGGATCAGCGGCAGCTTGATCTTCCAGAACTGCGACAGGCCGGTGATGCCATCGCATTCCGCCGCCTCTATGACCTCATTGGGGATCGACAGCAGCGCGGCGTAGATCAGCATCATGGGGATGCCGACGAACTGCCACACCGAGACCAGGCTAAGCGCGGTCAGCGCATACTGCTCCTTGCCGAGCCATGGCGTGAACAGGCTTTTAAGGCCGACCAGGTCCATCATGTGCGGTGCCACGCCCCATAGCGGCGACAGGATGAGCTTCCAGGCGAAGCCGACGATGACGAAGGACAGGATGGTCGGCACGAAGATCGCCGTGCGGTAGAAGGCCGAAAAGCGCAGCCTGGGGCTGGACAGAAGTGCGGCCAGCAGTACGCCGATCGGGTTCTGCACCAGCATGTGGATGATGAAGAACCAGACATTGTTGCGCAGCGCGTTCCAGAAATTCACCGACCAGTTTGGATCGCCGAACAGGGTGCGGAAGTTTGCCAGCCCGACGAAGACCTGGGATTGCTCGATGTTGCGGAACAGCGACAGCTGCAAAGTGCCGGCGAGCGGCAGGATCATGATCGCCGTATAGACGAGCACCGCCGGCGCCAGGAAGACGGCGATATGCCAGCGGATCGGTCTTTTCGGTCGTGCTTGTGCGGCCATGAGTTCGGTCCCCACCGATCAGGTCTGGGAAAATGCTTTCGACAACAGCGGTGCCCCTCATCCTTACCCTCTCCCGGTGAAGAACGGAGAGAGGAGGTCGCCAGCGTTGCGGCAACTCCCTTTCTCACCGTCACTGTACGGGGAGAAGGTGCCGGCAGGCGGATAAGGGGCGGCGCCGTCCTTCGCAGTCGATGCTATCGAAAAACGCTGGGCCGTCCACTTGGAACGGCCCAGCTCATTGCCCGAGCCTTACTTGGCGGGCTTGTACCAACTGTCGAGGCCGTCCTGCAGCTTCTTGGCAGCGGCTTCCGGCGTATCGGTGCCGTTGATGACATTGGCCGATTCGACCCAGGTCTCGTTCTCGAGGTTCGGCGTGCCGCGCGACAGGATCTGGTAGGTCGAGCGGATCGTCGACTTGCACTTGCCGCGCCAGGAGACGAATTCCTGCGCCAGCGGGTCTTCCATCTTCACCGGCGAGGAGTTCAGGCTGAAGAAGCCCGGCAGCGCGTTGGCGTAGATGGTGGCGAAATCCGGCGAGGCCACCCAGGACAAGAAGGTCTTGGCCGCATCCGCATGCTTGGAGCCCGCATTCAGGCCCATGCCGATATCGGTATGGTCGGAGATGTAGCAGGTATCGCCGGCCTTCTCGACCGGCGGCGGGAAGGCACCCATCTTGAACTGGGCCTGAGTGTTGAACAGGCCGATTTCCCACGAGCCGGCCGGGTAAATGGCGGCGCGGCCGAGCGTGAACAGGTTCTGGCTGTCCGGATAGGTCTGCGCCTCGAAGCCGTCGCCGAGATAGGGCTTCCACTTGGCCAGTTCCTCATAGGGCGCGACCCAGTCCTTGTCGGTCAGCTTCTGCTCGCCCTTGATGAGGGCCGCGCGGCCTTCCTCGCCCTTCCAGTAGTTGGGGCCGATGTTCTGGTAGCCCATGGTCGCGGCTTCCCAGAGATCCTTGGTGCCCATCGCCATCGGGATGTAAGTGCCGTCGGCCTTGATCTTGTCGAGCGCGGCGAAGAACTCGTCACGGGTCTCCGGCACCTTGATGCCGAGCTTGTCGAAGGCGTCCTTGTTGTAGATGAAGCCATGGATGACCGACGCCATCGGCACGCAGAAGGTCGCCTTGCCGTCGTCGGTCTGCCAGGCGGACTTGGCCACCGGCGAGAAGTTGTCCATGCCCGGCAGCGAGGAGAGGTCCGCGAGATTGCCCTTCTTGAACAGCTCGAGCGACTTGTCGAACGGGCGGCAGGTGATCAGGTCGCCCGCCGAACCGGCGGCGAGCTTGGCGCCGAGAGCCGCGTCATATTCGGTCGGCGCCGAGGGCGCGAACACCACCTTGATGCCGGGGTTCTTGGCTTCGAAAGCCGGGATCAGCTTGTCCTTCCAGATGGCAAGGTCGTCGCCGCGCCAGCTTTCGATGTTGAGCGTTACGTCCTCGGCGTAAGCCACCCCGGCGGAGCCGAGAATGCTGGTGCCCAGAAGCAGTGCCGTCAGTAGTTTCGTTGTCATGCTCAGTCTCCCTGTTGACCTTTTTCAGGTTCGGTTTTGATGAGAACAGAGGCGTTGCGCCCCTTGCTCCCCTCGCAAGCCTGTTTCACCCCGATGGACACCGGGATGAAACAGGCTCTATTTCTTTGTTCGAGCATGATCTTTTCCGAAAAGCGGTCTCCACTTTTCGGGATCATGCCCCAGCGCGGAAAGGGCCGGCCGCAGCTTCTGGCCGGCCTCTTCCAGTATCTTCTGCGCCGTGTCGGCGCTGTCGGCGCCGGCGGCAAGCAGAATGGCGGTCTTGACCGCACCGCCGCTCTTTTCGAGCAGGCGGGCCGCGTCGTCGCGGCTGCCGCCGCTGATGGCCGCGACGATCCGCGCCGCGCGGTCGCGCAGCTTGCTGTTGTCGGCCATGAGATTGACCATGTAGCCGTCATGGACATGGCCGAGATGGATGGCGGCGAGCGTCGACAGCATATTGAGGGCGATCTTCTGGGCCGTGCCGGCGCCCATGCGCGTCGAGCCGGCGATCACTTCCGGCGGCGTTTCGAGCAGGATGGCGGTTCCAGACAGACGCAGCAGAGCCGAGTCCCGGTTGTTGGCGATGCCGATGGTGGCTGCACCGCGACGGGCGGCTTCCTCGATCGCCCGCAGTGCATAGGGCGTCGTACCACTGGCCGAGATTGCGATCAGGCAGTCGCCCTTGCCAATGCCGGCGTTGGCGACCGCTGTCGCGGCCTCCTCTTTATCGTCTTCGGGGCCGCCGGCCAGCGTTCTGAAGGCCTCATCGCCGCCGGCGATCAGGATGGCGATGCGGTCGCGACGGATGCCGAAGGTGCCAGGCAGTTCCAGCGCATCGGCAAGCGCCATCAGGCCGGAGCTGCCGGCCGCGGCATAGGCGAGCTTGCCGCCGCCCTTCAGGCTACCGGTGATGATCTCGGCCGCTTCGGCGATGGAGGGAATGGCGTTGCGCACAATCTTCGCCGCCTCGACCTGCGCATCGGCCAGCGAAGCAAGGATCGCTTCGGGAGCCTGGATATCCAGCCCCTCAGCATTCCTGTGCAGCGCTTCGGTGCGCGTTTCGGCCATCCCAATTCCTCCAATTCGGAAAACAATACCAAAAAAATACCACTTGTCCACACGCATTAACGAATTCGCCGCACCGAAATCGCTGGCGCAGGTAAATGGCCAAGTTTTCCAGTGAAATACGCTCTAATCTTTTTTGCAGCGGAAATTAACCCTTGGCTATTGGTATTTTATTGGTATTATCGGCCTGGAGGAGAAATCACGTGAAATTCGTGCTTGGCATCGATGGCGGCGGCACCAGCTGCAGGGCGGCCCTGGCAATGGCGGACGGCACGGTGCTCGGCCGCGCCAAAAGCGGCGCCGCCAACATCCGCACCGACCTGACCGGCGCCCGGTCGAACATCGTCGAGGCGGCGCGGCAAGCCTTTGTCGCGGCTGGCCAGGATTCGGACCTGATCCCGCAAACACCGGCCATTCTCGGCCTCGCCGGCGCCAATGTCGGCACCTACCGGCAGCAGCTCGAGGCGATCCTGCCGTTCAGCACCAGCCGCGTCGAAACCGATGCCGAAATCGCGCTGGAAGGCGCGGTCGGTTCCGGCGACGGCGCCATGGCGATCCTCGGCACCGGCACCGCCTATATGGCGCGCAAGAACGGCAAGTCGCGTGCCATCGGCGGCTGGGGCTTCCAGGTCGGCGACCAGGGCAGCGGCGCCCGCATCGGCCGCGACCTGCTCGAACAGACCCTGCTTGCCCATGATGGCGTGCGCGCGCGCACGCCGCTGACCGATAGCATGATGGCCGTGTTCCGCGACAATCCGGAGGATGTGGTCGAATTCACCACCAATGCCAAGCCCGGCGATTTCGGCGGCTTCGCCCCCAAAGTGTTCGAACATGCCGAAAAAGGCGACGCGGTCGCCAACTGGATCCTCGACAAGGCAGTCGCCGATGTCGAGGCCTCGCTCCGCGCGCTGGAATTGGCGGACGACGCGCCGCTCTGCCTGCTCGGCGGGCTGGCGCCGCTCTACGCGCCGCGCCTGTCTGCACGCTACCGGGCGCTGCTTCGGGAGCCGCTCGACGATGCGCTCGGCGGCGCCGTGCAGATGGCGGTCCGCCTGTTCGCGCCGAGGGGAGCGGCTCGATGAGCGACGCCGCCGACCAGATCTTCGCCGCGCTGAAACAGTCCTCGCAAAGCGGTGCGCCGCTCTACCTACAACTGCGCAAAAGCATTGAGGATGCCGTCAATCGCGGCCTGATCGGGCCCGGCGACGCGCTGCCTTCCGAGCGCGACATCGCCATCAAGGCCGATATTTCGCGTGTCACCGTGCGTAAGGCGGTGCAGGACCTCGTCAAGGGCGGCATCCTGGTCCAGCGCCACGGCTCCGGCACCTTCGTGGCGCCGCGCATGGAGCGGGTCGAGCAGTCGCTGTCGCGGCTGACCTCCTTCACCGAGGACATGGCGCGGCGCGGCATGGTTGTGCGCTCGGCCTGGCTCGACCGCGGCCTTTACGCGCCCTCGCCCGACGAGATGATGGTGCTTGGCCTGTCGTCGAACGAATTGGTGGCGCGCGTGGCGCGCCTGCGCATAGCCAACGACACGCCGCTGGCGATCGAGCGCGCCTCGCTGTCGGCCAGCGTGCTGCCGGACCCCGCTGGAATTGGCTCCTCGCTCTACGCAGCCCTGGAATTGACCGGCAACAGGCCGGTGCGCGCGGTGCAGCGCATCTCGGCCGCCAATCTCGGCGACGGCGACGCGCGCCTGCTCGAAGTGCCGCCGGGCATTGCCGGCCTGCACATCGAGCGTATTTCCTATCTGGCGAGCGGCAAGGTGATCGAGTTCACCCGCTCCATCTACAGGGGCGACGCTTATGATTTCGTCGCCGAACTGCGGCTGACAGGGCCGAGCGAAGAGGGCCGACCATGACGACCGAGCCGAACAAATCGACGGAGCCGACCCATATGCGGCGCGAGATCGAGGAGATCCCGCAAGCCGTCGCCCGCCTGCTCGACGGTTCCGGTGCCGTACTTTCCGAAGCCGGCCGCGGCATTCGCGAGCGCGACCCGCATTTCGTCGTCACTGTGGCGCGCGGCTCCTCCGACCATGCCGCTACTTTTATGAAGTACGCGGTCGAACTCACCGCCGGTCTTGCGGTGGCTTCGGTCGGCCCTTCCATCGCTTCGATCTATGGCCGCAAGCTCAGGCTCGGCGGCTCCGCGTGCCTGGCCATCTCGCAGTCGGGCAAGAGCCCCGACATCGTCGCCATGGCCGAAACCGCACGGGCAGGTGGCGCGCTGACCATCGCCGTCACCAACACCGCCGATTCACCGCTGGCGCGCGCCTCGGACCATGCGATCGACATCCTGGCCGGGCCCGAGCGCAGCGTCGCGGCGACCAAGACCTTCGTCAATTCCGCTGTCGCCGGCCTTGCTCTGATGGCGCATTCCACCGGCGACGAAGCGCTTCTCAAGGCGCTTGCCCGCTTGCCCGAGCATTTCGGCAAGGCGATCGCCTGTGACTGGATGAGCGTGCTCGTCGAAACGATCGAAAAGCAGAAGTCGCTGTTCATCCTCGGCCGCGGCCCATCCGCGGCGATGGCCAACGAAGCGGCGCTGAAATTCAAGGAAACCTGCGGCATGCATGCCGAGGCCTACAGTGCTGCCGAAGTCATGCATGGCCCGCTGGCGCTGATCGGCCCCGATTTTCCGGTGCTGGCGCTGGCCGCGCGCGACGCGTCCGACCCGTCCGTAGCCGAAGCCGCCGACAGCCTGGCGGCCAAGGGGGCGCCGGTCTTCGTCACCTCGATGCTGGCGAACAAGGCCATACGCCTGCCGCATGTCGCCACCGGCCATCCACTGACCGATCCGCTGACGCTGATCGTGTCCTTCTACGTGTTCGTCGAGGCCCTTGCGCGCCACCGCGGCCTCGATCCGGACACGCCGCGCAACCTTCGCAAGGTGACGGAGACCGTATGAGCGACCGTTTCGCCCTGACTGGCGCCCGTATTTTCGACGGCGACGACTGGCATGACGGTCATGCCCTCGTCGTGCGCGACGGTCTGGTCGAGGCCATCCTGCCCACCGGCGCGCTTGCCGCGGATATGCGCCGCGTCGACACCGGCGGCGGCATGCTGACGCCGGGCTTCGTCGACATCCAGGTCAATGGCGGCGGCGGCGTCATGCTCAACGATCACCCCGATGTCGCCTCGATCGAGACCATCTGCCGGGCGCATGCGCCGTTCGGCACCACGGCGCTGCTGCCGACGCTGATCACCGATACGGCTGATATCACCGCCGCGGCGATTGCCGCTGGCGAGGCGTCGGCACTGCGGAAAGTGCCGGGGTTCCTCGGGCTGCATCTGGAAGGTCCGCATCTGTCGATCGCCCGCAAGGGCGCGCATGACCCGGCGCTGATCCGGCCGATGACGGACAAGGACGAGGCGATGCTGATCGCGGCGAGAGCCAAGCTCCCGGTGCTGCTCACCACGATCGCGCCCGAATCCGTCGAGGCGACCCGCGTGACGGCCTTGGCCAAGGCCGGCATCATCGTCAGCCTCGGCCATTCCGACAGCGGCTACGCCACGGCCAAAGCATTCAGCGAGGCCGGCGCCAGCGTGGTCACGCATCTGTTCAACGCCATGAGCCAGATCGGCAACCGGGAGCCGGGACTGGCCGGCGCCGCCATCGACATCGGCGGCCTGTCCGCGGGACTGATCGCCGACGGCATCCATGTCGATCCCGCCACCATCGCAATAGCGCTGCGGGCCAAAGAGGGGCCGGGCAGGATCGTGCTGGTCACCGACGCCATGGCGACGATCGGCACCGACATGACCTCCTTCACGCTCAACGGCCGCACCATCTACCGCAAGGACGGCAGCCTGCGGCTTGCCGATGGAACGCTGGCCGGCGCGGATCTCGACATGATCTCGGCTGTGCGTTTCACCCATCGCAGCGTGGGCGTGGAGCTTTCCGAGGCCTTGCGCATGGCCTCTCTCTATCCGGCGCAGGCGATCGGCCAGTCGCACCGGCTCGGCCGCTTCGCCAAGGGCACCGCCGCCGACATCGTTGCGCTTTCGGACGATCTCGACATCAAAAGGGTCTGGATCGGCGGCGACAAGGTTTTTTCGACCAGCGCCGGCGGGCAACGGTGAAAGCCGGCAATGCCTGACGTCGATTGCGTCGTCGCCGGAGCCGGCGTCGTCGGGCTCGCCATCGCCAGGGCGTTCGCCCTGTCGGGCCGCGAAGTGCTGGTGGTCGAAAAGGCCGCTTCGATCGGCACCGTCACCAGTTCGCGCAATTCGGAAGTCGTTCATGCCGGGCTCTATTACGCGCCCGGAAGCCTGAAGGCGCGTTTCTGCGTCGAAGGACGCGAACGGCTCTATACCTATTGCCGCGAGCGCGGCATCGGCCATCGACGCACCGGCAAGCTGATCGTCGCCGTCGGACCGGGCCAACTGCCTCGGCTCAATGCAATCCGGGCCAATGCGGAACAATGCGGCGTCGACGACCTCGATTTGCTGACCGCCGCGCAAGCAGAAAGCCTCGAACCGGCGCTGAGCTGCGCCGGGGCGCTGCTGTCGCCGTCGACGGGCATCGTCGACAGCCAGGGGCTGATGCTGTCGCTGCGCGGCGACGCGGAGGCGGCCGGTGCGTCGTTCGCCTTCCTGACCGCCGTCGCAGCGGCGACGGTCGAGGCCGACGGGATTCGTATCACCACGCGCGATGGCGACGGCGAGACGTTCGCGTTGAAAGCCGGCGCTTTCGTCAACGCCGCAGGGCTCGACGCGCAGGCGCTGGCCGGCCGCATCGAAGGGTTCCCGCAAGAGCTCGTGCCGCCGCTCTGGCTGGCGCGCGGCAACTACTTTTCGCTTTCGGGCCGCTCGCCATTCTCGCGGCTGATCTATCCAGTGCCGGTCAATGGCGGCCTGGGCGTGCATCTGACCCTCGATCTCGGCGGCAGCGCCCGCTTCGGCCCAGACGTCGAATGGATCGGCCAGGCGGACTATACGGTGGATCCCGGCCGCAGCGCGGTCTTCTATGACGAGATCCGGCGCTATTGGCCGGATCTGAGGGACGGCGCCCTGCTGCCGGCCTATGCCGGGATCAGGCCGAAACTGTCGGGCCCGAACCAGCCGGCGGCCGACTTCATGGTGCAGGGGCCGGCCGACCACGGCGCGGGCCGGATCGTCAACCTGTTCGGCATAGAGAGCCCGGGCCTGACGGCAAGCCTGGCGCTGGCCGAGCATGTCGTCGGTCTCTTGTTCCCCCGATAGTGCCCAGGCGACCGCACGAAACTGTCGCGATGCCTCCCGTCCAAACAAGCGGGATGAGGTATCCTTGCCTGGATCGACTTAGCTGGCGGGACTGCTTATGGAAAAAAGGTCCTTGTAGGTATCGCGCAGCAGATTCTTCTGCACCTTGCCCATGGTGTTGCGCGGCAATTCGTCGACGAAGACCACGCGCTTGGGATGCTTGTATTTCGCCACGCGCGCGGCAATGGCATTGAGTATCTCGGCAGCGGTGACGGTCGAAGCCGGCAAGCGAACCACGACGGCCGTTACGCCTTCGCCGAAATCGGGATGGGCAACGCCGATGACGGCACTTTCCAGGACGCCGTCAAGCGCGTCGATCTCGCTCTCGAGCTCCTTGGGATAGATGTTGTAGCCGCCCGAGATGATCAGGTCCTTGCCGCGGCCGACGATGTGGACATAACCGTCGGGGTCGATCATGCCGAGATCGCCTGTGATGAAGAAGCCGTCGTCGCGGAATTCCGCTTTGGTCTTTTCCGGCATGCGCCAGTAGCCGGAGAAGACATTCGGCCCCTTGACCTCGATCATGCCGACCTCGCTTTGGGCAAGCGGCCTGCCAGTGTCGGGGTCGGCGATGCGCAACGACACGCCGGGCAAGGGAAAGCCGACGGTGCCGGCGCGGCGCTCGCCATCATAGGGGTTCGAGGTGTTCATGTTGGTCTCGGTCATGCCGTAGCGCTCGAGAATGGCGTGGCCTGTGCGCTCGCGCCAGGCCCTGTGCGTCTCGGCCAGCAGCGGCGCCGAGCCGGAAACGAACAGGCGGATGTTTCTTGCCGCCTCGCGGGTCAGCCCGTCCTGCTGCAAGAGCCGGACATAGAAGGTCGGCACGCCCATCAGCGCCGTGGCGTCCGGCAAGAGCGCGACGACGCGCCCTGCGTCGAATTTCTGCTCGAACAGCATCGAGGCGCCGGCCATCAGGATGACGTTGGTGGCGACGAACAGCCCATGGGTGTGGAAGATGGGCAGTGCGTGGATCAGCACATCGTCCGATGTGAAGCGCCAATAGTCGACCAGCACGCGCGCATTCGAGGCGAGGTTCTCGTGGCTGAGCATGGCCCCTTTCGAGCGGCCGGTCGTTCCCGACGTGTAGAGGATCGCCGCAAGATCGTCGGGACCGCGCGCGACGTCGTGGAAGTCGGGCGATTGCCGCGACGCCTGGTCCGCCAGCGATCCTTCGCTCTTGCCGTCGAGGGTGACGGCAAGAGCTCCGCATTTTTGCGCCAGGGCGTCGATGCCGGCTACCCGTGCCGGATCGCAGACGACCAGCCGGGGCTCGGCGTCGCCGAAGAAATAGGCGAGTTCGGCCAGCGTATAGGCGGTGTTGAGCGGCAGGAAGACGGCGCCGGCACGCAGGCAGGCGAGGTACAGCAGCATAGCTTCCGGGCTCTTCTCGACCTGCACCGCGACCCGGTCGCCGGGCTCGACGCCAAGTTGCAAAAGCGCGTGCGCCAGTTGCGCCGAGCGCGCCAGCATGTCGCCATAGGTCAGCACGCGGCCGTCATCCGTCCGCATCAACAGGCGTCCGGGCTTCGGCATCCGGGACCGGAAAATGTCGAACAGATGATTGCTCATGAGGTCTTCCTGCGTCTGGCGGCGAAAGGCATGCATCCGGACGGAGCCGGGCCTGTCTTCCGGTTCGGCCGCTTGCACGGCGCCAGACTGTTGGTGGTTCTTGCCGACCCGTCAAGCCCGCAAGGGCGGCTCCACGCGGCGGCCATGATCATGTCGCCGGGCGAAAGCGGAAGGCTTTGGCGGTAAAAGGCTGGGGCGGCAAAGGCTTGGGGCGCGATGCGGCGCTAACGTGGCGTGCGCTCGGCCCTGGCGCTGGCCGGCTCTGATGCTTCGACCTGCTTGAAGCGCTCCATGCACATCGCTGCCGTCAGGCGATAGTGATTGAGCAGGGCTTCGACCGCGGCGTCGGCATTACCGTCCAGCGCATTTTCCGCGATCAGGCGGTGCTCTGCAAAATCGTCGCGCTGGATGCCTTCGCCGTTACTGGCCATTCGGCGGTAGCGGTAGGCGTGATCGGAAAGCTGGTCGCAAAACCCCACCAGCCATCGCGACCGGCAGGCCGAGATCAGCGCACGGTGGAAAGTGCGGTGCAGTCTCTCCCAGTCCGGATTGAGCGACGACAGATCCGTTGGCATGAGACGTGAGGTGCGCCCCAACCGATGCAACGCCAGAACCAGCTGTTCTTCCCATTCGGCGGTGCGGTGGGCGATGGATTCGCGAAGCGCCCGTTCCTCGAGCCAGCAACGGGTACGCGTCAATTCCTCGAGCTCTGCCGCGCTGACCGGCATGATGAAGAAGCCTCGCTGGTCATGCCGACCGAGAAGCCCTTCCGAGGCCAGGCGATTGAGAGCCTCACGAACCGGGGAAGCGCCGGCGCCATATTTGGAAACAACCCACTCAACCCGCAGCTTGCTCTCGGTTTCAAAGGCGCCCCGCAGAAGATCGGCACGGAGTTGATGATAGACAGTGCTGGCGAGCGTACTCTTCGAGCCTGTGCCGTCGTCATTCAGATTGGCAGCTGCGTATGTCAAAATCGGCTCCTTGTCCCCAAATCTGGTCCTGGGCAATTCGAGTCCGAGAAACAGTTCCCTTTCCGTACACGTACCCTACCGCGCGCGCCTCGACGCGCTCAAGCGGGAGATCGCGTCATTGTACTTTAGAACAAAGAAATATGCACGATCCTATATCTGGTCGAACGAAATCGTGTTCGGCTACAACCGGCGGAAATTTAACGTGTTTATATGCAGGATCACCTGTTCTTCCGTGCCTCCGCGCGAACCTCTTTTCTGTCGCGCGCAAAAGACACCGAACAGTGGGACCGAATCAGGCCTTTTATCCTGCCCATGGCTTTTGTCGCGGGGCCAGCCGCAGCGAAGCGCGCAGTGCAGGCCCCCGGGGATGACCACGTGGGGAGATCCTGGCCTCCATCGGTTCCTTGTGCGGTGCTTTTAGCCGGCTGCCTTGTCGGCCGCCGTCCTGATCGCCCCGATATTTGCCCGGTACGCTTCCACGCTGCCGCCCTTGAAGATGGCGGCGCCGGCCACCAGCACATCGGCGCCGGCGGCGGTCACCAGCGGCGCGGTTTCGGGCGACACGCCGCCGTCGATCTCGATGCGGATCGGCCGGCCGCCGATCAGCGCCTTGACCCGCCTCACCTTGTCGACGATTGCCGGAATGAAGGCCTGGCCCCCGAAACCCGGGTTGACGGTCATGATCAGGATCAGGTCGAGCCTGTCGAGCACGTATTCGATCGCACTTTCCGGCGTTGCCGGATTGAGCGAAACGCCGGCCTTCTTGCCGAGATTCCTGATCGTCTGCAACGAGCGGTCGAGATGCGGCCCGGCCTCGGCATGCACCGTCATGCCGTCGCAACCGGCCTCGGCGAAGGCTGCCAGATAGGGATCGGCCGGCGCAATCATCAAATGGCAGTCGAAGAAAGCCTTGGTGCGATCGCGGATCGCCTTGATCACCGGCGGGCCGAAGGTGATGTTGGGGACGAAATGGCCGTCCATCACATCGAGATGGATCCAGTCGGCGCCGGCTGCCGTGACGGCTTCGACCTCGTCGCCCAGCTTCGAAAAGTCCGAAGCCAGCACCGAAGGTGCGATCAAGGTTTTTTTCGTCATGATGACGGGGCCTTTCCGAGCGCCTTTTTCATCTGATCACTGCCTAAAGCGCAGCCGCTGACTTGTCGAGGGTGCGAGCTTGGCGGTTCCACAGCTGGGGTAGTGCGGCGTCCTCTTCGTGTTGCAGCTTCAGCCTGCCCGGCCACGAAGAACCCCGCCGGATTGCTCCGGCGGGGTTTCCGATGTGCCTTCAGGCGATGGTTACTGCTGCTGGAGATCCAGGATTCTGTTTGGAGCCGTATCCTGCCGCTGTTCGGACTGCGGCCTGCGCCGTGGCAGAACCTGCTGCAGCAGCAGTCCCGGGTTGAGTTCCAGCGAGGGCAGCCCGCGCACCGGCCTGCAGTTTGGATAACGGCCGATCATGCCTTCCGGGCAACGCCGCCTGAAGATCGGCTGGCACTGGCCGTTGACCATTTGCGAGCCCGGCGCGCATTCGCTCTCTTGCCTGGACCGGCGGCATGCGCCGTCGATCACCTGGGTTCCACGCGGACAGACGCACTCGCCGCGCTTGTTGTGGATCTGGCCGCGAATGTCGCACTGCTCCACATCGGGCTGCTTGCGCCGGCACACTCCATTGCGCAGCTCGGTCCCCCTCGGGCAGACGCAGTCGCCATTGGCGTCGTGGACCTGGCCGCGGATGGTGCATTGCTCAGGCTCCGGCTGGAGAGCCCGGCAGGCTCCCTTGCGCAGTTCGGTCCCTCGTGGGCAGACGCATTCGCCTTCCGCGCCGTGGACCTGACCACGGATGGTGCACTGCTCAGGCTTCGGCCTGTCGCGTACGCAGGCGTTGGCATCCCGGTCGAGATGCGTGCCCCTGGGACAGGTGCAGCCATGGCCGTTCGATGTCGGCACCGAGCCCGGTATCGCGCAGCCCGGCCTGGATATCGTGACGCAGGCGCCATTCTCCAACTCGGTCCCGCGCGGACAGACGCAGCGTCCGTCCTCTGTGCGGACCTGGCCCTTGAGCAGCACGCAACGCTTTGGCTCCTTCGGCGGGATGATGACGCCGCCGGACGAGCACTGGCCGTTGCGATAGGTGGTGCCTTGCGGGCAGACGCACCGGCCGGCGTCGTTCATGACGAAGCCTGCCGAGCATTCCTTCTTCGTCTCATGCCTGATGGCGAAGGGATGGCAGGCATAGGCCTTGTCGCGATTGCCCTGGGTATTGGCCTGGTCGCGGGAAAGCACATCTCCGCCGCCCTGCACCCGCGTGTCGGGAGAGAGCACGCCGACGCAGTTCTGGCCGTTGACGCTGCCTTGCAGATTGGCCAGGCGGCCGTCGTCGGGGATGACCACGGTGACGTGGTGGACGCGGCTTTCGCCAGCGCCAAGCGTCAGGTCTGCGATGCAGGACGCAGGCAAGGCCGCCGGTTCCGGCGAGCAGCCGAAGGCCGGCTCGATCGAGGTGATCGCGACGCCTTCCAGCCGGCCGAGGCCTTCGACGCCGATCGCATCGCCGATGCGGACAGGGCCGGAAAATTCCGCCGAGCCGTCGTTGGTGATGGTGATCTCGAACGAGCAGGGTTCTCCGGGCCGGCACTCGCGGTCGCCGGTCTTCTCGACGCGGATGGACGAGACCCCGCCGCCCTTGGCGCAGGCCCGGCCGACCGGATGGACGACGTCCTCGCCCTGCGCCGGGCCGTAGGAGCCCCGCGCGCAATTCTCGAACTCGCCGTTGGCCGAAACCGTCACGTCGAAGTGCCTGCTGGTTCCGGGTGTCATGACGGCGCCTGGAATCTGGCACGCCAGCGTGTCGGCCGGAACCGGCCCGCATGCCCATTCCGCGCCGTCTGATGTGACGGTCTGGATCTGGACGGGCGCGCCGCCCGCCACCAAAGTGGCGGCATCGTTGACCCGCACCGGACCGGTGGGGGCAGCCGTGCCGGCATTGCTGACGGTGATGCGGCAGGAGACGAAAGCGGCACCCGCCAGCGAACCGCCGCATGTCTTGGTGATACGCAGGACAGGCTGGCCGCCATTGGGACGAGGGATGCGTTGCTTGGCGCAGGCCCGGTTGTTGGTGAGGTCGGTTTCGCCGGGGATCGGTTTCACCTCGGCGCAATTCTCGACCGTGTCCGATCGGTAGCCGGCCGGCACCACCGCCTTGACGACGATCGCCGTCAAAGCGCCCGGCGGCAGCGAGATGCCGGCATTGTCGCAACGGAACTGGCCGGGGCCGTTCGGACCGCATGTCCAGGGTGGGCTCGGGCCAAAGGTCGAGGAGGCCGGCGCGCCCCCGGGATAGGTGTCGACCACGGTCAGCGGCCCATTATAGGTCGAGGTGCCGTTGTTGATGATGTCGATGACGAAGCTGCACACGCCATCGGCGGTGCAGGCTTCCGCGCGGGCACGCTTTTTCAGGATCAGGTCGGCCTTCTTCTCGACCGGCGGCCGGCAGTCGCGATCGCGATCGCCACGCCGGCAGATCGGGATCGAGGCGCAGCCACGGTCGTTGGCCTGGCTGCCGAACAGCGGCTTGCCGCTGGCGGCATAGTTATAGGTGGCACAGTTGCGCAAGCTGCTGCCTTGCCAGCCGCCAGCCGGCTTGAAGCCGAACTCCAGGTCGATGAAAGCCCCCGGATTGAGCGTGGTCACCGGATGGGTGCACATCATCGGGGTGGCGCGGGGCACACAGGTCCAGGGCGGATTGGGTCCCGAATCGAGCGTCGAGCCCGCCGGCAGCGTCACCTCGTCGAGCACGATCTTGCCGTTGTAGGGCGCGTCGCCGACATTGGTGACCCGGATGCTGAAGTCGCAGCCGCCGCCCATCGTGCAGCGCGTGACATCGGCGCGTTTCTCGACCTTCAGGTCCGGTTCCCTGTCCTTGGGCGGACATCTCTGGTCGCGCGGGATGACGATGTCGTTGGTCTGCGTGCAGCAGAGCCCCCAACCCTCTTTCGGCCCGGCATAGGTCTCGATGCCGGTGACGACGAGGTGGATGACGTCGCCGGGCGAGGCGCCGACGATCTTCCAGTTCAGCACACCGCCGCCGGCCGGCACCTTCTGTGTGTCGGGGACGATGGTGATGCCTGGCGTGGCGGTCGAAAGCTGCACCCACCTGCCGCCCATCTCGGGGCCGACAGGCATATGGTAGATGAACGCGCCGCCGCCGGGCACGCAGTCGACCGTGCCGCGCTCCACCTTGAAGCATTCCTTGCCCGGAGGCGGCGGTGGTGGCGGATTGCACTTGGTCAGGTCGATCCGGATCGAGGTTTTTTCGCCGGTGAGAAAATTGCCGTCGTCCGGCTTGCCGGGATCCTGCGACGGGATGATGGTTCCCGTGCCGGTGCCGACGGTGACTTTGACCAGGCCCTGATTGTCGACCGTCGCCGGCGCGGGGAACGCCGCGTGGTCGATCCGGGCGGTGATGCGGAAAGTGATGACGCGTTCGCCCAGTGCGCCCGAGCCGTCGAGGTCGGAAGCGGAAATCCGGAAATCCGAAACCGTTGCCGTGTCGTTGGGGCCGGCCGAATTGCTGATGACGGCGCCAGGCAGAGGTCCGCCCGACGCATCGGTGCCGTCACCGGAGACCTGCATGTCGACGATCTGCAAGCCAGGCGGGAGCTGGTCCTTGAAGTCGAGCCGGACCCTGCGCAGCGAAGCCGCCAGGCTCGGGCTGGCGAAGCCTTGCGGGGCGCCGCGCAGGCCGAAGCTCAACGTGTAGAAGACATAGTCGCAGCTTCGCTGGCCGCCGGTCTTGGTGAAGAACGGCACGGCTCGTCCGGGCTCCGGATTGATGATGCGCAGATTGTCGAGCTTGAATTCCTTATCCGGGCTGGCGGCCTGGACGGTCTTGGCCGGAGCCGTGTCTTCGGCAAGTGCCGGCAGCGCCGGCAGCATGGCGACCGCGATACCGGCCGCCACCAGCCAGCGCGCAGCGCGCCTGGCAAAAGACAGGCGCCTCGTGTTCTTGACCGTTGCCTTGTCGGCGACGCCAAGCAGGGAGAGTGCGAGATTGTTCATCGTCCCCTCCTCAACGGTC
This sequence comes from Mesorhizobium sp. B1-1-6, assembly GCF_006443035.1. Lineage (NCBI taxonomy): Bacteria > Pseudomonadati > Pseudomonadota > Alphaproteobacteria > Hyphomicrobiales > Phyllobacteriaceae > Mesorhizobium > Mesorhizobium sp. B1-1-6. Next base: position 28,412 of record NZ_VFWR01000009.1, on the reverse strand, counting down.
GCAGCTGACGGCTGGCGTTCTGAGCGGCAAGGTCATCTTGCAGCAAGGGTAGTAGCCGCCCTTGTCCTTGTCGGACTTCCTGTAGAAGCAGAGTCCGACATCGACCGTGTCGCCCGGATCGTGGCCGGTGATGCCGATCGTGTATGGCTTGCCAGGCACATGCGACATGGGCGAGGTCACCCCGACGCCTGGCGTCCTGGATTGGGCTTTGATCGAATCGCCCCCGAGGCCGGCATGGTCATGGAGATAAAGGTCCGCCTCGAGCCCGCGCGGTGTGCAGAAATACCTGACATCGTCGACATCGAGACAAGGGGGCAGGTTGCCGGGCGGTTGGAAGTCCGGCGGATAGAACGGTGGCAGATAGCCGCCCGGGATTTCCTCATAATAGCCGGCGCGGCCCTCGCAGGGATGCCAGACGGCGACGTCGCCGACATGGCCTTCCACTTCCGGGTCCTCGAAATAGCCGTCGAAGTCGACGAACCGGGAGCCGAAAGGCGGCACATTGGCCGGCTTGACCAGCTCCCTGGGCGTGATCTGCACGCCATGCACGGCGAGCGGCCCGCCAGCGGCGAGCCGCTCGGCAAGAGCCGGATTGTCGCGCAATTTATCGCCGGTGTTGACCAGCGTCCGGGTGCAGGCCGACGTGTCGAGATCGCCCTCGGCGTCGTAGCCATATTGCAGGTCCAGCCCGCCGGCCGACTGCCTGAAACCTTGCGGGAAGCCGACGGCATATTCCTGCGGCGCTTCCACCCAGACCGATTCCGTTGCCGGATCGTCCGGGTTTTCGCTGAAGTAGCGGATGACCTCGCCCTTGCCGGAATCGGCGAGCTGGCTGTAGTCGTAGCGGTTCTCGACCGGGCCGCGCTGGGCCAGGTACATGAAGCCGCTATCGTCGAAGGCGATGTCGGTGACGGCGTAGTCCTTGTCGGCCTTGACCGTCAGCTCCCAACGGGGATCGCCGGCGAAGCGGCCGTCGCGGGCAATGCCCACCGACCAGATCTCGGCCTTCTCGCCGACGGAATAATAGAGCCGGCCGCCATGATAGGCGACGGCCCAGACACGGCGCTCGTCCTGGGTGTAGCCCCAGGTCTCGGGGTCTTCCGTGTCGAAGGCCGCGCCCTGTATGTCCATGACGGCGCCATCGTCGGTGACCGGAGCCAGGCCATGCGCCGGGCGCCCGGCGACGCCATGGTCGAACGTGTCGACCAGCGCGCCATTGGCGTCGATGCGATGGATCAGACCGGTATCGAGGTCGGAGGCGAAGACTTGGCGGTGGATGGGGTCGAAGGTGAGATTGCCGATGCCGGGCCCGCTGTTGGTGTCGATGTCGGCGAATTTGGCGACCTGGCCGGTGATGCCGTCGACCTTCCAGATGGTGCCCGGCCGGCCGCCGTTCTCGGTGCCGAACTGGCCCTCCATGAAGGCAGCGCCTGCCATGCCGCGGTGCTGCCGCTCCGGACGGCCGTCATCGTCGGCGTCAGGCGTGACGATGCGGATGCCGTGCAGCGAGGTGGCGCCGGCATAGAGATTGGGAACGCCTGACGGGGCGCCATCGCGCATGCCGTCATCATAAGTGAGGCCGAACACCTGGCCGATCTGGCCTGATGTCACCTCGAAAGGCGGCGGCGTGTAGACGAGCTGGCCGGAGGCCGGCCCGCCCAGGCTTGAAACGTCGAAAACGCGCAAGGTGGCGCGCGCCGTGTCGATGAAGGTCTCGTCAATCGGATCGACGCCGGGCGGCAGGCCCCCCTTTTCGGAATCTGAAGAGTCGAAATCGGGAATGACGGTGCCGGAAAATCCGGTGACCGCCATCGAGCCGGGATAGATGATCCGGGTTTCCTGCGCCCGCGCGGGGCCGCCAAGCCATAGGCCGGCGGTCAGCGCCAGGACAAGAAAGGCGCTGGCGGCCTTCGCCACGCCGCCCAAACGGCCGGCACGAGAGGGCGCGAACCGGCGGTGATCGCGAGACATGGAACTCCCCCCGAAGTCTAAGGGAGAACCAACCGATCCTGCCGCGCAAACCAGCGCAAGGCGCGGCGTTCCAGCACGTTCGTCCCCGATCGAATTGTCTGCTTTCCTCATAATTACGATACGCCTGCTCCTGTGCAGGGTCAACGGAACCAGCGGAAAGCCAAGCGCATCGACCCTGTCGCGAAGACGATGGTCGCGCCGAGCTCCTGTTGGTCGGGGAGGCCATGGCGTCCCTGGGGTGCTGGTCATGGTGGCTCCCTTTCCCGTGGCCGCATCATGCGGCGCCTGAGCGTCAGTCGCACGCGGAGGCGGAAAGGTTCACTGTGGGGCCCGGCTATTCTTTCAGACGCCGCGAAGCGGGCGGACGCGATGCCTCGGGCGCAGGCGTAATCGGGCCGTTTCGCCATCCGCTGTCGAGGATGGTGGAAGCCTTGCGCAGAATGCTTGCGCCCGATGCCGCCTGTTCTTATATACGCGCCAAGCCGTCCAGCGCCGCAACAGCGGTTGCCGAACGGGATTTCTTGTGAACAGGGGCTTTCGTCGGAACGCCTTACGGGTCCTGAGAGCCTGCTTAGCGGAGAGACTAGAAAAATGGCAAAAGTAATCGGTATCGATCTCGGCACCACCAACTCCTGCATCGCCATCATGGACGGCAAGGAGCCGAAGGTGATCGAGAATGCGGAAGGCGCGCGCACGACGCCTTCCATCGTCGCCATCTCGGGCGACGGCGAACGTCTCGTCGGCCAGCCGGCCAAGCGCCAGGCGGTCACCAATCCTGAAAACACCATCTTCGCGGTCAAGCGCCTGATCGGCCGCCGCTATGACGATCCGGTGACGGAAAAGGACAAGAAGCTTGTCCCCTACAAGATCGTCAAGGGCGACAATGGCGATGCCTGGGTCGAGGCCGGCGGCAAGAAGCAGTCGCCCAGCCAGATCTCGGCCATGATCCTGCAGAAGATGAAGGAAACGGCGGAAGCCTATCTCGGCGAGAAGGTCGAGAAGGCGGTCATCACCGTTCCCGCCTATTTCAATGACGCCCAGCGCCAGGCGACCAAGGACGCCGGCAAGATCGCCGGCCTCGAAGTGCTGCGCATCATCAACGAGCCGACCGCGGCTGCCCTCGCCTACGGCCTCGACAAGAAGGACGGCAAGACCATCGCCGTCTATGACCTTGGCGGCGGCACGTTCGACATTTCGGTGCTCGAGATCGGTGACGGCGTGTTCGAGGTGAAGTCGACCAATGGCGACACCTTCCTCGGCGGCGAGGATTTCGACATGCGCCTCGTCGAGTATCTGGCGGCCGAGTTCAAGAAGGAACAGGGCATCGACCTGAAGAACGACAAGCTTGCCTTGCAGCGCCTCAAGGAGGCTGCCGAGAAGGCCAAGATCGAGCTGTCGTCGACGACGCAGACCGAGATCAACCTGCCGTTCATCACCGCCGACGCCACCGGGCCCAAGCACCTGACGCTGAAGCTGACGCGCGCCAAGTTCGAAAGCCTGGTCGAAGACCTCGTCCAGCGCACCATCGACCCGTGCAAGGCGGCGCTCAAGGATGCCGGCCTGAAGGCGGGCGAGATCGACGAAGTGGTGCTGGTCGGCGGCATGACCCGCATGCCCAAGATCCAGGAAATCGTGAAGCAGTTCTTCGGCAAGGAGCCGCACAAGGGCGTCAACCCCGATGAGGTCGTCGCACTCGGCGCCGCCATCCAGGCCGGCGTGCTGCAGGGCGATGTCAAGGACGTGCTGCTGCTCGACGTGACCCCGCTGTCGCTCGGCATCGAGACGCTGGGCGGCGTGTTCACCCGGCTTATCGAGCGCAACACGACGATTCCAACGAAGAAGAGCCAGGTGTTCTCGACGGCTGAGGATTCGCAGTCGGCCGTGACCATCCGGGTCTTCCAGGGCGAGCGCGAAATGGCCGCCGACAACAAGGCGCTCGGCCAGTTCGACCTGGTCGGCATTCCGCCGGCCCCGCGCGGCGTGCCGCAGATCGAGGTCACCTTCGACATCGACGCCAACGGTATCGTCAATGTTTCGGCCAAGGACAAGGGCACCGGCAAGGAGCACCAAATCCGCATCCAGGCCTCGGGTGGCCTTTCGGACGCCGACATCGAGAAGATGGTGAAGGATGCCGAAGCCAATGCCGACGCCGACAAGAAGCGGCGCGCGCTGGTCGAGGCCCGCAACCAGGCCGAGGCGCTGGTGCATTCCTCGGAGAAGTCGCTGAAGGAATATGGCGACAAGGTCTCGGAAGCCGACCGCACGGCGATATCGGACGCGATCGCGGCGCTGAAGACCGCTACCGAGGGTGACGACGCAGCGGAAATCGAAGCCAAGAGCCAAGCGCTCGCGGAGGCTTCGATGAAGCTCGGCCAGGCCATGTACGAGGCCTCGCAGAAGGAAGCGGCGGAAGCCGACGCCAAGGCGGACGCCGCCAAGGACTCGGATGTGGTCGATGCCGATTTCGAGGAAATCGACGAGGACGACGACAAGAAGAAGTCGGCCTGAACCGGCTGACGGCAAGATAAAGCGGAAAGCCCGGCGCAAAGCCGGGCTTTTTTGCAACCCTGGCAGAAAAAGTGCGGAAAAAATCGTCGAAAAGCACGAACAGCTCCGCGCCGGCCCTAGCATCCGGGCTGCGCCGATCCTAAATCGTGGCAACGTGCCGGCAAACGACGCAACACTGCATGAAGACGTTGAGCATCCGGACAGCGGGAAAAAATGAAAGCTGATTTCTACGAAACGCTGGGCGTGCACAAGGGTGCCGACGACAAGGAACTGAAGAGCGCTTTCCGCAAGCTCGCCATGCAGTTCCACCCCGACCGCAATCCGGGCGACCATGCCTGCGAGCACAAGTTCAAGGAAATCAACGAAGCCTACGAGACGCTGAAGGATCCGCAGAAGCGCGCGGCCTATGACCGTTTCGGTCACGCGGCCTTCGAGCAGGGCGGCATGAACGGCGGCGCACACGGCTTCGGCGCCGGCGGCTTCGCCGACATTTTCGAGGACATTTTCGGCGACATGATGGGTGGCCGCCAGCGCCGCTCTTCCGGCGGCCGCGAGCGCGGCGCCGACCTGCGCTACAACATGGAAATCTCACTGGAAGAGGCCTTTGCCGGCAAGACCGCGCAGATCCGCGTGCCGGCCTCGATCTCCTGTTCGGAATGCTCGGGAACCGGCGCCAAGCCCGGAACCCAGCCGGTCACGTGCTCGATGTGCAACGGCCACGGCAAGGTGCGCGCCACGCAAGGCTTCTTCTCCATCGAGCGCACCTGCCCGCAATGCCAGGGCCGCGGCCAGACGATCAAGGATCCGTGCCCGAAATGCGCCGGCCAGGGCCGCGTCACCGAGGAGCGGTCGCTGTCGGTCAACATCCCAGCCGGCATCGAGGACGGCACCCGTATCCGGCTTGCCAATGAGGGCGAAGCCGGCTTGCGCGGCGGGCCGTCGGGCGACCTCTACATCTTCCTCGCGGTCAAGCCGCACGAATTCTTCCAGCGCGACGGCGCCGACCTCTACTGCAAGGTGCCGATCTCGATGACGACTGCCGCCCTTGGCGGCTCGTTCGAGGTGACGACGCTGGACGGAACGCAGACCAAGGTGAAGGTGCCGGAGGGCACCCAGAACGGCCGCCAGTTCCGCCTCAAGGGCAAGGGCATGCCGGTGCTGCGCCAGCCCAATGTCGGCGACCTCTACATCCAGACGGCGGTCGAGACGCCGCAGAACCTGTCGCGCCGCCAACGCGAGCTGCTGGAGGAATTCGAACAGCTCTCCTCACAGGACAATTCCCCCCAGTCGAGCGGCTTTTTCGCCCGCATGAAGGACTTTTTCGAGTCGTTCGGCGAGCGTTGATCGACGGCCTGTGCGCGTGTGGCTTGCCTTGCCGGTGTCGGCGCTGCGCCTCACCTGCCGGGCGGCCAACACGCGCCGTGAAAACCGCAGTAGGCGCGCATTTTTAGACGCGACGAAAACTATCTTATCCACGACATAGGCATGACCCTGCCTTGCCTTGGGCGGCTTAGGTGTTAAGTAGCTCTCAGGGGAGCGCTGAGGAGAGCTTGCATGACACGTGGTCCGGGACTGCGGAAGGCGCTTGCCGAAAAGTTCGACGACGAGCTGAAGTTCTTCAAGGGCTGGATCGACAAGCCGAAGACGGTCGGCTCGATCGTGCCGACCAGCTCCATCACCGCTCGCAAGATGGCTTCGATCGTCGACCCGAAGTCCGGCCTGCCCGTGCTCGAGGTCGGCCCCGGCACCGGCGTCATCACCCGCGCCATACTGGCCCAGGGCGTGAAGCCTGAAAACCTCTACGCGGTCGAATATTCCACCGATTTCGTGCGCCATCTGCGCCGGCTCTATCCCGGCGTCAACGTCATCGAGGGCGACGCCTTCAATCTCAACGCCACGCTTGGCGACAAGAGCGGGATGATGTTCGATTCGGTGGTCTCGGGCGTGCCGCTGCTCAACTTCCCGGTCGCCCAGCGCATCGCCTATATCGAAAGCCTGCTTGACCGCATTCCGGCCGGCCGGCCGATCGTGCAGCTGACCTACGGCCCGATGTCGCCGATCCCGCCCGGCCGCGGCGACTATACGGTCAAGCATTTCGACTTCATCATCCGCAACATCCCGCCGACGCAGCTGTGGATCTACCGGCGCGAGGCGCATTAGGGGTTGCGAAGCCGACCGTGAATGTCTTCGAAAGTCGTCATCCTGCGGCTTGTCCCGAGGATCTGCCGCATAGCGGTATCAGATGCGGTGGGCATTGGGACGAAAATGTCTGACTTGGATGCGTTGGCAGATCCTCGGGGCAAGCCCGGGGATGACGCTTTGTCTGATCTGCATTGATTTGAGCGGGCTCTGGCTGTACCTGTCCGGGAACAAGGTTGGCCAATGGCAGTGATCCCAAAAATCCTCGTCTTTGCCGGCTCGGTCCGGGCCGGGGCCTTCAGTGGCAGGACCGCCGACGTGGCGCAGAAGGAACTTGCGGTGCAAGGCGCCGAGGTCACTCGCATCTCGCTTGGCGACTATCCCTTGCCGATCATGGATGAGGATCTGGAGAAGGAAAAAGGCGTTCCCGAAAACGCCCTGAAACTTGCCCGGATGATCATTGCCCATGACGGGCTGCTGATCGCCACGCCCGAGTATAACGGCTCCATTCCGCCGCTGCTCAAGAACACGATCGACTGGGTGAGCCGGGTGCGCAGGGATGGCGGCCGTGCGGTGAGGCCGTTTGCCGGCAAGGTCGCCGGCCTTAGTTCGTCTTCCAGCGGACACTTCGCCGGGATACGCTGCATCAATCATCTGCGCGCCGTGCTGGTGCGTTGCCAGATGGAGGTGGTGACGCCGGAATGCTCGGTGCCGGAAGGCGGCAACGCCTTCGACGAGGACGGGCGTTTCAAGGACGAACGACTGCACCGAACCATGGAGCACCTATGCCGCACGCTGATCGAAACCTCGCGCATGCTGTCGACCCGGGTCGAGCCGTGATCGCCAACGCCATGCAGACCGACACAATGCGCGAAAGGCTGATCGTCGGCCTCGACGTGCCGAGCTTGAAAGAGGCCGAGAAGGCGGTCCGCGAACTCGACGGCGTCGTCTCCTTCTACAAGATCGGCTATCAGCTCGCCTTCGCCGGCGGGCTCGATTTCGCCAGGGAGCTCGCCAGCGCGGGCAAGAAGATCTTTCTCGACATGAAGCTGCTCGACATCGACAACACTGTGGCCAAGGGGGTCGAGAACATCGTCAAGATGGGCATGACCATGCTGACGCTGCATGCCTACCCGAAGACCATGCGGGCGGCGGTCGAGGCGGCGAGAGGCAGCGAGCTTTGCCTGCTTGCCGTCACCGTGCTGACCTCGATGGACGAACAGGACGTGATCGACGCGGGCTACGAATACGACCCGCACACGCTGGTGCTGAGGCGCGCGGAACAGGCGCTGCATGCCGGCATGGGCGGCATCGTCTGCTCGGCCGCGGAAACAGAGGCGGTGCGCCGCATCGTCGGGCCCGACATGGCGGTGGTAACGCCAGGCATACGCCCCGCCGGCAGCGACCATGGCGACCAGAAGCGCGTGATGACGCCGGCGGATGCCATCCGCAGCGGCTCCAGCCATCTGGTCGTCGGGCGCCCGATCGTCGCCGCGGCGGACAGACGCGCGGCGGCTGAAGCCATCCTCGACGAAATGCGCTCGGCATAATTTCCAACGAACGGCTTCGGAGAAGAGGGATGCCCAAGGGATACTGGATCGCCCGCGTCGATGTGCGCGACGCGGAAGGCTACAAGGATTATGTCGCCGCCGCCAAGCCGGCCTTCGAGCGCTTCGGCGCGAAATTCCTGGCGCGCGGCGGCGAGCATGAGAAGGCAGAAGGGGCCGGCCGCGCGCGCAACGTCGTCATCGAGTTCGAGACGCTTGCCGCCGCGCATGACTGCTACCATTCACCTGAATACCAGCGCGCCGCCGCCATTCGCCAGAAGGTCGCCGACGGCGAGATCGTGCTGGTCAAGGGCGTCTGAGGCTATCCCGGCCGGCATCAGTGCCGGCCGCGGCCTTTGCACGAGTCCTGAGGTTCACATCCCGCAGCCTGGCCCAGCAGGCGGCGCCCCGACCGGTTGTCTTTGAGTGACAACCGGCACAGTCGTTCGACAACGGCCACGACATGGCTGACGCATAATCCCTTTAGCAATCGCGTCCGAACAGCCCTTACACGGGGTAATTTTGATGCCGGCCGATCGCGGGTTGACATGCAGGTATTTACCTGCATATTATGGCTTCACATCAGAGTGAACCCGATGGACGCGGACAAGGTTTTCAAGGCGCTGGGCGACCCGACGCGCAGAAGGCTGCTTGATCTTCTGTGCGAGAAGAACGGGCAGACGCTGGGCCAGCTTTGCGAACATCTCGATATGGCCAGGCAATCCGCCACCCAACACATCGACCTGCTGGAGGCGGCCAATCTGGTGAGCACGGTCAAACGCGGCCGCGAGAAGCTGCATTTCATCAATCCCGTGCCGCTGCACGAGGTCTACGAGCGCTGGGTGCGCAAATTCGAACGCCAGCGGCTCAGCCTGCTGCATGACCTGAAACAGGAACTCGAAGGAGAAGACAAATGACCGCAGAGACGACCAGCTTTGTCTACGTGACCTACATCCGCTCGACGCCGCAAAAAGTGTTCGAGGCCATAACCAGGCCCGACATCGCACGGCGTTACTGGGGCCACGAGAACGTCTCGGACTGGAAGGCGGGATCGAAATGGGAACATATCCGCGCCAATGACGAGCGCACCGTCGAACTGGTCGGCAAGGTCGTCGAGATCTCGCCGCCGACCCGTCTCGTGATGACCTGGGCAAACGCTTCGCAGGCCGACGATGCGTCGAAATACAGCCGGGTGACGTTCGCCATCGAGGAATACGACACGATGGTGCGGCTGACCGTCAGCCATGACGAGCTCGAAGCCGGCAGCGGCATGGCGAAGGGCGTCAGCCAGGGATGGCCGGCGGTGCTGTCCAGCATGAAATCCTTCCTGGAGACCGGCAGTGGCATCGACATTTTCGCCAAGCCGAAATCGGCCTGACCAGCAAATCCGACTGTGGGAAAACGATAATGACCAAACGCTACACCGGCGGATGCGCCTGCGGTGCGATCCGCTATGAAACGAGCAGCGAACCCATCTTCGAGAACCACTGCCAATGCCACGAATGCCAGAAGCGAAGCGGCACGGGTCACAGCTCCTATCTGACCTTCCCCCGGCGAGCCGATGTGACGATAACGGGCGAAGCGAACACCTGGCGGGTGGCTGGCGACAGCGGCAACGAAAAGATCCACGCCTTCTGCCCGACCTGTGGAACGCCGGTCTACCTGACGCAAGTCGCGATGCCGGACCTGATAGCGGTCCACGCGACCAGCCTTGATGATCCCGGCCAGTTCAATCCGCAGGTGGTCACATATGCCATCCGCGGCCATGCCTGGGACATGATCGACCCATCGTTGCAGACCTTCGAGCGAATGCCGCAGGGATAATTCCGCCGGACGTCCATTTTCGCCGAGTAAGGTTGGATTTGCCGTCGCGCCGCTTAGAGCAGTTCACCGTTTCACGGGAAGCGGCGAGCCGCTCTATCTCTTTGTTTTTGCGCAATTCCCAAGGGAAAGCGCTACGCGCTTTTGCGGGGAAAACCGCACACACTTTTGTTGGATTGCTCTAGGCGCGACGATTCGGCCCGATTAGCCGGCTGGCGGCGGTTTCGGCCATGGCGTCGGCGAGCTCCAGGTTCCATTGCGACCGGCAATAGGCGCGGAAATCGAAGCAGGGCAGGCCGGGGCAGACTTCGAATTCTATGAGGTGAACGGTGTCGTCGGGCTCGATGCGGAGATCGATGGAGAACACGTCGCGCAGGCCGAGCCCGCTCATCAGCCGTTCGGCGATCGCGCGGACTTTTGCATCGGCGACCGGCTGGCTTTCGGCGACCGCAAGCAGCAGCGGCTCAGCGTATTTCCCTGCTGTCCTCGCCGCCTCGCCGGTCTCGCCGTAAAGCGCCAGGCTGTCCTCCATGGTCTGGAAATCGCCGCCGGACTCGACGAAGGCGACGCCGAGCGCTTCGACGCCGGTGTCCGGCGTCAGACCCAGGAAACTGGCGCGCGCGTTGCGGCCGGCGACATAGGGCTGGACGACGACGTCGTCGCGATAGGCGGCGAAAACACGCCGGCTAAGCTCCAGCGCGTGGCCGAGATCGCCGCAGCGCGACTCCGGCCAGATGCCGATCTTGGCGCCGAGCCGGTTCGGCTTGACGAACCAGCCGGCGGCGGAAACCGGCGGCTCGACCAGCCATTGTCCGTTGCGCGCCAGGCCGGCCCGCGGCACAGGCAGGCCGAGCGCGCCGAGCACGGCGCCGGAGCGAAACTTGTCCTGGCAGAGCGCGAACAGCGAATCCTCGGCGCCGATCGCCTTCAGGCCGTTCAGCCTGGCAAGCGCAGGCGCCGCGCCGCCCCGGAAATAGGCGATGCCGTCGGTCAGCGTCCAGACCAGCGTGGCCGCCGGGTCGGCCTTGGCGAGCATATCGGCGGCATCGTCCAGCTCCACCGCCGCGAAGCCGAGATCGCGTCGTTTGAAGGCAGAAGCGAGGGCGTCGAACTCATGCGCGAGATCGGTCGATTGCGCCAGGTAAGAAGCGATTTCGGCGGCACGCTCCGGCGGGTGGCCATCGGCGAGGAGCCGCTCGAGGCAGGCCTTTTCCGGCTCGTGGACGAGGATCAGCCTTAGGCTGGACATGACATGATTCCCAATGGTGCAATTCCACACCATCGCATGGCGAAGACGCCAGGCTTTCGCGAAACCGACGCGGGCCGGACGCCTGCGTGACAGCCGGCTGAATGATCCCGTCAGACGCGGTGCATCGGGTACCGAGACTCAAGTCGGGCCGAGCCGAAAAGGCCGGCGTCACCTGAATATAGAGATGCCCTAGGCGATCAGCACGCGCGGCTCGAACCGGCCATTGACCTCGATGTCGAGGAGGAAGGTCATGCCGGCCTGAGGGTCGAGCTGACGCTGCTTGTCGTCCTTGCCGTGCCAGGCCGATGTAACCGCCAGCCGGCTGGCGTTCTTGCCGACAAAGGCCGGGCAGGAAGGCTGCGTCACCGGCATGGCGATCGTGCGCACCAGCTTGCCGTCCGGGGCGTAGCCCTTAACCACCTTGCCGCCCCAGACGGCATTCCACAGGATGCCGTCGCGGTCGAGCACGGAGCCGTCGACGAAGCCCTTGGCCGACCGGTGATCAACGAACACTTTCGGCTCGCCCGCCGGCAGGCCGGTCGCCGGATCGCAAGCGACGCGCATCAACAGGCCGGTCGAGGTGTCGGTGTAATAAGCGAGCGCGCCGTCCGCGGAAAAACAGATCGAGTTCGACACGGTGATGTCGGAGAACAGCTTGCGCAATTCGCCCTTGAAGAACCAGTAGATCGCGCCGGCGCCCTTCTCCTCGCCCTTGCCCATCGTGCCGGTCCAAAGGGCGCCGCAGGGATGGACGCGGGAATCGTTGGAACGGGTGACCGGATTGTCGGCCTCGACAGGTGTGTGCAGCGTCATCCTGCCGGTGGCGACGTCGCGGACAAAAAGCCCGGTTTCGGTGGCGATCAGCTGGCGCTTGTCGTCGATGATGGCGATAGCGCTGGCCATCCGGCCAAGCTCGTGCACCTGGGCCGCGCCGCCGGACAGGCGCTTTTCCAGGAGATGGCCCTTGACTATGTCGAACCAGTAGAGCGTGTCTGTGGCGGGGTCGTAGCTCGGCCCCTCGCCGAGCTGGCAGACATGGTCGGAAAAAACCGAAACAATCGCTTCGCTCATCCTGCGTCTCCGCCGAACACCGCGTCCCAGGCCGTCACCGCCGCCTGGGCCCGCGCGGCCACGTCGTCGACGCTCATGCCCGGCTTGAACAGGCTGGAACCAAGCCCGAAAACCGTGACGCCGGCAGCCTTGTAGCCGACAAAGTCCTTCTCCGAGACGCCGCCGACCGCGCCGACCAATGTCGAAGCCGGCAGCACCGCGCGGATGGCGGAAATGCCCGACGCGCCGAGCACGCTGGCCGGGAAGAATTTCAACGCCGAGGCGCCGAGCCGGATCGCTAGGAAAGCCTCCGTGGGCGTGAACACGCCGGGCATGGTGACCATGCCGTATTGCAGCGCGCGTTCCATCACCTCGGCATCGATGTTGGGACTGACCAGCAGCCGGCCGCCGGCTTCGTGCAAGCCATCGACATCGGCCGGCGTCAGCACCGTGCCGGCGCCGACCAGCGCGGCCGGCGGCAGCGCCTTGAGGATGGCGGCGATGGACGCGAACGGATCGGGTGAATTGAGCGGCACCTCGATCGCCTCGATGCCGGCATCGAAGACCGCCTGGCCGATCGCCACCGCCTCGGCAGGCTTGAGGCCGCGCAGGATGGCGACCAGCCCGCGCTTGAGCTTCGGGAACGCAGCGGTCTGGTTCATCAGGCAACTCCGGTTCTGGCGATCATGCCGTTTTCGCGCGCCGCCTCGACCAGGCCGGCACGCACCGCCTCATCCGCGTCGACGGTCCGCACGCCAAGCCCGGCAAGGCCGAGCGCCTGCCGATAAAGCGCCGCAAGCGCGCCGGAGGCAATCAGCACCACCGATGTGGCGCCCGCGGCCTGGCGGCGCCTCGCCGAGGCGATCTCGCCGCCGATCAGCAGGCCCGACAGGCAGGCCGCGGCATCGTCGGCCTTCATGTCCTGGAGCAGACCGGCGGCGCGGATCGAGAACAGTTTTGCGGTGACGTCGCCACCTTCGGTCAACGCCGCACCACACCAGCGGCGGAAGAAAGGGTTCTGCGGGTCGACCGGCTTGGGATGCTCGCCGAGCGAATGGCGCAGGATCGAATGCGCGGCCAGCACCGAGAACAGCTCGCCGGTCGGCCATGTGCCGAAGCCGGCAACGGCGCCGTCCTCGACCAGAACCCATTTCGAATGGGTGCCCGGCATGCAGACGATTTCACGCCCCTTTGCCGGCAAACCGGCGCCGGCAAGCTGTGTCTCCTCGCCGCGCATGACGTCTGGCGCATCGGCCAGGCGTTGGGCAAGGCCGGGCACGATACGAATGTCGCGGCTCTCCCCCGGGATGCGGGCCGCGCCGGCCAGGATGGCGCCGATCGGCGCCGGCACGGTGACATAGGGCGCTTCGAGCCAGCCCTGGCGCGAGCCTGCCATGCCGCAGATGATGACGGGCAGCGTTTCCGGCGCGCCCATGGCGGCGAGATGACCCTCGAGAACCCGGGAAAAGCCCTTCTCGCGCGCGGTGATCAGTCCGTCGTCGCCGCGACGCTCGGCAAGCACCTTGCCGCCGCCGTCGATCAGCCAGGCACGAAGCCGGGTCGTGCCCCAATCGAGCGCCGCGACCGCCGGCACATTGCCGACAAATCGGGGGCCGGCAAACCCGGGGCTCACAGGAAACCTCCGTCGACGATCAGCATTTGCGCGGTCAGCATGCGCGAGGCGTCCGAGGCCAGGAACAGCACGGTGCCGACCAAATCGTCCGGCCGCATGACGTCCTTGATGCACTGCTTGGCGACATGAGAGGCAAGCGCCTGCTCCGTCACCCAGCGTTCCTGCTGCCGTTCCGTGATGACCCAGCCGGGCGCGACGGCGTTGACGCGGATACGGTCGGGCCCGAGCTTGCCGGCCAAACCCTTGGTGAGGCCGAGTATGCCCGCCTTGGCGGCGGTGTAGGCCGGCATGTCGGGGTGGTTGATCAGGTAGGAGGTCGAGGTGAAATTGATGATCGAGCCGCCGCCGGCCCGCTTCATGCCCGGCGCCACCGCCTGCGCGGTGAAGAAATGCGGTCTGAGGTTGATCGCCTGGTTGTTGTCCCAAAACTCCACCGTCACGTCTTCGACGGCGTGGCGTTCGTCCCAGGCGGCATTGTTGACCAGCACGGTGACGTCGCCATGCGCTTCGGCCGCCTTCGCGGCAGACGCCCGGAGCGCTTCGATGTCGCGCAGATCGGACTTGAGGTAGAGCGGCCGGCGGCCGAGCTCTTTCTCGATGCGGTCGGCAAGCGCGGTGCTGGGCTTGTCGGCGATGTCGATGAAGGCGACCTTGGCGCCCTGGCGCATGAAACCCTCGGTCAATGCCGCGCCAATGCCGGAGCCGCCGCCGGTGATCAGCACCGAAGCGCCTTCGAGGTCGGCAAAACGTGCCGATGGCATCATGGTTTTCGTCTCCCGGGTTGACCGGCGCGCATCCTAGCCAGACCGATCCGGCGGGCAAGGGCGAAAAGACGGATTTTGAGGCTTATGTCTGACAAAAAGCCTGGAGACCACGCACAGGCACGGCCGGTCCTCGATCGAGGACCGGTCAATCGCCCGGTCAGATTGCCTTGGCGCGCAAGGCGCCGCGGAAGGAATCGCGGAGATAGCCGAGCGTGGCGTCGGCATCGGCCGGCTTGCCGAACAGATAGCCCTGCCCACCGGCGCAGCCGAACTGGACGAGGCGGTCGGCCTGCGCCTCTTCCTCGATGCCTTCGGCGACGACATCCATGCCGAGCCCTTCGCACATTGCGAGAATGGCGCGGATGATGTGCTCCGACGGGCGGTCATCGAGAATGGAGGAGACGAAGGCGCGGTCGATCTTCAACTTGTCGAAATGGAATTCGCGCAGCCGCCCGAGCGAGGACTGGCCGGTGCCGAAATCGTCGAGCGAGACGCGGATGCCGACGCGGCGCAGGTCCTCGACGATCTGCGCGGCCGAGGCCGGATCGTTCATCAGGCCGGTCTCGGTAATCTCGATCTCCAGCCGGCGCGGATCGAAGCCCGTACGGTCGAGGATCGCCAATATGTGCAGGCCGGTGTTCTGGTCGACGAGTTGCGAGGGCGACAGGTTGAAGGACAGGAACAGGTCCTTCGGCCAACTCCTCGCCGCCTCGGTCGCCTTGCGCAGCACTAGCTGCGACAGCGGGCCGATGATGCCGCGCTCCTCGGCGATCGGAATGAAGACGGTCGGCGGCACCGAGCCGAGATCGCGGTCGGTCCAGCGCGCCAGCGTCTCGAAGCCGATGGTGCGGCGCGTGGTGAGGTCGACGATCGGCTGGAAATGCGGCTCCACCTCGCCGGCCGAGACGGCGCGGCGCAGCGCCTGCTCGATGCGGGTGACGCGCTTGGCCGCCTCTTCCATTTCGCGGGTATAGACGACGACCCGGCCGCGGCCGGATCGCTTGGCATGGTAAAGCGCCGTTTCGGCCTTGTTGATGAGGATCTCGGTGGTCTCGTCGCCGGAATAGAACAGCGAACAGCCGACGGAGGCCGACAGCCTCGCCGTGCGTTCGCCGACATCATACGGGGCCGACAGGATTTCGATCAGCATGCGCGACTTTTCGGCGGCCGCCTCCTCGCTGAACACCAGCGGATAGAGGAAGGCGAATTCGTCGGCGCCGATGCGGCAGACGGTGGAATGGCCGTCCATCGAGGCGCGCAGGCGCATCGCCACCTGGATCAGGATGTCGTCGCCGGCCTTGTGGCCGAACAGATCGTTGATCGGCTTGAATCCATCAAGGTCGAGAATGCCGACGGTGAAGGGCGCGGGATCGTCGGCACGGTCGCTGATTAGGCGATCGACCTTGTCGAAGAAGCGGCGATGGTTGCCAAGCCCGGTCAACGGATCGGTGAATGCCAGATCCGTGCTCTCCCTGTTTGCCTGACCGGTGCCAAACGAAGTTTGCATCGGTGTCCCTGTTTCTCGAAGTCGGAATTTATTTCCGAGACTGGCAGCAAACCCTTTAGGAAACGTATCGGGAAAATCGATTTTTCGCCGCTAGAGCGCGTTGCCCTCCGCAAAGCCGCCCGGGCTCAAGGGCGCCGTCGCTCAGGCGGATTCTCAACCGGCGGTGCGAACGCGATAGAGCTCCAGCGGCGCGCCCTGGGTCTCCGCCACCGGTTCCAGCCAATCCGGCACGCTGCCATGCATCAGCCCGGCCAGAAAGCCGTCAGGCGCCTTGGTTGCGAGAAGCCTGGTTTCGGGATTGCCGCGGCAGAGCGCGACAATCCCGACGCGATGGTTTGCCACGACGGCTTTCGCGTCAGTGGCCGAGCCCAGCAAGGCATCGAATACGAGCAGGTTTCCGGCGACGTTGCGGTGGTAGGGCCCAGCGAGCGCGCGATGACCGGTAAAGGCCAGGATCGGCGAGCCGAGATTGGAGATGGCCAGCACCGTGGTGTCAGGCATGCGGGCGAGCGCGGCGAACGAGGCCTTGCTGTTGCAAGGTGCATCGATGCCGGCATTGGTGACGGCCGCACCGGTCTGGAAGGCGCTCGATGCCGCCTCGGCAGCGCTGGACCAAACCGCATTGACCGAGATCAGCCAGGCTGCGGCCATACGGAGCACGGAGCCACCGGACGGACTGTTTTCGGCGCGCTGCCGCCATTTGGCGATCCAGGCGCAAAGCGGGATCACCGCGAAGGCGATGGAGAAGGTCGAGCCTCGGACCTCCCAGGCGCTGACCAGGAAAGCCACCACCAGCAGCGCGCCGACGAGACTGTCCTGCCGCCGCCAGCCGCCCTTGCCGAGACGCAGCGCCATCAGGACGATCGCCACCAGCGGCGTCGCGAAGCGCGCCACCGCTCTGGCCGGATCGGCCGCGACGAGCTGGAATATCGACTGCGCTTCGTCGATATGACCGAGCCACATCTGCTGGAGGCGCGGGTCGAGGCCGGCATAGGGGGCAGCCAGGCATTGCGGGAACAGAAACATCACGACAAGGATAAGCACGAACGCCAGCAGGCCGAGCGAGACCAGGCGACGGCCGTACGTCGCATTGGCGGCGCCCCATGAGGCGATGACCGCAAGGCCGGCGCCGGCAAGCGCGGCAACCACGAAGTGCACGGTCGAGAAGGTGTCGCACTGCGTCTGCCCCCATGCCGACGCCGGTATGGTAGTGATGAAAACAAGGGCCGAGACGGCGGTGACGCCCAAGCCAAAATCCCTGGCGATCAGCCTTTCGCCGCCACCGCTGACGAGGAACAGCAGGGCGACGATGGCGCCCAGGGTTCCAGCATAGGGGGCGCTTTCCATGCCGATCGCCAATGCCAGGGTGGCGCACGCGCCGGCAAACAGGGCGGCGGTCCGGTGGCGAGGGGCTTCAAGCAGCAAAGCCAGGCCGGCCAAGGTCAGCATCAGCTGGACATTGTGGTGATCGAGCGCGCCGGGCGAGAAGATTCCGAGATAATACAAGGCCGCTCCGCCGACCACCGCGGCGGGCAGGACCGCGTGCTCGCCGGCGAAAGCGCGCGCGGCGCGCATGATGGAGAACAGCGCGAGCCAGAATTGCAGGAGAGGCCAAAGCACCTGCACGACCTGCTCGCCCAAAGCGGCACTGCCCGTCAGGGCCGACAGGGCAAGCATGCCGAGCGCCAGCGGGGCGTCGAGCAGCCGCGACCAGTGCATGACGAAGCCACCCTCCAGCCCCATCCTGTACTGGTGCAGGTCGAACCAGCCCTGGCCGGCCAGGAGGTCGCGAACCTCCACCAGTTGCAGCAGGCTGTCATTGTCGCCGGCCGGGTTGGCCAGTTGCGGGAATCCGGCATAGAGATCGAGCGCCAGCAGCAGCAAGGCGGCAAGCAACGCAAACGCTATGTCGGACTTCCAGGTGGAAGCGCCGTTGCTGGCTGTGCTCATCCCATCGCCCCTGGCAGGAATGCCGGGCTTTTTCGGCCAATCGACACTCGTAAAGTCGGCCTTAAACCTAGCCTTAACGGCTTCAATAAATAGTAAAACCGCCTGAACGCGCCTGACTTTCGGCGCGAACCGCGCGTGGCGGCGAGGCACCCGGAGAGGAAAATGCCGCAAGAGCTTCGCTACGAACCCGCCATCGCCGTGCTGCTGCCTTGCTACAACGAGGAATTGACGATCGCCGAGGTGGTGCGGCGCTTCCGCGAGACGCTGCCTTTGGCGACGGTCTATGTCTACGACAACAATTCGCGCGACCTGACCGCGCTCAGGGCCCGCGCCGCCGGCGCCATCGTGGTGCGCGAACCGCGCCAGGGCAAGGGCAATGTGGTGCGGCGCATGTTCGCCGACATCGACGCCGACATTTACCTGATGGCCGACGGCGACGGCACCTATGCGCCGGAAGACGCGCCGCAATTGATCAACACGCTTCTGACCGAGCGCTCCGACATGGCGGTGGGCACCCGGCGCGGCGTCACCGACGATGCCGGCAGGACCGGCCATGCCTTCGGCAACCGCGTCTTCAACAGCCTCTATAAAGGGCTGTTCGGCAGCGATTTCACCGACATCTTCTCGGGCTACCGCGTCTTCACCCGGCGCTTCGTCAAGAGCTTCCCGGCCGTCTCCGGCGGCTTCGAGATCGAGACCGAAATGTCGGTTCATGCTTCGCAGCTCAAATTGCCCGTCAGCGAGATCGCGCTCGATTACGGCAAGCGGCCGGACGGCTCGTCATCGAAGCTTTCGACCTTTCGCGACGGCGCCAGGATCCTGTGGATGTTCGCCATGCTGATGAAGGAAACGCAACCGCTACGTTTCTTCGGCGCCTTCGCCCTGGTCTTCCTGGTGTCGAGCCTGTTCCTGATGGCGCCTGTGCTGGTCGAATTCGCCGAGACCGGGCTGGTGCCGCGCATGCCGACATGGGTGCTGTCGGTCGGCCTGCTCTTGCTCTCGATGCTGGCTGGTGTGACTGGGGTGATCCTCGACTCGGTGTCGCGCGGCCGCGCCGAACAGAAGCGCATCTTCTACCTGTCGATGCCTTCGGGCCGCATAGAGCGGCGCGAGCGCGCCAACGAGCCGACTGCCGCGAAGGCCGGCCCAGGCAAGACGCCTCGCGCCGCATGAAGCGGTGAGCCGTCTCGTCCGCTTCGTCTTTGCCGGCGGCATCGGCTTCGTCGCCGACGCGGCCGCCCTCTGGTTGCTGCTTGCGGTCACGCCGCTCGGCCCTTTCAGCGCCCGCATGCTGTCCATCGGCTTTGCACTCTGTGTCACCTGGCAGACAAACCGGCATCTGACCTTCTCGCCGTCGAGCCGCGGCTTGGTGCGGGAAGGCGCGCGCTATGGCAGCGTCGGCATCGCCACCAGCATCGCCAACTATCTGGTCTACTGCGCCATCCTTGTCGTCCTGCCGACAACCCCGCCATTGGCCGCCCTTGCTTTCGCTTCGCTGGCCGCCATGGGGCTGTCCTTTCTCGGCTATTCCAGGCTGGTCTTCGACCGCTAGCGGCGTGGCCCGATTGGCAGAAGGCGCCGGGACCCCTATATCGCTCTCTCATCGACCGTGCTGGGGACCTGCCATGAAGCTGAAAATCGCCGTCCAGATGGACCACATCTCCACCGTGTCGATCGCCGGAGACACTTCGTTCGCGCTGTCGCTGGAGGCGCAGCGGCGCGGCCATCAGCTCTACCACTACACGCCCGACCGGCTGTCGCTGCGCGACGGCAAGGTGTTCGCCCGCATCGAGGAGATGCAGGTACGCGACGAGAAGGGCAGCCACTATTCGCTGGGGGAGAAGGTGCGCACCGACCTGTCGGAGATAGACGTGATCCTGCTGAGACAGGATCCGCCCTTCGACATGAACTACATCACCACCACGCACATACTGGAGCGCATCCACCCCAGGACGCTGGTGGTCAACGACCCGGCCTGGGTGCGCAACAGCCCGGAAAAGATCTTCGTCACCGAGTTTTCCGACCTGATGCCGGAAACGCTGATCACCAAGGATCCCCAGGAGGTCGCCGCCTTCCGCAAGGAATTCGGCGACATCATCGTCAAGCCGCTCTACGGCAATGGCGGAGCGGGCATCTTCCACCTGCTGGAGGCCGACCGCAACCTCGCCTCGCTGCTCGAAATGTTCGGCCAGTTGTTCCGTGAGCCCTACATCGTGCAGCGCTACCTCAAGGACGTGCGCAAGGGCGACAAGCGCATCATCCTGATTGACGGCGAGCCGGTCGGGGCCATCAACCGGGTGCCGGCCGAGCACGATTCCCGCTCCAACATGCATGTCGGCGGCCGCGCCGAGAAGACCGAGCTGACCGAGCGCGAACGCGAGATCTGCGCCCGCATCGGGCCGGCACTGAGGGAACGTGGCTTCATCCTCGTCGGCATCGACGTCATCGGCGACTACATGACCGAGATCAACGTGACCTCGCCGACCGGCGTGCGTGAAGTCAAACGCTTCGGCGGCGCCGATATCGCCAGCCTGTTCTGGGACGCGGTGGAGGCCAAGCGGAAGTAACCGTTTTCATTTCGTATTAACCATGTTCCGTTTTTGCAACCGGAGACAATCGCGCTGCAACTTCAGCGATTGCGCGTTCCTGTAATGTTCTTGATTTAGCCGAGGAATTGTGATTGTCTCCGGGCCAGGCCCTTCGCGGCCTGATTGCAAAAGGCTTGGGGCAAGCCCAGATCCGGGGGCAAAACATGGTGGCGCGGGTTCGCACGGTTGCTTTCCAGGGCATCGAGGCCGTTCCGGTCGACGTGCAGGTTATGATAGCGCCCGGCAAGGTCAACATGCACATCGTCGGCCTGGCCGACAAGGCGGTGGCCGAAAGCCGCGAACGGGTGCAGGCGGCACTCCATGCTTCCGGCCTGTCGATGCCGTCCAAGAAGGTCACGGTCAATCTTGCGCCGGCAGACCTGCCCAAGGAGGGCAGCCATTACGATTTGCCGATCGCGCTCGGCCTGATGGCGGCCCTTGGCGCCATTCCGGGCGACATGCTGGCCGGCTATGTCGTGCTTGGCGAATTGTCGCTCGACGGCACCATCGCGGCGGTCGCCGGCGCCCTGCCGGCGGCGATCGGCGCGAATTCCGAAGGCAAGGGCCTGATCTGCCCCTTCGCCTGCGGCCCGGAAGCCGCCTGGGCCGGGAAGGACTTTGACATACTCGCGCCGCGCAGCCTGATCGCCATCGCCAATCATTTTCGCGGCACGCAGGTGCTGTCGCGCCCCGAAGCCGGTATCCATGCCGCGGCGCGCGACCTGCCCGATCTTGCCGATATCAAGGGCCAGGAAACCGCCAAGCGAGCGCTGGAGGTGGCGGCGGCCGGCGGGCACAACCTGCTGATGGTCGGCCCGCCCGGATCGGGAAAATCGATGCTGGCGCAGCGGCTGCCGTCGATCCTACCGCCGCTGGCGCCGAAGGAATTGCTCGAAGTGTCGATGATCGCCTCCGTCGCCGGCGAGCTCGGCGAAGGCAAGCTGACCGACCGGCGGCCGTTCCGCGCGCCGCACCATTCGGCCTCGATGGCGGCGATGGTCGGCGGCGGCATCCGGGCGCGGCCGGGCGAAGTGTCGCTTGCGCACCACGGCGTGCTGTTCCTCGACGAATTTCCCGAATTCACGCCGCAGACGCTCGACGCGTTGCGCCAGCCATTGGAGACCGGCGACTGCATGATCGCGCGCGCCAACCACCGCGTCACCTATCCGGCGCGTATCCAGCTTGTGGCGGCGATGAACCCGTGCCGATGCGGCATGGCCGGCGAGCCCGGCTATCGCTGCCTGCGCGGCGATCGCTGCCGCACCGACTACCAGGCGCGCATCTCGGGCCCGCTGCTCGACCGCATCGATCTCAGGATCGAGGTGCCGGCGGTCTCGGCCAGCGACCTGATCCGGCCCGACCGGGCGGAGAAGAGCGCCGACGTGGCGCTGCGCGTGGCGCGTGCCCGCACCCTCCAGCGCGAGCGCTTCGAACGGCTCGGCGTCACCAGCGCCACCACAAACGCGCATTGCGCGCCGGCGGTCATCGAGGAGATCGCCATGCCTGACGCATCGGGCCTGTCGCTGCTCAAGGACGCCAGCGAAAAGCTCGGCTTCTCGGCGCGGGCCTATCACCGCGTGCTGAAGGTGGCGAGAACACTGGCCGATCTCGACGCCAGCGAGACCGTCGGCCGCATTCACTTGGCCGAAGCGATCTCCTACCGGATGAGTTCGGAGCGGGTGGCACAGGCGGCGTAGCGCGCTCTCGCTCGAGAGGAGGGGAACGAAACGCCGGCGGCTCCAAATCTCCGGTTCAGGCCGCTCCCTTCGCCTTCAGTTCCAGCCTCCGCGCGTGCAGCACCGGCTCGGTGTAGCCGTTGGGCTGGATGCGGCCCTTGAAGACGAGGTCGCAGGCGGCCTGGAAGGCGACGGAGCCGTCGAAATCGGCGGCCATCGGCCGGTAGAGCGGGTCGCCTTGGTTCTGCTGGTCGACGATATCAGCCATGCGCTTCATCGTTTCCATTACCTGGTCGGCCGTGCAGACGCCATGATGCAGCCAGTTGGCGATGTGTTGCGAGGAGATGCGCAGCGTGGCGCGGTCCTCCATCAGGCCGACATCGTTGATATCTGGCACTTTCGAGCAGCCGACGCCCTGGTCGATCCAGCGCACGACATAGCCCAGAATGCCTTGCGCATTGTTGTCGAGCTCCGCCTGGATATCGGCCGGCGACCAGTTGGGCCGCACCGCGACCGGCACCGACAGGATGTCGTCGAGCTTGGCCTTCGGCCGGCTCTTCAGCGCCGCCTGGACGGCGTGGACATCGACCTTGTGATAATGGGTGGCGTGCAGCGTCGCCGCCGTGGGCGAAGGCACCCAGGCGGTGTTGGCGCCGGCCTTGGGGTGGGCGATCTTCTCGGTGAGCATCGCCGCCATCAAATCGGGCATCGCCCACATGCCCTTACCGATCTGGGCATGGCCGGCAAGCCCGCATTCCAGCCCGGTGTCGACATTCCAGGCCTCGTAGGCGGAAATCCAGGCGGCCTGCTTCATGTCGCCCTTGCGGATCATCGGGCCGGCTTCCATCGAGGTGTGGATCTCGTCGCCGGTGCGGTCGAGGAAGCCTGTGTTGATGAACACGACGCGCTCCCTGGCGGCGCGGATCGCCTCCTTGAGGTTGACGGTGGTGCGCCGCTCCTCGTCCATGATGCCCATCTTGATGGTATTCTGGTCCATACCGAGCAGGGCCTCGACGCGATCGAAGATCTCGACGGCGAAGGCGACTTCCTCGGGCCCATGCATCTTGGGGTTCACGACATACATCGAGCCCGCGCGGGAATTGGCGCGGCGGCCGTTCGGCCCGACATCGTGCAGCGCGATCAGCGCGGTCATCGCCGTGTCCATGATGCCTTCCGGCACCTCGTTGCCGTCGCGGTCCGTTATCGCCGGATTGGTCATGAGGTGGCCGACATTCCTGACCAGCATCAGCGAGCGGCCGGGCAGCGTCACCGTGCCACCATTGGGCGAGGTATAGGACCGATCGGGGTTGAGCTTGCGGACAAAGGTCCGGCCGCCCTTGGTGATCTCTTCGGCCAGGTCGCCCTTCATCAGGCCGAGCCAGTTGCGGTACACGACGACCTTGTCCTGCGCATCCACCGCCGCGACCGAATCCTCGCAGTCCTGGATGGTGGTCAGCGCCGATTCCAGGATGATGTCGGCGATGCCGGCCGGATCGGTGCGGCCGATCTGGTTGTCGCGGTCGATCAATATCTCGATATGCAGGCCGTTGCTGACCAGCAGCACGGCTTGCGGGTTGGCGGCATCGCCGCGATAGGCGACGAACTGCCTGACATCGGCAAGGGTGGTCGAGCCGGCGCCGGCGCTGAGCCGCAGCGCGCCATTGGCCAGCGAAAGGCCGTTGACGCCGGCCCATTTGCCCGATGTGAGCGGCACCGACTGGTCGAGAAAGTCCTTGGCCCAGGCGACGACTTTCGCACCACGCGCGGGGTTGAAGCCGTTGCCCTTCCCGGCGCCGTCTGTCTCGGGAATCGCGTCGGTGCCGTAAAGCGCATCATAGAGCGAGCCCCAGCGCGCATTGGCGGCGTTGAGCGCATAGCGCGCATTCATCACCGGCACCACAAGCTGCGGCCCGGCGACGACGGCGATCTCGGGATCAACCTTTTCGGTCGTCACCGAGAAGACCGGGCCTTCGGGGACGAGATAGCCGATCTCCTTCAGGAAGGTTTTGTAGGCTTCCATGTCGACCGGCGCGCCATTGGCGCGATACCAGTCATCGAGCTTTTCCTGGATAGCGTCGCGCTTTGCCAGCAGTGCCCGGTTCTTCGGCGCGAGGTCGTGGACGATGGCCGAAAAGCCGTTCCAGAATTTGTCCGGGTCGATGCCGGTGCCCGGAGCGGCCTCGTTGACAACGAAGTCATGAAGTTCGCGGGCGATCCGCAATCCGGCGATTTCGACGCGATCGGTCATCAGGCTGCTCCAGATGAAAGGCTTTCGCGGGCCTTTGGCATGTTGGGAGTGCAGGGTCAATTCAGCTTAGGGTGAAGGCAAGGCAGGTAGGCGCGGTTTTTAGGCTTGGTGCCGGCGGCGACGCTGCCAATCTCCCCCCAAGTGGGGGAGATGCCCGGCAGGGCAGAGGGGGGCGCGAAGGAATGCCGACCTCGGCAAGTTTCGGTATTTCGTGCAGTCGGTCGACGTCGAGTATGAGCGGGCGCTGCTCCGAGACGCTGGCGGGACAGCGCCCCCCTCTGGCCTGCCGGCCATCTCCCCCACAAGGGGGGAGATTACACCCTCCATCACACCGCGATCCGTGGCCTGCCCGAAGCCACCGCCACCACATGTGCCTCGATGAACATACGCTGGGCTTCGACGGTGGAGACGCGGAATTCGGTTGCGACGTCGATCTCGGCGCTGTCAGTGCCGGCATCCCTGGCGCGCTGCGCAGCGATGCTGCGCACATCGGCCTCGGCGGCCGCGATCGCCGCCGCCTCGTCGAGGAAATCGCGCACGGTTTCGCCCGAGGCAAGACGGAACAGACCTTCCTTGGGTTGGCTGACGCGCGCCTCCGCCGATACCCGGACCTGGCCGACAACGGCGCCGAGCGCGTTGGCGACATCGGTGTCATCAGGCACCACGCAGTCATTGCCGACCAATGGCGGCAGTCCGGCATAGTGCAGCGGCGCGGAGGCACCGAGGCCGATCACCGGCCGGTCGAGCGCGACGCTCAGGCGCGCAATGCCGGGATGCGCGTCGACGGCGCGCTGCACCAGCGCATGCGCGACGGTGGACGCACCGTCGAGCCCGTCCTCGGCGAAGGCGGTTTGGAGGATATATTCGGCCGACCAGCGCGTCAGCGCCGCCAGCACGCGCTCCGAAATCGCCTCGGGAGAGGCCGCGATCGCCTGGCCGCGGCCGTCGCGCTTGCGGGCAAACAGCTCTGCGCCGAGGCGAGCGGCGGCAGCATCCCAGTTCGCCTGCTTGCCAAGCACATGCGCCGCATCCGACGGCGTGAAACCTGAAATGTGCACCAGCCCGCGCGACACCAGGCGGTTCAGGGTAGCGTTCTGGGCATTCGAGGTCAAAAGCCTGTCGAGGGGCAAGGGCATTGCGCCGATCGCTTCATAGAGCCTTGCTTCCGGAGCGGTCAGCCCGGCGGCAAGACGGTCGGGCACGCCGGTGCGCACCGCGAAGCGGCCGTCCATGCGGCCGGTGTTCGGCGCGCGCAGCTGGCGCTCGAGTTCCGCCAGGACGGCCTCGCGATGCACCATGCCGGCCAGCGCCAGCGGCACCAGCCGGCGCGGTCCGAGCAGGAGCCTGGGGTTGAGAGCGCCGTCTTCCAACGCCACTTCGGAATCGCCGCCGAGGCCGAAGGTGCGCATAGCGACGGCCTCGACCATGGTGCGGAAGCCGCCGACGGTGGCGCCTTCCGGATCGAGCCGCGGCCGGCCCTTGTCGAGCACCGCAACGTCGGTGGTGGTGCCGCCGATGTCGGAAACCACCGCGTTTTCCAATCCGGTCATGTGGTGCGCGCCGACCAGGCTGGCGGCCGGGCCGGAGAGAATGGTCTCGATCGGCCGCTGGCGGGCGAACGCCGCCGACACCAGCGCACCGTCGCCGCGCACCACCATCAGGGGCGCCGCGATGCCGCGCGCCTCGAGAAAGCCTTCGGTCGCCGCCACCAGCCGGTCGATCATCGAGATCAGCCGGGCGTTGAGCAGCGTCGTCAGCGCCCGGCGCGGGCCGCCGAGCTTGGCCGACAATTCATGGCTCGCGGTGACCGGCAGGCCGGTTTTCTCCCGGATCAGCTCGCGGGCGGCGATCTCGTGCGCCGGGTTGCGGGTGGCGAAATAGGCGCAGACGGCAAAGCCCGAGACCGAGCCGCCGAGTCCGGGCAGCGCCGCCTCGAGGCCGGACAGATCGAGCTTGGCGGTATTGCCGTGCACATCGTGGCCGCCGGGGCAGAACACGACCGGATCGGTGCCCAATGCCGCCTTCAGCCCATCGCGGGCAAGGTCCGCCTCGGAAAAGCCGATCATCACCAGCGCGACGCGGCCACCCTGGCCCTCGACCAGCGCGTTGGTGGCAAGCGTCGTCGACATGGAGACAAGCTTGATGGCGGCTGGATCGGTCACCGCTTTTTCCAGAACCGCGTCGACGGCGCCGGAAATGCCGACGGCGAGATCGTGCCTGGTGGTCAGAGCCTTGGCCTTGGCCAGCACCTTTCCCTTGTTCGGCCCGCTCTGCGGGCCTTCGGTTTCGGACCACAGCACGGCATCGGTGTAGGTGCCGCCGGTGTCGATGCCGAGGAAAAGAGGTTTTGGCTTGGTCTTGGTCATGTCTGATGATGGCCCGAGCAGATAGGAAAATGCTTCTCGCCCTTAACCTATAGCGGCCGGACGATAAAGCTGAGAGCGCTGGGCCACGGGAGGAGTTCGATCTCCCCTACGAGGGGGGAGATTGGCAGCTTCAATGGCAGGGTCAACCTACCCCACGAACCCAACCTTTTTATGCGACCCATCGCAATACGGCTTGTTCGCCGAATGGCCGCAGCGGCATAGAAAGGCGCGTTGCGTGCGGTCGACCGTGTGGCCGGTGCCGGTGACGATTTCGACATTGCCTTCGAGCTTGAGCGGCCCGTCTTTCGTCGGCGTAACCTTGAGTGGCCCGTCGCGCGCGTCCAGCGCCGGCGTGTCCTTCAGCGCCGGCTCGCCGGTGGCGGCAAACCCTGATTTGTTGTGGCTGCCGTCGCAGAACGGCTTGTTCTGCGACGCGCCGCAGCGGCAGAGCGTAGCGCGGTGTAACGTCTCGCCGTCGAGCATAATCTCGGCGTGGACGGCCAGCGGGCCGTTTTCCCTGATGCGCACGGTGTTGACCACCGGCGGCCTTTCCTGCGGCCCGCCATCCTTCCTGACATAGGTGATGGCGCCTGACGGGCAGCTTTCGGCAATGGCGACGATCTTCTCGACGCTGGCCGCGTCGGGATGGATCCACTCTCCCGGCGCGTTCGGCACGAAGACATGCGGATCGCCCAGCACGCAATTGCGCGAATGGATGCAGCGCCGGCCGGCAAAGCCGACGTCTATCTTCTCGCCCTCGACCGGACCTGCCATCGCCTTGCTCCTGTTGCCTGACGCACGCCGCCTGGATGCGGCGTGCTTTGGGTGCTGTTCTTGCAGGCTATGCCCCAGGCAGGAAAAGCGTCAAGCTGGCAAGCCGGTCAGGGAACCAGTTCGATCTCCTCGGTCTCGCCGCCGCTGCAGGTATAGCAGCAATCGTCGCATTTTTCCTTGTCGCCGGGGCCGACGCCCCAATAGGTGCCTTCGTCGCCGTCGACCCAGGCGCCGTAGCAGATCGATTCGCCCTCGTCGCAGGAGACCGGCAATTGCCTGGTCTCGCCGTCATCGAGGTAGAAATCCTTGCCGTTGCCCGGCCACACATAGTCGCGGTCCTGGCTGTAGAGCTCGAGGCGCATGGCATTGGGATGGCTGTTCTTGATGGCGAAGGTGACGTCGCCGGCATGGGCCGACGGCACCAGCAGTATGGCAAGAGACAGCGCGGCCAGCGAGCGGCGCGCATAGGCGTAGAACATGATATCCCCCAAAAATAAACGGCCCACCCGGCCGCCTTGCGGGCATTGCACGGGGCGAGCGATCGCTAGAGCGTTTCATATCTTGACGGAAGCGTAGCCTGCGTTTTCGAAGTAGTTCCTGCATTCGGCTGCCTCGATTGTT
>NZ_VFWR01000008.1:0-322442 GCF_006443035.1 Mesorhizobium sp. B1-1-6 | reverse complement strand
AACAATCGAGGCAGCCGAATGCAGGAACTACTTCGAAAACGCAGGCTACGCTTCCGTCAAGATATGAAACGCTCTAGGGTGCCGCCGTTCAGCCACGGCGTCAGGCACCACCACCAGCTTGCCGACGAAATCCTTGGCGATGAAATCGGCTTGGGCGCGGTGGAAATCGGAAAGCCTGTAGACGCCGCCGACCAGCGGCCGGATCTTGCCTTCCTCGATATAGCGCACGATACGGCGGAAATCCGCACGTGTGCCCTGGCTCGAGCCGTGAAGCTGAAGCTGCTTGAGATACATGGTCCTGAGATCGAGCTGGACGACCGGGCCGGCGATGGCGCCTGCGGTGGTGTAGCGGCCCTCGGGCCTCAGGATGCGCAACAGATCGTTGAAGATCGCGCCGCCGACAAGGTCGGCCACGACGTCGATGGGCTGGCCGCCGGTCGCCTTGGCCACGGCTTGCGGCAGGTCGGCCACGCCACGGGTGATCACGGCTTCGGCGCCGATGTCGAGCACTGCCTGCTCCTTGCCCTTGCCGACGACGGCATAGGGAATGGCTCCGCGCGCCCGCGCCAATTGCACGATGCCGGAGCCGACGCCGCCCGAGGCGCCGGTGACCAGCACGCGTTCGCCGGCCTTGAGCCCTGCACGTTCCAGCATCTGCTCGCCGGTGAGATAGGCGCAGCAGAAGGTGGCGAGTTCGACATCGCTCAAGTCAGTGTCGACGATATGGGCGTTCTCGGCCGGTAAAGCCTGGTATTCGGCGTAACCGCCGTCGCGGCCGTGGCCCATATAGTCAATGTCGGCGAGCGAATCGTCGTCGCGATTGTAGATCGAGAAATCAACCATCACTCGTTCGCCGATGCGATCCGGCGAGACCCCTGCGCCAACGGCGGCGACGGTGCCGACCGTGTCGGTGCCCTGGATGCGCGGGAAGGACAGCGTGTTGCCCTGGCGCCGCCATGTCGACACGGCCCCTGCGTCCTCCTCCGTGCCATAGGCGCCCTGGCGCACCCAGACGTCGGTGTTGTTCATGCCGCAGGCGGTGACCTTGACCAGCACTTCGCCGGCGGCGGGCACAGGCACTTTCACGTCGGTGCGGTAGACGAGCTTTTCCGGGCCGCCGTGGCCGGTAAGCTGCACGGCCGCCATGGTGGCGGGGAGGGTGGGATGAGAGGTCATCGCGTTCACTTCCGAATACTTTGTACGTTGGCGCTGCCCCTCACCTTTACCCTCTCTCCGTGAACGACGAGAAGGTGCCGGCAGGCGGATGAGGGGCAGCGCCGATCTCGACAATTAGAGATTGGCGAACACGCTCCTCACGGCATCGGCGGTCTTGGCCACCACGGTGTCAGCCTCCTCGCGCGTCAGGCAAAGCGGTGGGGCGAAGCCCAGAATATCGCCCTGCGGCATGGCGCGGCCGATGACCCCGCTTGCGGCGAGGGCCGTGGCGATCTGCGGTCCGATCTTCTGCGCCGGATCGAAGAACACACGGTCGTCCTTGTCGGCGACGAACTCGACCGCCGCCAGCATGCCGTCACCGCGCACCTCGCCGACGTTCTTGTGGCCGCCGACGGCCTTGGCCAATTCCGCGCGGAAATAGGCGCCGGTCTCGCCGGCATTCCTCACCAGATCCATCTCATCGATCAGTTCGAGATTGGCCACACCCGCGGCGACGCAGATCGGATGCGCCGAATAAGTCCAGCCGTGACCGAGCGAGCCGAGCTTGTCGGAGCCCTGCACCAGCACCTGCCACATCTTGTCGGCGACGATGACGCCCGACAGCGGCGCGTAGGCGGAGGTCAAGCCCTTGGCGATGGTGATCAGGTCCGGCTTGATGCCGTAATGGTCGGAGCCGAACATGGTGCCCAGCCGGCCGAAGCCCGTCACCACTTCGTCGGCGACCAGGAGCACGTCGTACTTCTTCAGCACCGCCTGGATTTTCTCCCAGTAGCCGGCGGGCGGCGGCACGATGCCGCCAGTGCCGAGGATCGGCTCGCCGATGAAGGCGGCGACGGTCTCGGGGCCTTCGGCCAGGATCATCTCTTCCAGCTTGTCGGCGCAATGCTGCGAGAACTGCTCCTCGCTCATCGAGCGGTCGGCGCGGCGGAAATAATAGGGCGCCTCTGTGTGCAGGATCGGCGCGCGCGGCAAGTCGAAGGCATTGTGGAAAAGATCGAGCCCGGTCAGCGATCCCGTCATGATGCCGGAGCCGTGATAGCCGCGCCAGCGCGAGATGATCTTCTTCTTCTCCGGGCGGCCAAGCACGTTGTTGTAGTACCAGATCAGCTTGATGTTGGTTTCGTTGGCATCCGAACCGGAGAGGCCGAAATAGACCCTCGACATGCCCTTCGGCGCACGGTCGATGATCATCTTCGACAGTGTGATCGAGGCCTCGGTGCCGTGGCCGACATAGGCGTGGTAATAGGCGAGGTTCGTGGCCTGGGCGGCGATGGCGTCAGCGATCTTCTGGCGGCCATAGCCGACATTGACGCAGTAGAGGCCGGCGAAGGCATCGATACTTTTTCTGCCGTTGCTGTCCCAGACGGTGACGCCTTCACCGCCGGCCATGATGCGCGTCGGCGATTCACCGCGCGCGTGGGTGCCCATATGCGTCGAGGGATGGAAGAAGTGATCACGATCCCAGGCGGCGAGTTCGTTGGACTGGTCGAGCATTCTTTTGACTCCTTGAGGAACGTGGACGCGGCTTAAGCGACGTCCAGGCAAAGATATTTGAGATCGGTGAAAGCTTCGAGCCCCTGACGCGAACCCTCGCGGCCAATGCCGGACTGCTTGACGCCGCCGAACGGGATCGGCGCACCGGTGATCTTGACGCGGTTGATGGCGACCATGCCGTAGTCCAGCGCCCTGCCCAGGCGCTGCTGGCGGGCGCCGTTCTCGGTCACGACATAGGCGACCAGACCATATTCAGTGGCGTTGGCGCGCGCGGTCACCTCGTCCTCGCTGTCGAACGGCGTCACGGCTGCGACCGGACCAAACGTTTCTTCGCGCATGATCAGTGCCTCGTCAGATACGTCAGCCAGCAGCGTCGGCTGGTAAAACAACGGGCCGGCCTGGTGCCTTATGCCGCCAACGAGGCAGCGGGCGCCATGGGCGAGCGCGTCGGTGACCTGCTCCTCGACCTTCTTGACGGCGCGCTCATGCATCAGCGGGCCGATGTCGCTTTCGTCGGCAAGGCCATTGCCGGTCCGCAGCGCCTCGATGCGCTTGGTGAAGGCGGCGCAGAAACGATCGTAGATCGGCCGCTGGACATAGATGCGGTTGGCCGCGAGGCAGTCCTGGCCGGACGTGGCGAATTTGGCGTCGACGGCGATGCGCACGGCCTTGTCGAGATCGGCGTCGGCAAAGACGATCAGCGGCGCGTGGCCGCCAAGTTCCATAACCAGCCGCTTCATCGTCGGCGCGCTCTGGGCCGCGATCAGCCTGCCGATCTCGGTCGAACCGGTGAAGCTCATGGCGCGCACGCGCGGGTCCTCGCACATTCGCCCGACAATGATCGACGCCTTGCCTGTGACGACATTGAAGACGCCGGCGGGCAGGCCGGCGCGCTCGCCGAGTTCGGCCAGCGCCAGCGCCGAGAGCGGCGTTTCCGAAGAAGGGTGGGCGACGATGGTGCAACCGGCGGCAAGGGCCGCAGCCGCCTTGCGGGTCAGCATGGCGGACGGGAAGTTCCACGGCGTCACGACGCCGACGACGCCGAGCGGCTCGCGCCGCACCGTCATTTCCGCGTTCGCCAGATGGCTGGTTACGCTTTCGGCGTTGAGGCGCTTTGCTTCCTCGGCATACCATTCGACGAAGGAGGCGGCATAATCGATCTCGCCGAGCGATTCCTTCAAGGGCTTGCCCTGTTCCAACGTCATCAGCAGAGCGAGGTCATCCTTCGCGGCGATGATGAGGTCGAACCATTTGCGCAGGATTTTCGAGCGCTCCTGCGGCAACAGAGCCCGCCAGGCAGGGAAAGCGCGCGCCGCCGCGTCGATCGCACTTGCCGTCTGGCGGCCATCGAGCGCGGCGACGAAGGCCACCGTGGCGCCGGTCGCGGGATCGGTGACCTCGAAGCTCTCCGCCGCCTCGCTTGCCGTCCAGTGCCCGTCGACATAGGCAAGCTCGCGCAGCAGCCGGCGGTCGGCGAGGCGGTCGAGCGCCTCATGGCGGTGCGAACGGGCAAAGTGCGCGGACATCATCGATTGCTCCCGATTGGGGTGACGCCGCAAGACTAGGGGCGTCGGCGCGAAGGATGAGGCTGTTTAGGTGCAGCTATATAGAGAGATTCTCTCTATTCGGCCGGAGAGCAGGACGATCTGTCTAGCCGCAGGGGTGGGGCGGGTGCTTTCGCGCGTTCTCCGAGCGTACGGTGCCAGATGAACGCTGGTTTCGATCTCAGGACTGCACCGGCAACAGATCGGCAAGCGGTAGCACGGTCTCGTCCTTCACCGTCTTGATGACGATGTAGGTGAAGTAGCGATCGATGCCGATTTCGCGTTCGAGCAAGGCATCGACCAGCCGCTGATAGGTATCGATATCGCGCGCCATCACCTTCAGAACGTAGTCGACGCCGCCGCCCACCGACCAGCAGGCTACAATCTCAGGTATGTCGCGGATGACACGCTCGAAGCGGTCGAAATCGGCCTGGCGGTGGCTGGCCAGCGTCACCTCCATCAGCACGGTGGCGACGGGTGCGACGACGCGCATGGCAATCGAGGCATGATAGCCGGAGACGATGCCGGCCTTTTCCAGCTTGCGCAGCCGCATCCAGCACGGCGTCGGTGACAGGCCGACCTTGTCGGCCAGCGCCAGCTTGGTGATGCGCCCGTCACGCTGGATCGCGTCGAGGATTCTGAGGTCGATCGGGTCGAGTTTCGCGGCGGCCATCTGTATCCACTTTTTGGTCCGCCGTACCATGACGGCGCATTATTTCGATTGTCAATTGCACTGATTTCGATCTCTAATAAGTCATGACATTGTGGCAACCTGATCCCGCGCTCATCCGGCGGCCCGCCTACCAGTCGCTGGCCGACCAGTTCGCACGCGCCATTCATGACGGGCGGCTCGCAAACGGCGCGCGGCTGCCGACGCATCGCCGGCTGGCCGACGAGTTGAAGCTGTCGGTGCAGACGGTCAGTCGCGCCTATGAGGAACTGATTCGCCGCGGCCTGATCTCGGGCGAGATCGGCCGCGGCAGCTTCGTCCAGACGCAGCGGCGCGAGCCTGAGCCGCCCTATCTGCCGGAGCGGCTGGGCGAAGTGATCGATCTCTCGATCCTGAAGCCGGTCTGCGAGCCGATGCATCTGGAGCGGCTAAAGCAGGCGCTGGGCTGGCTGGCCGACAACCTGCCGTCGAGTTCGGCGCTGTCGTTCCGGCCCAACATGGTGTTTCCCCGTCACCGCGCCGTGGCGGTCGAGTGGCTGAAACTGTGCGGTCTCGATGCCTCGCCGCAGAATATCAGCCTGACCAATGGCGCTACCGCCGGCATGACGGTGGCGCTGATGAGCGTGGCGCCGCCCGGCTCGACCGTCGCCACCGAGGCGATCGGCCACCATACGCTGGTGCCGCTCGCCCGCTATCTCGGCTTCAACCTCGAAGGCCTGCCGATAGACGGCAATGGCCTTATCCCGGAAGCGCTGGACGAGGCCTGCCGGATCTCCGACATCCGCGCCGTGTTCGTGCAGCCTTCGGTGATCAACCCGACGGCGACGCTGATGGATGCGGCGCGGCGCGAGCAGATTGCGGCGGTTGCGCGCAGGCACGACATAGCCATCATCGAGAACGACGTGCTGGGGCCGCTGGTCGAGGACCGGCCGCCGCCGGTCGCCGCCTTCGCGCCTGAACGCACGCTCTACGTCACGTCCTTCACCAAGATCGTGGTGCCGGGCCTGCGCATCGGCTATCTCGCCGCACCCGACCGCTATGTCGCCGCGGTCGCCAACCGGCATCTGGTTTCCAACTGGATGGCGACGCCGCTGGTGGCGGAAATCGCCACCAAATGGGTGACCGACGGCACCGCGATGGAACTGGTGCGCTGGCAACGCACAGCATTGCGGCGACGCCAGGACATCGTCGCCGAGGTGCTGGCCGGCGTCGACTATCGCACCCGGCGCGACGGACTGCATGTCTGGTTGCAGTTACCGGCCGACCGTGCCGAGGAGAGCTTCGTCGCCCAGGCGCGCCTGCAAGGCGTGGCGATCGCGCCCGGCGCTTCCTTCCGCATCTCGCAAGCGCCCTGGCAACCGGCGGTGCGCATCTCGCTGGGTTCGACCACCGAGGGGGAACTGCGCGCCGGCCTCGGCGTTGTCACCAAGTTGCTGCTTGGCGACCCTGAGCATCTGCTGCTCGCAATCTAGCGAGATGTGCCGCTATCCAGACGATGCCGATCGCCAAAGGCGTCCCCGGTGCTGTCATTTTCGGTTCGACTTGATCTCGATCTCGGCACATTGCTAGGCACTGAATGCCCAAGAATTGTCCGGGATCAGAATAATTGTCATGATATTATTTTCCCAATTGACATGATTTGGCGGGTTCCGCATCGTTAAGGGCATAGGCTTCTCCAGCACGGGAAATTCGTTTGTCCGCATCCGCGCCTATCATCAAGGTCGATGGCATTTCGAAAAGCTTCGGCACCTTCAAGGTGCTGGATGGCCTGTCCATGCAGGTCATGCCCGGCGAGAAGCTGGCGCTGATCGGCCCGTCCGGCTCGGGCAAGACGACGATCCTGCGCATCCTGATGACGCTGGAGCGCATCGATGGCGGCCACATCCAGATCGACGGCGAGCATCTCTATCACATGGAGCGAAACGGCCAGCTGCTGGCTGCCGACGAGCGGCATCTGGCCAGGATGCGCCAGAAGATCGGCATGGTTTTCCAGCTGTTCAATCTGTTCCCGCACAAATGCGTCATCGACAATGTCACGCTGGCGCCGATGCTGACCAAGGGCACGCCGCGCGCTGCCGCCGAGAAGCGGGCGATGGAATTGCTCGACATGGTCGGCATGGCCGACAAGGCCAAGGCCATGCCGGCACAGCTTTCGGGCGGCCAGAAGCAGCGCGTCGCGATTGCCCGCGCGCTGGCGCTGTCGCCCCGGATCATGCTGTTCGACGAGGTCACCTCGGCGCTCGATCCCGAACTGGTCGAGGAGGTGCTCAACGTGATGCGCAAGCTCGCGGCCGAAACCGACATGACGATGCTGCTCGTCACCCATGAAATGGGCTTTGCCCACGACTTCGCCGACCGGGTGCTGTTCTTCGACCGCGGCCGCATCGTCGAGGAGGGCAAACCCGATGAGATTTTCCGCCATCCCAAACAGGAGCGCACGCAAGGTTTCCTGAAGAAGATCATCGCGGCCGGACATCGCGTCTGACCGCCATGCCAGAGGCGGCGACACCGTCCGCAAGGGCGGTATTGCCGTCCTGAAATGACTGCAACCAAGAACACAAACATGGAGTTGGGAACAATGAAAAAACTTGGCATTCTGGCCGGCGTCGCCGGTCTTGCGCTGACCGCGGTGCTCGCGGCCTCGAACATCGGATCGGCCGACGACAGCAAGCTCGAGCAGCTGAAGGCGCAAGGCTTCGCCCGCCTCGCCATCGCCAACGAGCCGCCCTACACGGCGGTCGCCGCCGACGGCAAGGTTTCGGGCGCCGCGCCCGACGTGGCGCGGGAAATCTTCAAGCGGCTGGGCGTCGCCGACGTCGCCGCCTCGATCTCGGAATATGGTGCCATGATCCCCGGCCTGCAGGCCGGCCGCTTCGACGTCGTCACCGCCGGGCTGTTCATGAAGCCGGAGCGTTGTGCGGCGGTTGCCTATTCCGAGCCGGTGCTGTGCGACGCCGAGGCGATGCTGGTGAAGAAGGGCAATCCGAAGGGCTTCAAGAGCTATGAGGATGTCGCCAAGGACACCTCCGCTACCATCGGCGCGCCCGGCGGCGGCACTGAGGAGAAGCTCGCGCTCAACGCCGGCGTGCCGCGTGACCGCGTCATCGTCGTGCCCGACGGCCAGAGCGGGCTGAAGATGGTGCAGGACGGCCGCATCGACGCCTATTCGCTCCCCGTCCTGTCGATCAACGATCTGATGAAGAAGGCCAATGACCCGAGCCTCGAAGTCATAGCACCCGTGCAGGGCGCGCCCGTCTATTGCGACGGCGCCGCTTTCAAGAAGGGTGACGAGGCGCTGCGCGACGCCTTCGACGTCGAGCTCGCCAAGATGAAGAAGTCGGGCGAGTTCGCCAAGATCATCGAGCCCTACGGCTTCTCGGCGGCGGCGGCGATGTCGACGACGCGCGACAAGCTCTGCGCGGCGAAATAAGCGCTTTTCCCTTCTCCCCGTCCACGGAGAGAAGGTGGCTGAAGGGCCGGATGAGGGGCAGCGCGCGTTTTTGCGAGCTTGGAGCCGCGCCTCATCCGCCTGCCCGTCCTTCGCGGCAGCTGCGCTGCAGCTAAGGAGGGTGAACCGGCAACTTCTCCCCGTGAGAGAGGAGAAGTTGCTAAAACCAAACGTTGGAAGCCTCTGATCCATGACCCAATGGTCCGGCTATCTCGGCCTGATATTGCAGGGAGCGCTTGTCACCATCGAGCTGACGCTGATGGGGTCGGTGCTGGCCCTCGTGATGGCCTTCCTGGCCGGCATGGGGCGGCTGTCGCGCTTCTTCGCGTTGCGGGCGCTCGCCACCGCTTATATCGAGTTCTTCCGCGGCACATCGATTTTCGTACAGCTGTTCTGGGCCTATTTCGTGTTGCCCCTGGCGGGCGTCGAACTCACTCCGCTGCAAGCCGGCGTGCTGGCGCTGGGCCTCAATGTCGGCGCCTATGCGGCGGAAGTGGTACGCGGTGCCATCCAGTCGGTCGGCGCCGAGCAGTACGAGGCCTGCACGGCTCTCAATCTCGGCCGCTGGCAGGGCATGCGCCATGTCATCCTGCCGCAGGCGCTTCTTGTGATGCTGCCGACCTTCGGCAACAACGCCATCGAACTGCTCAAGGCGACATCCGTCGTCTCGCTGATTTCGCTCGCCGATCTCACCTTCCAGGCGCAGGTGGTGCGCTCGCAGACCGGCAGCACGCTGATGCCGTTCACCACCATCCTGGTGATCTATTTCGCGCTCGCGCTCGTCATCTCCTGGGGCGTGCGGTCGCTGGAGCGGCGCATGGCGCGCGGCCTCGACGGAGTGCGCGTCTGATGGATTGGGCCCTGTAATGGATTGGGACTGGGATTTCGTCCGGCAGATTCTGCCGACGCTGATCGAGGGGGTGAAGATCACCATCCTGGCGACGGTGCTCGGCTCGGTGCTGGCGGCAATCGTCGGGCTGGGCATCGCACTGGCCCGCCGCTCGCCGAACAAGATCATGTCGCGCACGGTCGGCTGGGCGGCCGAATTCATCCGCGGCACGCCGCTGCTGGTGCAGCTCTACTTCATTTTCTACGTGCTGCCCGATTTCGGCATCCTGCTGCCGCCGCTGGTGGCCGGCGTCATCGGGCTTGGGCTGCACTACGGCACCTATACGGCGGAGGTCTATCGCGCCGGCATCGAGAACGTGCCGCGCGGCCAGTGGGAGGCGGCCAAAGCCTGCAATCTCAGCGCTCGGCAGACCTGGACCCACATCGTCATACCGCAGGCAATCCCGCCGATGATCCCGGCGCTGGCCAATTATTTCATCGCCATGTTCAAGGAGACGCCGCTGCTGTCGGCGATCACCGTGCTGGAGCTGATGAACCAGGCCAAGAGCGTCGCCAACACCTATTACCGCTATGTCGAGCCGATGACGCTGGTCGGCGCCTTCTTCCTGATCATCAGCCTTTTCTCGGTTATGCTGCTGCGCTGGCTGGAACATCGCTACGGCAAGATCGAAAGGTAGTTCCCATGAAGCCGCTTCCCGAAATCAGGCTGATGCCGACAAGGCCCGCACTCGAGGTGCGCCCGTTGGAAAAGCGCGTCGGCCTGATCATCCTGGCCACCGACCACACCAGCGAGCCGGACTTCCGTCGCATGGTGGCGAGTGAGAGGATCGGCATCTATGTCGCCCGCATCCCCTATAAGAATCCGACCACGCCTCAGAATCTGCGCAAGATGCAGCCCGAACTGACGGCTGGCGCGGCGCTGATCCTGCCGGACGAACCGCTCGACGCCATCTGCTACTCCTGCACGTCGGCCTCCGTGGTGATCGGCGATGCCGAGATCGAGGCGGCGATCCAGGCGGCCAAGCCTGGCGTGCCCGTGGTCACGCCGCCGATGGCGGGCGTGCGCGGACTGAGGGCTCTGGGCGCGAAGAGGATCAGTATTCTCACCCCCTACACCGTCGAGACGAGCCGGCCGATGGCGGCCTATTTCGCCGAACGCGGCTTCGAGATCGCCAGCTTCACCTGTCTCGGCTTCGAGGATGACCGCGAGATGGCGCGCATTGCGCCGGCAGCCCTCGTCGATCTGGCGCGCGAGGCGACTGACCCGCAGGCCGAGGCGTTGTTCGTGTCCTGCACGGCGCTGCGCTCGGCGCTGGCGGTTGCCGCGATGGAACAGGCTATCGGCCGCCCGGTCGTCACCAGCAACCAGGCGAGCGCGTGGAATTGCCTGCGACTGTGTGGCGATGATGTGCCGCGTCCGGAGTTCGGGCGGCTGACGACCTTGCCGCTTGGACAGTAAGGTCATGTCCTGCATGCACGAGCGACCCATGACGCACGCCGTCGCCCTTTCAGACATCCGCGCCGCGCGCCAACGCATCACCAGCAAGGTCGAGCCGACACCGGTCGTGCCATCCGAGAGCCTGTCGGAGCGGCTCGGCCTTCCCGTTCACCTCAAGCTGGAGCACCGCCAGATCACGGGCAGCTTTAAGCTGCGTGGCGCCTCGAACGCCATTGCTTCGCTCAATGCCGAGCAGCGGGCACGCGGTGTTGTCGCGGCTTCGACCGGCAATCACGGCCGCGCACTCGCCCATGCCGCCAGGCTCGAAGGCATGCGCGCGGTTGTCTGCATGTCGCGGCTGGTGCCTCGGAACAAGCTCGATGCCATCCGCTGCCTCGGCGCGGAAATCCGCATTGTCGGCGACAGCCAGGACGACGCGCAGCAGGAGGTCGAGCGGCTGGTGGCGCAAGAGGGTCTCGTGATGCTGCCACCCTTCGACCATCCCGACATCATCGCCGGGCAGGGCACGCTCGGGCTGGAGATCATGGAGCAGGTTCCTGGCGCCGCTCTGGTGCTGGTGCAGCTCTCCGGCGGCGGGTTGGCCTCCGGGATTGCCGCAGCGGTCAAGGGCGTCAGGCCGAGCACAAAGGTCGTCGGCATCTCGATGGCGCGCGGCGCGGCGATGAAAGCCAGCCTCGATGCGGGGCGCCCGGTGCAGGTGGAGGAGCTGCCGACGCTGGCGGATTCGCTCGGCGGCGGCATTGGCCTCGACAACCGGCTGACCTTTTCCATGTGCCGAGACCTGCTCGACGACGTCGTGCTGCTTTCCGAAGACGAGATCGCCGCCGGCATCCGCCATGCCTATGAACAGGAGCGCGAGATCGTCGAGGGCGCCGGCGCGGTCGGTATCGCTGCGCTGCTTGCCGGCAAGGTGAAGCCAAACGGACCGGTGGTCGTTCTGCTTTCCGGTCGTAATATCGATATGAGCCTGCACAGAAAGATCGTTTGCGGCGAAGTAGTTGCGGAGCGCGCCTGATGAACCGGATGACCATCCTTACCGAGAAAGAACTACGCGAGATCGTAGCTCTCGATCTCGACGCCGTCGCTTGCGTCGAAAACGCCTTCCGGGCGCTCGCTACCCTGCCGGTGGCGATGCCGCCGATCCTGCGGCTCGACATCCCCGAGCATCGCGGCGAGGTCGACGTGAAGACCGCCTATGTGCCTGGCATCGATGGCTTCGCCATCAAGATCAGCCCCGGCTTCTTCGACAATCCCAAGCTCGGCCTGCCCAGCGTCAACGGCATGATGGTGCTGCTGTCGGCAAAAACCGGTCTGGTCGAGGCGTTGCTGCTCGACAATGGCTATCTCACCGACGTCCGCACCGCAGCCGCCGGGGCGGTCGCCGCAAAACACCTGTCGCGGCCGGACTCATCCATTGCCGCCATCTTCGGCGCCGGCGTGCAGGCCGGATTGCAGCTTGAGGCGCTGCGCCTGGTGCGGCCGATCGAAGAAGCCCGCATCTGGGCGCGCGACGCGGCCAAGGCGCAAGCCGCGGCCGGCGCCTTGAGCGAAAAACTGGGCATCGTGGTGCGCGCAGAACCGGATGCGGCCAAGGCGGTCGCCGGCGCCGACATCATCGTCACCACCACGCCCTCGACAGAACCATTGATCAAGGCCGGCTTCGTCTCGGCCGGCCAGCACATCACCGCCATGGGCTCGGACGCCGAGCACAAGAACGAGATCGCACCGGCAATCCTGCGCATGGCCGATCTCTATGTCGCCGACAGCGCAAGGCAGACGCGCCGGCTCGGTGAATTGCACCATGCCATCTCCGCCGGCGTGATGGCGGCGGACACGGAGGTGGCCGAACTCGGTCAGATCATCGCCGGCGAACGGCATGGCCGGCGTGCGGCGGACGACATCACCATCGCCGACCTGACCGGCACCGGCGTGCAGGACACCGCGATCGCCACGCTAGCCCGTGACCGGGCCCGGGTCGCGAAAGCCGGAACCATTTTTGAAAGTTGATGCTGGCCGCAAGAGCATGATCCGGAAAAGTGGGAACCGGTTTTCCGAGGAGATCATGCTCAAACAAAAAATTACCTGGAGCCAGATTCAACGGAAGTTGAAGCGGGTTCCAGGGCCCAACAAACGAGGACCAACAAAATGCAACCGAATTTGAAATTCTCGCGAAGCGAGTATGCGGATCGCCTCGCCAAAACGCGGAAAGCCATGGCGGCGAAAGGCGTCGATCTGCTTATTGTCAGCGACCCCTCCAACATGGCCTGGCTCACCGGCTATGACGGCTGGTCCTTCTACGTGCATCAGGCCGTCATCGTGCCGCCGTCGGGCGAGCCGGTCTGGTATGGCCGCGGTCAGGACGCCAACGGCGCCAAGCGCACCGCCTATCTCGCGCATGACAACATCGTCGGCTATGCCGATCACTATGTGCAGTCGACCGAGCGCCATCCGATGGATTTCCTGTCGAGCGTGCTTGCCGATCGCGGCTGGGGCAAGCTGACCGTCGGCGTCGAGATGGACAATTACTGGTTCTCGGCCGCCGCCTTCGCCTCTTTGCAGAAGCACCTGCCCAATGCCCGTTTCGTCGACGCCACCGCGCTGGTCAACTGGCAGCGCGCTGTGAAGAGCCCGACCGAGATCGACTATATGCGCA
The DNA here is from genome assembly GCF_006443035.1 of Mesorhizobium sp. B1-1-6. NCBI lineage: Bacteria > Pseudomonadati > Pseudomonadota > Alphaproteobacteria > Hyphomicrobiales > Phyllobacteriaceae > Mesorhizobium > Mesorhizobium sp. B1-1-6. The sequence goes on along the minus strand of NZ_VFWR01000008.1, from coordinate 309,149 downwards.
AGGCCGCCCGCATCGTCGAGGCGATGCACCAGCGCATCGTCGACAAGATAGAGGTCGGCATGCGCAAATGCGATCTCGTCGCCGAGATCTATGATGCCGGCACGCGTGGCGTCGACGGCATCGGCGGCGACTATCCAGCGATCGTGCCGCTGCTGCCGTCGGGCGCCGACGCCTCGGCGCCGCACCTGACCTGGGACGACAAGCCGATGAAGTCGGGCGAGGGCACGTTCTTCGAAATCGCCGGGTGCTACAACAGGTATCATTGCCCGCTGTCGCGAACAGTGTTCCTCGGCAAGCCAACACAGGAATTCCTCGATGCGGAGAAGGCGACGCTCGAAGGCATGGACGCGGGGCTCGCGGCAGCCAAGCCCGGCAACACGTGCGAAGACATCGCCAACGCCTTCTTCGCGGTGTTGAAGAAATATGGCATCGTCAAGGACAACCGCACCGGCTACCCGATCGGCCTTTCCTATCCGCCGGACTGGGGCGAACGCACGATGAGCCTGCGCCCCGGAGATCGCACCGAGCTGAAGCCCGGCATGACCTTCCATTTCATGACCGGCCTGTGGCTGGAGACGATGGGGCTGGAAATCACCGAATCCATCCTGATCACCGAGACGGGCGTCGAGTGCCTGGCCAATGTGCCGCGCAAGCTGGTGGTGAAGAATTGAAACCGATGTCCGACCTTCGTCCGTCGCCGGTCTCGCCCTCGGTCGATTTCGATCGCGACGGCGCACAGCACGGTTTCCTGCGCCTGCCCTACAGCCGCGACGATTCGGCGTGGGGCTCGGTGATGATCCCGATCTGCGTCCTGCGCAACGGCAAGGGGCCGACGGCCCTGCTGACCGGCGGCAATCATGGCGACGAATATGAAGGGCCGCTGGCGCTCTATGATCTGGCGCGCACGCTCGATCCCGCCCAAGTCAGCGGCACGGTCATCATCGTGCCGGCGATGAACTATCCGGCCTTCCGCGCCGGCACGCGCACCTCGCCGATCGACAAGGGCAACATGAACCGCAGCTTTCCAGGCCGGCCAGACGGTACGGTGACGGAAAAGATCGCCGATTATTTCCAGCGGGAGCTGCTTCCCCGCGCGGATATCGTGTTCGACTTCCATTCCGGCGGCAAGACGCTGGACTTCGTGCCGTTCTGCGCCGCCCATACGCTGCCGAACAAGGCCCTGGAGCAGAGGGCCTTCGCGGCGGTCGAAGCCTTCGCGGCGCCGTTCTCGATGCGCATGATCGAGATCGATGCCGTCGGCATGTACGATACCGCCGCCGAGGACATGGGCAAGGTGTTCGTCACCACCGAGCTCGGCGGTGGAGGCACGTCGAGAGCCGAGACGGTGCGGATCGCCCGGCGCGGCATGCTCAACGTGCTGAGGCATGCCGGCATCGTTGCCGGTGCGGTCGAAAAGACGCCAACCCAATGGCTCGACATGCCGTCCGGCGATTGCTTTGCCTTCGCGGAGGAAGACGGCATGGTCGAGACGATGGTCGATCTCGGCGAGCCTGTCGAGAAGGGCGCGGTGCTGGCGCGCATCCATTCCACCGGCCGAACCGGCATCGCCCCCCAGGAGATCCGGGCAAAAATGTCGGGCATGTTGGCGGCGCGGCATTTCCCCGGCCTGGTCAAGGCCGGGGACTGCGTCTCGGTGGTTGCCGCATTGGTCGACTAACGGAAGGGTGGGCCTGCACGGCGGGCAGGCTTGGACCTATCTCGCATTCTTCCACCCTGGATCCAGATAGCGGCCGGCGAGCCAGCCCGGCCGCGCTCACGGCTCCGGCCGGCGCGTCGCGGCGGCACGTGCCTTGCCATCGCCTCAGACATCCAAAGCCACCGTCATCGAAGAGGCGCCGGCGCGACGACTTGTTCCGGCGCGAACTCGGGTATCAAAGAGTATGACTTTGCTGCCATACTCGCGATAAAGAGGGTGTCGGAATGCAACAAAAATGGGATTTCTGGATCGACCGCGGCGGCACGTTCACCGATGTCATCGGCCGTGATCCCGAGGGCGGCCTGCATCCGCGCAAGCTTCTATCCGAAAATCCCGAGGCCTATGCCGACGCGGCCATCCAGGGCATTCGCGACCTTCTCGGCCTGCGCCCCGGCGAGCCTATACCCGCCGGGCTGATAGGCGACGTAAAGATGGGCACAACGGTCGCCACCAATGCGCTGCTGGAGCGCAAGGGCGACCGCGTGCTTTTGCTCATCACCAAGGGATTTCGCGATGCGCTGAGGATCGCCTATCAGGCGCGGCCCGACATCTTCGCCAAGGAGATCATCCTCCCCGAACAGCTCTACGAGCGCGTCATCGAGGTCAACGAGCGCGTGCTTGCCGACGGCTGTGTCGAACGGCTGCTCGACATCGCTGCCTGTCGCCCGGCGATCGAACAGGCAAAGGCGGACGGCATCGACGCGGTCGCCATTGTCTTCATGCACGCCTGGAAATATCCCGATCACGAAAAGGCAGTCGCAAAGGTCTGCCGCAAGCTCGGTTTCGGCCAGGTTTCGGTCAGCCACGAGGTGTCGCCGCTGATCAAGCTGGTCGGCCGCGGGGACACCACCGTGGTCGACGCCTATCTGTCTCCGATCCTGTCGAGATATGTGCAAAGGGTAGGCCAGGAACTCGGCGTTCTCTCCCCCCTCGAGGGAGAGATGTCAGCGAAGCCGGCAGAGGGGATCGCCGCAGAAGGCACCACCAAGACGTCGAACCCCGTCGATCCGACCCGACCCGGCGGCTTCGCCGCCACCCTCCCCTCGAGGGGAAGGGAAAATCCCCGCCTGATGTTCATGATGTCTTCTGGCGGGCTGACCGCCGCGGACCTGTTCCAGGGCAAGGATGCGCTGCTGTCTGGCCCGGCCGGCGGGGTCGTCGGCATGGTCGAGACGGCAAAGATCGCCGGCTTCGAAAAGGTGATCGGTTTCGACATGGGGGGCACCTCCACCGATGTCGCCCATTATGACGGCGAATATGAGCGCGCCTTCGATACCGAGGTCGCAGGCGTGCGCGTGCGCGCGCCGATGATGCGCATCCACACCGTGGCGGCCGGCGGCGGCTCGGTCCTGCACTACGAAGCAGGCCGCTTTCGCACCGGCCCGGACTCCGCCGGCGCCAATCCAGGCCCCGCCGCCTACAGGCGCGGCGGCCCGCTCGCCGTCACCGACGCCAACGTCATGCTCGGCAAGCTGCAGCCGGATTTTTTCCCGACCATCTTCGGCCCCGGCCAGAACGAGCCGCTCGATGTGGACACCGTTCGCCAGAAATTCACCGCGCTCGCCGCCGAAATCGGCGACGGCCGCTCGGCCGAAGCGGTCGCCGAAGGTTTCGTCACCATCGCGGTCGAAAACATGGCGAACGCCATCAAAAAGATCTCGGTGCAGCGCGGCTACGATGTCACCGAATATCTCCTGAACTGTTTTGGCGGCGCAGGCGGCCAGCACGCCTGCCTGGTCGCCGACGCACTCGGCATGGAGGCGGTGCTGATCCATCCGTTTTCCGGCCTGCTGTCGGCCTACGGCATCGGCCTGTCTTCGGTCTTTGCCTCACGCCAGCAGGCCTTGCTTGCACCGCTGGCGGAAGAATCCAGACGGGCAATCGAAGGCCTGATCGCGGCCTTGCAAACCGCCGTTGTCGCGGAACTCGCCGCACAAGGCATCGCCGAGGACGCGGTGATCGCCAGACCGGCGCTGCAGATCCGTTATGACGGCACCGACACCGCACTTCCGGTGCATTTCGACCATGGCTCGATGTTGCGGGCGAGGGCCGATTTCGAGGCCGCTCACAAGGCGCAATTCGGTTTCGTCTATGAGGACAAGCCGATGATCGTCGAAGCGGTGAGCGTCGAGGGGATGGAGGCGGGCGGCGAGCTGAATGCCGAAGCCTATGCGCCGGCGGGGCAGCCATCAAAAGCCAGGGCCGAGGAGGTCCGGCGGATCTATACGGAAGGAAAATGGCACGAAGCCGACGTCTGTCGGCGCGAGGCCTTGCGGCCGTCCGATCGGGTCGCCGGCCCCGCACTAATCATCGAGCCCAACCAGACGATCGTCGTCGAGCCGGGCTGGCAGGCCGAGATCACGGCCAGGAACCACGTGCTGATGCGGCGCACCAGCAAGAAACGCCGGCAGGCAGCACTTGGCACCGAGGCCGATCCGGTGATGCTGGAAGTGTTCAACAATTTGTTCATGTCGATCGCCGAGCAGATGGGCGTGACGCTGCAGAACACCGCCTATTCCGTCAACATCAAGGAAAGGCTGGATTTCTCCTGCGCCGTTTTCGACCGGAACGGCGCGCTGGTCGCCAATGCGCCGCATATGCCGGTGCATCTGGGCTCGATGGACCGCTCGGTCGAGACCATCATCCGGCTGAATTCCGGCGACATTCATCCCGGCGACGTCTTTGCCCTCAATGCCCCCTATAATGGCGGCACGCATCTGCCCGATATCACGGTGGTAACGCCGGTTTTCGAGGAAGAGCGGCCGATTTCCCCCACAAGAGGGGAGATTAGCCAATCGCCCAAGATCCTCTTCTGGGTGGCCTCGCGCGGCCACCACGCAGACATCGGCGGCACCGCGCCGGGCTCGATGACGCCACTTGCCACCACGGTCGACGAGGAAGGCGTGCTGTTCGACAATTTCCGTATCGTCGATCGCGGAAAGTTCCGCGAGAATGAGCTGCAGACGCTGCTCACCGATCACCGCTATCCGGCCCGCAATCCGCACCAGAATATCGCCGATCTCAAGGCGCAACTCGCTGCCAACGAAAAGGGCGTGGCGGAGCTGCGCAAGATGGTGGCGCATTTCGGGCTCGATGTCGTGGAGGCCTATATGGGCCATGTGCAGGACAATGCGGCCGAGAGCGTGCGGCGCGTGATCGAGCGGCTGCCGGATACATCGGCCTATGAATATCCCACCGACACCGGCCAGGTGATCAAGGTGAAGATATCGGTCGACCGGCAAAAGCGCGAGGCGACGGTCAATTTCACCGGCACGTCGCCGGTGATGAAGAACAATTTCAACGCGCCAGAGCCTGTCGCCCGGGCCGCGGTGCTCTATGCCTTCCGCGTCATGGTCGAGGACATGATCCCGATGAATGCCGGTTGCCTGAGGCCGATCAACATCATCATCCCGGACGGCTCGATGCTGAAACCCGCCTATCCCGCCGCCGTCGTCGCGGGCAACGTCGAGACCTCGCAGCACGTCACCAACGCGCTGTTCGGCGCCATGGGCGCCATGGCCAATGCGCAAGGCACCATGAACAATTTGACCTTCGGCAACAGCAAGTACCAGTATTACGAGACGATCTGTTCCGGTTCGCCCGCCGGCGAGATGAATTCCGGCCGCGGCTTTGCCGGCACGTCGGGCGTTCACACCCATATGACCAATTCGCGCCTTACCGATCCGGAAATACTGGAGCTGCGGTTTCCGGTGATGCTGGAGGATTTCCACATCCGCGAAGGCTCCGGCGGCAAGGGCAGGTGGAATGCCGGCGACGGCACGAAGCGCACCATCCGTTTCCTGGAGAAGATGGAATGCGCCATCCTGTCCTCGCATCGCAACCGGCCGCCGCAAGGGCTTGACGGCGGTGGCGATGGCGAGGCCGGCTCGACCAAGGTGCGCCGCAAGGACGGCAAGGTCGAGGTGCTGAAAGCCTGCGACCAGACGGTGCTTCAGGCCGGCGACGCCGTCATCGTGACGACGCCGACGCCCGGAGCGTTTGGAAGGCCGGAGCCAGGGCCGTCCAACGTTTGATAGAATCGCGGAACCGCTCTATCCATTTTTTGGAATCCGGATTTCCCTTGCCTTTCACACCGGGCCTTCGCCATGCCAAGCAAATCCCCATTGAAGACACTGGCGCCCGATGGACTCGGGCCGACCGTCACCGTCGGCGAGATCCTGGTGGAGATCATGGCCACAAGCCGTGGCAATGGCTTTCTCGAGCCCATCGAGCTGACCGGACCTTATCCGAGCGGGGCGCCGGCGATCTTCATCGACCAATGCGCCAGGCTTGGCGGGCGGGCCGGCATCATCGCCTGCGTCGGCGACGATGATTTCGGCAGGATCAATGTCGAGCGCCTGCGCCGGGACGGTGCGGATGTCACGGCCATCGCCGTCAGCCCCGACTATCCGACGGGCAGCGCCTTCGTGCGCTACCGCGAGGACGGTTCGCGCGACTTCGTCTACAATATCGGCAAATCGGCCGCGGCGCGGGTCGGCTTGACCCCTGAGGCCAGGGCGCTGCTGGCGCGTTCGGGCCATTTGCACGTCATGGGCACCGCACTCAGCATTCCCGTCATTTGGGAGGTGCTCGACCATGCCATCGATGTGGTCAAGGGACGTGGCGGAAGCATCTCGCTCGATCCCAATCTTCGCAAGGAACTGCTCGGCCATGGCCAGACGCGCGAGCGCTTCGCACGGCTTCTCGACATTGCGGATCTGATCCTGCCGTCGGGTGAAGAACTCCACACCGCTTCGGGCAACGACAATGAAGCCGACGCGCTCGCCTCGCTGTTTGCCCGCGGCGCCGGCGAGGTCGTCGTCAAGCGGGGCGCGTTGGGCGCGTCCCTGTTCGGCGCCGACGGCAGCCGCGTCGAGTCGCCCGGCTTCCTGGTCGAGGAGATCGATCCGACCGGCGCGGGCGACTGTTTTGGCGGCGCCTACATCGCCTGCCGCAGGCTCGGCATGCCTGCCGTGACCGCCCTCGATTACGCGAATGCGGCAGGCGCGCGCAACGTCACGCGGCAAGGCCCGATGGAAGGAGCCGGCACGCGTGCCGAACTCGATCTGTTCATTGCCAACACGCCAAGGCGACGCCCGTGACCGATCCATTGCTGAAACTTGCAAATTCCCGGCGTCAAGGCGCGGCGGAAGGCATCACCTCCGTCTGCTCGTCCCATCCAGTCGTGATCCGGGCCGCAGTGCGCGACGCCGCGTTGTTCTCCCGGCCGCTGCTGATCGAGGCGACCTGCAACCAGGTCAACCAGTTCGGCGGCTATACCGGCATGCAGCCCGCCGACTTCGTCGCGGCGGTGACCGCTATTGCCGGCTCCGAAGGCCTTGCGCCCGAGCGGGTCATCTTCGGCGGGGATCATCTCGGTCCCAATCCATGGCGAAGGGAAGATGCCGGCGCGGCCATGGCGAAGGCCGAGGACATGGTGTCCGCCTATGTCCGGGCCGGTTTCCGCAAGATCCATCTCGATGCCTCCATGGGATGCGCGGGCGAGCCGGCGGCGCTGGATGACGCTACGATTGCCAGGCGCGCCGCCCGCCTGGCGCGCAAGGCCGAGGACGCCGCCAGCGGGACCGACCGGCCACTCTACGTGATCGGCACCGAGGTTCCGCCGCCGGGCGGAGCGGATCATCTCATCGGCGAAATCAGCCCCACAAGCCTGTCCGCGGTCCAGCACACACTGGCGGTGCATCGGCAGATCTTCCACGAGAACGGCCTCGCAGACGCCTTCTCGCGGGTCATCGCCGTGGTGGTGCAGCCGGGCGTGGAGTTCGGCAACGAGAACGTGGTCTTCTACGATCGCGCCAAGGCGCTGCATCTGCGCGAATTGCTCGACCAGGAAGCGGGCCTGGTCTACGAAGCCCATTCCACCGACTATCAGACGCAAGCGGCCCTACGCGAACTGGTCGAGGACGGCTTTGCCATCCTCAAGGTGGGGCCGCAGCTGACTTTCGAACTGCGCGAAGCGCTCTATGGGCTGGACCTGATCGCCTCCGACCTGTTGCCCGACTACGGCGCGCGCCCGCTTTATCAGACCATGGAAGCGCTGATGACGGCCGATGCCAAGGACTGGCACAGCCACTACCACGGCTCTGCGGCGCAACAGCGCGTGCAGCGGCATTATTCGCTGTCGGACCGCATACGTTACTACTGGAACCATCAGAAGGCGATGGAAGCTGTCCAGCGATTGACAGCCGCCCTGTCGGGGCTGGCCGTGCCGGTGACGCTGTTCCATCAGCATCTGCCCGCGCTTGACCGCTTTGCCGGGCAGCCGCTCGATCCGGAGGCGGTGTTGGTGGCCGCGGTTCAGCAGGCGCTGGAGGGCTACCGCTTCGCCTCCAGCGGTTGAGCGGCCGATAGCCAGGGGACGCAGTTCGGTCATTTCGACGACTTGTCGGCTTACTTGCTTGAGGTGTGCCTGCACCGGAGTAATAGTCGCGACGGAATGGCGAGGAGGAGGATATGACGCTGAACTTCGACCCAAGGGCGAAGGCCGCGACGCTCTACCATGGTGAATTCCGGCCGATGTTCATCGGCGGCAAATGGGTCGCTGCGCAGTCCGGACAGGAGATGCAGGCGCTCAACCCGGCGACGGGGCAGGTGTTGGCGACGGTGCCGCGCGGAGGCGCCGCCGACATCGACGCGGCGGTGGCGGCTGCGCGCACCGCTTTCGAAGGTCCGTGGTCCGGATTTTCGCCTTACGAACGGCAGTGCGTGCTGCTCAGGATCGCCGATCTCTTCGAGAAGAACTGGGAAGAGCTCTGCGTCTCCGACACGCTCGACATGGGGCTGCCGATCACGCGCACGCTCGCCAACCGGCGCCGGGTCATCGGCATGCTGCGCTTCTATGCCGGGATGGCGACCGCGCTGCATGGCGAATCAATCGACAATTCGATCCCGGGCGAGATCGTCAGCTTCACCCGGCGCGAGCCGGTGGGCGTGGTCGGCGCCATCATTCCCTGGAACGCGCCGACCGCCGCGTCGATCTGGAAGATCGCGCCGGCGCTGGCGACTGGCTGCACGATCGTGCTGAAACCTTCCGAGGATGCATCGCTGACGCCGCTTTTGATCGCGCGGCTGATGCAGGAAGCGGGCGTTCCCGACGGCGTCGTCAACATCGTCACCGGAACCGGGGCCGAAGCCGGCGCGCGGCTCGCCGAACATCCCGACGTCAACAAGATCGTCTTCACCGGCTCGACGCTCACCGGCCAGGCGATCGCCCGGGCGGGTGTTGCCAATCTAAAGCGCGTTTCATTAGAACTCGGCGGCAAGTCGCCGCTCATCGTGTGCCGCGACGCCGATATCGACAAGGCCGTTCCGATCGCGGCGATGGCTGTCTTCGTGCATTCGGGCCAGGTCTGCATCGCCGGTTCGCGGCTGTTCGTGGCGCGCGAAATCCATGACGAGTTCGTGCGCCGGCTCGCTGACTTCGCCGGTAGGCTGCGCATCGGCCACGGCATCGAAGCCGAAACCGAAATGGGGCCGCTCATCAATGCGAGGCAGGCCGGCAAGGTTGAGGGTTACATCAAGGCGGGCAGCGAGGAGGGCGCGGAACTGGTCGCCGGCGGATCGCGCCTGACCGGCGGTCTCTATGACGGCGGCAATTTCATCGCCCCAACCGTCTTCGGCGCAGTGTCCGACACGATGACCATAGCGCGCGAAGAGATCTTCGGGCCGGTTATCTCGGCAATGCCCTTCGATACGCTTGACGAAGCCGTCGCCCGCGCCAATACAACGCCCTATGGGCTGGCCGCCGGCATCTTCACCACCCATCTCGGCACGGCGCACAAGCTCGCTCGCCGGGTCAAGGCGGGTTCCGTCTGGGTCAACATGTACCACGCCATCGACCCCGCCGTGCCGTTCGGCGGCATGAAAATGTCGGGCTACGGCCGCGAGGGCGGCATCGAACATCTGCACGAGTATCTGGAGACCAAGTCGGTATGGATCCAGACCGACTAAGGCCTTTGTCGGTTGTCAGGCGAGCCGGCCTGCGCCGCCGGTTCCCAGGCTGCCGCTCATGCACGCCGGCTGCAAATCAACCGGCGCCCGTTCTCAGGAACTTTTCTTTATCCGGCGATTTTTGGATATAAGATGAAATCCGGTTGGCCAGGAAGGTATTGTCGATGACGACGAAACGCTTCGCGATCTGCGCTCTCGCCCTTGTGATGGGCTGCGGCATCGCCTCTTCGGCGTCCGCCGGGGCCAGGCACCGCCACCACCAGGGCGAACCCGAACGCTATGTTCCCGCTGACGGCGATATTATCGACATACTGTTCGGCGGCCCGCGCTACTATGACCGGCAGCTTGTCACGACGGCCGCCGGCGCCTGTTCCTACCACCGGGTGGGGCCGGATGCGAATGCGCTGAACAAGATCAACGATCACCATTGCGGAAAATAGCGGGCCGACCGCTCCGCAAGCAGGCTCATGACGCTTCCCATCCGGGAAAGCGGTCCGGCCGCAGCCATGTCTGGGCTGGGCTGCCATTGCCGGAAAACACGGCGTCAACCAGCCAGCGCGCGGTGGCGGGGGCGGCATGCATGCCGATGGAACCCATGCCGCCATGCACGAACAGGCCCTCGACGGCCGTCCTGCCAGCGACCGGCAAGCCATCGGACAGCATCGGGCGGTTGCCGGGATAGACGTTCCTGACCTGCGGCGCGCCGAGGCCCGGCAGCATGCGCAGCGTGCGGCTGGCGATCCGGCTCGCCATGTCGGTGTTGCGGACGAGATCGCGGAAGGCCGGCTGGACGGAGGCGCCAAGCCTGGCATCGCCGCCGCCCATGGGGTTGAGGCAGATGGCTTCCACCGCCGGCTGGTCGTCGCGCTGCGCGGCGACATCGGCAAGGCCGTCGAGCCTCATGCGCCGGCCGAGCTCTTCCTGATCCGGCCAGGTCAATTCCTCGACGATCCAGGGCAGCTCGAAGTCGAGTTTTCCCAACTGGATCAACCAGCCGCGGCCGGCGGTGAAGGGCAGGCCGGGCAGCGGTCCGTCGCCGACGGTGCGGCGCAGAAGGTCCGACATCCACAATCCGTTGGCGATGAAGACGAGATCGGCGGGAACGATCCCCTGGTCGGTCAAGATACCCTGGACCTTGCCGCCCCTGGAGAAGATCTGGGCGACGCGCAGGCCAGTACGGATCGTCGCGCCGGCCTCACGGGCGGCGTGGGCGAAGGCATGTGTCGCGCCCATGGGTTCCAGCGTCCATGCACGGCCGACGGAATAGGCGCCTGCCACGTTGAAGCCGACACGCGGGTGGTCGCGCGCCAGTTCCTTGCCCGTGATCTTTTCCATCGCCACGCCGGCTTCCCTGTAGCGGTCGGCCACGGCGGCAGTCGCCTCGAAACTCGCCTCGTCTTCGGAAATCAGCAGATGTGCGATGGCGGCGAATTCGAAGGGAACGGGTCCGTCGGCAAGCTCGGCATAGATCGCGACGCTGGCGTCCAGCAGTTCGACGACCTCTTTCTGCGGGCCGGTGAGCAAGGTGCCGGTGTTTCGTCCTGAGGACTCGGCGGCGATCATGCTCTGCTCGAGGATCGTCGTCTTGAGACCGTGGCGGGCCAGTTCATAGGCGAGCGTGCAGCCGGCGATGCCGCCGCCGATGACCACGGCATCCATTGGTGTCTGGACGCGAGTCGAGTTGAAGGACATGGAGCGCAGCCTCCTCCCAATGAAAGCATCTCGTATACTCGTATACGAGATGCTTTTCAAGTATGCCGCCCACGACTGCCGCAAGTGCCGCCACGATATCGTCTTCGGTCCGAGCCGGGCGCAGGCCAGTCGGCGATTTCCTCAGCAAAGGCGGGTAGCCTATTCAACGACTTGCGGCTGAATCCGCAAGTTCGGCACGAATCTCCGCACCATGTTCGTCGCGTGCCGGACTTTTCGCCGGTGCCTTTGCCGTCCGTTTGGAAAAACGGGGGGCGGAGGCAGCTTGGAGGGCGCCATTCTCGACCAACCAGGAGCCGCGTGCGGCCATGTGCGGATGCAGCGCCGCCTCATGCGGGCTGAGCACAGGCCCGACGCAGGCATCCGTTCCTTCGAACAATTTCATCCACTCGTCTCGGGATTTTTCGGCAAAGATCGCTTCCAGCCGGCTGCCGAGCTCAGGCCAGAGGCCGCGGTCGAACTGAGCGGCGAACTGCGGATCGCCGCCCAGACCAAGCCTGTCGAGGAACAGCGCATAGAATTTCGGCTCGACGCACTGGACGCTGATGAAGCCGCCATCAGACGTGCGGTAGACGCGGCACCAATGCGGTCCGTCCAGAAGGCTCCGGCCACGCTCGGCGGCAAGCCCGCCGGATGGTGCGAGCGACATCAACAGGTTCATCATATGGGCCGAGCCGTCGACGATCGCCGCGTCGACGACCGTGCCTTCACCACCGGCGCGGGCGTTCATGATGGCGGCCAGCATGCCGATCACCAGATAGAGCGCGCCGCCGCCTATGTCGCCGACCAGCGTCGGCGGCGCCATTGGCGGCTCGCCCGGCAGGGAAGCATACCAGAGTGCGCCCGACACGCCGGTATAGTTCATGTCGTGGCCGGCGGTGCGGGCGAGCGGGCCTTCCTGCCCCCAGCCGGTCATGCGGCCATAGGCCAGGCGAGGGTTGGCGGCCAGACACACATCTGGACCAAGCCCGAGACGCTCCATCACGCCCGGCCGGAAGCCCTCGATCAGGCCGTCGGCGGTGGCGATCAGGCGCATCAGCACGGCAACGTCCCCGGCATCCCTGAGGTCGAGCGCGATAGAGCGCTTGCCGCGATCGAGCAGCGAGCGCTCGGGAAGGCCCGGCACGGATGCATGCTTGCGGTGGACGACGATCATGTCGGCGCCGAGATCGGCGAGCAGCATGCCGGCAAAGGGCGCCGGCCCCAACGCCTCGATCTCGACGATGCGGATTCCCCTGAGCATCCCACCCTCCACGGCATTCAAACTTTCGGTAAGGCACACTTTTGGTGTCACGCAGGGGCGACGGTGTGTAACCCTGCTCTTTTGGCATTGAAGCACGTGTCGCCGGTATATACGTCAGGGCCATGAAAAAAATCGGTTTCTTGTCATTCGGGCACTGGACGCCCTCGTCGCAATCGCAGGTGCGCTCGGCGTCGGACGCGCTGTTGCAATCCATTGATCTCGCCGTCGCGGCCGAGCAACTCGGCGCTGACGGCGCGTATTTCCGCGTCCACCATTTTGCCCGACAGCTCGCCTCGCCATTTCCGCTGCTGGCGGCGGTCGGCGCCAAGACCAGCCACATCGAGATCGGCACGGCGGTCATCGACATGCGCTACGAGAATCCGCTCTACATGGCGGAGGACGCGGGTGCCGCCGACATCATCGCAGGCGGGCGCCTGCAGCTCGGCATCAGCCGGGGCTCGCCCGAACAGGTGATCGATGGCTGGCGCTATTTCGGCTACGCGCCGCAGGAAGGCAAAAGCGACGCCGACATGGCGCGGCATCACGCCGAGGTCTTCCTCGACACGCTGCGCGGCGAGGGCTTCGCCCAGCCCAATCCGCGGCCGATGTTTCCCAACCCGCCCGGCTTGCTGCGCCTGGAGCCCCATTCTGAAGGCCTGCGCGAGCGCCTCTGGTGGGGTGCCGCCACCAACGCCACTTCGGAGTGGGCGGCGAAGCTGGGCATGAATTTGCAGAGCTCGACCCTCAAATTCGACGAAAGCGGCAAGCCCTTCCATATCCAGCAGGCCGAGCAGATCCGGATCTATCGCGAGGCCTGGAAGGCGGCCGGCCATGAACGCGAACCGCGCGTCTCGGTCAGCCGCAGCATTTTCGCGCTGGTCGACGACCGGGACCGCGCCTATTTCGGGCGCGGCAATGAGGGCCGCGACCAGATCGGCTTCATCGAGGAAAACACGCGGGCGATCTTCGGGCGCAGCTACGCCGCCGAGCCGGACGTGCTGATCAAGGAGTTGGCCGAGGACGAGGCGATCGCCGAGGCCGACACGCTGCTGCTCACCGTGCCCAACCAACTCGGCGTCGACTACAACGCCCATGCCATCGAGGCGATCCTGACCCATGTCGCGCCGGCGCTGGGTTGGCGCTGACAGCCGAGCCGTGTAACCATCGCTGCTGCGGACAGTTCAGGAGGTTCACTGCATGGCAAAGAAGGCCTTGATTGCCTGGGGTGGGTGGGAAGGCCATACGCCCCAGCGCAGCGCCACTGTGGTGCGCGACATGCTGGAGCGCAATGGATACACGGTCACGCTCGGCGAGGGCACGGGGATGTTTGCCGATCCGGAGTTGAACTCATTCGATCTCATCGTGCCCGTCATCACCATGTCGAAGATCGAAAAGTCCGAGCTGCAGAATCTGACGCGCGCGGTTCGACAGGGAACGGGACTCGGCGGTTTCCACGGCACGATGGGCGACAGTTTCCGCAACGAGCCGGACTATCAGTTCATGACCGGCGGCCAATGGGTCGCGCATCCCGGCGACATCATCGACTATCGCGTGGTCATCACCAAACCGGACGATCCGATCACGAGAGGCATTAGCGACTTCGCCTACCGGTCGGAGCAGTACTACATGCATGTCGACCCGAGCAACGAGGTGCTGGCGACGACCACCTTCACCGACGAGCATTTCCCGGGCATCGGCGGCGTCGACATGCCGGTTGTCTGGAAGCGAAGATATGGCGCAGGCAAGGTCTTCTACAGTTCGCTCGGACACACGGCGGATGAGTTCGCGATGCCGGAAATGGCTGTCATCGTCGAGCGTGGTTTGCTCTGGGCCGCGCGGGGGTAGCTGCCCACTGAAACCGCGACAGCCTACCAATCGGCGACGCGATCGCCGCCTGTGAATTGCGCGCTCTTGCCGGTGTATTCGAACAGTTCGATCTTCACGCCGTCGGGGTCGCGCAGCCAAGCCTGATAGGTGTCGTCGCAGGCGAGTTTTTTCGCGGTGACCTCCACGCCCCTGGACGCGATATGCGTGATCGCGGCGTCGATATCCTCCACCTCCAGGCAGAAATGGTTGATCTGGTTCGTCTCGCTGAACCGCGCACCCTCTTTGTGAAAAACCTCGATATGGCTGCGGCCGCCGCAATTAAGGTAGAAACCGAAAATCTTTCCGTCGCGCAGGAAATTGAACTGGATATCAATGCCCAGGACATCCTCGTAGAAGCGCCGTGTCTCGTCCAGATCATTGGCGAAGATGCAGACATGGGCGAGTTGTTTGACCTTGATCATGGCTGGCTCCTCATAATTTCGCAGGTTCACATAGCCCGGCGCGAAATTGGCCCGCGTGGGCTCATCGTCATTCAATCCCGCCGGTGACCACATAGGCGCCCGCGCTGCGTCCATCCCGCAGCCGCATCACCGCCGTGACGATCGAGCCGTAGGGGCCGCGCCAGACGCTGTGGATCCGTTGATGCTCCGCGGCCGGGACAAACGCCCGGCCGGTCAAACGCGCGCCGGCTCGCCGCATCGCTACGGCCTCTCCGTTGACATGCACCTTGATGCAAGCGTGCTCCGTCTCGGTTGCGTCGACGGGGAGGTCGAGCGTGATGACGATCTCGTCCTGATCGCCGCTGTCGCGCGTCTCGGCCGCAAGCTTGATTGCGAGCGCGGGCGCCTCGCCATTGCCGGCTTGAGTGGGCCGGCGCGAAAACACGTCATCGGCCAGTTCGGGCGTGCGCGGCGGGCGTGTGCGGCGCCGCGTGGAGCGCTCGTAATCGCCGGCTATGCGCAACAGCCTTTCATCGTCATAGGCCTTGCCGGCGAAGGTCAGGCCGACCGGCATGCCGATGTCGGCCATGGTGCCCATCGGCACGGTAACGGTCGGGATGCCGAAATGCCGCCACACCAGATTGCCGTTGGCGACCCAGGTGCCGTTGCGCCAGGCAAGCGCGGCGGAGGCCTCAGTGATGTCGGCATCGGCGGGCCCGACATCGGCGACGGCAGGCAGCACGACGGCATCAAGCCTGTTCGCGTCCAGCCAGTCCTCGAAATCGAGCCGCCGCGTCGCTTCCAGCCCTTTCAGCCCGTCCTCCATCGTCGGAATGGCCCGGAACGGCGTGACGCCTGATTTCGCGCGCTCGACATACTGTGCCAAGTCGAAACCGCCTTCATAACGGTCGGGCAGCGTGCCCGGTGGCTGCGGAAAGATTTTCGGGCCGTCGACCGAAACGAGATCGGGAATGTTCAGATCGTCGTTCGCGCGCAAAAAATCATCCCAGGCTGAGATGCAGAGGTCCCAGATCTCGCGATCGGCGAAGTCCGGCGGCACCAGAGCGCGGTCGACCATGGTGCGCGCGCCGGGGCGATCGCGCTCGTAGTTGGAGACGACAGGAAAATCGACCTCCATCACCTCGGCTCCAAGCCGTCTCAGGTCCGCCGCCGCTTGCTCCCAGAGATCAAGCACGGAGGCGCGGGTTTCGATCGGCCGGTCGGCGCCGCTGTCGCGGCCGATATACATTCTGGGCACGCCAAGCCGCATGCCTTGCAGCGACCCCGCTAGCACCAGATCGGTATAGCGCGGCGGTCGGATTTCGGAACTCTTCGGCAGCGCGATCCAGGGCTGCGCGCGCCAGAAATCGCCCCGCGTCTCGGGATCGTCGGCGACGATCACATCCAGCAATTCGAGCATGTCGGGCACGCTGCGCGTGTGCGGCACGACGACATCCATGGTCGGCACAAGGGGCCAGTTGCCGCGCACCGAAATGACACCGCGCGAGGGCGTATAGGCTACCAGCGCGTTGTTGGTGGCCGGCGCACGCCCGGACGACCAGGTTTCTTCGCCAAGCCCGAAAGCGCAGAAGCTCGCCGCTGTCGCGGTGCCCGAGCCATTCGAGGAGCCGGACGCGAAGGCGGCGGTCAGGTAATCGGCATTGTAGGGGCTTTCGGCGCGGCCATAGACTCCGCGCTGCATGCCGCCATTGGCCATGGGCGGCATGTTGGTGAGGCCGATCAGCACCGCGCCGCCGGCGCGCAGCCGGGCGACGGTGAAGGCGTCCTCGTTGGCGATGAGATGCTCGAAGGCCGGCGAGCCGGCGGCAACAGTCAAGCCGGACACTTTGTAACTGTCCTTGGCGGTGTAGGGGATGCCATCGAGCGGGCCGAGCGTCTTGCCCTGGCTGCGGCGCCGATCCGAAGCCGCGGCGTCCTCGAACATATCAGGATTGAGAACCGGGACCGCATTGAGGCTAATGCCGTGCCGGTCGAAATGCGCGATGCGCCTGAGATAAGCACCGACAAGTTCGACGCTGCTCACCGTGCCGTCGTCGAGTGCGCGCCGCAACTGTTCGATCGTCGCTTCGACGATGTGAAAGCTGGCATCGATCATCTTCTGGCCCCTGGCGATCGTTTCCAGGCATGGATGAGCGAGGCCGCCGGCTTCGGCAAGGGCCAATCGCGATTGACGGTGGTCCTGGCGGGTCGGGCGCGGTGCCGCGATTGCATATCCCGGTTGGCAAAAAGCGGCTGACCGATGCAACCTCTAATAGAGACGGCGCGTCAGGTGCCTTCTGGAGCGGCGAGGTCCGGATCCGGCAACGAGGAGTTGCGCCTCTGGTGTCGTCCGTGGGCAACTATTCGCCAAATAGTGAATATCAGTCCCTCAAAACGACTTGCAAGCGTAAGCTGAAGCTCGCAGAAGTTGCGGCGGAAGCATGCATTGAAGAAAACTCATGCCGCCATCCCAGCATGAAGGGGGAATCATGCCTGACCAGAATGCCCTAATCCGCGCTGCCATAGGGCGGCTGCTTGCCGAAAAAACCGGAGTTGCCGCCCTTTCAATGAAGGAAAGCATCGAGGAATTGCTGGAGCGAACCGGCGAGATGGTGACCGAGGACAGCCTGCAGGATCTGCTGCTCGAGATGGCCGAGGTCCGTGGAATGACGGTTGTTCTCGACGTTTAGCGAAGCCGTTCCGCCACAGCCCGGGCGTGGCGTGCCGGCTCGCCCCGATCGGCCATCCGGCCTGCCTCACCCCAGCAAGCTGCGCGCCGTGCGCATGAAGATCTTCGACCCGATCGGGATCAAATCGTCGGGGAAATCATAGTCGGGATTGTGCAGGGCAGGGTGGCGCTCACCGGCGCCGAGGAAGAACATGGCCGACGTCGCGCTGTGGCCGAACAGGCCGAAATCCTCCGAGGCGCGCATCGGCAGGGCTTCTTGCGTGTGCGCGACGCCCTCTTCGTCGAGGGCGCGTTGCAGATGCTCCACCGCGTCCGGCGCGTTGACGCTGGCGACAAAGATCTCGTGGTAGTCCCGGCTTGCGGACAGGCGATGCTGGCCCGCGATCTTCGTGACCAGCGCTTCCGCGGCGGCGCACAGATCCGCCATGCGCTCGTCGCGCCTGGTGCGCAGCGTCGCCCAGACCTCGGCGTGGGCGGGCGCGATGCCGAACACGGCTTCGCCCATCTCGGCGTGGGTCACGGTGACCATGCCGAAATCGTCGTCGGCGAAAGTTCCGCGCCCGAGCGCGGGCAGGGCAGGCATCAACGCGCTGATCGCCGGCATCGGCGAAATTCCGGTCTCGGGCATGGAGGAATGCGCGGTCTTGCCCTCCAGCACGATGCGCATGCCGCGCGAGGCGCAGTTGACCACGCCGGGCTTGAGCCGCACCTCGCCGAACGGCACGCCGGGCAGATTGTGCAGCGAAAAGGCGAAATCGGGCGCGATCTCGCCGAAACGGGGGTCGGCAACGACACCGGCGGCGCCATTGCCGGTTTCTTCCGCCGGCTGGAACATCAGCACGACGCGACCGCTTGCAGGCCGCTCGCGCCCGAGCTGGCGTCCGAGCGCCGCCAGGATCGCGGTGTGTCCGTCATGGCCGCACATATGCGACTTGCCCGGCACGCGCGAGGCATGCGGCACGCCGGACAGTTCCTCGATGGGCAGCGCGTCGAGTTCCGAACGAAACAGGACGGTTGGTCCGTTTTTGCCGCTGTCGTAGACGGCCGCGACACCATGCCCGCCCAATCCGGTCAGCACCTTGTCGGGATTGGTATCGGCGAGGAAGTCGACGACGGCTTTTGCCGTCTTTTCCTCCTCGTTCGAGATTTCCGGCTGCTGGTGCAGCTTGCGCCGCCATTCGGTCAGCTCGACGATGTCCCGGTTGGTGAGAGTCATGATTTTGGCCTCCGCTGTATCGCTCACGACGCGCCCGATCGACCGGGCGCGTCGGAAGGATAGCTAGCGGCAAATGGCTGAAACCGCCACCGTCTGGCCTATTGATTTATCTCGGGCTCGACGAGCTTTGCCAGGTTCCGCAGCGACTCCTGCCAGCCGAGATAGCAGGCTTCGACCGGGATGACGTCGGGAATGCCGGCCTGGGTGATGTCGATCTCGGTGCCGACAGATACTTTTTTCAGGGTGACGGTCACCTGGATCTCGCCCGGCAGATTGGGGTCGTCGAACCTGTCGGTGTAGCGCAGGCGCTCACCGGGAACGAGTTCGAGATACTCGCCGCCGAAGGCATGGCTGTCGCCGGTGGTGAAGTTGCGGAACGACATCTTGAACGTGCCGCCCACCTTGCCCTCGAAGTGATGAACCGTGCAGGTGAAGCCGTTCGGCGGCAGCCACTTCGCCAGCGCGTCGGCCTCGACGAAGGCGCGATAGACTTTTTCCGGGCTGGTGGTGAGAACACGGTGCAAACGTACGGTGCCGGGCATATCATATCCTTTCATAATGCCTGTTCGATGCCCCAAGGACGAGCGGGGCCCGGCCAGTCCGACACCGGCTCCTGGAAATTTTTCAGAGCCTCGGCCGTGGCCTGCGCGACTGGCTTACGCCAGTTCAGCCTGGGTTGGGACTCGATTTTGCGGCGGCTGGCCCAATCGTCGAAAATGACGAACCGGATAGCCATTATGAGGAGACTGTTTATAACGGTCGCTGAGATCGCTGTGACCAAGGGGAGACGATGCGCTACATACGTCCACTTTCAATCGAAGATGCCGTTGGCCAGTTGGCCGGATCGGCCGGAACGGCGGCCATTCTCGCCGGAGGCAGCGACCTGCTGGTGAGGATGAAGGGCGGCTTCATCGAACCCGAACTGATCGTCGACATCAAGGCGATCGCGGCCTTGAGCGAAATCAGGGAGACGGCCGACGGCTTCAGCATCGGTGCGGCGGTTCCTTGCGCGGTGCTGGGAGAGAACGCGGCCCTGAAGAAGGCCTGGCCCGGCGTCGTCGAGGCGGCCAAGCTGATCGGCTCGAAGCAGGTGCAGGGACGCTGCACCATCGTTGGCAATCTGTGCAACGCCTCGCCGGCGGCCGACAGCGTGCCGGCGCTGGTGGCGGCCGGCGCCAGGGCGGTGATCGTCGGGCCCGCGGGCCGGCGCACCATTGCCGTGGAGGCGGTGCCGACCGGACCGGGCAAGACGTCGCTCGCCAAGGGCGAGATCATCGAGGCGATCCTGCTCGACAGCCAAGCGCCGCGCTCGGGCGACGCGTATCTCAGGTTCATTCCCCGCACCGAGATGGATATCGCGGTGGTCAGCGCCGGCGTGAACCTGACGCTCGACGAGCAAGGTGTCGTCAAGGCGGCCCGCGTGGCGTTGGGCGCCGCCGCGCCCACGGTGCTTCTGGTGCAGGAGGCCGCCGAGGCCCTCATCGGCAGGACGCTGGACGAAGCCGCGCTCGAGCGGCTCGCCAAGGTCTGCTCCGGGGCCTGCCGGCCCATCGACGACAAGCGGGGCACGATCGAGTTCAGACGGAAAGTCGCGGGCGTGCTGGCCAGGCGGGCCGCCACGTCAGCCTACAAGCGTGCAGGAGGCAAGTGATGGCCGGTGTAGCAGTTTCAACCACGATCAACGGCGACAGCGTCGAGTATCTCTGCCAGCCCGACGAGACGCTGCTCGACGTGCTGCGCGACCGGCTCGGGCTGACCGGCGCCAAGGAAGGCTGCGGCACCGGCGACTGCGGCGCCTGCAGCGTCATCCTCGACGACCGGCTGGTGTGCTCGTGCCTGGTGCTGGGCGCGGAGGCGCAAGGGCGCCGCGTGGAGACCGTCGAGGGCATGGCGCATGGCGACCGGTTGCATCCGCTGCAGCAGAAATTCCTGGAGCACGCCGCGCTGCAATGCGGCGTCTGCACGCCGGGCTTCCTGATCGCGGCGAAGGATCTTTTGGCCAAGAACCCCGACCCGACCGAGGAGGAGATCCGCTTCGGCCTCGCCGGCAACCTGTGCCGCTGCACCGGCTATGACAAGATCGTGCGCGCCGTCCAGGACGCGGCAAGCGTGATGAAGGGAGCCTGACGATGAATTTCGATCCGCGTTTTTCCAATCGCAATTTCGCTTCGGTCGGCACGCGTCCCATCCGTCCCGACGGCGTCGACAAGGTGACCGGCCGCGCCCGCTACGGTGCCGACTTCAACATGGCCGGCCAGTTGGTCGGGCGTGTGCTGCGCAGCCCGCACGCGCACGCCAAGATCAGGAAGATCGACACTTCGAAGGCGGAAAAGCTCGCCGGCGTGAAGGCGGTGATCACCGCCGCCGACCTGCCCGACCTCACCGATGGCGATGCCGCCATGTACGACATCCTCGACAATTGCATGGCGCGCACCAAGGCGCTCTATGACGGCCATGCGGTGGCCGCTGTCGCCGCGATCGACGCCCGCACCGCCAGGCAGGCGCTGAAGCTGATCGAGGTCGACTACGAGGTGCTGCCGCATGTCACCGATGTCGACGAGGCGATGCAGCACCACGCCCCGCTGATCAACGAGACCATCTTCACCGAGGGGCTGGAGGAAAAGCCGGTCAAGCCGTCCAACGTCACCAAGCGCAGCCAGTTCGGCCATGGCGACGTCCATCAGGGTTTTGGGCAGGCCGACTTCATCGTCGAGCGCTCCTTCAAGACCGAGCAGACGCACCAGGGCTATATCGAGCCGCATGCCTGCGTGGCCAATGTCAGCTCCGACGGCACGGCGGACCTGTGGGTGTGCACTCAGGGGCATTTCGTCTATCGCCAGCATTGCGCCCAGTTGCTGGGCATGGAAGCCTCGAAGCTGCGCGTCACCTCCTCCGAGATCGGCGGCGGCTTCGGCGGCAAGACCCATGTCTGGGCCGAGCCGGTGGCGCTCGCTCTGTCGCGCAAGGCCGGCCGCCCGGTGAAGCTGGTGATGACCCGCGACGAGGTGTTCCGCGCCTCGGGTCCGACCAGCGCCACCTCGATCGACGTCAAGATCGGCGCCCGCAAGGACGGCACGATCACCGCGGCGGAAGCGACGCTGCGCTACACCAGCGGCCCCTATGCCGGCACCTGGGCCGAGATCGGCGCCATGACGGCGTTTGCCTGCTACCGGCTGGAGAACGTCAAGACCGTCGGCTACGAAGTGCTGGTCAACCGGCCGAAGACGGCGGCCTATCGCGCGCCATCGGCGCCGATGGCGGCCTTCGCGGTGGAAAGCGCCGTCGACGAGCTCGCCAAGGAGATCGGCATGGACCCGGTCGACTTCCGCATCAGGAACGCGGCGCAGGAAGGCACGCGATCATCCTACGGCCCGGTCTATGGCCCCATCGGCATCGGCCCGACGCTGGAGGCGGTGAAGAACCATGCGCATATGAAGGCGCCGCTGGGTAAGAACCAGGGCCGCGGCATGGCCTGCGGCTTCTGGTTCAATTTCGGCGGCCAGACCTGCACCGACCTCAACATCGGCATGGACGGCTCGGTCTCGCTTGCCGTCGGCACGGTGGATGTCGGCGGTTCGCGCGCGTCGCTATCGCTGGTGGCGGCGGAGGAGCTCGGCATCGATTATTCGCAGGTCAAGGCCGTCGTCGCCGACACCTCCAGCCTCGGCTACAACGACATGACCGACGGCAGCCGCGGCACCTTCTCCTCCTCCATGGCGACCATCTCGGCTGCCCGCAACGCCATCAAGGTGTTGCGCGAGCGCGCCGCGCAGATGTGGGACATTTCCGTCGACGACGTGGTCTGGGAACAGGGCCATGCGGTGGCCAAGGGCGAGAAGCACGGCAATCTCGGCAAGCTGT
Organism: Mesorhizobium sp. B1-1-6; assembly: GCF_006443035.1. Lineage (NCBI taxonomy): Bacteria > Pseudomonadati > Pseudomonadota > Alphaproteobacteria > Hyphomicrobiales > Phyllobacteriaceae > Mesorhizobium > Mesorhizobium sp. B1-1-6. Next base: position 286,475 of record NZ_VFWR01000008.1, on the reverse strand, counting down.
CGCTGAAGGAGATCGCGGCGCAATCCGGCAAGACCGGCGGGCCGATCGCCGGCCATAGCGAGCTCGTCGCGGACGGCGCCGGCGTTTCCTTCGCCACCCATATATGCGACATCGAGGTCGACCCCGACACCGGCTCGACCAGGGTGATCCGCTACACCGTGGTGCAGGACGCCGGCAAGGCGGTGCACCCGACCTATGTCGAGGGCCAGTACCAGGGCGGTGCCGCGCAAGGCATCGGCTGGGCGCTCAACGAGGAGTATATTTACGGCAAGGACGGGCGGCTGCAGAACGCCGGCTTCCTCGACTATCGCATCCCGGTCTGCTCCGACCTGCCGATGATCGACACGCAGATCCTGGAAATCCCCAACCCCAACCACCCCTATGGCGTGCGCGGCGTCGGCGAGACCTCGATCGTGCCGCCGCTGGCGGCAATCGCCAACGCGGTGTCGAACGCCGCCGGCGTGCGCATGACCCACATCCCGATGTCGCCGCCGCGCATCCTGGCGGCGATCGAGGCGGAACGGGAAGGCTAGGCTCCAGCGCGATGGTCGAAGTCACGCTCTGGGGGGCGCTGGGCACCGCCGCCGGGGGCAAGAGCAAGGTCGAGGTCGAGGCCAAGGATATAAGGGAGCTGTTCAGGAAACTGGCTGAACAGTATCCCGGCCTGGAGCCGCTGATCGACCGGGGGATCGCGGTGGCGATCGACGGGGTGATTTATCGGGATACGTGGTCGAAGAAGCTGCCGCCGGGGGCGGAGATTTTTTTGCTGCCGCGGCTGGCTGGGGGGTGAGGGGAGGCTGGCTGTCATGTCAGTCATTTGAGCAGCGGCTGTTTTGCCTCTCATGTGGGCATCCCGAGCATCCCAACGCGTCCAAAACCGACACTGTGTCTCAGGCCGAGAATTTACCGTTAATGCAAAAATGTCCCAGCAAAATTCGCCTACGCTTCTCATCCACCAGCGCGTCGGCATACATAGCCCACAAGCGGTTTTGGCAGCGATCGATTACATTGGAGTATTCCGGGTCGTTCATAAGCTTCCGCCAAACGACACCATCGTGTTGAGCCAGCGCAAAGTTAATCGCCGCAGAAGGGCACATTGGGACAACTGGTATTCTCGGACCAGGGTTTTGCATTAGCCCTCTCCATTCGAAACCAGTGATTTTTAAGTCCGGCCCTGGGGCAAAACCGGGCACGCCAGCAAAAGCGTCTTGAGCATGTCCCCCTCTTTGAAAATGGAACAGAGGGTGGGACTCTTTGGGGAGATTGCCCTCTTGTTTTACCTGAGTGTCGATTCTCCAGTGATCCTCCAGCGTAGCAAAGCCCCCATCAATTGGCAGTTTACCTCGAACGCAAACTTGAATTTCGGAAAATACGTCTTCTATCGCGCTGTCGTTTGAGATCGAGCTTCCAAAGCGAAATGAGATGCTCGCATCAAGCAACTCGGTATTGGCAGGATGAATACCTTGCCGTGGAAGCACCATCGGCACCATGCCTGCAAGCATTTTGCCATTGCGAGATGCCCCCTGAAAAGATCCGTGAAGTCCCGCGATTGCATCAGCAATCATCTCTGTCTCGGGAACCCGGCGTAGTGGGTTTTGAAGTTCAATAACATCTTCGATAATCGAATCTAACACGGTTATCGCAGCTCCGCTGCCAACCGGTCGAGGTCGCGTCGGTTTAACCGCCGGTCGTCCTTGTTTCGAAGCGCCACGCCAATAGACGCATAAAGTGGATCGACCCATGGCGCCAAATCTGCCCGAGGCGTGAGGCGCACGCCATACTTCGGATCAACTGGCAAAAACTCAGGGGGATTTTGCTCGTTACTCAGTTGACACTGCCGCCATGGGCGATGGCCGGGGCTTATAAGAGGCATCTTGAGAGCGGCAAGCTCTACACCCAACTCTTTCGAGAGAACTGCTGCACGTTCTCCCGCAGGTGTTGATGCCAAAGGGTTCTCTGCGCTTTTCAATGACATCCATGCCAGTTCAAGCCCCCGTGCCCACCACCGGGGCGAGAACCCGTGTCCCAATCCCGAATAAGCAAATCCGGCGACGAAAGAGGCTATCTTATCCCAATGTTTCTTAGCACTGTCCGGGTCTATGGCTAGACGCGTAATCAGAAGGTTGTGACCAATAAGAAGGCCTGGAGGGCCCAAGAATGAGCGGATGAACGCCCCCGCGGCAACGTGAGTGGCATGCGAGTGTCCATCTTCTATTCTCGCAAGCAAACCGGGGTGAAGCCATTCCTCGATGCGTTGACCATCAATATTAAATAGCTTATTAAATTCCAATTTCCCTTTATCGAATGCAAGAAGTCCTTCATAGACGGTTCGTGTACTAACAATTCTGCGCGCAAATTCATCGCGATGCTTACCAACATCGGACTTGTTTATCCTATCGTCAAAAAGATCATCGCTAGCCGGGTCTCCTGAAACATTCTTCTGTATCGGAAGAATATTAGCAAATCGAATAACTGGATATTCTGGGCCGCCGGATTTTTGGAAGGCTCGTATGTCCTGCGCCAAACCGAGACCGGTACCGTGCTCACCTGCCTCCCCGGATAGCTCGACGTCCATTAGAACACCCTTTGGATGAGCGCCCGTTAAAAGCAACTCACGGCCGACCGACGGCCGCGCGACAACGATTTCGAGCGGGTCAGATCCTTCCGCGAATGCATCCCGATACGAGGCAGCGCTCGCGTCATCATCGTCAACAAAGAGCCACTTTCCCTCGACATCGCCTCTGTCAACCATTGTCGCTCTCCTCCGGCAGAAGAAGCTGAAAGCACGTTGAATATCCTTCCGGTGGATCTACGACTGCTACGCTGCCGCCGGCATTGGTCGCAATTTGCTCAACGATCCAAAGGCCTAATCCGGTGCCCTGAGCATGTTCGTTGTCGGAAGCGCTCGAAGTCGGCGCACTCTGTCGCGTGACGAATGCCTCAAATATCCGCTCGCGCATCTCAGTAGACACCCCATCGCCGGAGTCGCAGAACCGGAGTCTGACCCTGTTGTCCTCTGTGTCTCGATCCGCCACAACCAAGATCTTCCTTGCGTTGCTTGTACGCTTCATCGCCTTTAATGCATTGGTGTGAAAGTTCAAAAGAACTGACGCGAGCTCCGCTTCGTGCATCGGGGCAGTGTACAGGGGATCCAGCGGAGGTGTCTCAACCTCGATCTTTGTAGCTTGGGTTTCCGCGTGCGCTCGTATCCCCCGCGCAAAGTCCTCAACTGCTTTGCTCAGGCTCACCGGATGAATCTCGCGAAGCGCGCGGCTCGCAACTGTGGCGTTCAGGTAGCCAGTTAGGGTGTCTAAACGAACCAAAGCTTCTCGCGCTCGCGAAGCCAACTCCAAGAATTTTTTATCGTCTTGCTTTGCCGAGACTGCGACCTCAAAAACCCGTTCCAGGTCCAACCTGAAGGCTTCGAATGCCATTCCCGTCTCATGGCTGAACTCAGCAGTCGTCATGCCGAGCGAGGAGAGAAGCCTCATCATTGCGCCTGCATCAGCAACTAGACGTCGCTCGGTTGCAATGATTTGCTCTTGCTGCTCGATTACTTTCTCTGCCGCTGCAGCACTTTCTACTAGAAGCTTTGCAGGCCCGGGATCGGATGAAGAGTTGGCGACACTCTCGGCTGCTTCACGGGCAGCGCGCATAGCAGCACGCGCTTCGGATAAAGCTGTCGTTATCTCCGGCCGTGGAGAAGGTGTGCTCGTCCTAGTCTTGCGTCCGCGGTCGGCTTGGATTTCAGTCGCCGCTGTGATGAGCGTCGAGGAGGTGACGTTTCGAAGCTCCCGGAAAGCCGTAGTTTCTATTAAGCCCTCGCGGGAAGTGTGTTCCTCGAACAGGGCACCTTCCGGGTCAGAAATCTCAACAACACCGAAGAAGTTTCTATTTGCGATCGGCGCGAGGAAGTCTCGACGGCTATAGATCTCGTCAAGTCTCAACCAGTCGTCGTCTCGCTCACCGTAGGGTGTTACCCTAAAGCCATTTCGATAAAGCCTAATGCCTCCTTCACGAGATAGTATATCCCTGACCCGAGTAAAGACTACACTCGGTAGCAAAGTAGGATCAAGGATGACATGATAGGCTTTCATTGCAACATTTCGAAGTGACCCATAGCTTGCCGCTTCAGAATTATCGCGAGCCTCATGGTGTATAGGTCGCCAGTCCCTTAACTCGCCGAAAGCATTTTTTGTTATTCGCCACATGGCCCGACCGCGATCATCGATCCGCATTTCAATAATCACAGGCAAGTGGTCGAGTATCTCGGTCTGCATATTGGCGACGACGGTCTCATCCTGGAAAAGGCCGCCGCCGTCGCGGAACTCCACTGCAAATCCCGGATCGATCATTGGATCCTTAACAGGCGTAACGGGAAAGGGCTGCTGCAGCGCCAAGACACTCCGCCAACAGCTTCTGATTTGACCCGGCGACCAGTCGTCATTCAAGCCTTCAATTCTTAGCGTTGTCCCTGGCGCGGTAGCAGGCGATTTGCGGAGAATGACGCTGACGTCATCGAGGCGTTTCCCCGCTTTGAACTGGGTCCAGTCTGCAACGAGCTGCCATGCTGATGGTCCGCCGTCGACCTGCGTCGTTAGAACGAGGCGATTGCCGAGGCGTTGAGCCGAGAACCTCCCTATCCCTTTTCGACCGGCTCGTGTGCGCCTGTACTTAGGCGATTTGGGCTCAACGACTTTTAAATCCGACGCGAGCCTCAAGAAGCCGTTTACGATATCATCTCGCGACATGCCGACGCCGTTGTCTTGTATCGACAGCACGGCGCCCGGACCTCCCCTGCCGTCGAACGAGACCGTGACAGAGGTTGCGTCAGCGTCATAGGCATTCTTGACCAATTCAACGAGAGCTGTCTCCTGCTTTGCAACGAGTTCGCGCCCAAGCCGATTCACAATTGCTGCATCAGCATGAAAGTTGACGATCTCAGACATTGCTATACTCGAATTGGCGGGCTTCTCCGCGTCGTCTTGCATCACGAACGTGTTCGAGCATTTCTTCGAGCTCACGGGCCGTTGTCAGCCATTCCGCGCCGAGGATCGGCGGAAGCACCATAGCGTCCGCGAGGCGACGAGCTTCGTCCATCTGGCCGCTGCGGAGTTTTTTGTCGATGACGAGAACTGCCTCGGAAGCCACACCGTCGGCAAGCGCAAAGACGGGCATCAATCGCGCTTCTTGCAACTCGAACTTCAGCAGACCACCACCGTATCCTCTGCCAATTCCTTCAGCACATAACTGACCAAATGTCGATAAAATGGAAACGACTGCCGAAAGTCGGTCGTGCTCGCTGGTTGCTTTCTTGAAAGTCACTTGATGTAACGTGTTTGTGCAGAACACACCACCTTCTACCAATGCTAAGCGAGGGCCTTTATCGTTCATGTAAGTGAAAACAGCATCACATCTTTCGATCTTGCCGACCATCCACCAAGGCGATCTTTTATTGAGCCACAGTGTTTCCCGCCTGGCCTTCGCATTGATCAACGCCAATCTTGATCGAACGCCACTACCACGTTCACCCAAGTCACGTGGCGTGAGCATCCACGTTTTCTCACCGTTGTGACCGAGCAAATAAAGATCTTGCTTGTCAACAACAATCCCACAGACATGCTTCGCGCGTGTGATTACGGGAGTGAGATCGTTCTTATCGATCTTATGTCTTGCAACCTCTTGTTGGTTCAGGAGAAACACAGCGTTCCTTCCCGTGACGAGGCCGATAGAAATGTCGGCGATCTCTCCAAGCGGTCGAGAAGCACTTGTTAGCGCGTCAAAAGCGGGGGTCCTGGCGTAGGTTCTGCTCAATGCCCCACGCGGCAAGCCGTCGTGGTTCCAAACACCACGAGTTATCGAGGGAGCCGGTCCGGCCTGATACCCATCCGCCAAAACCAGCACACCCCGTTCGTCGGCGGACCCAACCCACAAGGGTTTGTTCGGGAGCTCCTGCAGAGAAAGTTCCTGAAATTCGTTTTTCAGTTGGAGCAAAAGATCTTCGCCATACCGACTAAAGCTCGCGGCAGCGGGCGCGAGAAAGGCCATTCGGCCACCCGGCCGCAAGAACTTACGTGCGTGCAGGGCGAAGTATACCCAGAGGCCCGCCGCACCCTTGACAGGGTATCGCTTTTTGAGTCGCGTTCGCTGTTCGATGCCAAGCTGGTGGTTCCGGGTAAATGGGGGATTGGCCAAGACCACATCAACCGACGCAGTCATTTTCGGGTCAAGATCGAAAAAGTCCGAACAGATCAGATCGACTTCAGGGCCAGTCGTCGTGCTGAGCACATCGATTACAGATTTGTCGACATCACATGCTATGACTCGGACCTTGGGAGCGAGATGTAACGTTCGTGCATGTTCCAGTGCAGGGAGGAGGAGGCCTCCTTCCCCAACGCTGGGTTCGAGAATGCGTTCATGCCCTGTGCGAACAGCCCAGGAGACAATTGAGTTTGCTTCGAAAGCGGGGGTAAAGAACTGACCTAGCAGCTTGCGACTTGGCCGTTCCTGAATCCCCATCTTCATCCACTCACTTCGCCGTCGGCCAGTTCGCCCCATTCGCTTGCCGATCGTATGGAGCTTGTACGACGGGGCAACCCGTCATTGTGATAGAACAGATGTTTATCGGGGCCAAGTCCTTGGTACTGGCCGCATAGATAAAGGTCACTTGCGCATTCGCCCTCGGCGATGGCCGCGGCCGTGGCTGTCGACGATCTTGACATTGTCGCCGACGCCCTTTGAGCAATGCTACATATATGCCTCCGCCCGACTTCGGCGAAAATCGGCATCTCGCGTAAATCCGCGTTCATCTACAACTCACCCGACTGAGACCATCTGGTCCCAGGGCGCGCTCTTCCTCCGAGTTGATCCTTTCAGCCAGAGTTGTGCCCCTAAGCCCCCAGCGTCGGCTCTGTATTCACCCCCAGAGCCTCCTCCGCCTCATCTTCCTCCCCAAGCACCTCGCCCTTCACCGCCAATGCCCGGCCGATCCAGATCGGGTCGACCAGATGGTCGCGCTTGGGGTTGGTGGTGTTGGGGTGGACGAGGATGCTTAGGCCGCCGTGGTTCAGCATCAGCCAGGGCACCAGCGTGGCGAAGATCTCGGTGGCGAAGGAGATTTGGTACATGGCCTGCTGATGCGGGCCGACCGGCCCGTCGCGCCAGTTGCCCAGGCGCACGCGGAAGCGTTCGCCGATGCGCTCGTGCAGCCATTCGGCGTGCTGCCGCTGCGCCTCTCCGTCATAGTAGATGTGGGCGTGGTAGCTGGCGATCTCGGCGAGCGGCCTGGGCTGCCCGGCCGGCGCTGAACTGGCTTTGCCCATCCCGATGCTCCCTTCGCCTGGTGCCAGACGAAACTCTAGCCGAAGCACGGACATCTTGTCTGTAGCCGTGATCCGCCAGCGCGTTTCCAGCGGGCGATGACATGGCCCGGCTCGACCCTTTGGCCACGGGTCCGCCGTATGGCGGTGAATGCTCAGGTCGTGCGAGTTGCCGGTCCAGACTGCGGGTCGCTTGTAGCGCGTACAACGCGGCGCCGCATTCAGATGTCTGCTTTTGGGTAGGCGCAATCAACGTCCTTGCGACCGACATGCGGCGCATCCTGTCCATCCAGCCCTCAACTGACGAGCACAATGACCGGCGCTAGTTCCACTTAGATTCGCAGGGCATTGCGTGATGCCGCTCGGTGCGCTTCTATCCGTGCCGCGTCATTGGGGGGTAATCATTTGTCTGCCAGGAACCAAACGTCCACCGGTCACGAAGCGAGCGAGGCCGGTTGGCTCGACCTTCATTTTGAATCGTCGCGCCCCGAATATGAGGCGGCCTTGCTCGATGCCGGCATCCGCCCGGGCTGGCGCGTGCTCGATGCCGGTTGCGGCAGCGGCGGCTTCCTGCCGCTCATCGCCAGCGCCGTCGGCCCCTCCGGCTTCATCGCCGCGCTCGACCTCGCGCCCGAAAACATCGCCCGGGTCGAGGCCCTCGCGGGCACGCTGTCCGAGCCGCCGGAAATTGCCGCGCATGTCGGCAGCATCCTGTCGCTGCCCTTCGCCGACGCATCGTTCGATTGCGTCTGGTCCGGCAATGTCATGCAGTATCTGACGCCGGCCGAGTTCGAGCTTGCCGTCGGCGAGGCCAGGCGCGTGCTGAAGCCGGGCGGCATCTTGGCGGTCAAGGATTTCGATTCGACCATCTTGCAGATCCTGCCCATGGACCGGGCGCTGCTGGCGCGCTTCATGGCGGCGAGGCTCCAGGGATTTCGCGACCGGGGCGTGCTCGGCACCGATTGCGGTTCGACGCTTCCGGCGCGGCTGCGCCAGGCGGGCCTGGAGGTCGTCAGCCGCAAGGGCTGGCTGGTCGAGCGCTGGGAGCCCGCGCCTCGCTTCACGCGCGACTATGTTGCCGACCTGCTGGCCTATTTCGCCGGCGTCGCGCCGGGCTATGCCCTGCCTGATTCCGACCAGGCCTATTGGCAGGACCTGAAGCAGCGGCCGGATCGCCTCCTCGACGATCCGGACTTCTGCTACCGCGAGTTCTTCGTCATGACGGTTTGCCGGACATAGCGCTCCGCCGCGACGGCCGAAGCCGCGGGCGGGTGCGCGAGGCCGCAGGCAAAACCGGTTCAGAGATCGAGACTGAGCCAAACCGCATTCGCCAGCCCTCCACCCAAATGGCCGGCTTTCGAGCGAATTTCTTCGCGAACCGTTAATGCGGCCATGGTGTTAATAAGCATCTGCTAATGAACTGGTTCGCGCGGGGGTACGCAATGACCAAGAATCTCGGCAATGCACGCTATGTGCCGCCAAAGGAGCAGCAAGGCTCGGTCCTCGGCAAGGTCGCGCCGGCCTTGTTCCCGCTGGCCGTGGTCGCGCTGGGCTATATGATCGGCAGGCAGTTCTTCGGCCTCTAGGCTCCGCCATCAGGCGCCGGTTTCGGCCGCGGCCTCGGGCCTTACTTCGGCGCGGATGCGGTCGCTTGCCACGAGCACGACCGGGCAGGGGACGGCGGCCAGCACCGCCATGGCGGTGTCGCCGAAGAACAGTTCCTCGCCCGGCCGCTGCGTGACGCCCATCACCACCATCGCCGCCCCCTTGGCCACTTCCCTGGCGATCGCCTTGTCGGGCGTGGCGCGGGCGCGGATGGCGGTGTCGACGGCGACGCCGTAGCGGTCGGCGAGGTCGACGACGTCCTTGAGCACCGCCTCCTCGCGGCGATGTGAAACGGTGCCTTGCCGGGCGCCTTTGCGCGCCTGCGAGACATAGAGCACCTTGACCCGCGCCCGGTGCGGCCGTGCCAGCGCCAGGGCGAAATCGGCGGCGCGTCGCGACACTTCCGTGCCGTTGACGGGAACGAGGATGGTGGTTCCGGCGCGCAGCACCGGCATCTTGCCCCCGGCGCCGGCACCGTTCAGCACCAGGCAGAGCGGACCGTCGAAGCCGCTGGTCATGTCGTTCAGCGCTTCGGTGAACGAGCCCTTCTCGGTCAGCATGGCCTCCAGCCCGACCAGCAGCAGGCCGTAGCCCTTGCGCGCCTCCTCGGCGATCGTTCGTGCGGTGGCCTCGCGTTCGCTGCGGGCGGTCAGATGCACCTTCTCGACCGGCGTGTCCTCGGCCTTGCTCACCGCCTTGGCGCTCCGGGCGGCACCCTTCTTGACCTCCTTCAGCGCGCGCTCCGGGCCCTTGTCGCGGGCCGGGCCGGCAAGCCTGCCGTCCTTGAGGTGGAGAAGCGTGGTCGGCATGCCGCTGCCGCCGCCGACCAAGCCGGCGAGATAGGCGGTGAACTTGCCGACCGGGCTGTCGTCGACCAGCAGCAGCAGCCGCTCCAGCTTGGAGACGAAGCCGCGCTCGTCGAGCAGCTCGCGGTCGACGCGCTGCTTCTCGGCATCTTCGACGGGCAGCCGGCCGAGCGCCCAGCGCAGCATCGGCGGCATGGCGAGCGTGGTGATGACAGCCATGGTGACGATCATGGTGAACAGATTGTGGGACAGGATGTTCATCGACAGGCCGATCGAGGCGACGATGACCTCGGTCGAGCCGCGCGCGTTCATGGCGCTGCCGACGGCGGTCGCCTCCTTCAGCGTCATGCCGGCGAAGCGGCCGCCGATGAAGGCGCCGCCGAACTTGCCGATGCTGGCGATGAGCACCAGCGCCAGCGTCAGCAGCGCCAGCGTCGGGTCGGCAAGCACGGTTAGGTCGGCCGAAAGCCCGGCCATGCCGAAGAAGATCGGCATGAAGAGCGCCGTGATGACGCCGCGCAACTGGCTCTCGATGTGGCTGGACAGGATCGGCGATTCGCCGACCAGTATGCCGGCGACGAAGGCGCCAAGCACGGTGTGGACGCCGATCAGATTGGTGATCAGCGCCATCACGCCCATGATGATCAGGATGACCGATATGACGGCGTATTCGCTGCGGAAGGAGTCGTTGCTCCAGCGGATCAGCGTGAACACCAGCCGGCGGCCGATGGTGAAGGAGAACACCATGAACAGCGCCACTTCGGCCACCGTTACCACCAGCGGCACGATTTGGAGGCTGCCATTGGTGGCGATGCCGAAGGTGACGGCGATGATCAGCCAGCCGATCGTGTCCTCGATGATGGCCGAGGAGATGATGACCTGGCCGAGATTGCGGCGCATGAAGTTCATCTCGCGCACCACCATGGCGACGATCTTGACCGAGGAGATCGACAGCGCCGTGCCGAGGAAGAGCCCGGCGACGACGCGCTCGCTGGGGTCGGGCAGCAGCGTGCCGGGCAGGAACTGCGCCAGCGCGAAACCGCAGGCAAAGGGCACGACGACGCCGGTGACCGAGATCGAAAAACACGCCGCGCCCACCCGGCGCACCAGGCGCAGGTCCGTCTCCATGCCGGTGAGCAGCAGGAGCAGCAGGACGCCGAGCTGCGAGACCGCCTCGATCATGCTCTTCTGCGCGGGGTCGGTCGAGAAGATCAGCTGCTGCGCGCCGGGCCAGAGCCAGCCGAACAGCGAAGGCCCGAGCAGGATGCCGCCGATCAGCTGGCCCATGATCGCCGGCTGGCCGTAGCGCTGGAAGATTTCGCCCAGGCCGCGCCCGACCAGAAGCAGAAGCACGATCTCGGCGACGAAAACGCCCTCCGCCGAGCCGCCCATGCCCGCGGCGTGGCTGCTTGCCTGGGCTGCCCAGGCCGGGCACGGCGAGGTAAAGGCGGCGAAAAGGATGAGAATGGCAGGAAGAAATCCCGTTTGCGGCCAGTGCCTAGTCATCCAACCCCTCAACGCGGATCAAGTCCGCTGCGCATAAACGTGCAATGCCGCGCAAGGTTGCGGCGGGTCGGGCCAATCTGTTCGGGCCAATCTGTCTGGGTAAGTGCCGACATAGGAGACAGCGCTCTTCTCCCCGTCGCCATACGGGGAGGAGGTGCCGGCAGACGGATGAGGGCAGCGCCGACATGGGAAACATACAGGATCCAGATGGTATTTGCCGAAAGCTTGGCGCCGCCCCTCATTGTCCTGCCGGACATTTCTCCCCGTATAGTGACGGGGAGAAAGGCCCATACCGGCTGGACGCCGCCCGCGGATTGCTTCGCCAATTGTCGGCGTAGCGGCCGCGATCGGCGATCTAGCCCGACTTCTTGGCGCCGCCCGGCAAAGCACCCTCAGGCGGTGGCTCCGGGCCGAAGACGCTGCGGCCGCCGAGCAGGTGCGACTGGTCGAACTCGCCGGCGACGATCTCCTTCAGGCTCGGGCCGGTGACGTAGCGCTCCAGTCGCCGCGCCTGGCCGTCGAGCCGCTGCAAGGCGCCAAGCTCCTCCTCGCGGCCGAGCTTGGCCTTGGCGACCGCCGACTTCATGACGGCGATGGTCTCGTCATAGACCTTCAGCGGCACCGGAAAGGGATGCCGGTCCTTGCCGCCATGCGCCAGCGAGAAGCGCGCCGGGTCGGAAAAGCGGCACGGCGCGCCATGCACCACCTCCGCCACCATCGCCAGCGCCCGCACGGTGCGGGCGCCGACGCCCGGAACCAGCAGCAATTCGGGAAAGTCCGTCGGGCCGCTCTCGATGGCGGCGGAGATGTTGCCGTGCAGCCGGCGCATGACGATGTCGCTTTCGCGCACGTCATGGTGCGCCGGCATGACCAGATTGGGCAGCATTGGTTGTGCACTGTCGCGCTTTGCTTCAGTCGCCGCAGGCTCGATGGCGGCGAATTCGTGCACGATCCGGTCGGGACCGAGCTGGCGCAGAAGATCGAGCTGGCCGCTGCGCGAGGCCTCGGCGCGATGGTCGGTGAGGTTGACGATCTCGCCCTGCCGCTCGCCCTCGATGGCCGCGTGCGGCTGGTCGACGAAACTCTTCAGCCCTTCCGACAGCCAGTGGTAACGGCGCGCCTGCCTTCTGTCGCCGTTCATGCCTTGCTGGACGACCACCCAGCGGCTGTCGTCAGTGACGATGAAGCCATGCAGATAGAGATCGAAACCGTCCTGAACGGCGGCGCTGTCGACCTTGGCGACCAGGCGGCTGGCGGTGGCAAGGGCCGCGCCGTCGAAGCCGACACGTTCGCCGATCATCTCCAGCTCATGCGGCGTCTTGCGCGAATGGGCGCCGCGTCCGCCGCAGACATGGATGCCGAGCTCGCCCGACAGCGGCGTCAGCCCGCGCTTCAGCGCGCCGATGACGCTGGTGGTGATGCCGGACGAATGCCAGTCCATGCCCATCACCGCACCGAAGGACTGGAACCAGAAGGGATGCGCCAGCCGGCGCAGCAGCTCGTCGCGGCCATAATGGTGGATGATCGCCTGGCACAGCACCGCGCCGAGCCGCGTCATGCGGTCGCCCAGCCATTTCGGGACCCGTCCGCCATGCAGCGGCAGGTCGGCGCTGCCGCTTCGCTGCGTCACTTGTTTCGATGCTCCGTGGCCGACCGCCCAGAGGCCGGCTCTCTCCCTCTAGATGGCATCCATGCGGCTATTTTCCAAGCCGGCACACAGGCGCTCATTCGCGGTTTGATTCAGGATGGCGCCTCACCCGGTTGTTCGCAAAGCGTTTTTGTCCATCGCGGACTAGACATGCACGTCGCCGAAGGAGAGTTCGCCGTTGTCGTCGGGCGTCAGTAAGGCGACGGCCAGCAGGCCGGCAAAGAGGATGGCGACCAGCGTGACGATGACCAGGCCGGGCACGGGACCCAGGGCGGCGGCGCTGACGGCCTCGCGCAATGTGCCGACGAAACCCACCGGCGCGGCCCGATCGAGCAGGCTCGGCGTCGATAGTTTGAGGATCCAGGCGAGCAGCAGGATCAGCATCATATGGATGTAGTTGCGGCGCAAACGGCGCGCCAGCGCCACCCGCTGCGAGACCAGGAATTTCGGCGTGCGCAGGCTTTCGCCGACGATCAGCAGCCAGTCCGAGGCGAAGTCCGGCTGCGGCGAGAAGATCTGCGCGAAATAGTGGCGCTCGAACTGGCGCACGCGGGCGCGGTAGACGTCGAAGAAGCGGTAGCGCCGTGCCTCGATCCACAGCAACAGCAGCACCAGCAGCATGGCGAACAGCAGCACGCCGTGATGGGCACTGGCCGTCGACAGCGACACCGACAGCATCGCGGCCACGACGGTGATCGCCCAATTGCTGGTCCTGTCGATACGGTCGCGCCATCCCGCCATGCGCGCAATCTCGGCGCGATGGAAATGCGACATCACGGTGACCATTTCGCTGGGCGAAAGCGTCCTGCCGATGGGCGTTGCCGGCGCATCGTTCATAGTTCCCTCCCAACCCAATGAAACGCGTCGAACGCGATCTCGTTCCGCCGGCGGCGGATGGCGCCGACCCAGGCGGACTTTCGGCCACTTCTGTCGCGACGGCGGTGCGCCGAGGCTTTTCAAACGCTTGGGCAGGTTCGCTCAGCTTCTGAGTCCGCGTCCGAGTGGCTCTGGCTCTTGAGAATCCCTTTGCCTTGGGCAACATGGCGGCGAGGCTGGAGTACGAAAATGAACAGGCCGATATCCGCCGCACGATCACAATCTACGTCGCGAAGCGCGGCGATGGCGCTGACGGAGGCGCTGGTCGCCCGCACCTTGCGCACGGTCGAGGATGCCGGGCCGACGCCGGGCATGGTCTACATGACCGACGCTGACTATGCGCGTTTCAGCGATGAAATACTGGCCGATGCGCCGGCCGGGCCGCTGAAACTGTTCGCCTATGGCTCGCTGCTATGGAAGCCGGCGGGCGAGGTGAGGGGAGGCGAGCGCGCGGTGGCGACTGGCTGGCACCGCTCTTTCTGCTTCACCGTGCAGCGGTTTCGCGGCACGATCGAGCAGCCCGGCCTGATGATGGCGCTCGACCGTGGTGGCCAATGCCAGGGCATGGTGTTCGAGATCGCGGAGCCGGTTGCCGACAATCTCGAGGCGCTGCTGCGCCGCGAGATGACCATCCTGCCCGCCGTCAACGTGCCGCGCTGGCTGCGGGTCAGGACCGAGGGCGGCATGTGCCGCGCGCTCGGCTTCGTCGTCGATCCCGCCAATGCGCGCTATGTCGGCAGGCTGGACAAACGGGCGATCGCGGCGACGCTGGCCCGGGCCGCCGGCCATTGGGGCTCGGGCGCGCAATATCTGTTCGAGACCATCCGCCACCTCGACGCCTGCGGCATTCGCGATCGCAACCTGTGGCAGTTGCAGGCATTGGTGGCCGAGGAGATCAACCGCGTCCACGCCCCGGTTTAGCGATCGGCGTTTCCAGCGCAGCGCGACCCGGAAGTTCCGGACGCTTTCCCGCCACTCCAAATCTTCCGCTTGACGAATACATATCCCGACGGTTATACGTTGATCAATAGCCAACGGGTTATCGATTAAATGCCGGATGCTCATGATGCGCTCTTCAGGACGCTCGCCGACCCGACGCGGCGCGCCATCTTCGAACGGCTGTGCCGCCAGGGAGAGCAGACGGTGGGAGCGCTGACGATCCAGTCGGGGGTCTCGCAGCCGGCCGTGTCGAAGCATCTGGGCGTGCTGAAGCAGGCCGGGCTGGTGCGCGACCGCCATGAAGGCCGCCAGACGCATTACAGCGCGCAGCTCGGCGCGCTGGCGCCGCTGATGGACTGGACGCGTGAGATGGCCGGGTTCTGGGAAAGCCGGTTCGACGATCTCGAGGATCTGCTCAAAAGGATGGACCAGTGAACGACACTGCCGCCGACACCCGCACTGTCGTCGTCGAGCGGCAGATTTCGCATCCGCCGGAAAAACTCTGGCGCGCACTGACGCAACCGCATCTGATCGAGGAGTGGCTGATGAAGAACGATTTAAATCCGGTCGTGGGCCATCGCTTCAACCTCAGCACCGCCTGGGGCGGCGTGCTGGATTGCGAGGTGCTTGCCGTCGAGCCGCACAAGACGCTGTCCTACACCTGGAACCTCGCGCACCAGGACCCGGCCTTCGATCTCAGGAGCGTGGTGACCTTTACGCTCACCCCGACGCCTGCCGGGACCCATCTGCGCATGGAGCAGTCCGGTTTCCGGCCCGAGCAGAGGCGGGCCTATGGCGGCGCCAAGATGGGATGGCCGAAATTCCTGGAGAAGCTGGAAGAGCTCCTGGCACGGACGGACTGAAATCCGCCGGCCGGGGTTCATGGCAAGGCTGTTCGAAGGCGGCCGCCGCAACAAAACCTATGGAGGATATGCGATGAAGATCAAGTTGACCCGCGTCTATGTGGACGACCAGGAGAAGGCACTTGCCTTCTACACCGACGTGCTGGGCTTCACCAAGAAGGCCGATTTCAGCAACGGTCCGTTTCGCTGGCTGACAGTGGCCTCGCCGGACGAGCCTGAGGGAACCGAGCTGCAGCTTGCGCTGAACGACAACCCGGCGGCCAAGGCCTACCAGCAGGCCTTGTTCAAACAGGGCCAGCCGGCGCTGATGCTCTTCACCGACGACATCAAGGCCGATCACGAGCGCATCAAGGCGCGGGGCGCGGCCTTCGCCATGGCGCCGACCGAAGTGACCGGCTCGACCATAGCGCAGCTCAACGATAGCTGCGGTAACCTCATCCAGATCACGCAGCTGGCGCGCTGGTAAGCGGCGTTTCGTTCATTTTTCAAGAGGAGATAGCATGGATTGGAACAAATTGGTCCGGCAAACGCATCGCTGGCTATCGATCATCTTCACGGGGACTGTCCTCGCCAACTTCGTCGCCATGGGCTTGGGGCAGCCGCCTGCCTGGGTGGTATATTCGCCGCTGCTGCCGCTTTTCCTGCTGCTGTTCAGCGGCCTCTACATGTTCGTGCTGCCATACGCCGCCAAGCGGCTTGACGGGCGGCAGCGCGCGAGCCAGTAAGGACGGGATGGATGGCGAAGAGGCAGGGGCAATCAGCCAAAGGGGCCGCCAGGCCTGCAACCGCCGGTCCGGTCCTGCTTTCTGGCGGCAATCCGCAGATCGCCAAGGGCGAAGGCAACGCGCCCGTCCAGGCCTATATCGCGGCCATGCCGGGCTGGAAGAGCGAGGCCGGCGGCCGCCTCGACGCGCTCATCGAGCGTGCCGTGCCTGATGTGCGCAAGGCCGTCAAATGGAACTCGCCCTTCTATGGCGTGGAAGGCGAGGGCTGGTTCCTCAGCTTTCATTGCTTCACGAAATACATAAAGGTAGCCTTCTTCCGCGGCATCTCGCTGGACCCGGTGCCGCCTGGCCAGTCCAAAAGCAAGGACACGCGTTACCTTGACATTCATGAGGACGACCAGTTCGACGAGGCCCAGTTCACCGAGTGGGTGAAACAGGCGAGCCGATTGCCCGGCGAACGGATGTGAGATTTGTACGCCGGGCCCGGATTTGCCGCCCGCGACAGAGCGCCTATGATCGGGCGGACGGGGCGGTGACCGCCCTCAAGCCTGAAGGAGAACGGACATGACGAAGAGCGGGTCGCCAGAAGGCAGGTCTCCTTCGCAGCTCATAGACGGCAGGATCGAGGAACTCGGCGACTGGCGGGGCGAGATGCTGAGCCGGCTGCGCGGCCTGATCCGGCAGGCCGACCCCGAGATCGTGGAGGAGTGGAAATGGCGCGGGGTCCCGGTGTGGGAGCATGCCGGAATGATCTGCACCGGCGAGACCTACAAGAACGTCGTCAAGCTGACCTTCGCCAAGGGTGCGGCGCTGCCCGATCCGTCGCGCCTGTTCAACTCCAGCCTGGAAGGAAACACCAGGCGCGCCATCGATTTCCAAGAGGGCGAGGAGGTCGACGAGGAAGCGTTCAAGGCGCTTATCCACGCCGCCGTCGCTCTGAACAAGTCAAAGGCCCGGCGATAGGCTCCGTGTGACTGGCACCGAAGACGCGGCGGGCAGAACGAAGCCTGTCGCGCTCCTTCGCGCCCTTCTGGCCTCATCCGTCCCTCAGCCACACCAGCATCTCGCCGGGCTCGCGGTTGTCCCAGGCGAAATAGGGGATGGCGGTCAGCCGCGTCTGTCTGGCAGCGGGCGGGTCGGTGCGGTAAAGCCCGTTTTGCCAGCCCTCATCGGTGTCGGCCAGCGCTGTGGTCGAAAGCGCCACCACGCCGCCCAGCAGGTCCGGCTCGTCATGCGCCTCGATGCTTGCGGTGCGCGGCAATGCGATGCGGTGCAGGCTGCCGTCATTGTCGGTCGCCTCGACGCAGTAGATCAGCGGGCCACGCGACAGCGCGACGCGGCCGGCGTCCTGGCGCACCTGCGGGTTGGCGTAGAGCCGTTCGATCGGCATTTCGAGATCGAGGCGGACGCTATCGCCCTTCTTCCATGTGCGCCGGATCGCCGCGTAGCCATCGCTGGTGACGTCCTCGAGCTTCACCGTCTCGCCATTGACCTTGAGCGCCGCGCCGGCGCTCCATGCCGGCACGCGCAGATGCAGGGTGAACGCGACCGGCGCCTGCGGCTCGATGGTGATGGCGACCGCGCCGTCCCAGGGGTAGCGGCTCGCCTGCGTCAGTGCCACCGGCACGCCCGCTATGTCGAAACGAGCGGTGGAATCGCCATAGAGATGGACGGCAAGCGCGTCGTCCGCCAGGCTGTAGAAATAGCTGCCGATGGAGGCCACCATGCGCCCGATATTGGGCGGGCAGCACGGGCAGCGGTGCCATTTCCATCTGTTGTGCCGGCCCCGGCTTTCCAGCGGGTTTTCGTAGAAGAACAGCGAGCCGTCGAGCGACAGGCCCGAGATCGAGCCGTTGTAGAGCGCCCGCTCCATGATATCGGCGTAGCGGGCGTTCGGCCCCATGCCGAGCATGCGGCTGGCCCAGAACACCAGGCCGACGGCGGCACAGGTCTCGGCGTAGGCGCTCTCATTGGGCAGGTCGAAATCGCTGGTAAAGCCCTCATTGTGCGCCGACGGCCCGAGCCCGCCGGTGATGTAGAGGTTCTTGCTGGTGAGATCGTCCCACAGCCGGTCGAGCGCCACCCGCAAGCTGTCGTCGCCATATTCGGTGGCGATGTCGGCCATGCCGGAATAGAGATACATCGCCCTGACCGCATGACCGACGACCTTGTCCTGCTCGCGCACCGGAATGTGCGACTGGCTGTATTCATAGGTCTTGAAATGATAGGCCTTGGGATCGGTGCCGCGGGCGCGCGCCTCCTCGTCGAAATAATGCGGTTGCTGGCCGCGCTGGTCGATGAAGTATTTCGCCAGCTCCATGTATTTGTTCTCGCCAGTCACCCGCGCCAGCTTCACCAGCGCCAGCTCGATCTCCTCATGGCCGCAATAGCCCTTCTTCTTGCCCGGCTCGGGCCCGAGCACCGAGGCGATATGGTCGGCATAGCGGCACATGACGTCGAGCAGCTTGCGCTTGCCGGTCGCCTGGTAATAGGCGACGGCGCCCTCGATCAGGTGGCCGGCGCAATAGAGCTCGTGGCAATCGCGCAGATTGGTCCAGCGCAGGCCGGGCTGGATGCGCTGGTACCAGCTCGAGAGATAGCCGTCCGGCTGCTGCAGCTTTTCGTAGAGGTCGATGACGGCGTCGATCTTCTTCTCCAGCTCCGGGTTCTTGGCGCGGTAGAGCGAATAGGCCGCCGTCTCGATCGTCTTGCCCCAGTCGGAGTCCCAGAACATCTGCGTCGTCACCGTCGAGCCGGTGAAGCCGGGGGAAGCCGCCTCGTCGGGCGAAGGGGAATGGAACGGGATGACGACGCCGGGCGAGGGCCGGTCCGGAT
Source organism: Mesorhizobium sp. B1-1-6 (assembly GCF_006443035.1). NCBI lineage: Bacteria > Pseudomonadati > Pseudomonadota > Alphaproteobacteria > Hyphomicrobiales > Phyllobacteriaceae > Mesorhizobium > Mesorhizobium sp. B1-1-6. Next base: position 267,353 of record NZ_VFWR01000008.1, on the reverse strand, counting down.
CGATCTGCTCCAGCATGCCCGCCTCGACGCAGCGGTCGTAGAGGATATCGGCGGTGCGCGCGGCGACGGCATCGGCACGGTCGCCCCAGAAGCCGTGCACGTCGACCTGCGGCGCTGGTAGCGGCCGGAAGGCGAGTTTGGGCCTGGAGGCGCTGGCAGGCCTGGCGGAAGACGATGCGGTCATGAACTTACTCCATTCGGTCGATTACTTGACGGCCCCGGCCATCAGGCCGCGGATGTAGAAGCGCTGCAAAGCCAGGAACAGGATCAGGCACGGCACCATCATCACGGTGACGCCCGCCTGCACCGCGCCCCAGTCGATGGCGCCGAAGCGGCCGGACTGGAGTGCGGTCATCATCACCGGCAGCGTGAACTTGGACTGGTCGGTCATCAGCACCAAAGCGGCGAGAAACTCGTTCCAGGCGCCGAGAAAGGCGAACAGCGCGATAGTGACGACGCCCGGCCAGACCAGCGGCAGCATCACCTTCAACAGCATGGTGGCGTTTCCGGCGCCGTCCATGCGCGCGGCCTCCTCGATCTCGCGCGGCACCGCGTCGAAGGCGTTGCGCATCATGAAGATCGAGAACGGCAGTTGCAGCGTCACATAGACGCCGACCAGCCCGGTCAGCGTGTTGTGCAGGCCAAGCTTGGTGAGCACCAGGAAGATCGGCGTCAGGATCGACTGGAACGGGATCATGATCGTCGACAGGATGAGGACGAAGAACAGGTCCTTGAGCGGAAATCGGAAACGCGAGAAACCGTAGCCGGCGAGCACGGAGACGACGACCGAGACCAGCACCGTCATGACAGAGACGTAGATGCTGTTCTGCGCCGAGACCCAGAGCCCGTCGCCGAACGTGTTGAGCGTGGCGTAGTTCTCCAGCGAGAAGCCTGTCGTCGGCCAGGGCGGCAACGGCGGCTGGCGCGCCTCCTGCGCCGGCTTGAAGGCCGACAGCGCGGCCCACACGATCGGCGCCACGAACAGCACCGAGGCGACGATGCCGGTGGAGTGCCTGACGACGCTGGCGGCGAGCTTGCCTTGAGCGGACACTGCCTGCGCCATCAGTCGAGGCCCTCGGGCTTCCTCAGCAGCCAGAGCTGCACGAGGCTGAGCGCCACCAGGATCACCAGCAGCACCATGGAGAGCGCCGCGCCATAGCCGAGCTTGAACGACACGAAGGACTGGTTGAAAATCCAGTACACCGCCGTCAGCGTCTGGTTGCGCGGGCCGCCGCGCAGGATGATGTAGAACTGGTCGAAGGCGAGGACCGAGCCGGCCACCGACAGGATCAGCGCCAGCGCCAGCGTGCGGCGCATCAGCGGCAAGGTGATGGCCCGGAACCTCGCGAACGGGCCGGCGCCGTCGATGACGGCGGCCTCCTGCAAATCCTGCGGGATCGATTGCAGGCCGGTCATCAGGATGATCATGGTGAAGCCGGCGACCTTCCACACCACCATGGCGATGATCGACCAGAAGGCCGGCTGGAAGGTGGCCAGAAGATTGAATTTCCTGTCGATCAGGCCGAGGTTGTAGGCGGCCGGGCTGAACAGGCCGGAATCGACGTTGAGCAGCCATGACCAGAGCAGGCTCGCCGAGGCGAAACCGACCACCGCCGGCATGAAGAAGGCGGTGCGGTATAGATTGGTGAACGGGCGCGGCCGCTCGATGAAGATGGCCAGCGGGAAGGCGACGGCGAAGATCGCGATGGTGACGATCACAGTGTAGTAGCCGGTGAATTTCAGCGCATTCCAGAACCTGGTGTCGCGCAGGATCGCGACGTAATTGTCGAGGCCGATGAAGGAGTGCCCGCCCATCAGGGGCCAGTTGTGCAGCGACATCCACGCCGTCATGCCGAGCGGGATGACGAAGAACACCATGACCAGCGCCACGGCCGGCGCGACGTAGATGAGACCGATCCATTGCCGCCGCCCGGCGCCGACGAGTTTTCGGGCGCGGGGCGGGGCGGTGGTTGCTGTGATGGTGGTCATGGCTGGCCCGCTTTTCCTTCTCCCCTTGTGGGGTGAGCGGCCGGTTCGCCGGAGGCGAATTCATCGTGCCAGTGGCACGATGAAAGGCCGGCGAACACCGGGAGGCTGCGAAGCAGCGGGGACCCGGCAGAGTGGATCGGCCACCACCCGGCCCTTCGCAGGCTCAGGGCGTTCGAAGCTCGAAAAGCCAAGCAGTTGGCTTTTCGTCCCCTGCGCGGACTGCTTCTCACCCCACAAGGGGAGAAGGGGAGGCGAAGTGCGCTAGGTCCCAAGCTGTCGATGCTAGTGAGTCTTCTCAACGCGATAGCCCTGTATCTGAACCAAACAATATCCAGCCACCCGCTCAGGGAGACGGCCGGCCGGCAGGCAGGCGCCTATTTCTGCGGCGCCTGGTCTATGATCGACTGCATGGTCTCCTGCGCATTGGCGATGGCGCCGTCGACGTCGTCGCCGAAGAACACCTCGTTGACCATCTGCGTCCACGGGCCGTTGGCGGAGTTGATCAGGTCGTTGAAGACCACCGAATAGGGTGTCTTGCCCTTGGCCATGGCCTCGGCTGCGACCTGGTAGCGCGGGTCGAGGTCCTTCAGCGCGTCCTTGGCGATGTCGCCGCGCACCGGCAGGCTGCCATATTTGGCCAGGATCGTCTGGCCTTCCAGCGAATAAGCGAAGTCGAGGAACTCCTTCACCACATCGATCTTCTTGGTGCCCTTGGTAACGACGAAATTATCGCCGCCGGCAAAGGACGACCAGCCGCCATCCTTGCCCGGCAGGAAGGTGATGCCGTAGTCGATATCGGGATACTGGGTGTTGAGCGCGCCGATAGCGAAGGCGCCCGACGGCGAGATGCCGATGTTGCCGCCGGCGAAGGCGGCGAAGAAATTGGCGCCGGTGTCGGTCTGGGCGCCTTCCGGCACCAGGCCCTTCTTGACCATCGAGCGGTAGAGATCGATGGCGCCACGCAGCTGCGGGCTGTCCAGCGTCGCCTTGGAGCCGTCCTGTGAGAGGATATCGCCGCCCGAGGCCCAGACCAGCGGCGTGAAGGTGAAGATGTTGCAGCCGCCGCAATTGCCGGAGAAGTAGAAGCCCTTGATGTTGCCGCCGAGCGCGTTGACTTTTTCGGCGTCGGCTTCGATCTCGGCCCAATTGGCCGGGCCCTTTTCGGGGTCGAGGCCGGCCTGCTTGAACAGCTTCTTGTTCCAGATCAGCACCGAGGCGTCGGCGGAGAAGGGCAGGCCGTAGATGCGGTCCTTGTACGTGCCGGTCTTCACATGAGCCGGCGACAGGCTGGCGAAATAGGGGAGCGACTTGGCCCAGTCGGTGATGTCCTCCAACTGGCCGGCGGCAGCAAAGGAGGGCGTGTAGATCAGGTCGAGCGACAGCGCGTCGGGCGCCGTGCCGCCGGCGGCGGCAGCACCGTATTTCGGAATGATCTCGGCGTTGGGGATGATGTCGAGCTTGATCTGGTTGGTGTGGCCCTTGTTGTAGGCATCGACGATGCGCGGCATGAAGTTCGAGCCGTCGGCGCGCACCCAGATGTTGGCGGTCTCGGCGGCGGCAAATTGCAGCCCGCAGCCGAGTACGGCGGCCGTCAAGGCCAGCCTGGCAATCAAAGTCCTCATATTCTCCTCCTCCACGTTTTGGCCGCGATGCGCGGCTTGCCGCCGATTGCGGCGTTTGGTTCTTCAGCCGTCCGGCAGGCGGCCGCAGGACTGACGCACCACCAGCCGGCACGGCAGTTTCCGGATGCCTGGCGCGGCGGGCTTGCCGCCGACCAGGGAAAGCAAGGTCAGCCCCGCTTCGCGGCCGAGCGCAGCCAGGTTCATGTCGACCGAGGTCAGCGGCGGGCGCGTCGCTTCGGCCACGATCTCCCAATTGTCGAAACCGATGACGCCGACATCGCCGGGCACGTCGAGACCGCGCTCGCGCAAGGCATCGATGACGCCGCGTGCGATCTGGTCGTTGCCGCAGAAGACGGCGTCCGGCCTTTCGCTTGCGCCGTCGGCCGCGCCGTCGAACAGCCTCGCCACGGCTTCGTGTCCCCAGGCCTCCGACCACGAGCCGAGCAGCGGCTCGGTGACCGACAGGCCGTTCTCGGTCAGAACATCGCGATAGGCCTGCGCCCTGGCGTGCACCACGGCAAAGCTCGCCGGTCCCGAGACATGGGCGATGCGCCTGCGGCCGAGCCGACAGAAATGCTCCACTGCCAGCCGCGCGCCGCCAGCGTCGTCGGAGACGAAGGCGACGGCGTCGGGATCGGGCTGGGTGAAGGCATAGATCACCGGAATGCGCAGATTGGACAGGTCGACCGGCAGATGACGGTCGATGCGCTTGCCGGTGGCGATGATGCCGTCGACGCGCTTGTCGAGCATGGCCTCGACATGGAGCTGGCCGAGACGCGGATCCTCCTCGACATTGCACAGGAACACCGAGACGCCGGCGTCGACCAGCGCGTCGGAAATGCCCGACATCAGCGGCAGCGAGAAGCGGCCATAGGTATCGTTGGTGAGCAGGCCGACGGTGAAGGAGCGTCGCCGCAGCAGGCTCTGCGCCAGGCTGTTGGGCCGGAAGCCGAGGCGCTGCGCGGTCTCGCGAATGCGCTCGCGGGTCTCGGCGGTCATGCGGCCCTGGTCGTTGAGCGCCTTCGAGGCGGTGGCGACGCTGACGCCAGCCTCGGCCGCCACGTCACGCAAGGTGACGGGCTTGGGAAAGGCTGGCTGATCGTCCAATGCCATTGCGGCGAAAATCCCGATTGGGAAAAGGTTTTCTCTTACAGGCCGGAATGACCCGGCCAATGGCCGAGCCCGCTCGGAAATGTTTGGAAAAACCTTTTCTCAACCCAAACTAGGCCAGATCCAGAGGCTGTTCAAGAGGAAAAGTGGCTGGTCCTCCGGTGGTGCGAAGTGGCCGCCGGAGGACGGGCTCACGGGCTCGGCGCCCGGCGAGTTCATCAGGCGAATTCCTGATCGGCAGCCGTCAGTGCTGCCCACGGCGCGAGCCGGCCAAAGCAGCAATCGGCGACATGTCTACAAACGACTCTTCGGTCTTAACGCTTGCGCAAATATTATCGGTTAGTTCGCTAGTCATGGCCTCGTGGCGGAGCGGCTACGCTGGAGACGGCAAATCTCTGAAGCCTCGGTTCGATCCCGAGGCGAGGCCTCCAAAAAATCACATGACGTAGAGCCTGCGTCGGACCATCAAGGGCGATGGGCCTTGCCAGCTTGCATTTGCGGCCTGGGCCGGACAGGTCCTAGTCTTCGTCGTGACGCTGACGTGCCGGCAAGAAGACTGCTACCCAGCCGACTTGCGCGCTTTCAGCATCTGACGATCGGGGTCACGTGGCATGCGGCCGGCGTTAAAGCAGCCTATTTGCATTTGGCATGCAGGGCACTCGCCAAAAGAGTGCTATGGAAGGGCGAGAGCTTGCCCGCTCCGACTTTCCCCGACATTCGAGGCCATTTTCGTGCGTGAACCGTCGCTGTTGCCCGTCTTTGGAAAACTTGGCGCCAAGGGACCCCGTGTCGTCGCGGTGGAACCGGTCCCGTCGGCAGGTATCGCTCCACGGCTGCGGGAGGCCCTGGCCGCCCATGGCGGCATGGTGCTGAAGCTGTCGGTCGTCGCCTGGACGATATCGGTCCTGGGCATGGTCTTCTTCATGTTGCAGGGCTGAGGCAAATGGCCAACCGCTACGCACTGCGCATGGACTTGCCCCAAAGCTGGGCCATCATCAACGTCTTCACCGGCCAGCCCGTCGTCGTCAGGCAAAGGGCGATGGTCGGCATGAGCCCGCGCGACGCCAACGCCATGGTCGATCAGATGAATGTCCGGGACGTCAAGCGCCGGGAGAAGGCGGAGCGTAAATCCTGATCCAGCGCCGTTCGCCTGTCGTCTCAGCGGAAGTCGTCGGCCGTCAGCACATACATGCTCTTGCGCGTGCGGTCATAGGCCTTTGACGCTACGTCCCGGATGACACTGCTCTCGGTGTCGAAGGTGGCGAGATAGCCGGCTTCATTGGCTGCCGTCGCCGGCTGCATCCTCGTCATGGCATCGGCGGCGACCGAGAAGGAAATCTGGAACATGCCGTCATAGCCGACGAACCGGATGCGCTTGCCGGCCTCGTCGTAGCTGCGGCTGCGGTTGGGGAAGGTCAGGCTCATGATTTTGCCTCCGTCGTTTTCTTCACCGCGCGTTTCTTCTTCGGCGTCGGGTTCAGGGCCTCGGCCACGCGGTCGGCTTCTTCCTTGGCCAGCCGCAATTGCCTCAGCCTTGCCGTCTTGATCTCCCTGGCCCTCGCTTCGGACATATATTCGGCGGTTGCCTTGTTGCGCTCCGCCGTCTTCTTCTGCTTGTCGACAAAGCGCGCTTCAGCTTTTTCCATGATCGTCTGGTTGCCGTCGGCCATCGAGGAAATCTCCCTTGCGTCTGAAATCGTGAAAATGAACTTGTCCGATAAATAGGCACTCTGCCGGGAAAATTCAAATTTTTGAAATATTTGGTCGTTTTCCGACCCGATGAAACCGGGCGCCGAAATAATACTATGATTATTCAATATCCGCTCGGAATAAATTTTGGCACTCCTATCTATCGAGTGCCAAAGAGCCTATAGAAGGGGGCGGCCGCCTATGCCGGCCCCAGAAAGAAGTTCTCATGAAATTTCGGCCACTCCACGACCGCGTCGTCATCCGGCGCGCCGAAGGCGATATCAAATCCAAGGGCGGCATCATCATTCCCGACAATGCCAAGGAAAAGCCGCAGGAAGGCGAAGTGATCGCGGTTGGTCCCGGCGCCCGCGACGAAAACGGCGCACTTGTTCCGCTCGACGTCAAGGCCGGCGACTTGATCCTGTTCGGCAAATGGTCGGGCACGGAGGTCAAGATCGACGGCGAGGATCTTCTGATCATGAAGGAAGCCGACATCATGGGCGTTATCGAAAAGAGCGTCGAAGCCAAGAAGGCCGCCTGACTGAAGCGCCGCGCCTCTGCGCGGTGACGGCTCCACTCCAAATGCGAACTGGATAAAATCATGTCTGCCAAGGAAATCAAATTCTCCACCGATGCGCGCGACCGTATGCTGCGCGGCGTCGAGATCCTCACCAATGCGGTCAAGGTCACGCTCGGCCCCAAGGGCCGCAACGTCATCATCGACAAGGCCTATGGGGCGCCGCGCATCACCAAGGACGGCGTCACCGTCGCCAAGGAAATCGAGCTTGCCGACAAGTTCGAGAACATGGGCGCGCAGATGGTGCGCGAAGTGGCCTCGAAGACCAACGACCTCGCCGGCGACGGCACCACCACTGCCACGGTGCTGGCCGCCTCGATCCTGCGCGAAGGCGCCAAGCTGGTTGCCGCCGGCATGAACCCGATGGACCTCAAGCGCGGCATCGACCAGGCCGTCGCGGCCGTCGTCGTGGAAATCAAGGCGAAGGCCAAGAAGGTCAAATCGTCGGCCGAGATCGCGCAGGTCGGCACAATCGCCGCCAATGGCGATGCCAGCGTCGGCGAGATGATCGCCAAGGCGATGGACAAGGTCGGAAATGACGGCGTCATCACCGTCGAGGAAGCCAAGACCGCGAACACCGAACTCGACGTCGTCGAAGGCATGCAGTTCGACCGCGGCTATCTCTCGCCCTATTTCGTCACCAATGCCGACAAGATGCGCGCGGAGCTGGAAGAGCCCTATATTCTCATCCACGAGAAGAAGCTCGGCAATCTGCAGGCAATGCTGCCGATCCTCGAAGCGGTGGTGCAGAGCGGCAGGCCGCTGCTGATCATCTCCGAGGACGTCGAAGGCGAGGCTCTGGCGACGCTGGTCGTCAACAAGCTGCGCGGCGGCCTCAAGGTCGCGGCCGTCAAGGCGCCGGGCTTCGGCGACCGCCGCAAGGCGATGCTGGAAGACATCGCGGTGCTCACATCCGGCCAGATGATCTCCGAGGATCTCGGTATCAAGCTGGAGAACGTCACCATCGAGATGCTCGGCCGCGCCAAGCGCGTGCTGATCGAAAAGGACACCACCACGATCATCGACGGCGCCGGCACCAAGGCGACCATTCAGGCGCGTGTCGCCCAGATCAAGGGCCAGATCGAGGAAACCACTTCCGACTATGACAAGGAGAAGCTGCAGGAGCGGCTGGCCAAGCTCTCCGGCGGCGTTGCCGTCATCCGCGTCGGCGGCGCCACCGAGTCGGAAGTCAAGGAAAAGAAGGACCGCATCGACGACGCGCTGAACGCCACGCGCGCGGCGGTCGAGGAAGGCATCGTGCCGGGCGGCGGCGTGGCCCTGCTGCGTGCCAGGACGGCGCTTGCCGGCCTGAACGGCGCCAATGCCGATGTCACCGCCGGCATCTCGATCGTGCTCAGGGCACTCGAAGCGCCGCTCCGCCAGATCGCCGAGAATTCGGGCGTTGAAGGCTCCGTTGTCGTCGGCAAGCTCTCCGACAGCAAGGATCACAACCAGGGTTTCGATGCCCAGAACGAGGCGTATGTCGACATGATCAAGGCGGGCATCGTCGATCCGGCGAAAGTGGTGCGCACCGCGTTGCAGGATGCCGGCTCGATCGCCGCGCTTTTGATCACCGCCGAAGCGATGATCTCGGACATTCCGGCCAAGGATGCCGCGCCTGCGGGCGGCGGTGGCGGCATGGGCGGCTACTAGGATTCGGCCGGCTCGCGAAGGTGGTTTCATAAAAGCCGTCTTTCAGACCTGATCCGTATCTCGCCGAACCGGCCTTTGCCGCAGGCGAGACGACTATCGCCGGGGGATTCTCCCCCGGGCGCGCAGGCCTCTGGCCCAGGAGATCGATCCATGATCGTGTTCGTGCAGAAGCCACAGACGGTCGTCACGACCGAAACGACAGAGGAAAGCCGCTTCGACCGCATCCGCAGGATTGCCGCCGACAAGCACAAGAAATCCGAGCCCGATCCGGCAATGCCACAAAAGGGCGAACCCAAGCGTCCGATGTAATAGCGGCGCCGCCGCCGCTACATTCCGCTCAACCTCAGCACCACATCGCGCGTCAGCGGCGCAAGTTCGACGGAACTGGTCGAGCCGGGCTCCAGCCAGATGATCTCCTCGATCTCGGGGGCGGCTATCGGCTGGCTGTCGATGGAGAGCCCGAACAATTCCGCCTCGACCGTGCTGTCCGGCTCGTTGGCCGAGAACAGGCCGAGCCGGGAGGTGGTGGCGAGGTCGACCGCCAATCCGAGTTCCTCGCGCAATTCACGCACCAGAGCATCGAGCGGGGACTCGCGCGGCTCGATCTTGCCGCCGGGCTGCATGAAGGCGCTGGTGCCGCGCTTGCGCACCAGAAGCAGCCGGCCCGACGCATCCGCGATGACGCCGGGAGCGACCCTTATCTTGCGGCTTTCGTGGCGGGTAGGATTCACGGTAGACTGTTCCGGTGGCCGTTCGGTGCAGGGCGCCTGCGGAAACGGAACCGCGATTCTCAGTTCGGAGACAAGCCATGTTCGCAGCCAAGGCCATCGACACTTCGGACAAGGCCGCGTTCTACCGCGATCTTGCCGCGCAACTGGAGGCGCTGCTCGAGGGCGAGGGCGACTCGATCGCCAATGCCGCCAACACCGCGGCGCTGATCTTCCAGATGGTGCCCGATCTCAACTGGGCGGGCTTCTATTTCCTGGCCTCGGACGAGGAATTGGTGCTGGGTCCGTTCCAGGGCAAGCCGGCCTGCGTGCGCATTGCCGTAGGCAAGGGCGTATGCGGCACGGCGGTCGAACTCGGCACCTCGATGCTGATCAAGGACGTGCACGATTTCCCCGGCCACATCGCCTGCGACGCCGATTCGCGTTCGGAACTGGTCGTGCTTCTCGAAGACGATGAAGGCGTCTTCGGCGTGCTCGATCTCGACAGCCCGCTGCCCGGCCGCTTCGACAAGGCGGACCAGGCCGGCATCGAAACACTGGCCGCGATCTACGTGGCGGCGAGTTCGTTCGAGGATTAGGCGCTCAGCAAAAAGACCGACGGTCGGCCGTCGAGTTCCTTCGCCCCCTCTGTCCGGCAGGACAGGGGCGCCGTAGAGCGCTACCTTTGGGGCTTAGGCCAACTTCACCAGCATCAGGCTGAAGCCGCCGATGAATAGGAAGGCCGAGAAGGCGAGCGCCAGCGGGCGCAGGCCGCGCGAGCGCAGCTGCGAGATATCGGCCTGCAGGCCCATGGCGGCCAGCCCCATGGTCAGCATGATGGTGGTGGCGAGCGCCATCGCCGATTTCACTTCGGCGGGTATCGCGACAAGGCTGTTCAGAGCCACGACGGCGACGAAGGCGGCGACGAACCATGGCATGGGCGGGCGCGCCGCCTGCTGGTCGCTGCTGCTCTTGCGGCGCGCCATCAGGCCCAGCGCGATGACCATCGGCGCCAGCATGGCGACGCGGGTGAGCTTGGCGACGGTGGCGATCTCGCCCGATTGGGTGCCGTTCTGGAAGCCGGCGCCGATGACCTGCGCCACCTCATGGATCGAGGCGCCCGCCCACAGGCCGAAAGCATGCTGGTCGAGGCCGAGCAGCGGCGCCAGCAGCGGGAAGCCGAGCATGGCGACGGTGCCGAACAAGGTGATCGAGGCGACGGCGTAGGTGACGTCCTCGTCGCGCGCGTCGGTGACGATGTTGGTGGCCACGATTGCCGAGGCACCGCAGATCGAGGTGCCGGCGGCGATCAGCTGCGCCAGTTTCGCGTCGACGCCGATCAGCCGGCCGAGCGTGATGGTGAAGACGAAGGTGGCGCCAAGGGTGGCTGCCACGATGCCGACACCGCCGGCGCCGATCGACACCACCTGGCCGAGCGTCAGCTGGAAACCGAGCAGCACTATGGCGAAGCGCAGCAGCCGGCGCTGCGAAAACGCGATGCCGGCCTTGGCGTGCCCCGGCGTGCCGAGCACGTTGGAGTAGATCATGCCGGCGACGACGGCTATTATCATCGGGCTGAACAGGGCAAAGCCGGAGACGTTGCGAGCCGAGAAGGCCACCGCAGTGATCATCGCGACCAATATCATACCGGGCACGGGTCCGGCCTTGGTCGAGTCGAGCGCCTTGCGGCGCTGCGCGGGTTCGGCGGAAATCAGGCTTTTTGGAATATCGTTCGCAATGTGGGATAAGGAAGACAACGTCATGCTCCAGGCGACTTCACCCGGGGAATGCCATTCCCCAACTAATCTTTCCAATGAATTATTTTCGTTAGAATGATCGATTTTTTAGGACGGTTTTCCGGCTTACGTGACCAAAATGCGGTCGTCGGCCAGGGCCGATACGGCATGCCTCTAATCAGGGTTGGTGAGGCAGCGCGGTAAAGAGGCTGGGGCACCGCCAGAAGGTGGCTTGGCGTTGGCTTGACGGGCCACTCATGCTGCGCCAGCTTGGCGCCATGTTCGTTCTTCCCCGCGCCAATGTCATGCGACGCCGAACCTGTACACTGCGAGGCGGCATGATTGCGCGACGACGAGGAGTGGCCCGTTAATTCCGGTTCGTTCTTCCCAGCCCCGCCCGCGCAACCGTCGGCGGGCTGTTCATGTCTGGAGCCCTCGATGAGCATCAATCCTTCCATCCAGTTCCGGCAGGCCGGGCCGGCGGACGCCGCAGCCATCCGGGACATCGTGCGCTTGGCCTATGCCAAATGGGTGCCGCTGATCGGCCGCGAACCGCTGCCCATGCGTGCCGACTATGACATAGCCGTTGCCGAGCATGAGTTCGACCTTGCGATCGAGGAGGGCGAAATCGTCGGCGTGATCGAAACCATGCCGGCCGACGACCATGTCTGGATCGAGAATGTCTGCGTGGCGCCGCATGCGCAGGGAAGGGGGATCGGCCGGCTGTTGCTGGAGCGGGCTGAACGCAAGGCGGCCGAAGCGGGCCGCAACGAACTTCGCCTGCTGACCAATGGCGCCTTCGCGGCCAATGTGTCGCTTTACAAGAGGCACGGCTATAGGATCGACCGGGAGGAGCCGTTCATGAACGGTACGACTGTTTATATGAGCAAGAGGCTCGCTGGATAGACCGCAATCGGAGTTCGACAATGGCTGCCAAAATCAGGCTGAAGCAACTGCCCGGGCTGTACGCGATTTCGCGGCTCGAGCCTGGAGCGAGCATTCCCGGTTGGGCGGACGGGCCAGGCTTCGTCAGCATCACCAGAACCGAGGATGAACTTTCGATCGTCTGTCTGCAGGATCGCGTTCCAGATGCCGTCAAGCGGGATGACGAGTGGGTCGCCTTCAAGCTCCAAGGGCCTTTCGCTTTCGATGAAACCGGCATCGTGTTGTCGGTCATCAGGCCGCTGTCGGAAAACGAGCTGGGCATTTTCGTGGTGTCGACTTTCGACGGCGATCACCTGCTGGTGAAAGCCGCCGATCGGGTCGCGGCGACACGGCTTCTAGGCGAAGCCGGGCATACTCTGCTGTAATTCGTTCTGCTCCAGCTATCGCCCGCCCGGCTGGTTCAACCGCTCGCGGCTCGCTCACCAGTTCGGGGTTGCGTTTGACAGTGCCGGTCGCGCATCGTTATTTCTAGCCAGATATCACGCCGGACGGCTGTGCGGCGCCCCTCAGGAGAAATCATGTCACACAATCAGCAGTTCTACATCGATGGCGCGTGGGTCGATCCTGTCGTGCCCAACACGATCGATGTCATCGATCCGTCGAACGAAGATGCCTTCGCGCAGATTTCGCTGGGCTCCAAGGCCGACGTAGACAAGGCGGTGGCCGCCGCGAAGCGCGCCTTCGGCACATTCGGCTTCACCTCGGTCGAGGAACGGCTCGACATCCTCAACGGCGTCATCGAGGTCTACAAGAAGCGCAGCCAGGACCTTGCGCTCGCCGTGTCGCGCGAGATGGGCGCGCCGCGCCGGATGGCGCTCGACAGCCAGGTCGGCATCGGGCTCGCGCATCTGGCCAAGATGGCGGAAGTGCTGAAGAGCTTCCAGTTCCGGCAGGTCAAGGGCTCCTCGCTGATCGTCAAGGAGCCGATCGGCGTCGTCGGCCTGATCACGCCATGGAACTGGCCGCTGAACCAGATCACCTGCAAGGTGGGTCCGGCGCTTGCCGCCGGTTGCACCATGGTGCTGAAGCCATCCGAGATCGCGCCGCTCGACGCCATCATCTTCGCCGAGATCTTCGACGAGGCCGGCGTGCCGAAGGGCGTGTTCAACCTCGTCAATGGCGACGGCCCCGGCGTCGGCCAGGCGCTGTCCAGCCATCCCGATATCGACATGATGTCGTTCACCGGCTCCACCCGGGCCGGCATATTGGTGGCCAAGGCCGCCGCCGACACCGTCAAGCGCGTGCACCAGGAACTTGGCGGCAAGTCGGCCAACATCCTGTTCCCGGATGTCGACCTCGCCACCGCCGTGACCAAGGGCGTCGCCGGCTGCTTCAGCAACAGCGGCCAGTCCTGCAACGCGCCAACCCGTATGTTCGTGCCACGCGACCGTCATGACGAGGCGACTTCCTACGCCAAGGCGGCGGCGGAAAAGTTCGTGGTCGGCCCGGCCGACGCTCCCGGCACCAAGCTCGGCCCTGTCGTCAGCCAGGCCCAGTTCGACAAGATCCAGGACATGATCCAGAGCGGCATCGACGAGGGCGCCACGCTGGTCACGGGCGGCCCCGGCCGTCCGGCCGAACTCAACCGTGGCTACTATGTCAGGCCGACCGTGTTCGCCGATGTCACCCACGACATGCGCATCGCGCGCGAGGAGATTTTCGGGCCGGTGCTGGCCATCATGCCCTACGACACGGTCGAGCAGGCGGTCGAGCAGGCCAACGACACCGTCTACGGCCTTGCCTCCTATATCCAGGCCAAGGATATCCAGAAGGCGCGCGACGTCGCGGCGCGCATGCGCTCCGGCAACGTCTACATCAACTATCCCCAATGGGACGCCGGCCTGCCCTTCGGCGGCTACAAGCAATCCGGCAACGGCCGCGAATACGCCGAATACGGGCTGGAGGATTTTCTGGAGATCAAGGGTATCGCGGGGTATGAGGCGGCGGAGTAGGCGGACAAGAGCCGCCCTTACAGAACGTGGGTTCCTCGGCCCCGCAAAGCGGGGGAGAGGTGGCGGCGAAGCGGTCGGAGAGGGGGCTGCGGCGCTGGAAGGTTTTCACGGCATATCCACGCCGCGCCATTCCCCCGCTCCGTCTCGGCTTCGCCGAGCCACCTCTCCCCCACCTTTGTGGGGGCGAGGAACCCTGGTCTGTTATGCCGCGCCACCTTTTTAGGTGGCCGCTCTGGTCCTGTTTCCTTGCCAATTGGCAAATACATGCTATATGTCTGCCAATAGCGGGAGCAGAAAATGCAGCTTCAGTCCATCGTCACCACGCCGGCCGCGGTCGGCAGCGCCATCTCGGATGAAGAGGCGGGCGCCCTGGCGCGCACCACGGTCAATCTGTTCAAGGCGTGGGGCCTCACCGACCTCGAGGCCTGCATCCTGCTCGGCGGCATGTCGGCGCGCACCTGGGCGCGCTGGAAGGAAGGCGGCATCGGCCGGATCGACCGTGACCTGCGCACCCGCATGGCGCATCTGATGGGCATCCACAAGGGTTTGCGCTATCTCTTCACCGAGCCGGCGCGCGGCTATGCCTGGATCCGCAAGCCCAATGCCACGTTCGGCGGCCAATCGGCGCTCGACCTGATGCTGCGCGGCGAAATCTCCGACCTTGCCGCGATGCGCGAATGGCTCGACGCGGAGCGTGGTGGATGGTGAGTGGGCTCGCGGTCCGGCGCCGCGTCCACTGGCCCCAGACCTTCCGCATCATCCGCTCCATCCATCCGCCTATCGACCTCTTCGAGGACATTGCCGACCCGCGCGATTGGGAAGCGCTGGCCGCCGTCGAGGAGAAGACCAATCCGCGCATCCGGCTGGAACTCGGCGACCTCGGCAAGGTTCCTGCCGAAAGGCGGGTGTCCGGACCCGGCGCAAGTTTCGTGATGGCGCCCTTCGTGCATTGCTCGACCTTGCGGCCCGGGCGGTTTTCCGATGGCAGCTACGGCATCTACTATGCCGGCGACAGCGAGGAGGTGGCGCTGGCCGAAACCATCCACCACCACCAGAATTTTATGCGCGCCACCAAGGAGGAGCCGGGCTGGACCGCGGATTTCCGCGTGCTGATCGGCAGCGTCGATCGCGACCTCGATGACGTCAACGCGGTGCCCGGCGCGCTCGACCCGGACAACTACACCGCCTCGCAGGCCGAAGGCCGCGCCTTGCGTGCGGCCGGCAGCG
Source organism: Mesorhizobium sp. B1-1-6 (assembly GCF_006443035.1). Lineage (NCBI taxonomy): Bacteria > Pseudomonadati > Pseudomonadota > Alphaproteobacteria > Hyphomicrobiales > Phyllobacteriaceae > Mesorhizobium > Mesorhizobium sp. B1-1-6. The sequence goes on along the minus strand of NZ_VFWR01000008.1, from coordinate 252,146 downwards.
ACGGGCTGGTGTGGAACAGCGTGCGCATGCCAAGCGGGCAGTGCATCGGCATCTTCTGGCCGGATGCAATCACCGTTCCCGTCCAGGGGAGGCACTACAGCTACCACTGGGACGGCCGCCGCGTGGATTTCGTGCGCCAGCACGATACAGGCAAGGTGCTGGCGGTCACTTGAAGGCGGCGGCGCCGGTCAGTGCCGCAGGATCTTGCTCAGGAAGGCGCGGCTGCGATCGGTCCTGGGGTGCGAGAAGAACTCGTCGGGCGTGCCGCTTTCGACGATGGCGCCGGCATCCATGAACACCACGCGCTGGGCGACCTTGCGGGCAAAGCCCATCTCATGCGTCACCACCATCATGGTCATGCCTTCCTCGGCAACCGCGACCATGACGTCGAGCACTTCCGAAATCATCTCGGGGTCGAGGGCGGAGGTCGGCTCGTCGAACAGCATGATCTTGGGGCGCATGCCGAGGCAGCGGGCGATCGCCACACGCTGTTGCTGGCCGCCTGAAAGCTGCGCAGGATAGGCGTTGACCTTGTCGGCAAGCCCGACCTTGGCCAGCAGTTCGCGGCCGGCCTGCTCGGCCTCCGCGCGCGGGATTTTGCGGACATGGATCGGCGCCAGCGTGACGTTTTCGAGCGCGGTCTTGTGCGGGTAGAGGTTGAAGGACTGGAAGACGAAGCCGATCTCGGTGCGCAGCTTCGTCATGTTGGTGGCGGGGTGGCCGAGCCGCTGGCCGTCGACGACAAGGTCGCCGTCCTTGATCGTCTCCAGCCCGTTGATGCAGCGGATAAGCGTGCTCTTGCCCGACCCGCTCGGGCCGCAGACGACGACCACTTCGCGCGGCTCGACGCTGAGCGTGATGTCCCTCAGCACGTTGAGCGTGCCGAACCATTTGTTGACGCCGCGAAAATCGATCATGCCCGTTTTGGTCATGTGGTCGGAACCTTTGGGTTCGATGTCATATCTGCACCTCGCCATGGGCGGCACCGATGCGCCGTTCGAGCCGGCGGGCGAGCATGATCAGCGGATAGCAGACGAGGAAATAGCCGACGCCGACGAGGAAGAACACCAGCAGGCCGTTCGGCACGCGCTGCACCACCAGCCAGCCGACGCGGGTGAGGTCGGTCAGGCCGATCGCCGAGACGACGGAAGAATCCTTGATCAGCAGCACATATTGCCCGACCAGCGGCGGCAGCACGATGCGCATCGCCTGCGGTAGCACCACCTGGCGCATGCGCTGCCAGCGCGACAGGCCGGACGCCAGTGCCGCCTCGACCTGGCCCGTCGGAACCGAACGAATGCCGGCGGCGACGATCTCGCAGATGAAGCAGGCGGCGAGGTTGGTCAGCGCGATGATGCCGGCGGTGAAGGCGTCGAGCTCGATGCCCAGCTCCGGCAAGATGAAGAAGATCAGGAATATCTGCACCAGGAACGGCGTGCCCCGGATGAGGTCTACCCAGGCACCGATGACGCCGGAGATCAACCGGTTGCCGCCGGTCCGCAAGATGCCGAGGCCGAAGCCGAGCAGGGTGCCCAGCACCAGGCTGATCAGCGACAGCACCACGGTCATGCCGAGGCCGCGCAGCGCCAGCGGATAGCTGCCCGCAAGGCTTTGCAACTGTTGCCAGATCATGTGCGCGCTCCCGCCGAACCGAGCCAGCGGCCGGAGAGAACCGCCAGCCCTTTGAGGCCGTAATAGAGCAGGAGGTAGAAGGCGGCGATGGTGAGAAATCCTTCCGCCGGCATGAAACGGTCGGAGGCGAGCAACTGGCCGGCGCGCGTCAGCTCGGCAACGGAGATCAGCGACAGGAGCGCCGAATCCTTGACCAGCACGATCGCTTGTCCCAGCAGCGGCGGGATCGTCACCTTGAACGCCTGCGGCAGGACCACCAGGCGCATGCGCTGGACATAGGTCATGCCCGAAGCAACACTGGCCTCAACCTGGCCGCGCGGGATCGACAGGATGCCGGCCCGAATGATTTCAGCGACATAGGCGCCGCTGTTCAGTGACAACGCGAGGATGCCGACGACGAGTTCGGGCAGCACGAAACCGAGGCGCGGCAGGCCGAAATAGAGAAAATAGAGCTGCGCCAGCAAGGGCGTGGCGCGTACGGCGTCGATATAGGCCTTGGCCGGCACCCGAAACAGCCAGCCGCGCTGCAGGTTCATCCCGCACAGCAGGATGCCGACCGCGAGCGCGCCGAAAAAGGACAGCGCCGACAGCCACACGGTCGTGACCAGGCCCTGCCCGAACAGGGGCAGGTATTCGACGATGGTGCGGAAGCTGAAATTCTCGAGCATGGGCGTGAATGGTGATTAGGGAGTAGTGAGTAGTGAGCAGTGAGTAGTGAGGCGGATCCGGAATTCCCTATTCACTACTCACTAATTCGCTACTCACTAATCCCTAATTCCCTAATCCCTAATCAGTGATCTTTCTTCCAGTCTTCCGAATTGACCCAGTAGTCGAGGTTCTTCTGCAGGCGGCCGTCGATGGTGACCTGGTTGAGGAACAGGTTCATCCAGATCAGGAGATCCGGCTCGTCATAGCGGGTGGCGAAGGCAAGCGGCTCCTTCGAGAGGAGGTCCGGCATGATTGTGAAGGTGCCGGCCGGATAGGCCGTCGACTGGCCCTTGACCGCCGAGACATCGTTGACGCCGCAATCGGCCTGGCCGTTGTTGACGGCGTCGAGCAGCAGCGGACCGCCGCCCTTGTAGCTCTTGATGTCGGCATCGGGGAAGGCTGCCTTGGCTTCCTTCTCGCCGGTGGCGCCGAGCAGCACGGCGATCTTGGTGCCCTTGGCCTTGCAGTCGTCGGCGGTCTTGAACTTGCCGTCGGCCTTGGTGAAGACGGTGCTGCCCGTATACATGTAAGGCGTGGTGAAGGCGACCTTCATGCCGCGTGCCAGCGTCGGCGTCATGTCGGCGACCAGAAGGTCGGCCTTGCCCGAAAGCAGCGCCGGGATCAGGCCGTCCCAGTCGAAGTCGAGGAAGGTGATCTTGACGCCCATTTCCTTGGCCATCAGTTCGGCCAGTTCCACCGAGCTGCCGGTGCGTTCGCCATTGGCGCCGACCAGCGAGAAGGGCGGTCCCTGTGTCTGCACGGCGACACGCAGTTCGCCGCGCTTGGTGATGTCGTCGAGCGATCCGGCGCTGGCGGCGGCGGTGAGGCCGGCCAGTGCGAGGCCGGCGATGAAAAGCTTGGCAATGTTCATTGGTTTCATTGGGCATTCCTCCTTTTGTCGTCTTGTTGTCCACCCTACAGGGTGCTTTTTGAGCGGCGGCGCCGTTGCCGGCGGCGGCCACCGTTCGAAAATCCGTCTCCTTAGTGCCGGGCCGCCGTTTCGGCGACCGCGATGCCGCGGCTGGGCAACGCGCCGAAGAAAGGCGCGTCCGGCACATGCAGCAGCGGGTTGAGCAGGCCGAGGCTCTCGAGAACCGCTATCCTCATGCCGGCTCCTTGCGAATGCTGTCGTCCGACCAGCAGCCTTCCGGCAGACTGACCCATTTGTTGCAGGACGCCATAACCACGAAGGTCTCGCTGCGCACGACCTCGCCCGGCTCGCCGGCGCCCGGGATCAACTCGCTGGTGACGCGGTAGAGATCGGCGACGTCGCCGGCCACCGTCACGTCGACGATGATGTCGAAGCGCCCGGTGACGACCGAGGCCGAGTTGACGAAGGGCAGTTCGGAAATGCGCTGCGCCAGCTCGCGGGCGCGGCCGCGCCCTTGCGCGTTGATGCCGACGATGGCCGAGATCAGTTCGGGCCGCTCCGTCAGGTTCAGGAGCCCGACGATCTTGAGCAGGTTGCGGTCGAGCAGGTTGCGCAGCCGCGTGCGCACCGTCGGCACCGAGATCGCCAGAATCTCGGCAAGGCGGTTGATGCCCGGCTGCGCGTCCTGCGACAGCTGTTTGACCAGCCGCCGATCGGTCAGATCGAGATGTTCCCGCAAGTCCCCCGTCTTTCATAAAACGAAAAAAGCTAGGCGATTTTTTTGCCTATGTGCAAACAAGCTATTTCATGGATTCCTCAAAGGCAAGGCATGATTCCACGCGAATTCAGCATGTGGCGGCGGCTTCACACCAGCGCGGTCACCAACAGCTTGGCCTGCGGCGTCAACGTGTCGAAGCGGCGGGCGCAGAGATTGAGCTGGCGGGTTCCCCAGTCGTCCGTCAGCCGCAGGCTGCGCAGGCTGGGCGCCGAGCGGCGCACCGTGCTTTCCGGCACGATGGCGACGCCCGCGCCCTGCGCCACCAGCCTGCAGACATTGTCGAGGCCGGGCACGCGGATGCGAAAATGCAGATGACCGCCCAGGCGCGCGGCCTGGCGGGAGATGTGCTCCTGCAAGGGATGGCCGGCGCTCAGGCCGACAAAGGTTTCACCGAGAATGTCGGCGAGGCCGGTCGCGCGGCCTTCGAGGCCGGACCGGGTCCGCGAGGCGATCACCACCAGCCGGTCAACGAAGAACGGTTTCTGCTCGAGATGGGAAAGGCCGGCCCAGGTCGCGGCAATGCCAAGATCGGCGGCGCCGCTCGCCACCGCCTCGGCGATCTCGTGGCTGGGGCGCTCATCGAGGTCTATGTCGACGCCGGGATGCGCGACCAGAAAGGCCGGCAGCCTGTCGCGCAGAAGTTCGCTGGTGGCGGCCGTGTTGGCGAGCAGGCGGACCCGCGCGCGCAGGCCCGTGGCATAGGCGCCGAGCTCGCCGGCCATCGCCTCGATCTGATTCTGCACCGCGCGCGCGTGGTGCAGCAGCGCCTGGCCGGCGGCGGTCGGCACCACGCCGCGCCGGCGGCGCTCCAGAAGCGGCGCGCCGAGCCTGTCCTCCATGCCCTTGATGCGGGCGCTGGCCGAGGCCAGCGCGAGGCCCGCGAGCTCGGCGCCATGGGTGATGCTGCCGCGCTCGGCGACCAGCAGGAACAGCCGGAGATCGACGAGGTCGAAGCGCATCTTTTTCCTCCCGCAAGACGGCCCGGGCGATGGCCGCTATCACGCGATCGATGGCGCAGCGGGCCGACCGGCTTGCGGTACCAGCCTTCGCCTCAGCCGAAGGCTGGTACCGCGATTTCCACATTGTGGGTGACGGCGAATTTCGTCAAACAGTTTCGGTGGAGGTCCAGGATGAGAAAACCAGCATCGAACCGGCAAGGGCTCGGCATCGCTGAAAGCGCGGCGATGCTGCTGGCGGTTGCCGTCGCCCTTCTGGCCGTGGCGCGCTCGGATTCCGGCATGCCAGGATGCGCCATGACATCCGCCCCTGTCAGCAGTGCCGCCGGACCGGCGGGGCCGGCAGCGGGGATCGACGCCGCCGACATGCTGCTCCATGATTGAGCCGCTGCCGGACACGCCATCATGCTGAGCGCCGCCGCCGTCGCCTGGATCTGCGCCGTCTTCCTTGCCGCCGGCTTCGTCAAGGGCGTGGTCGGGATGGGCCTGCCGACGGTGGCGATGGGCCTGCTGGCGGTGACCATGGCGCCGGCCGAGGCGGCCACGCTTCTGCTGATCCCGTCGCTGGCTACCAACCTGTGGCAATTATTCACCGGTCCTTCGTTCGGCGGGCTCGTCAGGCGGCTATGGACGATGATGGCCGGCGTGGTGATCGGCACCGTTGCCGGCGCCGGCCTGCTCACCGGCGCGCATACGGCGGCCGCGTCCGGCGCGCTCGGCGTGGCACTGATGCTCTATGCCGTTCTCGGCCTCGCCAAGGCCGGCTTCTCAACGCCGCCACGCCACGAGGCCTTGCTATCGCCGCTGGTCGGGGTGGCAACTGGCCTGGTCACCGGCGCCACCGGCGTCTTCGTCATTCCGGCGGTGCCCTACCTGCAATCGCTGCGGCTGGGCAGGGAAGAGCTGATCCAGGTGCTCGGCCTGTCCTTCACCGTGTCGACGGCGGCGCTGGCCATCGGGCTGTTCAGGGCCGGCGCCCTGGCCTCGCCGACGGCCGGGCTGGCGGGTTCGGTCGCGGTGCTGGCGCCTGCGCTCGCCGGCATGGCTGTCGGCCAGGCGCTGCGCCGGCGCATGAGCATCGAGACTTTTCGCAAAGTGTTCTTCGCCGGGCTCTTGGCGCTTGGATTTTATCTCATGGCCGAGGCGGCGTTCTGAGCGCCGCTTGCAGAGCGCCGACTGGCCGGACCCGGCCTACCGCACCACCAGGACCGGGATTTCGCTGTAGGATACGACTTCCGCCGTCTGGCTTCCCAGAAGCAGCCTGCCCAATCCGCGGCGGCCGTGCGAGGCCATGACGATCAGGTCGCAGCGTTCGGTCTGCGACAGTTCCAGGATCGCCTCGGCGGGCCTTCTGTCCTCGATGTGCACGACCTTGGCCGACACGCCCAGCCCCTCGGCGGAAGCCTTGCATTTGTCGAGCACCTCCTTGCCGTATTTGCGGGCTTCTTCCTGATAGGCGGCCAGCTCATCGCCCGCGGCGTAGCCGGCCATGGCGCCGCCCCAGGCGAAGATCGGGAATTGTTCCGAGACGGTGACGAAGGTCACGGCGGCGCCGAGGCCCTTTGCCAGCCCGAGGCCGTGGGCAACGCCCTTGTCGGCCAGTTCCGACCCGTCGGTGGCGATGAGCAGATGTTTGTACATGATGATCGTGACCTATCGTGCTTGGTGAACTGTGGACCACACATAGTTATGCCCGGCGCCCAGTCATTGTGCCAATGCGGCGGGGATCAGGGCCAGGGAATGTGGTGGGCATTTCATGGACCGCACCCAAACGTTCCACCCCGGACTTTCGCGCCGGCTGGATTCCCCTTCGCCGCATCGTCCTCTAAGGTGCGGCAACTTCGAAAGGCCCGTCATGAGCAGTGCGTTTCCTCAAATCCATCTGGTCCGACATGGCGAGACGGCGTGGAGCCTGTCGGGCCAGCACACCGGCCGCACCGACATGCCGCTGACGGCAGCCGGCGAGGCGGCCGCGCGGGGTGTGGCGGATCGGCTGAAAGGCCTGCCGTTTTCGGCCGTGTGGTCGAGCCCCTCGCAACGCGCCTACAACACCAGCGTGCTTGCCGGATTCGGGGCGCAAAGCGTCAAGATGGACGACCTGCAGGAATGGGACTACGGCGCCTATGAGGGGCGTACCACCAGGGAAATCCTGGCCGAACGGCCGGGCTGGAACGTCTTTCGCGACGGCTGCCCGCAAGGCGAAACGGCGGCCGATGTGGGCGCCCGCTCCGACAGGATCATCGATCGCCTGCGCGAGGCCAACGCCGACACGCTGATCTTTTCCAGCGCGCACTTCCTGCGCGTGCTCACCGCCCGCTGGCTCGGCTTGCCGCCGCAGGACGGCGCGCTGTTCGTGCTCGACACGGCCAGCATCAGCGTGCTCGGCTACGAGCATGACCTCGGCGAGCCGGTGGTGCGCAAGTGGAACGGGAAGTAGGCGGCCTAGCTGTCGAACTTCCGGATCGCCTCGGCGGTTACCGGCGTGAAGAAATTCACCAGATTGTAGTCGGGGTCGCGGAACAGCAGCGAGCGGTTGCCCCAAGGCATGGTGGTAGGCTCCTGGACAATTGCGCCCTTGATGGTTTCCGCCAGCCTGGCAAATTCTGCATCGACGTCGCCGACTCGGAATTCGATGATGGCCGTGCGGTTGTCGGCTGGGCGGGCGATGTCGCTGCCGAACAGCATCAGGGTGCGCGTGCTGCCGATCGCCAGCGTGCAGGCCGGCGTCGCCAGTTCGGCGAAATCCTCCGTGTACATCGTCACCGGCATGCCGGTGATCTCGCCATAGAAGCGCACGAGGCGCTGGACATCGGACGTGATGATGCGGACAGAGACGAAATTCATCGCATTGGCTCCCTGATCGTCGAAGCCGCGGCTGGGCTCCCGGCCTTCTATATGCCGGGGCTCCTGACAGCTTTCCGTCAGGAGACGGAAGTGCCGGCGCGATTTTCAGATATGCCGAACGACAGTGCCAACCCTGCGCCTATTCACCCCGCCAGCAGCGCCAATTCATCGGGCGTCAAATGCCTCGCCATACCCTTGGCGAGATCGCCGAGCGGCAAGCGGCCAATGGCCACGCGGATCAGGCGCTTGACCTCGATGCCGTGGGCGGCGAGCAGGCGCCGGATGTGGCGATTACGGCCCTCGTCGAGCACGATCTCCAGCCAGGCGGTGCGGCCGCCGCTGCGCAGCAGCTCGATCGAGTTGGCGCTCAAGGTCTCGCCGTCGATACGCGCGCCGGCGCGCAACGCTTCCAGCACCGCCGCGTCGGGCACCGTGGCGATCTGGACATGGTAGGTCTTGGGCAGGTGCGAGGCCGGGTCCATCAGCCGGTTGGCGAAGCGGGTGTCGTTGGTCATCAGCAGCAGGCCTTCGCTCGCCTTGTCCAGCCGGCCGACCGGCGAGACGAAAGGCAGGTCAAGCCCTTCGAGACAGGCATAGACGGTGTCGCGCTCGAGCGGGTCGTCGCGGGTCGTGACCAGCCCGCGCGGCTTGTTGAGCATGAGATAGACCTTGCGCTCGGCAACGATTTTTTCGCCGTCGACGGCGATGCGGTCGCGATTCATATCGACGCGCAGGGAAGCATCGCGCGCGACCTTGCCACCGACGCGCACGCGGCCCTCGGCGATCAGCCGCTCGGCCTGGGTGCGCGAGCACAGGCCGAGCTTCGACAGCGCGCGGTTGAGGCTGACGCCGGTGCTTGCCGGTCTGTCGGTGTTTTCTGTCCGCCGTGGTGTCATCTTGCAGTCGCCGGTTCGGTCGACTGATGGCATGGGCGAGGCTGGCTTCGCAAGCCGGCGGAGGGAGTTTCAGCACCCGCTGTCGCGCTCTACGGCGCCCCTCTCTGTCCTGCCGGACATCTCCCCACGAGTGGGGAGATTGGCCGTCATCACGGCCTTCGCCAATCTTCGACGTTGCAGAAATAGAGAGCCGACGATCAAGCTGCCGATCTCCCCCCAAGTGGGGGAGATGTCCGGCAGGACAGAGGGGGGCGCCGTAGAGCGCCCAGCTCGCGGTATAGGCACATCAGGCCGCTTGGTCGGTCTCGCCCGCGATCCCGTTCAGCACGGCAAGCGCGTCGGCTGGCAGCTCCAGCTCCGCCGCCGCCATGTTTTGCCTGAGATGCGCGACGGACGAGGTGCCGGGGATGAGCAGGATGTTGGGCGCGCGGTGCAGCAGCCAGGCGAGCGCCACCTGCATGGGCGTCGCGCCGAGTTTTTGCGCGACATCGGCCAGCGTGCTGGATTGCAGCGGCGTGAAGCCGCCGAGCGGGAAGAACGGCACATAGGCGATGCCGGCCGCGGCAAGCTCGTCGACCAGTGCGTCATCCTCGCGATGCGCGATGTTGTACTGGTTCTGCACGCAGACGATGTCGACGATGCCGCGCCCCTGCGCGATCTGGGTTGATGTGACATTGCTCAAGCCGATATGGCGCACCAGACCCTGACGCTGCAGTTCGGCGAGCGTATTCAGTTGGGGTTCGAGCGAGCCTTCGGCCGGGCCGTGTATGCCGTGCATGGAGCGCAGGTTGACGACCTCCATGGTGTCCAGTCCCAGATTGCGGAGATTGTCGTGCACGGCCTGCGTCAGTTCCTGCGGCGACATTGCGGGGATCCACGATGCATCGGCGCCGCGCCGGGCACTGACCTTGGTGACAATCGTGAGATTGGCGGGATAGGGGTGCAGCGCCTCGCGGATGATCAGGTTGGTGACGTGCGGACCGTAGAAATCGCTGGTATCGATATGGTCGATACCGCTCGCCACCGCCTCGCGCAGCACGGCGAGTGCACCGTCATGGTCTTTCGGCGGGCCGAACACGCCCGGTCCGGCCAATTGCATGGCGCCGTAGCCCATGCGCTTCACGGTGCGGTCGCCGAGCTTGAAGGTTCCGGCCTTGCTGATGTCGGTCATGGTCTCAATCTCCTTTGGATCGGCCAGGTATAGACAATGCACGCCTGCGCGATAATATGGCGCAATCGGCACAGGCTGTGCGGAAAGGCGTACAATGACGGATCTGGGCGACCTCCAGGCATTCATGGCGGTGGCGCGCGCCGGCGGCTTTCGCGAGGCGGCCAGGATCAGCGGCGTCAGCGCCTCCAGCCTCAGCGAAACGGTGCGGCGGCTGGAGACGGGGCTCGGCGTGCGGCTCCTCAACCGCACCACGCGCAGCGTCGCTCCGACCGAGGCCGGCGCGCGACTGCTGGAGCGGCTGGGCCCCGCGCTCGGCGAGGTCGAGGCAGCGCTCGATGTCGTCAACGGCTTTCGCGGCCGCCCGGCCGGCACGCTGCGGCTCAACGTGCCTGTCGTGGCGGCGAAACTGGTTCTGCCGCGCCTTCTGCCGCCCTTCCTTGTCGCCTATCCCGACATAAGACTGGAGGTGACCGCCGAGGACAGTTTCGTCGACATACTGGCGAGCGGCTGCGATGCCGGCATCCGCTATGACGAGCGGCTGGAGCAGGACATGATCGCCATACCGATCGGCCCGCGCCGGCAGCGCTTCGCCACCGCTGCCGCAACGGCCTATCTCGACAGGCGTGGCCGGCCCGACCATCCGCGCGACCTGCTCAATCACGCATGCCTGCGCGGCCGCTTCGCCAGCGGCCTGACGCCGCCCTGGGAGTTCGAGCGCGACGGCGAGATAGTGAGCGTCGAGCCGACCGGGCCGCTGCTGGTCAGCACCGGCACGGCTATGGCGCTTGCGCTCGATGTGGCGGTCGCCGGCGGCGGCATCGTCTCGCTGTTCGAGGACTGGCTGCGCCCCTATTTCGACGATGGCCGGCTCGAGCCGGTGCTGGAGCCCTGGTGGCAGGAGTTTTCCGGCCCGTTCCTCTATTACCCGGGCCGCCGGCTCATCCCGGCGCCGCTGCGGGCATTCATCGACTTTGTCGGCGGGATGCGGTGGTAAGGCGCCGCGATGACGGTTTCATGGGACGCATGGCAGGACGCAACCCGCTGCGCATTTCTGGAATGTTCCAGGAACGAGCAGGGATCATCGCGGCGGGTCCAATGACACCTTGGCGCGCTTCGCCAGCTCGCGAATCCGCTCCGCGACCGCGCTGTCGACCGGATTGTAGACGGTCAGGCTCAGATCCGGGCGGCCGTCGACCGCGAATCCCGAATATTCCAGCTCGATGTCGCCGAGCACGGGGTGTTTCAGCCGCTTGGTTCCGTCGCCATGGCTGAGCACGTCGTTCTCGCGCCACAGGGCGGCGAATTCGGGGCTGGCGCTGCACAGTTCGTCGACGAGTTCGCGTACCTCGGACACCGCGCCGGCACGCGCCGCGTCGGCGCGGAAGGCGCCCACCACGAAACGGGCGAGGTTTTCCCAGTCGTGCTGCTTTTCGCGGATGGCCGGGCTGCGGAACATGAAGCGCAAAATGTTGCGCTGGTCTGCGGGCAGGGCGCTGTAATCGGTCAGCACGACTTGGGCGGCGCGGTTCCAGGCAACGACATCCCAGGTAGCGGTCCTGACCAAGGCGGGACTCGCTTCAAGCGTGTCGAGGAGGCGCTGCAGCCGGGGGCTGATGCCTTCCGCGCCGATATAGCGGACCTCGGGCGGGCGTCCGAGCCCGAGCATGAAAAGGTGCTCGCGCTCGGCCTCGGTCAGCATCAGCCCCTTGGCGATGCGGTTCAGCACATCGGCCGAAGGCGCGCCGCCACGACCCTGCTCCAGCCATGTGTACCAGGTCGGGCTGATGTTGGCGCGCTGGGCCACTTCCTCCCGGCGCAGCCCCGGCGTGCGCCGGCGCCCTGAAAATCCGAACGAGGCCGGATCGAGCCGGGTGCGCCGGTCTCTCAGAAACGCCGCGAGCGAACCGGCGGAATTGGTGGGCATCCTGTTAGCCATTATACCACGATAAGATCACTACTTTAATGGAATAATAGACCGGCGATACTGCGCAGGCAATCGTGCAGGAGAATTCGCATGCGTATCTTTTTGACCGGCGCGACCGGTTTCATCGGCTCGGCGCTCGTTGCCGAGCTCATCAAGGCGGGCCATCAGGTGGTCGGCGTCACCCGCTCCGAAGCGGGGGCCGAAGCGCTGACGGCGGCGGGCGCCGAAGTGCATCGGGGAACGCTCGATGATCCCGAGGGCCTGCGCGACGGCGCGGCAAAGGCGGAAGCGGTGATCCACACGGCGTTCGACCATGATTTTTCGCGGTTTGCCGAGAATTGCGAGAAGGATAGCCGCGTCATCGCGGCACTCGGCCAGGCATTGGCCGGATCCGACCGGCCGCTGGTGATCACTTCCGGCGTCGGCGTGGGCAGCCCCGGACATGGCGAGCTTGCCAGCGAGGACGTCTTCAACGCCAGCCATCCCAATCCGCGCATCGCCTCGGAGCTCGCCGGCAATGCCTTGCTGGAAGCCGGCGTCAACGTCTCGGTGGTGCGGCTGCCGCAGGTTCACAACCCGGTCAAGCAAGGGCTCATCACGCCGCTCATCGAAATCGTGCGCCAGAAAGGCGTTTCGGCCTATGTCGGCGAGGGCCGCAACCGCTATGCGGCGGGCCATCTCCTGGACGCGGCGCGCCTCTACCGGCTGGCGGTGGAAAAGCGGCAGCCCGGCGCGCGCTATAACGCGGTCGGCGAGGAAGGCGTCGAAGTGCGCGCGATCGCCGAGGTGATCGGGCGGGGCCTCAACGTGCCGGTCGTTTCGATCGCTCCGGAACAGGCGGCGGAGCATTTCGGCTGGATGGCAATGTTCGCCCCGATGGATCTACCGGCCTCCAGCGCGCTGACCCAGGCGCGGCTCGGCTGGCATCCGACCGGTCCGACGCTGATCGCCGATCTCGAGGCCATGCGGTACGACGTATGATGCGCCGATAAAGCGTCGTCAGCCGACGGCGTAGCGCAAATGGACGAGCCCGTGGGCGAGGGCTTCGCAGCTTTTGAGCGACAGTTGCATCTTGCCCGCGAGGCCGGTTTCGCCGAATTCGACGAAACCCTGGTTCGCCGCCCGCCCATCAAGAGCGGGAGCGACGAGAAGGCTGAGCTCATCGACAAGGCCGTCCGCGAAGAAGGAGCCGTTGATGCCGGCGCCGCCCTCGAGCAGCAGCCGGCGAATGGCGAATTCGCGGTTGAGAACTTCGAGCATCCGGCCGAGATCCATGTCAGCCGTTTCCGCCACGATATAGGACACGCCGTCGGCAGCGAGCTCGGCCAGGTGGCTGTCGGCGACATCGTGCCCAAGCAGCACCACGACATGGTCGCCGCCAATGTCGGGTTTGGAAAAGTGGAGCTTGCCCGATGGATCGAGCGCCACCGCGTAGCTTCCCGTACCGGTTTGCGCGACATGATAGGGTCGGTCGACCTTGCCCGCATCGGCCGGCGGGTGCGCGCCGGCCTTGCTCATCTCGGCCATGGTGACGCGGCCGACGATCCAGCCGTCGCCCGCAAAATCATTATGGATATGCTCGTAGAGGCTCGACCATTCGGCCCGGGTTCCGTCCGGGCTGGCCGTGTAGCGGCTCGGGTGGAGACTGCCGTCCAGCGACGCGATCATATGGCAGATGATGTGCGGTTTCATGCGGGTGTCTCCAGGGAATGGGCTCAGGCGCGGTTCAAACTAGGGCCAGCGCCGGAGAATGGAAGCTGGGCACCCGGCTCATCCAAATTCCGACCATTGCCGTCTGGCCCTGTTATATCGATGTTGCACAAATGGTTGAGCCTGGGCTAGCATCCGTTTGCTGGTGCCGACGGGAGGCAGTTTTTGCGACGGCGATCAGCTGGAGCGGCATGCGTTAGCAAACGCAAGGAGGATGCTCCAACACTTTGAACCGACGCATGATCCTTCCTGAAACCGTCCCGGTTTCCGGGGCCGTGCGTTCTTGTGGAGGAGGATCCCATGAACAGACGTGAATTCCTGATGACGTCCGTGGCCGCGGGCGCCATGGTGCTTGCCGCGCCCTCGGCATTTGCGCAGGACAAGCTCACCATTCTCGGCTCGGTGCCCAGTCTCGGCTTTCCGTTCTTCGTGCACATGCTGAACGAGATCAAGGCGGAAGCCGCCACGCAAGGCGTCAACCTGACCGAGAGCGATGGCCAGAACTCGGCCACCAAGCAGACCGCCGACATCGAGGCGGCCCTGGTGCAAAAGGTCAACGCCATCGTGATCTCGCCGCTCGACGTCAATGCGCTGGCGCCGGCCATCGAGGAAGCGGTCAAGGCGGGCGTTCCCGTGGTCACGATCGACCGCCGCGTCGACGGCGTCGAGGGCATTCTCGCCCATGTCGGCGCCGACAACGTCAAGGGCGGCGAGGCGGAAGCGCAGGCCGTGGTGGCGGCATTCCCCAACGGCGCGAAACTGTTCCATCTGCAGGGCCAGCCCGGCGCCGGGCCGGCGATTGACCGCAACAAGGGCGTGCACAATGTGCTCGATCCCTTGAAGGACAAGTACCAGATCGTCTTCGAGCAGACCGCCAATTTCGCCCGCGCCGAGGCGCTGTCGGTGACGGAAGCCGGCCTTGCCGCCAACGGCAAGCCGGACGCGATCGTCTGTGCCAATGACGACATGGCGCTGGGCGCGCTCGAAGCCTGCGCGGCGCGCAACTTCACCGACGTCAAGATCTACGGCTTCGATGCGCTGCCGGAAGCGCTGGTCGCGGTCCGCGACGGCAAGCTCGCCGGCACGGTCGAACAGTTCCCCGGCCAGCAGTCGCGCACCGCCGTGCAGATCGCCGTCGCCTACGCCAGGGACAAGACGGAGCCGAAGGAGAAGCTGGTGCTGTTGACGCCGATCGTCATCGGCAAGGACAATCTCGACAAGGCCGAGAGGCTAAACGAGACGAAGTGAGCGCATGGAGAGGTCGGCGGGGCAGCACCCCCTCTGGCCTGCCGGCCATCTCCCCCGCAAGGGGGAGATCGGCAGTGTCGATGTCCGCATTCTCATTGCGGCGTTGAAAATTGGCGAATGCGGAACAGACAGCCAATCTCCCCCCTTGCGGGGGAGATGTCCGGCAGGACAGGGGGGTGTTCACGCGCCGACGGGTCCGGAAACTGCATCGAGGGAAGCACCCATTCCATGGCTGAAGCCGCACCCGTCCTGCTCGCCGTCGAGGGCGTCACCAAGCGTTTCGCCGGCGTCACCGCGCTGAACGATGTCTCGCTCGACGTCAGGCCCGGCGAAATCCTCGGCCTGCTCGGCGAAAACGGCGCCGGCAAATCGACGCTGCTGAAAATCCTGTCGGGCGTCATGCCGCCTTCCAGCGGGCATGTCATTTTCGACGGGGCCGACTACCGGCCGTCGAGCCCGCAGGATGCCAAGCGGCTAGGTATCGTCACCATCTACCAGGAGCTCAGCCTGATCCCGACGCTGACGGTGGCGGAGAACATCTTCATCGGCCGCGCCCCGACCGGTCCGCTCGGCCTCGTCTCCTGGCGCAAGATGGAGCAGGACTCCCGCATCATCATCGCCCGCGTCGGCCTCACGATCGATCCGATGACGCCGGTCTCGGCGCTTTCGGTGGCCGAGCAGCAGCTCGTCGAGATTGCACGGGCGCTGTCGCTGAAGAGCCGGCTGATCATCATGGACGAGCCGACATCAGCGCTGACCGAGACAGAGGTGCAGCGGCTGCTGTCGATCATGGACAGGCTGCGCAAGGACCATGTCGCCATCATGTTCGTCACCCATCGGCTGGAGGAGGCCGCCGCCATCTGCGACCGCATGACGGTGCTCCGGGACGGCAGGTTGGCCGGCAATCTCGACCGCGAAGGCGGGCCGATCCGATTGCCGCGCATCATCGAGAAAATGGTCGGCCGCGCGGCGTCCGAGCTCTATGCGCGGCCGGCGCAGCGCACGGTGGCCGGCGACGTCGTGCTGTCGGTGCGCGGGTTGCGCACGGTGCGCGATCCCGAAGCGCCGCACGCCATCGTGCTCGACGGCGTCGATATCGACCTGAAGGCCGGCGAGATCCTGGGTGTCGCCGGCCTCGTCGGCTCGGGTCGCACGGAGCTGGCGCGCGCCATCTTCGGCGCCGACCGGATCGCGGGCGGCACGATCGCGCTCAACGGCAGGCCCATCGCGCCGGCCTCGCCGGCGGATGCCATAGCGCTCGGCATCGGCCTGGTGCCTGAGGATCGCAAGCATCAGGCGATCTTCGCCGCGCTCGGCATCCTGCCGAATTTCTCCGTCGCCTCGCTCGGGCGGTTCAGCAATGGCTTCGGCTTCATGGCCGAGCGGCGCGAGCGCGATGCGCTGGCGGGGTTCCGGAAAATGCTATCGATCCGCATGGCGTCGGCCGAGCAGGCGATCGAGGGCCTATCAGGCGGCAACCAGCAGAAGGTGATCCTGGCGCGCTGGCTGGCGCGCGACCCCAAGGTGCTGATCGTCGACGAGCCGACGCGCGGCGTCGATGTCGGCGCCAAGGCCGAGGTGCACCAGATCCTGGTGCAATTGGCAGCGCGGGGCATAGCGGTGATGATGATTTCGTCCGAGCTGCCCGAAGTGCTGGCTGTGTCGGACCGGATCGTGACCATGCGCAAGGGGCGCATCACCGGGCAGATGCCGGGCATCGAGGCAAGCGAGGAAAAACTGATGGAACTGATGGCGCTCGACCAGCCGGGAGCGGTTGAGGAGGAGGCACGATGAGCGTGGCCGAGGAGCAGAGCCGGCGTGGCGGCATCAGCATTGCGCGGCTCTTGATGAATTTCGGGCCGCTGCTATTCCTGGCGGCGCTGGTGGTCGTCTTCACCGTGCTGAAGCCGAGCTTCATCGATCCGATCAATCTGTTCAACATCACCCGCCAGATATCGATCACCGGGTTGATCGCGCTCGGCATGACCTTCGTCATCCTTACCGCCGGCATCGATCTCTCGGTCGGCTCGCTGCTCGCCTTCTGCGGCATGGTGGCGGCCGTGGTCGCCAAGGGCGGTACTGCCAACACGCTGTCGCTGTCGACGTCGGGAACGCAGGGCTATGGCTGGTTCGCGGCGCTGCTCGCCGCCGTGGTGGTGGGGGCGGTGGCCGGCGGTGTTCAGGGCTTTGCCATCACCAGGCTGAAAGTGCCGCCCTTCGTCGTCACGCTTGGCGGGCTCACCGTGTTTCGCGGCCTGACGCTGACCATCTCCAATGGCGGCCCGATCTCGGGCTTCGACGCTTCTATGCGCTGGTTCGGCACCGGGCTGATCGGCCCCGTGCCGGTGCCGGCGATCATCTTCGCGGCGGCCGCCATCCTGTGCCACATCGTGCTGCGCTACACGCGCTATGGACGCGCCGTCTACGCCGTCGGCGGCAATGCCGAGGCCGCACGGCTGTCGGGCTTGCGCGTCGACCGCATCCTGGTCTCGGTCTATGTCATCGTCGGCTTCTTCGCCGGGCTCGCCGCCTTCGTGCTGTCGGCCAGGCTGAATTCGTCCGAAGCGGTGGCCGGCATCGGCTATGAGCTGACGGTCATTTCGGCCGTCGTCATCGGCGGTACCTCGCTGTTCGGCGGCATCGGCTCGGTGGGCGGCACCGTGGTGGGCGCCGCCCTGATCGGCGTGCTGCAGAACGGGCTCCAGTTCAACAACGTCTCGTCCTACACGCAAAGCATCGTCATCGGCCTAATCCTGATCCTGGCGGTGGCGTTCGATCGCTGGCTGAAGTCGCGGGTGAGGCGCTAATTCTTTCTCCCTTGTTGTCGGAGAAGGGGAAATCGCCGCTCTGGCAGGAGAGCTCGCCACCTTTCTTGCAAAACAACCCCCCTTTGCTAGAAGGATTTCGGGCGGGTGGCATTCTGAGAGAACCTCATGTTTGCCGATATCATCAGACCGATCAGCTTGAGTTTTTCGCTGCTGCGGCGGTTCTGGCCGCAGCTCGTCGTGCTGGTGCTGGCCGGTGTTCTGGCCGGCGATCTCTTGCTGCAACTGGCGGCCAAGGTGGCGCTCGCAAACCATTTCGCCGGGCTCGCCATGCTGACGCTGGTGGCGCTGGCGCAACTGGTGGTGACGGTGGCGATGTTCCATGTGCTGCGTCCCGGCTTGCCCCATGTGCTGGCCGCGCAGCGTGGCGCGGAAAAGGCCACGGTCGCCGAGGGGCAGGGAACCGCGGACCGGCGCGGTTCGCGGCTGGTGCGCATGATCACCATCGCGCTGTTGCCCTTCTTCGCCTATTACGCGGCCTGGGGGTTCCTCGGCGACATCGTGCGGCAATATTCGCGCGAAACGCTCGACCAGGCCGGCTTCGGCCAGAGCGCCAATGTTCTGGACGTGCTGGATTCGCGCTGGCTGCTGGCCTCGGTGGCGGTGTCCTGGCTGGTGCGCCGGCTGGCCAAGTTCATGCAGGCGAAAACGGGCGCCGCCTCGTTCTGGCAGATCGTGGTGGTGATCTGCGAGACCAACTGGATCTTCGTCGGCCTCTACGTCATCAGCCGCTGGAAGGACAGCGCGCTGCAATGGCTGATGAGCCGCAATTTCTGGTCGGTTCTGCAGGCGTCGACCGACGGGCTGGCGAGACCGGTGCCAGCGGCGACGGCCGCGCCGATGGTGCCGGTCGAGATCACCTCGATCGCGCCCTCGACGATCGCCGTCAACCTGTTCTTCTACATGCTGTTGCCGCTGATCTGGCTGGTGATGGCGGCGCTGATCTATGGCTATGATGTGCGCGACGATACGGCACTGATGCGCGTGCACGGCCGGCTGGAACGCGTCGGCAAGCGCTATGCCGGCCTGCCGAGATTCCTGCGCGATTTCGTCGAGCATTTCGTCGCCGGCTACCGCTCGCGCTATCTGCCGATCGCCAATGGTGTGCGGCTGACGGTGAGTTCCAGCCTCGTATTGCTGTGTACGCTGATCGTCGGCTATCGCCTGCTCGACTGGGGCGCGGCCTGGCTGTGGCTCGGCGCGACGCGGCTGATCGGCCCGCACGAGCTCGACGTCTGGCAGATCCTGTCGCATGGCGTGACGCTGTTGTTCGGCAGCCCGTTCCAGGATTCCTCCACCGGCATCCTGGTCGAGCCGCTGCGCATCTGCTTCCTCGCCGCGGTGCTGGAGACGGCGTTCTCGCTTTCGAAGGGGGGCGGTCGTTCCCGGTAGCGACGGGAATGACCGTAGCGTATCCTTGTCGCGCCTTGCCATGTACGTGTGATGGGGCGAAAGTGCGATCTTTCCTGGTCTCGTAAACAGACCGCCTGTTTGCACTCGCAAGATCGAAGAGAATGCCATGACTTACTTCTTCCGCCGTCGAAGTGAGGCAATGACCTTCGGCCTGCCTGTTGTCTGCTGCGCGCTGGCGTTAATACTGCAATCGAACATAGAGCCGATCGAAGATTACCGGACGGCGATTGTGGTGATCGTTGCCGGCATATCGATCGTTCTTACCTTGGCAACCGTCTTTGCCGTGTTGCGACATGCGGAGGCGATAGCCCGACGTGTCGGACAGCCGTACGGCACCCTAGTTCTTACCTTGGCTGTAACGACCATCGAAGTGTCGATTATCGTTTCGATGATGCGGCATGGCGCCAACAATCCGACCTTGGCGCGAGAGTCCGTGTTCTCCACGGTCATGATCGTTTGCACCGGCATTGTGGGCATGTGCCTGACACTTGGCGGGTGGCGGCACCGCCACCAGGACGTCCGAAGGCAAGGGACAAGTTCCTTTCTCTCGGTGCTGACCGCGATCACGGTGCTGACGATGGTGCTGCCGAACTACACGCTTGCCACCAGCCCCGGGACATTTTCTCCCACGCAACTGGCCTTCGTCGCACTGCTGTCGCTCTTGCTCTACGGCAGTTTCGTTTTCGCCCAGAGCTACAGCCAGAAAGAGGACTTCCTGGAGGTGCAGCTGCGTGAAAGCGCTCCGGAAAGCCATTCTCCGCAGGTCCACGGCGTGCCAACGCATTTCGTCTTCCTGCTTCTGGGACTGGTCGGGATCGTCCTGCTGACGGAACGGGTCGCGGCTGGCGTTGAAGATGGCCTTACCTACCTGCAGATCCCGCAATCGGATGCGATCGTCGGCGCGATGATTGCGTTTGTCGTGCTGCTCCCCGAGGCGATCTCCGCCATCAAGGCATCGTGGGGGAATGAGCTCCAGCGCGCATTGAACGTCGCTTTGGGCTCGGCGTGCGCGACCATCGGACTGACGATCCCGGCAGTGGCGGCGGCCAGCCTCATCACCGGAAAGTCGCTCAACCTCGGTCTCGGTCCGAGCGACGTGATTTTGCTGGTTCTGGCCCTTGCGGTGAGTGTCGTAAGTTTCAGTACCGGACGCACGACGGTTCTCACCGGACTTGCTCACCTCGTCGTCTTTGTTGCCTACGTCCTGTTGATCGCCGTGCCGTGACTCCGGACTGCCGGCGCTGTCGCTACTTCGGCGGCCGTTGAAACCGCAGGTACCACGGCCGCCCGCTTCCCAGCCCAATGGCGGGACGGATGGTCTTGATGGCATCCTCCGGCACGATGAAGGTGTCGCCGATGGTGATGACGTCGCCTGTCTTGGCGCCGGAGAAGATCGCCGAGGTGCAGTTCATCACGCCGTCCGGCAGTCTGACGCCCGAAATCATGTCGGGGAGCCAGCGGCGGCCGGCGGCATCGGTCAGCATCAGCCTGCAGCCCAGCCATTGCTTCTGCAAGTCGGGATCGCCGACGGTGACGGAGAAGGTGGCGATGACGGCGAAGGCCTGATCGGGCAAGCGGCCGGCCTTGCCGCCGCGCAGGTCCGCCAGTTTCCAGTCGCTGCCGCCGAAGTGCGCGGACTGGCCAAACTCGACATCCCTGGCGATGAGGTCTTCGCCGCCCAGCCATTCGCGCAGGCTGTCATGGCTGGTTTCTGCCAGCGCCAGCGGCAGCAGGATGACAAGCGCCGCCAGGTTGCGCCTGCGCCATTTTTTCTCGGCCTGCCGCTCGGCGGCCGGCCCCATGTCGGTCGCGACGGCGCTCATGGCTTGCCCTGCGGTGTCTGGCCCGGAGAAGTCTGGCCCGGTGGTGCATCCAGATCGTATTGCGGCAGGATGCCGGCCGGTTGTCCATCGGCGCCGGCAGACAACCCGTCGAAGCTGATGCGGGCCTGCGCGTCGAGCGCGCCGAATTGGCGTTCCGAGACCAGCAGCCTGGCGCCGCCGATCTGGTCGGGCGGTACTTCGAAGACGAACAGGCCGCGTTTTTGCAAGCCGGGATCGACGCCGTGCGGCGGCATGTCCTGGCGATAGCCCAGCCGCTCCGTCTGGCGGTAGCGCAGACCGGTCGGACCTTGCCAGGTGCCGTCCGCGACCGTGATGGAGGCGTCGGTCGCGGTGAGGCTGGTCGTCACCACCGCCCACACGCCGCTCGTCGTCAAAAGCTTTTGCTGCCCGAACTGGTTGGTCTTCAGCGCGCGGGCAAAGACAACCTCGTCAAGCCGCACGTCGAAGCTGCGTGCCCGCACCGTGTCGTGCATGGCGCCGTCGACCGGGATAGGCGCGGTGAGGTCGGCATAATGTGGCTTGGAAAGCTGCATACCGTAGCTCAGCGCCACGGTGGCGGCGAGAATCACGAGATTGCCGAGGACCCGCATCCTCATGAGCCGGCTCCCGGAGTGTCCGTTGCCGGCATATCGGCGAGCGGCAAGGTCACGGTGCCGAGACGGTAGGGATTGTACCAGCCGGGCGTGCCGTAGAGATTGTCGCGCGGCTTGAAGATCTCCGCGGTGACGCCGAAGGCGAGCGTCGGCGGCACGGCGGCGTCGCCGGCCAGCGGCCAGACATAGGCCAGGCGCTCGGTCATGCCGGGGTGCAGTTCCGGCGCCAGGGTCGAATCGCGTATCAGGGCGATCATCGGCATCGAGTCCGGCAGGGTGATTCCCTCCGGCTTGAAGACAGCGAAGTAGGCCTTGTTGGATTCGGCCGTGCGGTTGGTCATGTCGGCCTCCAGCACCAGTGCCTTCTGGCCCGGTTTCAGCGGCACGCCATGGATGTCGGCATGGCTGACATAGGCTCGCACCGGCTTGATGCGCCAGCGGCCGGCATCGACGGCGGCATCGGACGGCAATTGCGGCGGAGGGTGGGCGGGCCGGGCGCCAAAGGCGCCCATGAGGCCGGCCGCCAACAGCGCGGCGATGGTTCCCGCGCCTGCCGTCATCCAGGCCTGGACTCTTGAACGGGCAGTCTTGAACATTCCCTGATATGCACGTCGAACGATCAGCCACCCGCAGGCAATCTAGAAAGAAAACGCTCGGATGGGAACCCGCAAATGGCGGCATTGCCCAGCTCTTCTCGTGGCTGCGTCTCTCTCGTGGCGCAGTGTGGTCGCCGACGGCTTGGCGAGCCCGCCTATGCCGCCTCCAAGGCCCAGATGCGGTGGCCGTAGCGGCGGAAGAAGCGCGCCAGCAGGCGTTGTTGCCTCGCCCTGGCGAGGTCCGCCAGGCGCCGTTCCTGGCGCCAGCGCGGCATGTTGCGCCAGAAGGCGATGAAGCGGGCGGCGTCCTCGATGGCTTCCTGTGCCGATAGCGCCGGGCCGATCGCCGCCAGGAAAAGTGCTTCCGATTGTTTCAGCGCGTCGACGACCGCCTTGCGCCTGAAATGGCCGAGGCGCGCCTGGCGGATGCCGTGTTCGCGGATTCTCGCGAAAGCCTCGATGAGGGCGTGACTGTCGCCGTCATAGCCGCAGGCGTGAGCGAAATCGGCGGCAAGGGCGTCCATCGTCTCTCCCGGGGTGCTGCACGCGCGTCGACTCGGCTTTGCAAGCCATATAGAAGCATAACTCAAAAATTGGCGAAAGAGAAACTTTTGCGGAGCCCTGAAAGATGTGACTCGACTCTCGTTTCAAAACACAGGAATATACGAACAAACAAGGAACAAAGAGGCGAGCCGCGATGGCATTGACGGGCAAGGGATCAGTGATTGCGGATGTCGTTTCGATATCGGTCGAATGCGCCGATTGCGGCCGCAACAGGTGGTGGAAGCCCGATCAGCTGCGGCGCTTCGGCGTGACTGGCAATACGCCGCTGGCAGCGCTTTCGGGCCGGCTGGTCTGCTCGGCCTGCCGCGCCGACGGGCTGCCGGGCACGGCGATCCAGATCCGGGCGGCGTTTATCGACGAGCGCCAGCGCGTGCGCAGCGAGGCGCTGATGCTGAGCGAGCGCGAGATGCCGCTGGAGGGATCGGGGCGGGCGTGAGGGTGGCATCGACGCTGGGTTTTGCCTGCTCTCCTTGTGGGAGGAAGAATTGCCCCGTCGCCCTCAATAGCCCAGCAATTCCTTCAACGGAATGACCCGCCAGACCTGCTTGATGGCGTAGCGGTTGAAGGTCAACGTCTTCGGCGGATTGTACTGTTCGACCACCAGTTCGGCGGCGGTGCGCTTGACCAATTTCTTGATGAAGGCCTTGCCGTTGCGTTCGTTCTCTTCTGGGAACGTTTCGATCACCACGTGATCGCCCGGGACGGCATCGCGGCCGCCGCAATAGATCAGGTCTCCGGGCTCGTAACGCGGTACCATGGAATCCGACAGCACGTGCAGCGCGAACACCTTGGCCAGGTTGCGGATGCCGGGTGGGCGCTGGACATAGCCGGCGGGCTCGCCGTTGAAGGTGAAATCGCCGTCGTCGCCGCCAACCGCGGCGCCCAGCACCTGGATGTCCATCGGCCCGGCGGGGGGCGGCCCGGCATCGGTGACGATCTCGGCGTCGTTGACCGGTCCGGCATCGTCGAGGAAAACCACCTCACCCTTGCCGAGCGCCACCGGGTCGACGCGCAGAAAGGCGGCGGTCTTCAGGAGGTTTTCCGTCTTGGGCAGGTTGCGACCGGTTTCCCAATTGCCGACGGCGGCGACGTCGGTGTCGTTGTGCTCGGCGATGTGGCGCATGACCAGGCCGCGCTGCTTGCGCGCCTGGCGGATTGCCGCGCCGACCTTGACCGACAGTTGCGTTTTCACCATGGCACCCATGTGACCAACAAGCGCTGCTTTCGTCCATGAAAGAATGGCTTGCATAAGATTTTGAGTTATGCTTATATCCGTTCATGCAAAAGCTCAACCCCTTTCGAGTCGAAAGCGCCCTCAGGCCAGCTTCACGCGAGCCGGCCAGCGCTCATTCCCTTTCGCCCCGGCTGTCCTGCTCCCCGGCCAGGGCGAAGCGTGAGGCTGATTGCCCCGATGCATCAGCCGCACGTCCGGTCCGCCCGTCACCGGCGGCCGGAACGGCCGGAGCCGCCGCTCCCCGCGGCTCCGGCCCCAATTCAGCGCGGCGCGGGTCCGCTCCCTGATACGCACCGAGGACGGCACCGTGATCCTGCTCGACAGGCTGACGGGCAGGGCGGTTTCCGCACCCGACCGGGTGACGGCAGAGGCGCGGCTGGCGCGCCTCGCCGCGCTGGACGGCCGGCCGGGCTGAGGCCGCCAATCCAACGGCCGACAGGCCGGATCGAACCCGACAATGCCCACCGCCTGCGGCGGGCCGACACCGACACTCGCTGGCCGCGTCGCGCGCTGCCGCGGCCGCGCAATGGACGGAGACCAGGACATGGCACTTTACGGCGACAAGGAATTGCAGGCGATCGCCGGCTGGCTGACGGACGGACTTTCCGCCTCGCGCATCGCGGCTCGGTTCAGCGCGTCGCGAGGCAGCCCGGTGTCGCGCGACGCCATCATCGGCATCGTTCACCGCAACGCCATGCTGAGTTCGATCGGCTTTGCCAACAGCAAACGCATCGCGGCAGCCGAGAGGGCGAATGACAAGGCCGCCGACCGCGCCGCCAAGGCCGGACGCAAGCGCGTGCCGAAGGGTGAAGGCGCGGAGCGCCTCGCAGCGCGCGAGGCCGGCGTGCTGATCGCGGACGGGCAAGCCTACCGCCTCGAGGTACCGGTGCCGCGGCGAAGCCCGATCGGCCGCCAGCCGCATGGCGTGGCAATGCGCTTCGTCGACTGCCTGTTCGGCCGCTGCCGCGCTCCGCTTGACCTGACGCTGGAGCAAAATCCGGAAAACGATGCTCCCGGAGGCCGGCCGGGCGTCCACATGCTGTGCTGCGGCATGCGCACAAGAGCGATGAAAAGCTACTGCACCTATCACCAGGCGCGCTTCCACCGGCGTGTCTGCGAGGCGGGGTGAGCTACCTTCCCCCGTTCTCGGGAGACGATGCCGGCAGGAGGCAACGCCGGTCAGGATTGGGAACACATCCGAGAGCTTGGGAGATTGGTTCAGATGCAAGGTATCGAAGCGTTGGCGCCTCTCATTGGCCTGCTAAGCATTTCTCTCCATAAGACGGGGAGAAAGAAGCTTGCTGCAACGCTGGCTTTTCTTTTGCAGTGTTGGCGATCTGGCGAGAACGGCGGCCACGCAACGCTTTTATTTTGGCAGATCGTGGCCCTGCTTTGGCATCCGCACGCTCATTGCATCAGGCATCGCTGGCCGGCCGTCATCGCCGGCCAATATGCGGGTAACCCGCGCGAAGCCGGTGAACGCTTTCATCGCGTCGGCGTGCGAAATCTGCGCCGCGATGGCTGCGCTGCACGCGTTGAGCGCACTGCGGTAGACATGACCACGCCGTTCAATCGGCCAGCGCTGCAGGAAGTCGGCTGCCTCAGCGACGCCGTCGATCACCTCGACATGCCCGTCCAGGCATACTTTGAGCGGAGATCCTATTTTCATGGTACCCACGGCGGTTACCTTGGCGTTGCGCGCGGCTCGGAAGCCAGCCCCTATCAACGTGCAAGGCGGCGGCGCGGTTGCATCACGTTTTCAGCCACCTCACGGGCCCGCGGCGGCGTCGAGCCATTCATGGGCGCGGCTACGCGGCTTAGCCACCAGCAGCCCCTGCTGCCCGGCCGCCTTGGTGAAAGCCTCGAAGGCGACGCGCTGGCGGCAGCTGCCGTCGATGGCGAGCCTGACCAGCCTTGCCGCATCCAGATAGGCGGTGGCCGTCTTGTCAGGCCATTGCCGGCGAAGCGCGGTCGCCGCCTGGGCGATGGAGCCCACCAGCATGGTCTTGTTGTCGCAGAAGCGCAAGGTCACCGGCATGAAGGCGGTCATGGGCATACCTCCTGTTGGTTTGGTGCGGCACAACGCCCAGCCTCGCCGCTGGTTCCGGCGCACGCAGCCAATTTCGCCAGGGATCGCTGCCGCGCCAGCCAGCACCTCAATCCACTCCCCACAAGGACGCAGCCATGAGCAAGAAAGCCGCCAGATCAGCCAAACCGCAGACGCCGAAGCTGCCGAAGGGCGAGGCCGAGCAGGTGCGCATCCGCCGCGAGGTCGGCCATGATTTCGCGTTGCGGGACGATGAGTTCGGCCGCAAGCGGCTCGCAACCGGGACATCGGAGGCGCGGCGCGTCTATGAGGTGTCCAATGACGGCCATACCTCCACCGGTGGTATCGTGCGGGTGCGCAGCATCGATCCGCTGCTGGGCATCACCTCGCTGTCGCGCCAGCAGCGCGAAGCCGGTCTGCGCTACCGCGAGGATTTCCGCGCCAGCCAGCAGGCTGATATCAAGCCGATGCGCTGGAGCGAACGCGTCGACGGCGACAGGACAAGCGGCGGCATCACCGACAGCGTGCTCAATGCCGGACGGTCGCACGCCGCCGCGACCCGCGCGCTCGGCCATTGGGAGGTGGTCGACGTGGTCCGGAAGATCGTGTGCCTGGAGCAGTCGGTCAGAGGCGTGGCGGGAGAGATGAGCGAGGGCAGGGACGTGGCGGCAAAGCTGTTGAGAATCGGGCTCGATCTGCTGGCGATGCACTACGGGATGATGATGCGACGATAGGGTTGGGCCCCGAGGAGTTGCGGCGCGCACGACAAGCGCTCCGCTCCAGGGCATGGCGCTGTGCATGACATCCGGCCGGCGCGATGCCGGCCGGATTGGTTGTCAGGTCAACGCCTGCAGACGCGGACTCTCTCGATGACCCGATGGTGATGACGCCAGTGCTTGATCACCTCGGTGTGGCAGCGACGATGACCGTAGTAACGCGGACGGTAGCTCTCGTCATACATGCTGTAGCGGCGATAGTAGCCGTCATCGTCGGAATAATCGCGATAGTGGTGACGATATCTGGGAACATAATAATCGTCGTCATAGCCGTTGCCGATGCCAAGCGTGATGCTGGCGGCATTTGCCGGGGCGATCACGGCCACCGCCGAAGCGACGGCAATCACGGATGCGAGCAAGAGTTTCTTCATGGCAACCTCCTCTTTAAGGCTCATCTAATAAACGCTGCCCTCGCGGCCCTGTTCCCATAAAGCCGGTAAACCAATGTTTCGTGCCCGCGCGCGCTGTGAGGGGGCGGCGCCTTGGCAGCGCGCCTTTGAAGAAGGGACGCTAACCCCTTCTAAAACAGCGCCTTCTCCAGCGGCTTCTCCAGCGTCTCGGCGAAAGCGGTCGCCAGATGGTGGCGGTCGCGGAAGGCGATCTTGCCGCCGATGAAGACATGGCAGGTGGTCTGGTTGCAGAACTGGTCGGTCATATCGACATAGCGGGCGTTCGGAATGCTGCGCACGACGTCGCGCTCCACCGCGGCCATGGCGTCGTTGGCGGCATAGGCGCGCGTCTGATCACAGAGCGAGGGCGTGTCGCCGCGCCACAGCGCACGCGCCACGCAGGTGTCGACCTGCTCGTCGTTGAAGGGCACGTCGCGGATGAAGGCGACTTTCAGCCCGGCCTTGCTGAACGTCTCCAGCGTCGAACGCAGGCCAGCCTTCCACTCCGCGTCCTGACTGTCGGGCTCATCCTTGCCGGCGGCCATCTTGCGCGAACTGGTCAGGGCGATTTCCGAGATCACCACCAGGGCCGGCCTCAGCGCCAGGATCTCCTTGATCGACTGCTCGCGCCACTGGTCGCATTCGGCGTAGTCGCGCTTCAGCTTGCTCGACCATGTCGACAGCCGGGACGCCCGGCACGAGGATTTGAGCCAGGTAACCACCCGGTAATCGCGCTTTTCGGCCGCCTGGATCAGCGGCGTCGACCAGTGGTCGGCATGTGAATCGCCAAACAAGGCGATCGTGCCTTTCACATTCTTGGCGCCAAACACGCAGGGCTTCGGGGTGATGGTCTCGTAGTCGAGCACGCAGCCGCCCCTGGCGCGCGCGGTGGATGGACGCGCCGCACTTTGGGCGATGACGCGCTGCTCCGGATCGAGTTCGTGAACGGCAAACTTGGCATTGGCGTAGGCCGCGACCACGCCGGCGCCGGTCAGCAGCGCCGCGGGCACGAGCGCGCGGGCGGCGCTTGCCATCAGCCAGCCGTTGCGGCGCACGGGGTTTTCGATGACGTGATAGGTGAAGATGGAGAGCATCAGCGTCAGTGCCAGGCAGGCAAACCTGTCCAGCCCGGAAAGCTCCGCGGTGACCATTCCCGCATAGACGATGACCGGCCAGTGCCAGAGATAGAGCGAGTAGGAGAGCTTGCCGATCCATTGCATGGGCGGCAGCGACAGGAGAGCCGCGGGGCCGCCGGCCAGCTTGCCATCCGCTTGGCGCTCGCCTGCCCCGCTGACCAGCAGCAGCACCGTGCCGACGACCGGCAGCAGCGCCAGCAGGCCGGGGAAGGGCAGCGCCTCGTCCAGCAGCAGATAGGCGGGCACGATCAGCGCCAGGCCGAGCCAGCCTTGCGCGGCGCGCAGCCGCGGGTGGCACCGGAGAAAACTTGCCGGCACCATCGTGGCAAGCCCGCCGGCGGCGAACTCCCAGGCCCTCAGCGGCGAGAAATAGAAAGCCCAGGGCGGCGAAACGCTGGTCAGCCGGGCGCAGGCCACGAACGACACCAGGCCGGTGACACCGATGACCACGATGGCCGCGCGCCGTCCCGGCCGCAGCCATGCGGCGAGAACAAGCAGCGCCGGCCATGCGAGGTAGAACTGCTCCTCCACCGATAGCGACCAGAAATGGATGAACGGGTTGTTGGCGGCGTCTGAAGCGAAATAGTCGAACGACCAGCGGATCAGCCACAGGTTGATCATATAGGCCGAGGCAAACATCGCCCCCTTCGAATAGAGCGCCTGTTCCTCCGGCGACAGGATGAAGGCGCCGGCCAGCAGCGTGGCCAGGATGACGAACAGCGAGGCCGGCAGCAACCGCCGGGCGCGGCGGGCATAGAAGCGCCACAGGTTCAGCCGGCCGCTCTCGCCGATCTCCTGCAAAAGGTGTCTTGTGATCAGATAACCGGAGATGACGAAGAAGATGTCGACGCCGGCAAAGCCGCCGGGCAGGGCTGTGAGGCCGAAATGATAGGCGACGACACCGGCTACCGCCAGTGCGCGCATTCCCTCGATATCGGGTCGGAACGATGCTGCCACGACAAATCCTTCGTGCAAGCCCAACCCGCGGCCATTGTCGGCCGGGGCGGATCGTATCGCAATGCAACAAATCTTTCGCAACGCAACATGGCAGGAAAAAGGAAAAACGGCACAAACGGGCCTGGGCATGGATAGCGCCTGCACCGGAACCATCACAACTTGCGTTTCCGTAAATTTGCATCCGCCCTATTTACGACTAACATGTTAGCGTGATAGCACTACCTGCGCACTGCTCTTTGGGAGACTCGCTGGTGACATCGCGTTTTGGTCTTTCGGTTGCCCTGGCCACGCCTTTCGATGCGTCGGGGCAAATCCTCATTCCACCCATGGTGACGTTGGCCCGGAGCTGCCTGGCACAGGGCTGCACCAGCGTGACGCTTTTCGGCACCACCGGGGAGGGCGCTTCGGTCGGCACCGGGGAGCGGCGGGCCGTCACCGAGGCGATGCTGGCGGCCGGCATCGCGCCGCATCAGCTTGTCGCAGGCGTGCTGGTCGATGCGGCCGAGGATGCAGCCGAGCAGGCTCGCCATGCCATGCAGCGCGGCGCCCGCAACATCCTCCTTGCCCCTCCCAGCTATTTCAAGAATATCGGCGACGATGGCCTTTTCGGCTGGTTTTCCGCTGTCTTTGCCGCTCTCGGTCCGCTGGCCCGCGGCGTGCTGCTCTACAACATCCCCTCGGTCACCACGGTGCAGCTTTCGCTGGGGCTGATCGGCCGGCTGCGCCAGGCGTTTCCGGACGTGGTCGCCGGCGTCAAGGATTCCGGCGGCGACTGGGCCTATAGCGAGGCGCTGCTCGGCGCCCATGGCGATCTGGTGATCCTGATCGGTGACGAGCGGCATCTGGCGCGGGCGGTCAGGATCGGTGGCCAGGGCGCCATTTCGGGCATGGCCAATTTCGCCGCCGGCGAGGTCCTCGCCATGGCGCAGACGGGGCATGACGATGCGCGGGTCGAGCGTTTCGTGCTCGAGTTGCTCAAGCACCCGGGCATTCCGGCGGTCAAGGTGATGGTGGCGCGCAAAACCGGCGACGAGCGCTGGCTGGCGGTGCGGCCGCCGCTCGAGCCGATCGCGGCGCCGGGGCGCCAGCAGCTTGGCGCTGCCTACGACACTCTTTTCGCGGCCGCGGCGGCCTGACGGGGAAGGGAAGCGCTGAAATGGCCAATGGCGGCGACCAGACAAATCTGCGGGAGCAGGCCTATGCCAGCTTCACGCGGCATTTGCTGGCACGCGACCTCAAGCCGGGCCAGTTCGTGTCGCAGCGCGAACTCGTCGCCTTCACCGGCCTGCCGCTTGGCGCCATCCGCGAGATCGTGCCGCGCCTGGAAGCCGAGGGGCTGCTGACGACGATCCCGCAGCGCGGCATGCAGATTGCGCACATCGACATCAGCCTGATCCGCGAGGCCTTCCAGTTCCGCCTGTTCATGGAGCGCGAGGCGGTGGCGCTGTTCACCGTCAGCGCCTCCGACGACGAACTCGCGCGCTTGCGCCGCGAGCATGAGGACATGCTGGCGCAGGCGCTGGCGCAGACCCCGACGCCGGAGATGGAGGCCAGGGCTCAGACCATCGACTGGGCCATGCACGATACTTTCATCGATGCGCTCGGCAACGAGATCATTGCCAAGGCCTATCTGGTCAATTCGGTGAAGATCCGCCTGATCCACCAGGAACGGTTCCGCATCGACGGGCGCGTGGTGCCGGTGATGCGCGAGCATCTGAGCGTGATCGAAGCCCTCGAAAGCCGCAATCCACAAAAGGCGGTCGAGGCGATCAGCCAGCATATCGACAATGCGCGCCGGCTGGCGCTCCATATCTGAGGAAGCAGGCCGCGCCGTGCCTGTCGCGGCGCAATCGACAACGACAGCAACCGGGAGGAAGAAATGCCGTCCAATCCATTCAACCCAACCAGAAGGCAGCTCCTTGCGGGCGCCGCCATGCTCGCCGGCGCCGGCTTTGCCGGTATCCGCCCGAGCCTTGCCGCCGGCGTCGACTGGAAGCGCTTCGCGGGCACGACGCTCGACGTCAATCTGGTGAAAAGCCCGCGCAGCGACACGCTGATCAAATATCTCGCCGAGTTCGAAGATCTGACGGGCATCAAGGTCAATGCCGAGGCGACGCCCGAGCAGCAGCAGCGCCAGAAGACGGTGATCGAGCTCAGCTCCGGCAAACCCAGCTTCGACGTCGTGCATCTGAGCTACCATGTGCAGAAGCGGCAGTTCGAGAAGGGCGGCTGGCTTGCCGACATATCGGGCTACCTTGCCGACCCGACGCTGACCGATCCGAGCCTGGTCGAAAAGGACTTTGCCGATGCCGGCATGCTGTTCGCCAAGGATGGCCAGGGCGTGCTGCGCTCGCTGCCGTTCTCGGTCGACTACTGGATAATCTACTGGAACAAGGAGCTGTTCGAGGCCAAGGGCCTCAAATACCCCGAAACCTTCGATCAGCTCGTTGCAGCCGCGGAGGCTCTGACCGACCCGTCCACCAACACCTACGGTTTCGTCGCGCGCGGCCTCAAGAACGCCAACACGCCGGTCTGGACCTCGCTGATGCTCGGCTACGACATGACGCCGCTCGACGACAAGGGCAAGCTGCGCACCACCGCGCCCGAGGCGGTAGAGGCCGCCGCCCTCTACCAGCGGCTGATGACCAAATCCGCGCCGCCCGGCGTCACCGGCTTCAACTGGGCCGAAGCGCAATCCGCCTTCCTGCAAGGCAAGATAGGCATGTGGTTCGACGGCGTCGGTTTCGCGCCGCCGATGGAAAATCCGGAGAAGTCGAGGGTGGTCGGCAAGGTCGGCTACGGCGTCATGCCCAAGGGCCCCAAGGCGCATGCCTCGGGTACGTTCGGCGACGGGCTCGGCGTGACAACGGCCAGCGAGAAGAAGGAAGCCGCCTACCTCTTCTGCCAATGGGCGGTGTCGGCCGGCATGGGCGCGCGGCTGCTGCAGGCGGGTGCCGGTGTGCCGTTCCGCAAATCGGTGCTGGAAGACCCAAAGGTGCGCGAGGGCGTGACCATGCCGGCGAGCTGGCTCGACGCCGTGGTCGGCTCCGGCAATGTCAGCCGGCTGGCGCTGCCGGTCATCATCCCGGTCACCGAGTTCCGCGATATCTATGGCGTGGCGCTCAGCAACCTGCTCGCCGGGGCCGACCCGGCGGAGGAACTGAAGAAGGCGACGGAACAGTTCCAGCCGGTCCTCGACAGGAGCGAGCAAGGCTGATGTCCGCAACTGCCCCAGAGCGCGCCGGGGCGACGACGAGTGGCGCCGGGGCGACGACGAGTGGCGCCGGGGCGACGACGGATCGCGCCGGGGCGACGACCGATCGTACCGGGGTGACGAAACAGGCAAGCGAAGGGGGCCGGCCCGTCAAGCTGGCTCCCAGCTACTGGCCCTTCGTCGTCCCCGCGCTGGTCGTCGTCGGCGCCGTCATCGTCTTTCCCTGGGCCTTCACGCTGTGGATGAGCGTCAACCGCTGGACGCTTGGCCAGTCGCGAAGCTTCGCGGGGATGGAGAACTATCTGCGACTGGTCGGCGATGGGCGGTTCTGGGAATCGCTCGCGCACACTTTGTCCTACACTTTCCTTTCGGTGGCCGCGCCGATGCTGCTCGGCACGGTCGCGGCGCTGATCTTCGATGCCCGGTTCCCGCTGCGCGGCGTGCTGCGCGGTATTTTCGTGATGCCGATGATGGCCACGCCCGTCGCCGTGGCGCTGGTCTGGACGATGATGTTCCATCCGCAACTCGGCGTGCTCAACTACCTTCTGTCGCTGGTCGGCATTCCGGCGCAGGAATGGATATTCAACGCCAGGACGGTCATCCCCTCGCTGGTCGCTGTCGAGACCTGGCAGTGGACGCCGCTGGTGATGCTGATCGTGCTGGGCGGGCTGGCCTCGGTGCCGCGCGAACCCTTCGAGAGCGCCGAGATCGACGGCGCCAATGCTTGGCAGCAGTTCCGGTACCTGACCTTGCCGATGATCGCGCCGTTCCTGATGATCGCGGTGATCATCCGCACGATCGACGCGCTGAAGAGCTTCGACATCATCTATGCGATGACCCAGGGTGGACCGGGCACGGCCTCCGAGACCATCAACATCTATCTCTACAACATCGCCTTCTCCTATTACGACGTCGGCTACGGCTCCGCCATGGCGGTGGTGTTCTTCGTTCTTATCGTAGCGCTGTCCTTCGTCCTGCTGATGCTGCGCCAGCGCAGCCGCTGGACCGACGCGGAGGGCAAATAGATGCGTTCGCGACTGCTCAACCGGATCGGCCTGTTCTTCGCCGCCCTGGTCTTCGTCTCGCCGGCGATCCTGTTCTTCCTCTGGATGATCTCGCTGTCCCTGAAATTCGAGATCGACAACGGCGCCTCGCCGCCGGTCTTCATCCCCGAGCACGTGGCCTGGTCGAACTATGCCAAGGTGTTCGAGGAGAACAATTTCCTGCTCTACTTCTGGAACTCGGTGCTGGTGACCGGCACGGCGACGCTCTTGGCGCTGCTGATCGGCGTGCCTGCCGGCTACGGCATAGCGCGGCTCAAGGCCGAACGGTCGGCGGTCGTCATCATGATCGCGCGCATGACGCCGGGGCTGTCCTATCTCATCCCGCTGTTCCTGCTGTTCCAGTGGGCGGGCATATTGGGCACGCTGTGGCCGCAGATCATCATCCATCTCGTGGTCACGGTGCCGATCGTGGTCTGGGTGATGATCGGCTATTTCGAAACCACGCCGATGGAGCTGGAGGAGGCCGCCAGCATGGACGGCGCCTCCTCATGGCAGGTGTTCCGGCTGGTCGCGTTGCCCATCGCCCGGCCAGGCATCGTGGTGGCCTTCATCCTGTCCATCATCTTCTCCTGGAACAATTTCGTCTTTGGCGTGGTGCTGGCCAGCCGCGAGACGCGGACCTTGCCGGTCGCGGTCTACAACATGCTCTCCTACGAGCAGGTGAGCTGGGGGCCGTTGGCCGCCGCCGCACTGGTGGTGACGCTGCCGGTGCTGGTGCTGACCATGTTCGCGCAAAGGCAGATCGTCGCCGGGCTGACCGCCGGCGCGGTCAAGGGCGGCTGAAGCCGACGACACTCTTTCCAGGTGAGGACATGAAATGGCAGCGGTGACCATCAACAATGTGCAGAAGGCATTCGGAGCGACCAGGATCATTCACGACGTCAGCGTCGACATCGCCGATGGCGAGTTCGTGATCCTGGTCGGACCTTCGGGCTGCGGAAAGTCGACGCTGCTGCGCATGATCGCGGGGCTGGAGACGATCTCGGCCGGCAGGATCGCCATCGGCGAGCGGGTCGTCAACGATCTCAGGGCGCGAGACCGCAACATCGCCATGGTGTTCCAGAACTACGCGCTCTACCCGCATATGACGGTAGCCGACAATATGGGTTTCGCGCTCAAGATCAAGAAAGCCGATCCGGCCGATACCGCCGGCCGCGTCAACAGGGCGGCGAGTATCCTCGGCCTGGAAAAGCTGCTCGACCGCTTCCCGCGCCAGCTTTCGGGCGGCCAGCGCCAGCGTGTCGCCATGGGGCGCGCCATCGTGCGCGACCCGCAAGTCTTCCTGTTCGACGAACCGCTCTCCAACTTGGACGCCAAGCTGCGCGTGCAGATGCGAGGCGAGATCAAGGCGCTGCACCAGCGGCTGGGCACCACCACCATCTATGTCACGCATGACCAGATCGAGGCCATGACCATGGCCGACAAGATCGTGGTGCTGCATGACGGCCTGGTCGAGCAGGTCGGCGCGCCGCTCGACCTCTACGACCAGCCGGCCAATCTCTTCGTCGCCGGCTTCATCGGTTCGCCCGCCATGAATTTCATTCGCGGCCGCATCGAGGAAGGCGTCTTCCGCAGCGCAGGCGGGCTGACCTTGCCGCTGCCGGCGCCGCTTGATCCGGCACAGGTCCCGGGCGGGGAGCTGGTCTACGGCATCCGCCCCGAACACATCCGCGCCAGCAGCCAAGGCATACCCGGCAGCGTCACGCTGCTGGAAGCCACCGGCTCGGAGATCTTCGCCAAGGTGGATTGCGGCGGCGAGGAGATAGACTGCCTTTTCCGCGAGCGGCTGGCGCTCAAGCAGGGCCAGCTGGTGCGCATCGAGGTCGACCGCGCCTGCGCGCATCTGTTCGACGCCGAAACCGGCCGGCGCGTCGGCGCATGACAACAGCCCCGCGGGACGGGGCTGTCTTCAGGGTGCGGGCTACAAAAGCCTGCTTCTAGGCCGGTCTATTTGCTGCCGCCATTCGCCTTGACGCTGCTGCAGAATTCTGGATGGCTGTTGGCGGCGTTGGCGTCCTTGGCCTCGTCGTCGCAGGCCGTCATCATCATCTTCTGGTCTTCCGGAGTGAGCGCTTTCCATGCCTTCGTGAACTCGTCGCTGCTGCGCATCTTCTTCATGCTGGAGTCGGTGTAGAAGGGCTGCATCTTGGCCGGGTCGTCGAGTGCCGACGTGCCCTTGTTAGCGGCGGCGAGGGCCGAGCCCGCGAGCATCGAAAGCGTCATCGCGCCGACGCAGATCATCTTGATGTTCATGATAGGATCCTTCCCTGTTGCTCTTCGACCGTCGAAGCAACGATCTTCAAAGAA
Source organism: Mesorhizobium sp. B1-1-6 (assembly GCF_006443035.1). NCBI lineage: Bacteria > Pseudomonadati > Pseudomonadota > Alphaproteobacteria > Hyphomicrobiales > Phyllobacteriaceae > Mesorhizobium > Mesorhizobium sp. B1-1-6. Next base: position 216,449 of record NZ_VFWR01000008.1, on the reverse strand, counting down.
ACGGAAGGTTTGGAGGAAAGTTCCGGTTCGCCATGCCAGCTGAGGCCCGGTCTGAACAAATATATTGTTCAACGGCGGCGAAACTTTCCGCTTTTTTCTTCGTTTGGCTGCATCGTTAGATTTGCAGCGGGGGCACATCGCACGGGATAGCGCCTTCCTCTTCACCCTAGCGCGGCTGGACCAGAGTCCGCGCCGCCTCCGCTCCCGCCGTCAGCATGCGATCGGACAATTCGGTTCCCTCCACCGCGCGGGACAGTTGAAGGGCGCCGATGAGCGCCGCGAAAACGCCCAATGCAACGCCCTCCGGATCAGGGATTCCAGGCGGCAACTGCGCCGATAGCTGGCGCACCAGAGTCATTAATCGTTCGGTGTAGAGCGCGCGGGTCTCGGATGGCTGACGCGCGATTTCGGGCAACAGCGCCGCCGAAGCACAGCCGGTCTCCGGATGATCCCGGTGCTCGGGCGACAAATACATGGCGAGGGCCAGATCCAGCCCTCCCGAGGCCAACGCCTCCTGCAATTGCTGCGACTGAGCCTCCAGTGCCGCGACCATGCTCTCGCGGACGAGTTCGGCCTTGGATTGAAAGTGTGGATAGAAGGCGCCGTTCGTCATGCCGGCGTCGCTCATGATGCTTGCCAGTCCGGACGCGGCGATGCCGTCACCGCGAAACCGTTCGGCGGCGACCTCCATGATCCGGCTGCGTGATGCGTCCTTCCGGCCTTTTTCGTAGCGCATGGCGCTCCTTCCGCTTCCCTATTGCATTACACCCGTAATGTGATATTACGATCATAATTCAATCATCGCCGAGAGGCAAGACCTCTCGAGTTCGGAGTCACCAGATGAACCGGAATTCAGGAAAGACGGCGATCGTGACCGGCGCCTCCTCCGGCATCGGCCGCGCCAGCGCGGAGGCTTTGGCGCGGGCGGGTTTCACCGTCTTCGGCACCAGCCGCAAAATATCAGGCCAGGGCTCGGACGGGATATCGATGCTGGTTTGTGACGTGACCGATGACGCGTCGGTCGCAGCTCTGGTTTCAGATGTCCTCGCCAGGACCGGCCGGATAGACCTTCTGGTCAACAATGCCGGCGTCGGGCTGCTGGGGGCGCGGAGGAATCCTCGGTTTCCCAGTCCAAGGCCCTGTTCGATGTCAATCTGTTCGGCGTCATGCGGATGATCAACGCGGTGCTGCCGTCGATGCGGCGGCGCGGCGAGGGGCGCATCGTCAATATCGGCTCGATCCTGGGATTGGTCCCCGCGCCGTACTCGGCCCACTATTCCGCCGTCAAGCACGCGCTCGAAGGCTATTCGGAATCGCTCGACCACGAGGTTCGCGCTTTCAACATCCGGGTTTCGGTCATCGAACCTGCCTTCGTGCGCACCGTGTTCGACCAGAACGGGCTCGAGCCCGATTCCGTCATGAAGGAATACGATCAGGCCCGCGCCGGTATCGACGCATTGCTTCGCGACGTGATGCCGAAAGCAGACCCTCCGGAAGCGGTGGCGAATGTGGTACTCAGGGCCGCCACCGAGAAGCGTCAGCGCCGACGCTACACCGCCGGCAAGACAGCCCGCCTGGTCAGCACGCTGCGGCGGTTCGCGCCCGCCGCGACGTTCGACAAGACCTTGCGCAAGCAGTTCCGCCTGCCTGCCTGAACGGAACGTGCCAAGTCGGTGCCCGCACAAGCAGTTTCGCTGCCCCGAAAGCCCGGCCTGTCCGATATCGGGATTCATTTCAAGAAAGCGAATATGATGAAAGCCTTTGTCGTCGACAAATATCAGAAGAAGGGCGCCCTGCGGCTTGCAGAGATGCCTGAGCCGGAACCGCGCGACAACGACGTCTTGATCGAGGTCCACGCCGCTGGCGTAAACCTTCTCGATTCCAAACTCCGGGACGGCGAGTTCAAACTCATATTGCCTTACCGCCCGCCCTTCATCCTTGGCCACGACGTGGCCGGCATCGTCGTTAGCGTCGGGTCGAAAGTACGCAAATTCAAGACCGGCGACGAAGTCTATGCGCGGGCGCGCGACGGCCGGATCGGGACTTTCGCCGAGTTCATCGCCGTCGAAGAAGCCGACGTGGCCGTGAAGCCCGACAGTCTCAGCATGGAGGAGGCGGCCTCCATTCCGCTGGTCGGCCTGACGGCCTGGCAAGTGCTCGTCGACAGGGCAGGGCTGAAGAAAGGGCAGAGGGTGTTCATCCAGGCCGGCTCGGGCGGTGTGGGGACATTCGCCATCCAACTGGCAAAACATCTCGGCGCCACCGTGGCGACGACGGCCAGTGCCGCGAGCGCCGATCTGGTGAGACGTCTCGGAGCCGATGTCGTCATCGACTACAAGAAGGAGGACTTCGAGAAGGTCCTGCACGGCTACGACGTCGTCCTGAACAGCCAGGACGCCAAGACGCTCGAGAAATCCCTGCATGTGCTGAAGCCGGGTGGAAAGCTCATCTCCATCTCCGGTCCACCGGATCCCGAATTCGCTAGGGACAAAGGCCTCAACATTGTCCTGAAACTGGTCCTGCGCCTGCTGAGCCGCGGCATACGCGGCAGGGCCAGACGCGCCGGGGTCGGATATTCGTTCCTGTTCATGTGGGCGCAGGGCGATCAGCTGAACAGGATCACGTCACTTATCCAATCCGGCGTCATACACCCTGTCATGGATCAGGTATTCCCATTCGAAAAGACCAACGAGGCGCTGGCCTATGTCGAGACGGGGCGCGCCAAGGGCAAGGTGGTCGTGAGGGTGAGATAGAAGGCGCCGGCGCCGCTCGGCCTGTTATCAGTCTTGCGCCTTTTAGCCAGGGCGGTCTCAGCCGCTCTCGATCTCCTGGAGATAGAACGCCTTGCTAGGCTGCAAATGGTCGACGCAGAGCTGCGCCAGCACCCAATTGTCCCGGCGCTTCAGCGCCTCGATCATCATCGCGTGGTGCTGGCGCGAGATGTCGAGCTTTTCCCTGTCGGCCAGCGAGTTGGCCCGCACCGGCAGGCTGAGGCGCATGTAATGCTCGATCGAGGCCACCAGATAGGCATTGCCGCAGGCCGAGAACATGGTGAGATGGAAACGATCATTGGCCTCGTGGATGCCGCGCAGGTAGCCGCTCTCGACATGGTCGTTATAGATGCGGAGGATCTGCGTCAGCTCTTCGATCAGCGCATCGCTCGCCGGCAGGCGGATCATCAGCGCCGCCTGGCGCTGCAGCATCTCGCGCACCTCGTAGATCTGCCGTACCTCGTCGGGCGACAGCCGCCGCACCATGGCGCCCTTGTTGCGCTCGCGCGTGACGACGCCTAGCCTTTCGAGCTGATAGAGCGCCTGTCGAATGGTATGGCGCGACACCGGGAAGCGGGCGAGCAGCACGTCCTCGACCAGGCGCGCGCCGGGCGCCAGCCTGCCGAAGATGATGTCTTCCTCCAGCGCGTGGACGATATCGGCTTCCTTGCCGCCATAATCGATCGTGTTGAGCATCGCGCTCCGTCGCGTTTTCGACAGCCTCATGGCGAGGGCCGCTCTTGCCGCCTTGCCATGGCGAAAAAAGAGAACCGGACCGCTTGGCCGGCCGGACCGATTGGCCTTGAGCCCGCCAGCTGCGCCATTACCGCCGACGGTCCCTGCCGCTTGCCGAGCCCCAGATGGGCCGGGCGAGGGTCGTCGCTGGCCATGCTTTTGTCAAGCGACGCGAGGGACGTCGCCGCCCTGTCAGTTCCTGTCCACCGGCTTTGAGCGCATGCGCGAGACCGTTTCGCGCTCGGCGCGCTTGGAGCGCAGCGGCGGCAGGCCGCGGTCGATCAGGTCCATGTCCTCCAGCACCATGTCGCCCATGCGCTTGAAGGCGATGTCGAGCGCGCCGGCGCGGTGGGCCGAGCGCAGGAAGCCAGGCAAGGCGCGCACCGGGTGGTCCCGCGCCAGCGGCTCCTCGGGGAAGACGTCGCTGGCGGCGAGGATGTGGCCGCCCTTCACCGCCGCCATCAAAGCGGGGAAGTCGACCACGCCGGCGCGACTGAGCAGGATGAAGGCCGCGCCTTTGCGCATCCTGGCAAAGGCGTCGGCGCCGAGGAAGCCCTGGTTCTCGCTGGTCACCGAGGCGACGACGAAGACGAAGTCGCTGGCGGACAGCACCTCGTCCATCGAGGCCGGCTCGACGCCATTGTCGATCAGGATCGACGGCGGCAGCCAGGGATCGAAGACTTTTGTCCTGGTGCGGAAACCCGACAGCAGCCGGTTCAGCGCGCGGCCGAGATCGCCGAAGCCGATGATGCCGACATCGGCGCCTGACAACAGCCGCGCCGTCCGGTTGCCGTCGCCGCCCCACAATTCCTCGCCCTTGCGGAAGGCAAGGTCGGCATCGACGATGCCGCGGGCGAGGTTGAGCGCCATAGCAAGGCCGAGCTCGGCCACCGGCTCGGCGAAGACCAGGCCCGTTGTGACGACATGGATGCCGCGCGCGAACAGCGTTTCATAGGGCATGTTGTCGATGAGGTTGCTCTCGACATTGAAAATGCAGCGCAGCGCCTTCATCTTCTCCAGCGTCTCGGCCGCGATCGGCGGCTGGCCGACGATGTAGCGGGCCTCGGCCAGCACATCGGCCGGCAGTTTCGCCACGCCGTCCGGCGTCGTCTCGACGATGCGATATTTCGCCTTGAAGCGCGCCAGCTGCGGCGGCGTGAAGATGAGATCGAGCGTGCGCGGTTCGGGCGCGCTGATGACCAGCGGCAGGGCGCTGTCGGACATGGCGAATTCCTCCCGGCGCGATCGTCTGGCGCCCTTCTGGATGCAATCTATCCCGGATTAAACGACTTACAACATGCATACGGAGGAGGAAAATTTCGCGACAAGAAAGGCGGGATTGCGGCTGGGGCGAGGGGCCGTTCTTGCACAAGGCCCAAAAAAGGGAAAGGGAATGCGCTTCTGGCGCCGCAACCAACCACCGCTCCATACGTTGATCCATGCCGGACCGATTCCGGCTTACTCCAGAGCCTCACCCCGCCGGCCATGACTGGCGGGGGCTTTTTGCCGGAGGGCCGTATCGACCTTATGCGCAGGCCGTCGTCAGCGCCCGCCGCTCGTTTGCTTCCAGCGCGGCGCGATCGCGGAACCGTCGATGAATTCAAGGCCGCCCGCCTCGTTGAGCGTGTGCAGCTTGCGCCCGCTCCATAACGCGCCAGGCGTCAAGATGGTCTCGACAACCTGGCTCATGCCGTCCAAGTCCAGGTGAACAATGCGTGCGATGCCGAGCGCCGCGCCATAGCTCCTGCGGCAGTCCTGCACGGGGCGCAGCAATTGGCCCTCCCGTTCTACCATGCGGCCCGCCGGTCGCGCCGAGGCGATGTCGATCAGGACGGGGTTTTTGGGGTGCGGCGTCCACGGTCCGCGAAAGTCCGGCGCCGACCACAGATGCAGCGCGTCGGAAAAGGCGCCGCCGCCGTCCCTGACGGTGGCGAACAGCCACCATCGTCCGCCATGCTCGACCAGGGTGGCGTCGCTGGCGACGATGTCTGACAGCAGCGTCGCTTCCTTGACCCAGCCGCCAGGGAAGGCGGTGGCGCGGTAGAGGTCGACCGTGCGGTTGGCGCAGCTCTCCGGCACCATCCAGACTTCGCCGTCGCGCTCGAAGACGAACGGATAGGACAGGTGATAGGGCAGGTCGAGCACCGGTTCCGGGCGGCCGATCGGCCCCGACGGGCCGAACGGCACGGCGGAGATGATGGCCCGGCCCAAACGGTGGATATAGTCCTCGACGAACAGGGTCACCTTGCCCTGATGCAGGATCGGGAACGGGTCGGCGTAGAAGCGGCTGCCGTCGTCGGGAAGCACCTGCCAGCCCGTTGCCGGATGCGCCCGCAGGTCGAGCAGGTCCTGCCCCTGCGTTTGCCGCCAGCCGACCTTCCAGTGCGGGGCGTTGTAGCAGAGATGGTAGATCTTCTGGACGACGCGCCGCGCCAGCGCCTTGCCGGCCCTGACGCCAAGCTTGGCGGAGGACGGCAGGGCGGGCGCGGCATTGCCGTGCGCCGGCTCCGGCAGGACGGAGAGGGCGTGCCGCGCGGCGCCGGTCATCGCCGCCAGGATCAGGCTCGCGGTGCGCGCCAGCATATCCTGGAACGAGGCAAGCGCGATGCCGCCATATTCGGTGCCCAAGCGGCCTTCGGCGAGGTACGTACCGTTTTCCTCTATACGGGCGATCGGCGTTCGCCCATCGAGGATCAGCGCCAGCAGGGCTGCTTCGCCCGCCGCGCCGTCATAGGTCACGCGCCAGACGCGCGTTCCTTCGCGCTGCACGTCGCCGCAGAGGTCGATCACCAGATCGGGCGCTGCCGGCGGCCGCGCTTGATAGGGCGCCAGCGCCGAAAGCGGCAGGCGTTTCGCCAGCCCGTTCGCGGACAGGCCATGGATGGCCGTTTCCAGCTGAAACAGCGCCGCGGCGCTGGGTGGTATGCCGCCCTCGGCCGGCCTGAGATCGACAGAGACCTCGACATGCGCCAGCGCCGCCAGGCGCTCCAGCAGCGTCAGGTGAAAGGCACGCGGGCATTCGCTGTCCAGGCGCAGGCTCACCTGCATGTCGCATCCTCATCGTTGTGATGTTCGGTATTGGGCCGGTGTTTGGACGCGGGAAACGGCCGGACGGATGAAGCGTTGCCCCATTCCATGTCGTCTCCCCGTTGCCCGCGCCGTTCCAACACCCGTGCCTTTTCTAGGCAAACTCCGTGCCAGAAATCACAAGAGCTCTCAATATAATTAACAGTGTTTTAACAGTTGGAAGCATAGCTAAGACAAAGCCGCAATTTTATCTTTGCAGGCGCATGGAGTGTTGTCGGAGCGACCCTTGCAATCATCCCTGCTCTCGTTGCCGCGACAATACGCTCCGGAGGCGATGCACTACGCGCCGGAAGCGGTGCCGTCGGCGCCGTCCTACCCGGCCTCGACCGTCGAGCTGGGCGACGTGAAGCGCATATTGGTGCGCCGCCGTTCCCTTATCTTTGCCATCACCGCGCTGCTGACCCTCGGCGCCCTGCTCTATGGGCTTTTGACGCCGGCGCTCTACAGCTCGGCGGCGGAAATCATCATCGATCCGCAAGACCTGCAGGTGGTCAGCAACGACGTCAATCCGAGCCAGGTGCCGCCCGACGGCGGCATAACCCGTGTGGAAAGCCAGGTCAGCGTCGTCCAGTCGACGGGGGTGCTGCTCAGGGCCATCAAGGCGACCAACCTGACCGAGGATCCTGAATTCAACGGGCAGGGCATGCTGGGACGCTTACTCGGCGGATTGCTGGGTTCGGGGTCGGGCGAAGCCGACAAGACGGCCAAGACGCTCGATGCGTTGCGCGCACGCCTGGCGGTGCGGCGAGCGGACAAGGTGCTGGTCATCGAGGTGATCATCACCACCAGGAACGCCGAGAAGTCGGCGATGCTGGCCAATGCGATCGCGCAGGCCTATCTGGCGGATCAGGCGAGCTCACGCGCGCGGATGGCCAAGGACGCTTCGGACGCCATCGCCGCGCGGCTGGATGAGCAACGCAAGCGCGTCCAGCAGGCCGAGAATGCCGTCGAGGCCTACAGGTCCGCCAACAACATGGTAATGGCGGCGGGCAATCTGGTCAGCGACCAGGAACTGACCGAGCTGAATACGCAGCTTTCGGCGGCGCAAAGCCGCACCGCGGCGCTGAAGGCGCAGGTCGACCAGTTGCGCAGGTCGGGCGGGGCGCCGGACGCGACCTCGGAAGCGATGCGCTCCTCGGTGATTTCGAGCCTCAGGGCGCAGGAGGCGACGCTTGTCGACAAGGTATCGCAGTTCGGCACGGAACTTGGGCCACGCCATCCCTCGATGATTGCGGCGCAGCAGCAGCTGCGCGACACGCGTGCGCTGATCGGGCGCGAGCTCGGCCGCATCGGGGCGGCTGCCGAGACCGACTACGAGCGAGCGCTGGCCAACCAGCAGGCGCTGGAGGCCAAGGTCGCCGGCATGAAGACCAAGTCGCTCGATACGGACCAGGCTTCGGTCAAGCTGCGCGAGTTGCAGCGCGATCTCGAGGCCGTCCGCTCCGTCTATGCCAACTATCTGCAGCGTGTGCAGGAGACGCGCGAGCAGATCAACGTCGACAGCACCAATGCGCGGATCATCTCCAGCGCCATGCCGGCCCTGAAGAAGAGCTGGCCGCCGCTGTCGCTGCTTGTCCTGGGCGCGCTCTTCGGGGGCCTGGGGCTCGGCACCGGCCTGGCGCTGATCGCGGAATATTCCTCGCCCACGGTGCTTTCCAGCGCGCAGATGCAATCGGCCATCGACGCGCCGGTGCTTGGCGTGGTGCCGGCAAAATCGGGCAACACCCGTCGCTGGTGGCCTTTCGGCGCCGCGGCCGCCGCGGCCAGCCAGAAGACGGACGCGGTCGTCGGGCTGGCGCTGAGGCGCATGTTCTCGTCGGGCCGGCGTCCGCCGGACTGGCCGCTGGTGCCGTCCATACTAGTGACGTCGCCGCCCGAGGACGCCGCGCATCGCGGCAGGGTGGCGCGCTTGCTGGCCAATGCCGCGGCCGCCCGGGGCGGCCGTATCCTGTTCATCGATACCAATGCCGGCGGCGGCCAGAAAGATCAGCAGCCGGGCGTGCTCGACGTGCTTCGCGGTGAGTACGGCATCGAGGCGTTGAGCCAGTATACGCCCGGCAGCAATGTCGCGCTTTTGGGGAGGGGCCGGTCAAAGGCCGTCTTCCAGGAAGCGCAGGGCGTCTATTTTGCCCAGCAGATGTTGGTCCAGGCGGGCCGCCACTTCGAACTCGTCGTCATCGATGGCGGTGCGCTGGCCGACAATCTCAATGCCTCGCCGCTGGTAGCGATGGCCGACGAAATCCTGCTCGTCGCCACGCTGAACTCGACGCCGATGCGCGATGTCACGGCGGCCTCGCAGGCCATTTCCGTCATGGGGCGGTTGCCGACCGGCGCGTTGCTGGTCGACGAGGCGGCCTGACATGGCCGCCGTCCGGCCCGCCAGCCCGGCAGCCGGCTGGGCCGCGCCGGGTCAAGCCGCCGCCGCATCCCGCACCGGCAGTTCCATGGACTGGGTGACCCGCTTCGGCCTGGTCGTCACGGTGGCGGTGCTGTTCGCCGTTTCCGGCGGCATGCTATGGCTGGTGGGCTACAATTACGACGGCCTGCTCGGCAGTCCGGCCACCAAGATCCATCCGTCGACCTATCTCCTGGTGCTGGTGTTTGCCTGGCGTTCATGCACGTTCGGCAATCCGGTCGGCTATATGGCTGCCGTTGCCGACCGGCGGCCGGCCAGCGCGCTGATGTCGGTCATCTCGGTCGTGCTCCTGGTGGTGGTCGTCGTCAGGCATCGCCCGGGCATGGCGGGCATGGTCGATACGTTCGTGACGGCGGCGCTGCTGGTGCTGATGCTGGCCGAGGACGACGAACGGACCTTCGCGCGGCTGCAGACGGTCGTTCACGCGGTGATGTCGGCGAATGCGCTGCTGGCGCTGTTCGAGTTCGCGACCAAGACGCTGGTGTTTCCTTATCGGCTCGACGGCGAGGTGTTCACCGACCTGCGCTCGACCGCGCTTCAGGGCCATCCGCTGGCCAATGCCACGATCACCGCGGTCTATGTGCTGGCGCTGCTCTCCGGCTCACGGTCGCTGTCGATGCCGCTGCGGCTTTCGCTGATCGGCCTGCAAACCGCGGCGCTGGTCGCGTTCGGCGGACGTTCGGCGATGGTGATCACGCTCGCGCTCGGCGGCATCTATCTGCTTTTCAGGGGCGTGGCCTATCTGCGGCATGGACGCGTCAGCCTGCTGGGCGCGGCCCTTGCGGTCCTGCTCGCCACGCTGCTGCCGGTGGCGGTCGCCCTTCTCTTTTCCTACGGCTTCTTCGACGCGCTGCTGGAGCGCTTCGTTTCCGACAGCGGCAGCGCCAATGCCCGCGTCGAAATGTTCGACCTCTTCAAGAATCTGGGGCTGGGCGACCTGATCGTGGGGCCTGATATCGATCTGATCGAAAGCATGCGCCGCATCAACGGCCTGGAACAAGGCATCGAGAACCCGATCATACGCATGGTGCTCTATCAGGGCGCCTTCTTTACCCTGCTGATGCTGTTCGGCTTCGTGCTGTTCATGCATGAGGTGGCACGCCGCTGCCATCCCGGCATCTGGCTGCCCATGCTGGGCTGGCTGATCCTGCTCAACACCTCCGAGACCCTCGCCTCCAAGACGACGCTGTTGACCAAATTCGTGGTGCTGGCGCTGGTGCTGTACCGGCCGGCGCGGGCCGTGGCGCGGCAAGAGGCGCAAGCAGTGCGCGCAATTGGAGACGACCGGCGAAGAGCGCAGCCTCTCCGCCGTTAGCGGCTGATCCCCTGTGTTTCGCAAAGACGGATCGCATGTGACATGGGGCTCAGCCATGACGCCGGGAAAGCGCTTCTTAGGACTTTCCACGCCCGAAAGCGGGCACGGTCGTCACCTGCCAATATAGGCAGCCAGTTCGTCGGGCGTCCCGTTTGGGAAGGCCTGTTTTAGAAAGTCCATGAACGCCGACACTCGCGCGCTGAGCAGCCGTCGAGAGGGGTAGAGCGTCCATAGAGCGATCTCGGGGCCGTCGATCTCCCCCCAACTTACCAGTGTGCCGTCAGCCAGGTCGTGGCTCACCAACGAAATGGGAAGACGTGCCGCACCGACGCCGGCCCGCACCGCGTCCCGGACCATGATGAGCGTCGACAAGGCGACGACCGGCTCGATCCTGATCGTTGACCGGCCGCCTTGTGTCTTCACGTGCAATGTCTGCAGATCGCCTGCCCCGCGCGCAACGCCAGGAGCGGCGAGTCCACCGGTCGGGCGAGGAAGGTCGGGGCGAGCCACCACGACCAGGCGATCGCGCAGAAACGCCCGTCCGACCAGGCTTTCGTCGGGATCCGGATTGACCCGGATCACCAGGTCATAGCCTTCCTCGATCATGTCCACGGCCCGGTCCTCGGTCGTGACCTCCAGCCTCACCTCCGGATATTTGAGGGCAAACCCCGCGGCGATCCTTCCCATTGCGGTCTGAGAAAAATGCAAAGGCGCGCTGATCCGCAGCCTCCCCTTGGGTCTCTGACCGCCCGAGGCAATCGCCGAAGCGGTCTCGTCGAGTTCGGCGAGCAACGCTCCCGTCCGCTCGAAGAGCGCCCGTCCTTCTTCGGTGAGCTTGAGGTTACGCGCACCCCGTTCAAACAGGCGCAGATCAAGACTGCTTTCCAGTTCGCCAACGCGCCGGGACAGGGTTGCCTTGGGCCGGCCGGTGGCCCTTGCCGCTTTGCCGAAGCCGCCATGACGGGCAACGAGATTGAAATCGGCGAGGGCAAGGAGGTCCATGTGTGTTCCACCAGTGAGACGACGTGTCTAAAATTTCCGCCTGTTGGGCTGTTAGTGAGCCACACATATTGGAGCTGTCAAGCAATCCAACAGGAGAAATTTCATGACCATTCTCGTTACCGGCGCCACGGGCAACATTGGCCGCCAAGTCGTCGAACATCTCGTCAAGCGCGACGCAGATGTGCGTGCTCTCGTCCGCGATCCGTCGAAAGCCAACTTCCCGGCAGGCGTCTCCGTCGTGCAAGGCGACTTTCTCGATGTCGATTCGCTGCGGAAAGCCATGTCCGGAGTCTCTACTCTGTTCCTCTTGAACGCCGTGGTACCGGACGAATTCACCCAAGCTTTGGTCGCGCTCAACGTCGCCCGATCTGCCGGCATCGAGCGGATCGTCTATCTGTCGGTGGTCCACGCTGACGTCTATGTGAACGTACCCCATTTCGCGGGCAAGTTCGGCGTCGAGCGCATGATCGAGGAGATGGACTTCAAGGCTACGATCTTGCGCCCGGCCTACTTCATCCAGAACGATCTGATGATCGAAGACGTCATCACCGGCCACGGCACCTACCCAATGCCGATCGGCGCCAAGGGGCTCGCCATGATCGACGTGCGTGATATCGCCGAGATCGCCGCCCTCGAGTTGCTGCGCCGCGAACAGTCTTCCGAGCCGCTTGCGCTCGACCGAATCAACCTCGTCGGCCCGGAGACACTGACCGGGACGGATATCGCCGCAATCTGGTCAGAGGTGCTTGGCCGCCCGATCAACTACGGCGGCGACAATACCGAAGGCTTCGAGCAAAATCTCAAGCAGCTCTTGCCCGCCTGGATGGCCTACGACATGCGCCTGATGGGCGAGCGGTTCTTGACCAACGGGATGCTGCCTGAGGCCGGCGACGTCGAGCGCCTGACCGCCTTGCTCGGACGCCCACTGCGCCCATATCGCGACTTCGCCTCGGCGATCGCTGCCTCCGCTTGACGGAAGCAAGGACAAGCAACGGGGATAGGCCGTCTAGCCCGGCATCTCCAGCCCAAGCGCCTCGATCATCGCCGGGTCCAGGGCGCGCGTGGTGTCGTCCATCATGCCCATGCCGTCGAAGAGGGCCCAGAAGGCCCAGGCAAAGCCGAACGACTCTGCGCTTTGCCTGACGTCGGCGATGTAGCGGGCGCGGTCGGGATCGGGCGCGGCGACGTAGCGGGCGTCGGTGCGCAGCGCGCCGAACTCGCCCATGATGATGCGTTCGGGCGCGATGTCATGGCTATCCGCCCAATCGCGCGCCTGGCTAAGGTATCTGTCGATGAACCAGCGGCCGGGCTGGGCGTCAAAATAGACCTTCAGCACGCGCTCGGTTTCCGCGTAGGCGGCTTTCTTGTCCGCTTCGGAGGTTTCGGCGTCCTCGGCCATGCGCGCCCGCACCGAAGCTAGCGTCGCCTCGAGCGAACCGGCCGAGGCGGGCCACGGCACGTTGTTGAGCGAACGGTAGACGGGTTCGCTCATCCACGGCGCGCCCTGGTGGCTGAACAGGTAGGGCTCATAGAAGTGGAAGGTGAACAGGATCGGTTCGAAGCGCGAGAGCGGCGCCGGATCGAGCGCGGTCAGCCCGCTCACCATGGAGCCGCAGCCACCGGTCACGACCAGCGGCAGGGTAACGGACGATGCCCTGGCTTCGGTCAGGAGCGCGAACTGGACCTGCGACCAGACGTTGGACTCGCAGGATTGCTGCGGCTCGTTGACCGGCTCCAGCGCGACCTTGCCCGATGGAAACCGCGCCAGCCGGCCGGCAAGCTCGCCGATCAGCGTCCGATAGAGATCGAAGGCGGGCGCGGCAGTGCTGGAGACCATGCGGTGCGGATTCCAATAGTGGGTCGCGCTATTGGCCTGCACGTTGACGATGATGCCGAGGTCGGCGTCGAGGGCGGCGGTGACGGCCCGATCGAGCATCGCCAGCAAACGGCCGCGCGTGCCGGCATCGCCGGCCAGGAACGGGCCGGGATCGACCGGCAGGCGGATGAAATCGAGACCCGTCGCGCGCAGCCTGCGCAGATCGGCCGCCGTCGGGACCGGCCGCTGCTGGAATGGAGGCCAGTCGTAGTCGGTACGGGGTGCGGGGAATTCGCGCGTCAGCGAAAACCAGGGGAAGGCGTTGACGCCGCGCCGGAAGCGCCATTCGCCGGTGGCGGCCAGGCTGGACGACACGGGAGAAAGCGGCGCGAACAACGCCGCCGTGGACAGCGCCGCTCCGAGAACCCGCCGGCGCGACCACGTCGTCATGCGTGCGAGGGATGGTCGACCGGAACGGCCTCGCCGGCGACGACGCCGAGCAGCCGGAAGGCTTCATTCTCATAGGCCAGCAGCACGTCTTCCCAGCGGAAGGCTTCGCGGGCGCGCGCCCTGGCGGCCTCACCGCAACTCTCGACCAGGGCGTCGTCTTCGATGGCCCGATCGATCCGGCCGGCGCAAGTGCCGGTATCGGTGAAATAGAGGGCGGCGGCGCCCGCGGTCCACCTGTTGTAGGGATTGTCGTGGGCGATCACCATGTTGCCGGCCGCCAGCGCCTCGACCAATGACGGGTTGGTGCCGCCGACCGTGTGGCCATGCATATAGGCGCGCGCGTGGTACCGCAGCGCCTTCACGGTCGCCTGGTCATAGATGGCCCCGGGCAGGACCACCGAGCCGTTCGCGGCCTTGCGGATGGCGGCGTGATAGGGGATTTCATCCGAGAGCGTTCCAAGCACCACCAGCTTCATGTCGCGCTTTTTGCTGCAAAAGGCCTCGACGATCGGCAGGATGTTGTTGTCGGGCTCGATGCGTGCGATCGAGATCAGGTACTTTCCAGGTTCGAGCCCGAGCGCCCTGACCGGTGCCTCCGGCGCCGTCGTCACCGGATCGCCGCCATAGGGGATGGTGACGATCGCGCTGCGCGGCCGGCGTGTCGCCAAATGATCGGCGATGACAGGATGATCGGCGACGAGGCGATGCGAGGTCCAGGCGCCGATCCATTCGTTGAGCCAGAACCAGCTTCGCGCCGACAGGCCCCATTTGGGGCGGCGCCATTCGATGCCGTCCATGTTGGTCATGATCTTGCGCCGCATCAGCCTGAGCCAGGTCAGGAAAAGCGCGCCATTGTAACCCAGCACGAGGCACACGCCGGGCCGCCGCACGGCATCGCGCACGCATTGCCAGTCGAATTCCAGCGTCGCGCGCGGACCTTTCGAGGCGACCTGGATGTGGATGAGTTCGATGCCGCGCCAAGTTTCGCTGCGCACCCTGTGCTCGACACGCTCGACTTCGTCCTGGCAGTAAACGCCGACCCTCCAGCCGCGTCCGGCGAGGAAAAGCGCCAGCTTCTCGGCGAAGGTTTCAAAACCGCCGTGGGCCGCGGGTATGCCGCGCGTTCCCAGGATCAGGATGGAGGGCTTTGATGTCATGGCCGACGGGACTTTCCGGAATGTTCATTGCACCAGAACCCACCCTGCGACTTCCAGCCGGGCAAGAGTGGGAGCAACTGTCGCAGAACGTCGTAAAAAATTCTTACCAAACGCCGGAGTTGTTTCATTATCGGTCAACTTTCCGGGCGTATCTGTATCGAAACGAGGCGTTGCTGGGGTTCCTCGGCCTAACCGCCTGGGAAAGCGGACCGGGCATGATTCTTGCCCCTGGACTTCGGCAGCCATCCGCCTCGCGCGATGCTGGATGGGGTATGAACCTGGCGGGATATTAAGATGCGGATTGCCTGCGTTCATCAGGGCTACGAACTCTATGGCTCCGACCGAAGCTTCGCGGAAAGCGTCGCAGCCCTGCGCGCCGCGTTTCCGTCCGCCGACATCGAAGTCGTGCTGCCGCGCAGCGGGCCGATCGTGCAGATCCTCGAACCGCATGCCAGCCGGATCGTCTTCGAGCCGCTCTGGGTGTTGCGGCGCCAAGCCATCCTGCGCCTCGCGACCGTCGAGATGGCGCGCCTGCCGCTGGCCTTATGGCGGGCATGGCGACGTTTGAGGCAATGCGATCTGGTCTATGTCAACACCTCGATCGTGGCCGACTATGCGCTGGCCGCCCGCCTGCTGCCTCACAAGGCTGTCCTGCATATCCACGAGATCCCCGAAGGTTTCATGCGCACGATCCTGGTCGCCTTGATGCGCTGGAGCCATGCCGACCTGATCTTCAATTCACGCGCCACGCGCGCCGCTTTCGGCATTGCCGGACGTTCACGCACGCATGTGGTCTATAATGGCGTTGCCGGCCCGCCTGCGGTCGAGCCGATGCACTATGACGGCAGCCGGCCGTTGCGGGTGCTGCTGCTCGGCCGCATCAACAGGATCAAGGGCCAGGAGGTGCTGCTCGAGGCGGTCGCCTCGATGCCGCCGGAATTGCGCTCGCGCATAGAAGTGCGGCTGGTGGGCGGCGCTTTCGAAAGCACCGAGCGCGAACTGGCCTTGGCCGAGCTGGTGAACACCATGGGATTGGCCGATCGCGTCAGCGTGCTGCCGTTCATATCGGACCCCTCGCAACACTACCGCTGGGCCGACATCGTCACCGTTCCGTCGCGGCGCCCGGAATCGCTGGGCCGCGTCGCCATCGAGGCGATGGCCTATGGTCGGCCGCCACTGGTATCGGCGATCGGCGGGCTGGTCGAGGTGGTCAGCGACGGGGAGACCGGCTGGCATGTTCCGCCGAACAACGCCGCCGCCCTTGCCGCGAAATTGCAGGCGATCATCCTGCGGCCCGAGGCCTGGCGCGGTTTTATTGCCGCCGGCCGTGCGCGCTACGAGACAGTCTTCAGCGAACCGGTCGCAGCGGCCGCGATCGCGGCGATCGCCGCCGACAAGCTGAAAGTGACGATGGCGAGGCCGGGCAGGCCGGCAACCGCCCGCCAGGCGGAGACCCGGCCGTGAAATTCCCGGTCCATCTGCTGCGACGCCTCGTGCTGATGGTCGGCGGCGAGGCGATGCAGAGCGGCTTTCACTTTGCCCTCAACATCGCGCTGCTGCACATACTGTCGGCGCAAGGTTACGGTCTCTTCGCCATCGGCATGGTGCTGGGCGGCGTCGGCCTGTCGTACATCCGCTCGCTCACTGCCGTCCCCGCCTCGATATGGATGGGCAAGAGCACCAACAGTGCCGGCGTCGATGCCCATGACGTGGCCTTCGGAACAGCGGCTTTGGTAGTGTCGCTGCTGATGGCGGTCGGCACGGCGATCCTGATGCATCTGCTGGGCGATCCGAGCGGCATCGCCGCGGGCTGCTTCGTCGGCGCATGGTCGCTGCGCAGCCACATGCGCACGGCATTGTTCGCTCGGCGCCAGCAGGTGATCGTCTCCATCAGCGACGCCGCTTTCACGATCACCGGCATCATCCTGACCGGACTGACCATGTGGTTGGCGAAGGACGCGCTGCAAACCGTGTTCTATGCGCTTGCGGCCGCAAATCTACTCGGCATCGTCGTCCTGGTTCGGCTGGCGCGCCGCACACCTCGCATCAGCTTCCGCATGCCGACGCGCCGCCGCTATACAAGGCTCTGGCCGCAGCTGCGCTGGTCGGCGTTCAGCGCGACCACCACGAACATCCAGGGTCAATGCCTGGCCCTGCTGGTCGCGGGCATTGCCGGACCCGCCGCTTACGCACCGCTGGCGGCGGTCCTCGTGCTGTTTGCCCCACTACGCATCATCAGCCTTGCTCTCTTCAACATGACGCAGCCGGAGCTGGCGAAGCTGATGCGTAACAACGAAACAAGCCGTGTCTGGGCGCAAGCGAAGATCTGGTCGCTGGTCATGGGGATCGGTGGCCTCGTCTATGGATGTGCCATCCTATTCGTCCTGCCGATGATAAAATCCCAGGCCCTCCAGGATGCCTCGGTCGGATTCATCGGACTTTTCGTGATCGCGAATTTCATCCCGGTCATGCTTTATGTCATGCCTCGCATCATCCTTGAGGTCCTCGGTGATTTCCGGACCGTCGCGTTCATCACGACCGGTGGCGCAATAATCGGGCTGACGCTGATCGCAATCCTGCTGGCAATCGCGCCTCCGCCGTGGTCGCTGTTGGGTTCCGCGGTCTCCGAAATCTTCGTCCTTGCGGCGTCATGGTATTTCGCACGTCACCGCATATGGAACATCGAGCACCCGGACCAGCAGCGCGACAGCTGGTTGGGCGGGTGGCGGCGGTCGGTCCCGTTCGCCCCGGTAAAACGGTAGCAGAGACCGGTGGCAGGCGAGGCAGTGAGGGTGTAACGGACGCACGCGGCGGGAAGGCCCCGTTTGTCGTCGGCGTGGTCTCACGAATGGCCCCGACGTGGCACGACCGATCGGTGCAATTTCTGAGTGTCCATCAACGCACCGTTCATGCTTTGATGCTAGCGATCGACCTGAGCGCAAGTGCCCAACGTCTCACCGGGCCTCATGGCAGGTCGACGAGCTGGGCACGCGGGCAAAGGTTCGACTAGTTCGGCCATCGGCCGGTAGGCGAAAGCAACGAACATAATGGCGCCAAAGGTCTGGTCCTGACCGAACTTTGCCGTGGTTTACGATGCGGGGGTATCGCAAGCGCTGCCATTGGTCCGCAACCATGGCTTTCGTGCGCTCCAACGCACGGCTGCCCGGAGCGGTCCTGAGTTGGCGGGGTTTACACTGCTTGCGTGGACGATGTTTATGGCCGGCCGGGAGGACAGGAGAAGCATGTGGCAAGCCACGGGAACGGCTCCCAAGACGGATCTATCCGATGGGTTATTGTCCCCGACTGCCGCCAGCGCCGGTACAGCCGCGCGCTTCAAAGCCCGGCTGCACACCAGCCTCGACACTGTAAAGCCGCTCTGGCTGCGATTTCAGGCCGATGGCGTGTGCACCGCGCATCAGCATTATGCGTGGGTCGAGGGGATCGCCAAACGGCTGATGCCCAAAGGCGCGGAACTGCTTGTCGTCGAGGTCAACGACGCCGCCACGGGCGCGCCGGTCATGCTTTTGCCGCTGATGCGGCGCCGGGCGCTGGGCCACTCCGTGATCGAATGGTTGAGCTGCGGCGTCTGCGATTATTCGGCACCGCTGCTGGCGGATGATAGGGCTTGGACCAGGCAAGGCGCCGACGCCGCATGGGCGGCAGTCCGCGCCGTGCTGCCACCGGCGGATCGCATCCATATCTTGGGAATCCCGCAACAGATCCAACGAGTCGCCAATCCTCTGGCGCTGCTTTCGGCGGCGCACGATTCCCTCCAGATCACCTCCGGCCTAATCCTGCACGGCGAACCGGAAACGCTTATCAAGCGCATCTGCAGGCCCTCCTTCGCCAAGAGCTTTCACAAGCATTGCCGCCGCCTCGAAAAGCGCGGCGGCCTGAGCCTGGTCGAGGCCGACACGCCGGCGCTGACGGAAACGCTCTTTGACACGCTCCTTGAACTGCGACTGAAGCGGTTTCGCGAGCTCGGCCGTTTCGACCTTTTGACGCAGGAGCCCGTCGTCGACTTCTACCGAGATGCCGCGCTGCATGGCCTTTCCGACGGCTCGGTGCGCATCTTCGGATTGCGCGGAGGGGAAGCCTGGCTCGCCGTCATCTATGTACTGGTCAGGAAAGGCACGCTCCATACCCTGTTGCTTGGGATCGACCAGAATGCCATTGCCCCGCCGGGACTGACGACATTTGGCAAGCTGATGATGTGGGGGCGCGGGCACGGGTTCGACTATTTCGACCTTTCGGTCGGCAGCCAGGGCTATAAGGAGCACATCGGCGCCGCCAGTTCGGTGCTGGCGGAACTGTGCCAGTCGATGACACTGCGGGGATGGGGCGCCACCGCCTACATTTCGCTGCGCTGCCGGATCGAGCTTTTCATTCGCTCCAAACCGCGGCTGCTCAAGGCCGGCCAAGGCCTGGTGCGCGGCCTGCGCCGCTTGCGCTGACAGGCAACCGAGCTGATCCGCAATGAACCGTAAAACGTACAGCATCGATTTGCAGGACCGGTCGAGAGGACGCATCGCGAGGGCGCTGCGGTTCGTCCGGCAGCAAGGAATCCTCGAACCGTTCCGGCTCGTGCGACGGCATGGCCTTGGTGACAGCGGCCGCTTCGTCGCACGCAACATCCGCCATCTCGTTGCCGACCGGCTGGCGCGCCAGTGGGATCGCGACAATGGCGTCGACACGGCGGGTTCGATCCGGCTCGACGCGCTCGATGTCGTCGGACCGCACCGGGACCAGGGCAATGAATGCGTCTGCACGTCGCCCAGATCCTTCGCCTTCATCATGGACAGGCTGACGGACGATCTTGCAGACTACACCTTCATCGATATCGGTTCGGGCAAGTCGCGCACGCTCCTGCTGGCCTCGCACTACCCGTTCGCCGCGATTGTCGGTGTGGAGTTCGCGCGGGAGCTCGTCGCAATCGCCCGGCGCAACATCGAGCGATACAAGAGCCCGGCCCAGAAATGCCGCCAGATTGCAGTTATCGAAGCGGATGCCGCGACGTATGAGTTCCCGCCGACGCCGCTGCTGGTCTATTTCTACAATCCCTTTTCCAGGGACGTGTTCGAAATCGTGCTGGGCAATCTCATGTCGTCGCTGGAACGGCACCCGCGGCCCTGCCTCGTCGTTTACGGCAGTTCGAGCCACAGGGCCATCGAATGGGCGAAGCCCGCCATCCACGATGCCGGGTCTTTCCACCAACGCGTGACGCCGCCCATGCCGCGTTTCCTCGACGCGGTGCGGACCATCGATTACGCGATCTTCGACTACCGGCCATCATAAAGGGCGATTTTGTCAGGGCCGGCGGCCGGCCGGGTTCAGCAGCCGTTTCGTCAGCACCCGCCATGCCGTCAGCGGCAGTTCGATCAGCCCCGGCAGCAGATCGTTTGAGGCGAACGCCGCCCAGGATCGAACCGTCGCGAAGGAGTTGACATAGGCCGCGATGCCAAGCCTGCCGCCCAGCATCAGCGTCACGGATGAAACAGCGTCGCGGGCCAGATACATCCATGCCGTTCCCGGGCGAGCGGTAGCGGCTGCGGTGGCCCGGCCGTTCACTGTCTCCCACAGCATCGCGCCCAGGTCGACGCCGGCAGGCGCGCAAAGTCCGAACCACGACCAGGGGCGCGGATTGACGTCGAGAAGCTTGAGCGTGCCGTCGCGACAATCGTGCTTGAATTCGACCTCGACCAGGCCGCTATGGCCGATCGACGACAGCAATGTGCGCGCGGCAGCGACGGCGCGGGGCTCGTCGACGATCTCGACGAAGGTGCTGGTATAGCCGAAGTCGACCGGATACTGCCGCGAGCGGCGCGCGGTGAACTCCGCGATCGGCTTGCCCTCGTTCCAGAGCGCGGCGTAAGAGAATTGGCTTTCTCCCCCGCCCGGCACGCGCTCCTGCACGACGACGTTTTGGCCGCCGACCTGTTCGGCCGCGTCGCGATAGGCGGCAAGAAACGAGGCCCTGTCGTCGGCCTGGACGACCTTGGCCCTGGCGATGCGGGTGTTGCCGCCGCCCATGTGAGGCTTGAGAACGACCGGAAAAACCATGTCCAGGGATGAGGCCTGCGCCATGGATGCGATGTCATAGGTCCTTGGAATGGACAGCCGCAACTCGGTTGCCCGCCTGTAGAGGAGAGGCTTGTCGCAGACCCACTGCAACGCATCCCAGGAAGGCAGCAAGATCTTATAGATCGCCGACAGGGCGGCGAGGTTTTCCGAGACCAGGCGAACCTCTGGATCGGCGGCCGGGATCAGGAGGCATCCCTCCAGCCGGTGTTTAGGCGCCGCTTCCAGCAGAAACGGCAGTGCCCGCTCATCGTTTGGGCCGGGCCAGCGGATGGTGGCTCCGACAAATCGCGACCAGCCCGGCAGCGGCGAATCATTGGTGATGTAGGTGAGGGGCACTTTTTGCGCGCCGAGGCTGCGCGCCAGGGCAAGCGTGCCGTGCGCGCCCCCAAGAAACACTGCGCCTGACGTCGCCAAGCCTACATCCTCACATGCTGTCCGGCACGGCCGGTTGCCCAGCTCTTCCGCTTTGACAGGCGAGAGCCCCGCCTGATCGCGCTGATACATGGCGGGGCCCGCGATGCTCAACGCGGCTTCGGGCCGGCGGGAACCGAGGCTTCGCCCAGTCTCACGGTGGAGCGCCGTGCGTTCTGCCCCTTGCTTCTGGCAGTGCGTATGAAACGGGTGACGGCCTGCGCCGCATACGGGGTGGCGGCGGTGAAACGCATCAACGGGCCAAAACTCGCGACCGCGCTGGCGCCGACAAAATGCAGGCCGGGAATGTTCGATTCCAGTCCCGTGGAAAGGACAGGCGATCCGTCGCGGCAGGCGATCGCATCGAGGAAATCGGGGGCGAAGAGCCCGAGCTTGCCGATGTCTATGCGATAGCCGGTCGCGAGCAGGACGTGATCGTAAGCGGTCGAGCCGTTCTCGAACCGCAAGTCTAGTCCGGAGTTGCTGGCGGAGGCGCCGACGATCACGCGGCCGGCCTTGACCTTGATGCCGCCGAAGTCCGGCCGCAGCCAGCCTGACGCGCCGGCCCTGAGGCCACGCGCATTGACCCAGCGTCGCGCCGCCGCCGGCAAACCATGCACGAGACCCGGCGCCTCGATCAGCCAGGACAGCGGGAACGGGCCGACGCGCGAGGGCGACGCCAGGAGTTCCTCGGCGGCGCCGAGCACATTGCGGCCCCGGCTGCTGGACGGCGCGCCCAGCCAATGGATGTCGCCCCGGCAGACGAGTTCGACGTCGGCTCCCGCCTTTCTCAGCAGGACGGCGGATTCGCAGGCGCTCTGTCCGCGTCCGACAACGGCGACATGCTTGCCGGCAAAGGCTTCGAATCCAATGTGCGCGCTGGTGTGGCTGACCAGTTCGGAGGGCAGGCCGGTGAAGGCGGCGGGCACCAGTTCCTGGTTCTTCAGGCCCATGGCGACGACGACGCGGCCGGCGCGAACCGCATCGCCGTCGGCAAGGATCAGCCGGAATCCCGCATTGGTCCGTTCGACACGGCTCACCATGCGCGTGTCGAGATCCGGAACCGCCTGAGCCTGAACCCACATTCCATAGTCGACGAAATCTTGCCGCAGTAATGGCTCGCGCAATTGGACGCGCTGGCCGCTGGCGTAGGAATCGAGGGAGAGCGGGCCGTTCGGGTTGCCGATAAAGGTTGCGCGCCAGGGCGAGCGAAGCCGCATGCCCCGAGGCATGTTCTCGCGCCAAAAGCCCATCGGGCTGCCAAAGGCAAGCACGTCTACATCAGCTGCCCTGAGCGCCGTGGCGACGCCAAGTCCGAAAGGTCCGGCGCCGACAACAGCCACTTCACAGTCATTGCTTCGCACGGAAGCGGTCATGAACCTTGTTCTCCTGGATGGCCGCGCCATCCCCGCGCCGCTCTGACGCATTGGCGCCGCGGCCGGAGCCCGCCCTATTCCTAGGCGCGCCGAGGTTAACAATGCGGAAAGCAGAAGCGCCGAGCCGCCTCGGCGCATATGCCAAACAAGATGTCATATTGTTCCAGCCCACAGGTTCGCGGACATAATCGAGCCGATGCCGTCGGCTATGCTTGCGTCTTGCAGGGAAGCCGCCGCGGCGAGGAAATTGACACCCGCGCCGCTCTCCGCCATCCTTGGGGCCAGTCGCCGGACCGCGAAGAGCGGTCGAGTTCCGTGTCAGGGCGACCGAGGGCGAAGCGCATGTCCAGTGCCGTGAACAGCCAGAACTCCAAGCGTGCCGCGGTGCGCAAGGCGCTCGACCGCCACAAGGTCTACATCACCGCGCAGAGTTTTTCAGGCGGCACCTATAGGGCGCGCGTGCTGGTCGATGGCGAGGCCTACTGGGTCGACGAATTCCGCTTGAGCCAGCTGCGGCAGGGCCTGTCGCCCGCTGAGCTCGAACTGACGCCGGCGGCCGACGATTGAGCGTGGTGACTGGTTGGCAGCGACGTTTCGGCTAGTCACCCTGATACATGCCGCATCGGACCGTTCGAGCAGGCATGGCGCTCTGTTGTTGCAATTGGCTGGCTTGCGACGGTCGATGCCATGACGACGCCCTCCAAGCTCAAACCTTACCGCGCCAAGCGCGAATTCTCGAAGACGCCGGAACCGGCGGGTGGGTTGATCGCCGAGGAGGGCAACCGCTTCGTCGTCCACAAGCACCATGCCACGGCGGATCACTACGACCTGCGCCTTGAGGTCGGCGGCGTGCTGAAGAGCTGGGCGGTGCCGCGCGGACCTTCGCTCAATCCGGCCGACAAAAGGCTGGCGGTCGAGACCGAGGACCATCCGCTCGAATATATCGACTTCGAGGGCGTCATTCCCGAAGGCGAGTATGGCGGCGGGCCGATGATCGTCTGGGACACGGGCAGCTGGGCGCCGATGGAGGATGTCGAGAAGAGCTTGCGCACCGGCGCCTTCAAGTTCCGGCTGGCCGGGAAAAAGCTCAATGGCGGCTGGATGTTGACCAGGCTGAAGCCGAAGCCCGGCGAAGAGGAGGGCAAGAAGAATTGGCTTCTGTTTAAGGAGCGCGATCTCGCTTCCAATCCCACGCTCGACATCCTCGAAGAGCGGCCGGAGAGCGTGAAATCCGGCCGCCGTATCGAGGAGCTGGTGGCGCCGCCGCCGGCCAAGGCTGCGCCAAGGCCCGGCACGCTGAAGCCCGGCGCCTTGCCCGGCGCGGTCAAGGCCTCTCCCGCCGCCCGCATAGAGCCGCAGCTGGCGACACAGGTGCCGAAACCGCCGGGCGGTGACGATCCTGGCGACCGCACCGGCGAGTCCTGGCTGCATGAGATCAAGTTCGACGGCTACCGCACCATGGCGCATCTGACAGGTGGCGAGGTCAGGCTGATCACCCGCGGCGGCATCGACTGGACCAAGCGTTATGGCGATCTGCCGCATGCCTTCGCCAAGCTGCCGTGCCGGGAGGCCATCATCGACGGCGAGATCGTCGTGCTCGACGGCAAGGGCATTTCCCGCTTCGCGCTTCTGCAGGACGCGCTGGCGGAGGGCGCCGGCAGCAAGCTGCATTTCTACGCCTTCGATCTCCTGCATCTCGACGGCTGGGATTTGCGCAAGGCGCCGCTGGAAAGGCGCAAGGCGCTGCTGGCCGAACTGCTCGCCGGCCTGCGCGCCAACTCCGCGATCCAGTACAGCGATCACGTGGGCGGCGACGGGCAGGGGCTTTACGACCAGGCCTCGGAGCTTGGCCTGGAAGGCGTCGTCTCCAAGCGCGCAACCGCGACCTACCAGAGCGGCCGCACGAAGAGCTGGACCAAGACGAAGGCGCTGCAAACCGGCGATTTTGTCATCGCCGGCTACACCGTTTCGGATGCAGCCGAGGGGCTGGCGGCGCTTGGCCTTGCCGAATTCGAGGACGGCGAGCTTCACTATCGCGGCAAGGTCGGCACCGGCTTCGACGCCGAGACCGCGGCCGATCTTCTGGCCCGGCTGGAGCCGCTCACATCAGGCGCCATGGCGCCCGAAGGCGCGCCGCGCGAAATCATGCGCGAGATGCATTGGGTGAAGCCGCTGTTTTCAGCCCATATCCATTACGCCAACCGCACGGCGGACAATGCTCTGCGCCATGCGGTGTTTCGCGGCCTCAGGGATGTCGGCCTCTCGACGCCGGTTTCGGCCAAGCGCAAGCGGCTGATCGCGGAGGCTGACCTCGCCACGATCTGGGTAACCAACCCGACCAGGCGCCTGTTCGGCAAGACCGGGCCGACCAAACTCGACATCGCCGTCTACTACGCGCTGGTCGGAGATTTCATGCTGCCGCATATTCTAGGGCGTCCAGTGTCGCTGGTGCGCTGCCCGACCGGCCTGCCGAAGGACTGCTTCTTCCAGCGCCATGCCTTCACCGGCATGCCGCCTTCGGTTGCCACCTTCGAGGCGACCAATTCCGAGGGTGAGACCAAATCCTACCTCTCGGTCGAGGGCGCAAAGGGCTATCTGGCGCTGGCGCAGTTCGGCGTGGTCGAGTTCCACACCTGGGGTACGCATCGCACCAGCCTCGACAGGCCCGACCAGATCGTCTTCGATCTCGATCCGGGCGAAGGGATCTCCTGGCGCGAAGTGGTGGAGGCCGCGGTGCACATCAAGGGCGAACTGGAGAGGCTGGGGCTGGTCCCCTTCGCCAAAACCTCGGGCGGCAAGGGCATCCATATCACCGTGCCGGTGACCGCCAGGCAGAACTGGAAGACGCTGCACCAGGCGACCAGCGCTATTTCCACGCATCTGGCGGCAAGCGCGCCTGACACCTTCACCACCACAATGGGCAAGGACAACCGCAAGAAGCGCATCTTCATCGACTATCACCGCAACGCGCGCGGCCACACCTCCGCCGCACCCTATTCGCTGCGCGCCCGCACCAACCTGCCGGCCTCGACGCCGGTGAGCTGGGCGGATCTGGAGACGATCGACGCGCCGCAGGACCTGAACTATGCGTCGCTGCCGGGACTCTTGGAAACGTCGGGCGATCCGTGGGCTGAGATCGACGAGTTTGCTCGGGATTTGCCCACGTTCAAATAAATTGGTTTCCTCTCCCCCGCTTCGCGGGGGCGAGGAAACCCAAGTCCATCGACGCTTTTGACAATTTGAATTATTCTCTACTCGCGGCCCTTCCGGCGTCCTAAAACATTTCGTCAGGATTTGCCGGTAAGGTGCGGGGTCGGTGTAGGATTTGCGCAGCCTTGTTCGTCCTTCGGACGAAAGCGCTGCGAAAAGTTTCAGTGCATGGCCGCGTAGGAGTTCATCATGGCGCCCAGGGCAAGTTGGAAAGGTTACCTCAAGCTCAGTCTGGTGAGCTGTCCGGTGCGGCTATACCCCGCCACCAGCGCCAGCGAGCGCATCTCGTTCAACCAGTTGCACAAGAAGACTCACAACCGCATCAACATGAAGCCGGTCGATCCGGAACTCGGACTGGTCGAGCGTTCGGACCTGGTCAAGGGCTACGAGTACGAGGACAAGCAGTACATCATCATCGACGATAGCGACCTCGACGCGGTGCGCATCGAATCCAACCACACGATGAACATCGAGGCCTTCGTCGACGAGGACGAGGTCGACGTCATCTACCAGGACGCGCCCTATTACATGGCGCCGGACGGCGCGATGGCGGAGGAGACTTTCGCCGTGCTGCGCGAAGCCATGCGCAAATCCGGCAAGCTGGCGATCGCGCGGCTAGTCCTGTCCAGCCGCGAGCGCGTGGTGACGATCGGCGCGCGCGAAAACGGCATGTTCGTGTGCACGTTGAGGAACCCGAACGAAGTGCGCGGCACGGCTGAATATTTCGGCAATATCCCTGCCGGCAACCCGGATCCTGAAATGCTGCAACTCGCCGAAGCGCTGATCAAGCAGAAGGAAACCACCTTCGATCCGAAGAACTACGAGGATCGCTACGAGATCGCGCTGATGGCGATGATCCGCGAGAAGCTGAAGGGCCACAAGCCTATCATCGCGGCGGCACCCGAGCGCGGCAACGTCATCAATTTGATGGATGCGCTGAAGGCGAGCCTGTCGCAGTCGCAGTCGAAGCCGCCGGCCAAGTCGAAGAGCAAGGCCGACGAGAAGCCCGCCGCCAAGGCCAAGACGGCCGCGGGCGGCGCTGCTGAAAATCCGCTGAAAGCCAACCTGCTGAAGGCGGTCGGCAAGAGCAAGAAGTGACGGCACCAGCCGGCGCTATATTCGGCACGATCGGCGCGCTGGCGGCGTTTCCGCTCAGGCTGGCGGCGCGCGAGGTCGCGCGCCAGCATGGCGAACTCAGGCGCGGTGTCATCCGGCGCACCACGCATGTCGTGTTCGGTCGCGGTCTGCTGCTCAAGGCCGGGCTGGTCAAAGCCGGGCTCACGAAGACCGGCGATGTCGAGGTCGAACGCCGCGTCGCCGCCGAGCGCGGCGCCGGGCGCACATTGCTCAGCGAGAACGGTTTTCTGCGCCTGCTCGGACTGATGAAGGCGCCTGAGGCCTCCTCGCTGTCGCGGCAATCGCTGATCGATCAGTCGCAGCTATCCGGCGCCGACCTCGATCTCTTGTCGCTGTTCGATGCCTTCGAACATGACTCGGAACCCTATTCCTTCCGCGACCTGATCCTGGCGCGCAAATATGCCGGGCTGGTCGCCGGCGGCGCGACATGGGGCGCGATCGCGCGCTCGGTGCATCGTTCCGGCCCGGTGGCTTCGCTCACCGCCAAGTCGCTCGCGGTCGGCTCGGCATCCGGGCGGCCCGATGCGATCTATCTGGATGGCGGCGAGAGCGAGCTCGACGGGCAATTGCTGTTCGATCTCGGCGCCTCCGACGACGATCCGCTGGAAGAGCTGTTCGCCGAGGCCGAAGCGGCGGAGGAGGGCGGCGACCATGATGGTGCCGCCGCGCTCTACCGGCGCTGCCTTGCAATCGATCCAGGCGACGCGATCGCCGCCTTCAACCGCGCCAACTGCCTGCGCGCCGGCGGCCACCCGGCGGAAGCGGCCCATGACTATGCGCGCGCGATCAAGCTCGATCCGGCTTTCGTCGAGGCCTGGTTCAATCTCGCCGGGCTGATGAGCGAGGAGGGCAAGACGGCGTCGGCGCGAAGGCACTTGTGGAAGGCGATCGCGCTCGACGGCAATTACGCCGATCCGGTTTTCAATCTCGCCCGGCTCGAATTCGACGCCGGCAATTTGCTGGAAGCGCGGCGGCTGTGGGCGCGGTATCTGGAGCTCGACGCGGAGTCGGAGTGGGCTGGAGTTGCGGCCAAGGGCGTGCAGTTCGTGGACATGCAGCTGGCGAAATCGGCGGGGTAAAGCTCTCCCGTTTTGGGAGAAGGTGGATCGGCGCGCAGCGCCGAGACGGTTGAGGGGTGCGTGTCGGAATGAGGCGTTTGCGTTTCCTGGAACACCCGTGATCCGGCCGAGCTTCGCGAGACCACCCCCGGGGCGAGCCAACGGTCTCGCCCGCCCTTCGGGTCCCACAAGGGGAGAAGGGGTCACCAACGCCGAGCCACGGGAGCCCTATTCCATGACCACCTTCCTCTTCGACGGCGACGACACAGCTCCCGTCACCATCCTGCTCGCGCATGGCGCTGGCGCGTCGATGGATTCTCCTTCGATGACCGCCACCGCCAAGGCGCTGGCGGCAGTAGGCTTTCAGGTCGCGCGGTTCGAGTTCCACTATATGGCGTCCCGCCGCTATGGCCACCGCAAGCCGCCGCCGCGCGCCGAGACAGTGAACCCGGAATACATCAAGGCGATCGCCGACCTCAGGGCGAGGGGCGTGACCGGGACGTTGATCATCGGCGGCAAATCGATGGGCGGTCGCGTCGCCTCGATGGTGGCGGACGAGATGTTTGCCAGGGGCGAAATCTCGGGCCTGCTTTGCCTCGGCTATCCCTTCCACCCGCCCGGCAAGCCCGAGCAGTTGCGGACCAAGCATCTGGCCGGGTTGACGATACCGACGCTGATCTTCCAGGGCACGCGCGACGAGTTCGGCACGCCCGACGAGATTGCCGGCTATGGGCTCTCCGACAGCATCGAGGTCGTATGGTTGGAGGATGGCGATCACGATCTGAAGCCGCGCAAGAGCATCTCGGGGTTTTCGACCGCCGATCATCTGAAGACGCTGGCCGAAACGGTGAAGGCTTGGACGGGCAAGCTCGTCTCTTGACCCGCCGATGAAAATCGCCTCCTTCAACATCAATAACGTCAACAGCCGACTGAAGAATCTGCTGACCTGGCTGGCGGCGGCAAGACCCGATGTCGTCTGCCTGCAGGAGTTGAAGGCGCGCGATATGCAGTTTCCGCGCACTGCCCTAGCCGATGCCGGCTACGGCGCGGTGTGGAAGGGGGAGCCGACCTGGAACGGCGTCGCCATACTGGCGCGGGGCGCCGAGCCGGTGCTGACGCGCGATGTGCTGCCCGGCGACGATGCCGACAGGCAGAGCCGCTACATCGAGGCGGCGGTGAACGGAATCGTCATCGGCTGCCTGTACGCGCCGAACGGCAACCCGCAGCCGGGGCCGAAATTTCAGTACAAACTCGCCTGGCACGCACGGTTGGCGGCGCATGCCGAACAGTTGCTCGACACCGGTCTGCCGGTGGTGCTGGCGGGCGACTACAACATCGTGCCCGAGCCGCGCGATATCTATGCCACGCGCTCCTACGACGATAACGCGCTGGTACAGCCGGAAAGCCGGGCAGCCTTTGCGGCGCTCATCGAGCAAGGCTGGACGGACGCACTGCGCAAGGTGTACCCCAAAGAGACGCTCTACACCTTCTGGGATTACCGGCGGAACCGCTGGCCGCGCGATGCGGGCTTGCGGCTCGACCATATCCTCCTGTCGAAGAAGCTCGCCCGCAAGCTCAAGGCTGCCGGCATCGACCGCGACGTGCGCGGTGAGGACGGCGCCAGCGACCACGCGCCGGTGTGGGTGGAGTTGCGGTGAGGGGCGGCGTTTGGCGAAGCAGAATGCCCGCTCTCTTTTTCTCCGCCCTTCGGCGACAGCGACCATACAGTATACGGCGCAGAGTAAAATACGGCTCCCTAGCAGTAGACAGTCATTCTGATGGAATTGCCGTGCTTTTGCGTCCGCAAAAGCTCCACTTTCGATTGGGCGAAACTCGTTGAAGAATCCGAAGCTTACCGCTAGCCTCGGTACGGGTGGTCGGAAGAGTGTACGTGGGGTGGAATGTTCGGGTCACTGGAAAAGCTCAAGCAACGGCTATTGCGGCCGCCGCATGCCTATAGGCCGACGACAGAGTCATTCCCCGACATCGACGTCCAGCGCATTGCAACGGATATGCGGCTTGCGGAGAAAGGCGAGAAGCGGGGCAGCGAGAACCTGCCTCAAAGCGACGACCTACCTTACGATGCCGTTGAAAACGATGTCATCGAATTGGTCGGAGCCGCCCAGAAACAATCCCACGATCATCTGGAGAACCAACTTGCGGGGTTCAGGCAGCGTCTCATCGACCTCGACTTTGAATCGCGCTTTGCCAATATAAAAGCGGCATCCACGGCTGGTCTCTCCGACTTGAAAGCCGAATTGCAGATGGGGATCGATGATCTGCATGGGCTGCGGCGCGATCTGAAGGAGGCAGAGTCCTGGCATCGTGATTTCAAGGATCAGAACGGGCTTCGCCGGCCCTGCAAGAAGACCACGGCCATCGGTACCACGTTGAAATGGCTCTTTGTGGTGGCGCTGGTGATGGCAGAGCTCGTCATCAATGGCGAACTGCTTGCAAAGCGAAACGAGCTCGGGCTGGTCGGCGGCATCGTCGAGGCGCTGATCTTCGCGATTCTCAATGTCGGCGTCGCGCTGATGTTCGCCCTCTATGGCGTGCGCGAGATCGCGCATCGCTCGATTTTCCGTAAGTTTGTCGGCATTCTCGCCATCGCGGCCTATATCGGCGCAGCGATTGCCATCAATCTTGGTCTGGCGCATTACCGCGAGGTTGCCGGAACGATCGCGACCAATGGCGACGAGGTGATGCGACGCTTGCTAAGCGCGCCATTCGCGCTGAACGAATTTCGCTCCTGGATACTCTTCTTCCTCGGTGTGATGTTTTCACTCTTTGCCCTGATCGATGGGCTCAGCATGCGTGACACTTATCCAGGCTACGCCACGGTTGATCACCGGCTTGACGAGGCGCGGGCAAATTATCGAAACAAGCGGCAAGGCCTGATCGGCGAGCTTTCCGATGTTCGCAGTGGTTATGAGGACGAACTCGCCGATGCGCGCGCCGACCTCAGCAAGCAGCGGACAGAACACGATGCGATCGTGGCCCATCGCTCTCGGTTGGTTGGGCTGTTCGACGCCCACCAAGCTCAGCTTGAACGTGCGGCAAACAGCCTGTTCCGAATCTACAGGGACGCCAATATCGCTGTACGCACGACACCCGCGCCGGAGCGCTTTTCGCGGCCATACCAACTCGGCCGCATCGGCGTCCAGTATTTCCGCGACGGGGAATGGAACAGCGACGAATTGCAAGCTTCCATCAAGGATGCGCAAGGCGACCTCGACAAGATGCTGGTCGCCTTGGGTGAACAGTTCGAGGCTGCGTTGAAGCAGTATCGCGAACTGGATGTGCTGGTGCCTGAAGCCCAATGAGCGGTCGACGGTCCCGGCGCTCGCCTTCCCACCTTGTCAACTGGGGCTGGATTATTCTATTCGCGCTCGGCCTCATTGCCGCCGCGATAGGCTTTACCTACGTCTATGTCTCGGCGCGCTCGCAACTCGTCGAACTTGACGATCGGCTTTGCCCGGTCGTCGGAGCTGCGTCGCAAACCATCATCCTGATCGATACCACGGATGCAATCGCTGACGTCACCAAACTGAACATCCAGACCCTGCTGCGCGATACCGCCTCCGGCATCCAGCGCGGTGGCTTGCTCGAGATCAGGGCCCTTACATCAGCGGTACCCTATACGAAAGAACTCTTCTCGCTGTGCAACCCCGGCAATGGCGGCGACCTCAGTGCTTTCACCGGCAATGCGGCGCTGGCGCGAGAGCGTTGGCAAGCGGGATTCGGCCAGCCGCTGCTGGTTGCGCTTGAAAAAGCGGTCGAGGCAAACAAGGCCGACAGCTCGCCGATCATGGCCGGCATTCAGTCGATAGCCGTCAGCCATCTGGTCGCCCAGAAAACGCGTGCGGTCCCCTCGCGGCTGATTGTCGTTTCGGACATGTTCGAGAATACCGAATTCTTCTCTCACTACCGCGGCGCCACAGATTTCGATGCCTTCAAAAAGTCGCCCGCGGCAAACCGCTTCGCTACGGATCTCGCTGGCAGCGATGTGTCGATCTGGCTCATACGCCGGGCGAAGTCGCCCGTCGACAGCGTCGCGTCGATTGCATTCTGGCAGCAGTGGATTGATTACAATCACGGCGTTTTCAGCTCTGCCAAGTCGTTGCAAGGAGTTGAAGGGTGAGGCGGCCGCGCGTGGCCAGCCGGCAGTTGGACGCTGCGGCGCCACTGGTCTTTATCGTTTTTACCGGCCTGGGCGCCGCCTACATAGTCGTGGCCAAATCGCTTTCCGTGTCGGCATTCGTCGTTACCTTCGTGCCGATCGCGCTGATGATGGGCTACGCGGCGATGATCATGATCGCGCGCGGGCTCCGGCTGCGCGACGACCAAACCGGGGACAACTTCTACTATATGGGCTTCATCTTCACGCTCACCAGCCTCGCCGTTTCGCTTTACCAGTATGGAGGCGGTGGCGCAGTCGACGAGATCGTGCGCAATTTCGGCATCGCGGTTGCCTCCACCATCGCCGGCATTGCATTTCGCATCGTCTTCAATCAGCTCCGACGCGACCCCATGGAAGTGGAACGCGTGTCACGTCTCGAGCTCGCAGAAGCATCCCGCAAGGTGCGCCGGGAACTCGATGGCATCCTGAGCGAGATGAACCATTTCCAACGCTCCAACCAGCAGATGCTGCAAGAGGGCTATCACGAGATACGAACGCAAGTGGAAACCTCGGCGAAATCCCTGGTCCAGTCTCTGGACCTGCTCGCCAAGGAAGCTTCCGAGCACATCAGGGCATCCTCGCTGGCGATGCAGAGCGGAATAGACACCAAGGAGCTGCGGGGCGGCATCGACCAGACAGCCAAGGCAGTTCACGATATCAACGCCATCCTGACCAGCGCCAGCACGCAGATTGCGACCGCGACACAGATGATGGCCGACAAGCTCGCTGGCATGTCGACACCCGACAAGGTCATCGAGGTTCGGCTGGAGCCGGTCGTGGCCGGTTTGCAGCGGGCGATCGAAACCGCCATGAGCGATTTCTCTTCCCGTCTTGGCGATGTGGCGGAGCTTCGGCGCGGGCTGGAACAGTCCACGGCGGAAGCGCTTCGGGCCAGCGATGTGCTCGACAAACTTGCGGCGACATTTGAGGGTTATGATCGAGCGCCGACGCGGCAGGGTCTATTCAGACGGCTCTGGCGTGGCGGCTAAAGCGCGTTGCATGGTCAGTGTGGGACGATGCCGATGAAGATGCCTTCCTCGCTTATCGCCGAAGGGGAACGCGGCCATCGCCGAGGCGTGGTGCTTGGGCTCACAATGGCCGAGCTTCTCCTCCTTCTGCTTTTCTGCCTCCTTCTGGTCTCGGCCAGCATCGCACAGCGAAAGGATGAGAGGATCGCCGAGCTGCAGGCCTCCGCGAACCTGGACATCACGGTGAGCCAGCTTGCCGACATGCGTGCCGAACTGGCGCGCCTGCAGGCGCTGTTTCCAAAAGCGGCGCTTCCGTTGCCGCCAGCCAACTGGACCGAGCTCGTGGCGGCCAAAGCGGTGATCGACGGGCTTACGGAAAAGGGCATCGATGCCGCGCCGACGTCAGATCCGACGCTGCGGAAATTGCTGCTCGAAATCAGCGAAGCCAAAGCCGCCGACCCCCGTCTGCTGGACCGACTTGAAAAGACGCTCTCGGCCTCCAACGACAGGAGCGCGGACGCTGAATCGTCGATGCAGTGGCCGCCGATGATAACGTTGAGCGACGACGGCTATACATTTGAACGTGGCAGCGCTGCTCTCACCGACGCGTTCCGGGCTCGTTTGCAGACCAAGGTCACGGACGACGTTCTGTCTTTGCTGACACGCTACAAAGTCGATGTCGTCGAGATCGTCGGTCACACGGATGAGCAGAAAATCAATCCGGCCAAGCCGTCCAACCTCGATGCGGTTGCGATCTCGGCGATGAACGGAGCCAGCGCTATCAGCGATTTGACCCCGGCCGACAATGCGGGGCTGGGGCTCTCGCGCGCTATCGCGGTAGCGAACGCGCTGATCCAGACGGGACGGCTGGGCAGTGTGAAGATCATTCCGTTGTCAGCGGCACAGCTCGTAATGCCGGGAGACATTATCGCCGACGGCAGCCACGTTGGCGATGTTCGGGAACGCCGGCGTATCGAGATTCGGGTACGACGGTCCTCGGACGGCGGCACCAATTAACGCGGTGATCGCGCGATTCAGCCTGCTTGGCGGTATCGACAACGACGCCCTTGTTTTTGACCGCAGCGCTTTTTCGCAATCGCGTGGCCTGGGTCGCAAAGCCTTCGCGTCGCTTCGCTCCCGCTGCACCGAGGGATCGACGAACGGCGCCCAACTACCCCAGCCACCACCATAGCGCCGCGATCACCGCGATAACGGCCGCCACGCTTAGCGCCAGCATCATGTAGGAGCCCTTGATGATGTCGGCGATGATCTTCTTGATGGCCTCGCGGTCGTTGAGATTGGGGAAGGGCTCGTTCGGTTGCGCCACGTCGAGGAAGTGGCAGAGCGGGGCCCAGCCTTCGCTGACCTTGAACACCAGCAGCTTTTCCGGCGGCACCGCCGCCTTCACTTCCTCGACATAGGCGTTGTAGCGCTCCACGGCCTTGGCGCGGTTGCCCATGACGCCGGCTAGCGTGCGGCCCCAGATCAGCCTGCGTGACATGTCGCCGAATTTCCGGCCGAACGGCGTCAGCCATTCCAGGATCTTGAACTGCCAGACATTCTCGGTGAAGTAGATCGTGTCGATGGTGCTCTCGTACCAGGCTTCCGCGCCGCGCGGGTGCAAGGTGAGCAGCACCTTGGCGTCGGGATAGGCGGCCATCAGTTCGCGCCACACGCAGCAGCCTGGATTGTCGACCGTCGCCTTGTAATTGCCGAACACCCGGCTCCAGTCCTGCTGCGTGCCGGGCGGGCTGTTGGCCACCTTGCGCCAGAAATCGAGATGGCCCTTGTTGGCCTTGTTCAGGATCACTTCCTGCATGTGGTAGCAGGGCAGGCCGAGCCTGTTCAGCGCGACGAAGGTCGACCATGTACCGGTGCGCCCGAAGCCGGCCCCGATCAGCGTGAGCGTCATTTGTTCCCCCGACCAAACCAAGGCCGCGTGCTCGCGCCCAAAAAGGACGCCGCGGCAACCCTAGGCATGCCCTGCGCGACAAGGACGCCGCGCTGCAGGATCGATTTGCTCGCTTGCATCGATCTGCTGGCAACACGTTGCGCCCCGGCCGGCATTTGCGCAACAGATTTCTATGGGGCCTGTGTGAGAGGACCGCTGTTGACGTCGGACGATGATAGAAGAAGACGCATTGCCGTCTTGGACGGCGCGGAGCGGATCGGCGCGATATCCACGCCTCCAGGTGAGACGTTGCCGTCATCGACGCTTTCGCAAAATCAAACGGAGGGCGGGCAGCGCCGCTGCCCGCCCTCGCAGCTCACTCAGCCGCGAGCTTGTCCTGCGTGTTCGTATCGAAGTCGCTGGCGTCGTGACGTTCGTGCAGCTGCATCGCGGGTTCGCCGAATGCGCGGTTGACCATGCGGCCACGCTTGACCGCGGGGCGCTCGTCGATCGCCTTCGCCCACCGCTGCACGTTCTTGTAATCCTGCACCGAAAGGAACTCGCCGGAATCATTGTACATGCGGCCGAGCGCCAGTCCGCCATACCAGGGCCAGACCGCCATGTCGGCGATCGAGTAGCCGGCGCCGGAAAGATATTCGGTTTCGGCCAGGCGGCGGTCGAGCACGTCGAGCTGGCGCTTGGTTTCCATGGCAAAGCGGTCGATGGCGTATTCGATCTTGGTCGGCGCGTACGCATAGAAATGACCGAAGCCGCCGCCGAGATAAGGGGCAGAGCCCATCTGCCAGAACAGCCAGGACAGGGTCTCGGCGCGCGCCGGCTGGTCGGTCGGCAGGAACTCGCCGAACTTTTCGGCGAGATAGGTGAGGATCGAACCGGACTCGAAGACGCGGATGGGCGTGGCGCCGCTGCGGTCCATCAGTGCGGGGATCTTGGAGTTCGGATTGACCTCGACGAAGCCGCTGCCGAACTGGTCGCCATCGTTGATCCTGATCAGCCAGGCGTCGTATTCGGCGCCCTTGTGGCCAAGCGCCAGCAGTTCCTCCAGCATGATCGTCACCTTGACGCCGTTCGGCGTCGCCAGCGAATAGAGCTGCAACGGGTGCTTGCCCACCGGCAGCACCTTGTCATGCGTCGGGCCGGCGATCGGGCGGTTGATGCTGGCGAAGGCGCCGCCGCTCGGCTTGTTCCAGGTCCATACTTTCGGCGGAGTGTATTCGGTCATCGCGGGGCCTCGTATTGTGGGGAGAGACAGGTTGGAAGCGGGACTGGCAGTTGCACCTACAGCTAGGGCTGCAAACGGGAAAGTTCAACTTGCGTTGAACTATTGTCAATGACCATGCCTCTCATCTTCCCTTTGGGCTTCGAAAGGATGGAGGGATGCCCCCCAACCCCTTGCGCCTTGGTTCGCGTGCCATACCTATAGGAACGTGACCCCCAAGCCCGTCCAGGACAAGAGCATGCCCATCAATCCCAACAGACGCTCCGTCGTTGCGGTGCGCGCCACCATTCCAGACGATGCCTTCACTGCCGGGGCATTGGGCACGCTGCGCGAAGGCAGCGGCGTCGTTATCCGCGAGAATGGGTTGGTGCTGACCATCGGCTATCTCATTACCGAGGCGGAAGAGGTGTGGCTTACGACCCATGACGGCCGCGTCGTGCCGGCGCATGCGCTGGCCTACGACCAGGAATCGGGCTTTGGCCTGGTTCAGGCGCTGGCGCCGCTTGGCCTGCCGGCGGTGGCGCTGGGCGACGCCGGCAGGGCCAGGATCGGGGATAGCGTGGTGCTCGCCGACGGCATCGGCCAGTCGGTTCAGGCCAGGATCGTCACCAAGCAGGAATTCGCCGGCTATTGGGAATATCTGCTCGAGGAAGCGATCTTCATCGCGCCGGCGCATCCTTCCTGGGGCGGCGCGGCGCTGTTCGATGCAAAGGGCGCGCTGCTCGGCGTCGGGTCGCTGCGCCTGCAGATGAGCCGCAACGGCGAGGTCGCCGATATCAACATGGTGGTGCCGATCGACCTGTTGCCGCCGATCCTCGACGATCTCCTGACGCGCGGCCAGGTGGCGCGGCCGCCACGGCCATGGCTCGGCGCCCTCTCGGCCGAAAGCGACGGCCGGGTGGTGGTGATGAGCGTGACCGAAGGCGGTCCGGCCGCCAAGGCGGGCCTGCGCGAGGGCGACGTCATCTCCGACATACGAGACGGCGCGGTCGACGGGCTGGCCGATTTCTATCGCAAGCTATGGGACAGCGGTTCGGCCGGCGCCGAGATCCCGATGCGGGTCCTGCGCGACGGCCGTGAAACCTGGCTGCGCGTCAAATCCGCCGATCGCGACAGTTTCCTGAAGAAGCCGCAGTTGCAGTGAGCGCGTTACCTTCTCGACAGCAGAGAAGGAAAGCCTTCAGCCCAGTCCAAAGAAAAGCCGCCGTCGCTTGCGCGAGGGCGGCTTTTTCCTGGGAGGACGTCAAGAAGAAGACGATCAAGAGATTCAAGATACCGTTCTATCTCCTTGTTCGGGCTTGAGAAGATCAAGCCGCGGCCTTGTGCTTCCTGACGTGGGTGTGCTTGCGTACAGGCTTCTTCACATGCCGGCTGGCGTGCTTGCGATGCGACCGCATTGATGGCAAACGAAATGCCAAGCAGGGCACTCATCCATCCGGTCGGACGTCGTTGCATTTTCAGGACCATCCCTTTGCGTTGCGCCGCGAGCGGTTCCGGCCGCCGCGGGGGTGGTTATCGCAGCACCGCTTTTCTCCAGTTTTTCCCGGACGTTGAATCTTGTTCTAAAGTGTGTCTGGAGGGCGCTTCTCCCTCCTCCGCTGTGGGAAGACGTAAGAGCGCTGCGCCCGCTGCGGCGCTTCTGCCTCTTTCCCCGCCGCTGTCATTCGCGTATGGGCCGGGGCAACTCCCGCACCCTCACATCAGCCTCCCGGACCACTCATGATCAGACTTGAAAACATCGGCAAGCAGAACGGCCGTCAGCTTGTCTTCATCGAGGCGTCAGCCGCCTTGCAGAAAGGCGAAAAGGTCGGGCTCGTCGGCCCCAACGGCGCCGGCAAGACAACACTGTTTCGCATGATCACCGGGCAGGAACAGCCCGACGAGGGCCAGGTGCAGGTCGATCGCGGCGTCACGATCGGCTATTTCAGCCAGGATGTCGGCGATATGGACGGCCGTAGCGCGGTGGCCGAAGTGATGAACGGCGCCGGGCCGGTGAGCGAAGTGGCGGCCGAGATGGCGGCGCTGGAGGCGGGTATGGCTGATCCCGACCAGGCGGACCGGATGGACGAGATCATCGAACGCTATGGCGAGGCGCAGCACCGCTTCGAGGAACTCGACGGCTATGCGCTCGACGGCCGGGCGCGGGAAGTGCTCGACGGTCTCGGTTTCTCGCAGGAGATGATGGACGGTGACGTGGGAAAACTCTCCGGCGGCTGGAAGATGCGCGTGGCGCTGGCGCGCATTCTGCTGATGCGGCCCGACGCCATGCTGCTCGACGAGCCGAGCAACCATCTCGACCTGGAAAGCCTGATCTGGCTCGAGCAGTTCCTGAAGAATTATGACGGCGCGCTCCTGATGACCTCGCATGACCGCGAGTTCATGAACCGTATCGTCAACAAGGTGGTGGAGATCGATGGCGGTTCGCTCACCGCCTATTCCGGCAATTACGAATTCTACCAGCAGCAGCGCGCGATCGCGGACAAGCAGCAGCAGGCGCAGTTCGAGCGCCAGCAGGCGATGCTGGCCAAGGAGATCGCCTTTATCGAACGGTTCAAGGCGCGCGCGTCGCATGCGGCCCAGGTGCAGAGCCGGGTGAAGAAGCTCGACAAGATCGATCGCGTCGAGCCGCCGAAGCGCCGCCAAACGGTGAATTTCGAGTTCCAGCCGGCGCCGCGCTGCGGCGAGGACGTCGTGACATTGAAGAACGTCCACAAGGCCTATGGCAGCCGTTCGATCTACGAAGGGCTCGACTTCCAGGTCCGCCGCCGCGAGCGCTGGTGCATCATGGGCGTCAATGGCGCGGGCAAATCGACGTTGTTGAAGTTGGTGGCCGGAGCCTCAGATCCCGACCAGGGTTCGGTGGCGCGCGGGCCTAGCGTGAAAATGGGCTATTTCGCCCAGCATGCCATGGAACTGCTCGACGGCGAGCGCACCGTGTTCCAGACGCTGGAGGACAATTTTCCGCAGGCCGGCCAGGCGCCGCTTCGGGCGCTTGCCGGCTGCTTCGGTTTTTCCGGCGACGAGATCGAGAAGAAGTGCCGGGTGCTTTCGGGCGGCGAAAAGGCGCGGCTGGTGATGGCGCTGATGCTGTTCGACCCGCCCAACCTCCTGGTGCTGGACGAGCCGACCAACCATCTCGACATCGTCACCAAGCAGATGCTGATCGAGGCGCTGTCGCAGTATGAGGGCACCATGTTGTTCGTCTCGCACGACCGCCATTTCCTCGCGGCGCTGTCCAATCGCGTGCTGGAACTGACGCCGGATGGCATCCACACCTATGGC
Organism: Mesorhizobium sp. B1-1-6; assembly: GCF_006443035.1. Taxonomy (NCBI): domain Bacteria; kingdom Pseudomonadati; phylum Pseudomonadota; class Alphaproteobacteria; order Hyphomicrobiales; family Phyllobacteriaceae; genus Mesorhizobium; species Mesorhizobium sp. B1-1-6. The sequence goes on along the minus strand of NZ_VFWR01000008.1, from coordinate 176,866 downwards.
GGCGGCTACACCGAATATGTCGAGCGCACCGGGCAGGAGGCACCGGGGCTGAGGGGATAAGCACAGAGGCTACTCTCCGGAAGCGGCCGTGGAACGCTACGCCGTCATTTCCGAAAAGAGCCAATCGCGAAAAGCCTTCACCTTGCGCCGGCGGACCGCGTCCGGAGGGTAGACCAGGTAGAAGCTGGAAACCGATTTCAGCGCGTGGCCGAAAGGGCGGACAAGCCTTCCGGTGGCGAGGTCGGCCGCCACGAGCATGGTCCGGCCAAGTACCACGCCTTCACCTTGCACGGCCGATTCGACGGCGAAAGTGGCGGAATCGAAGGTAATCCCGCTCCGCGGATCCACGCCTTCCACTCCCGCGCTGGACAGCCAGGCCGCCCAGCCGATCGGGAAACCATCATGGATCAGCGTGTGGTGCCTGAGATCGTCGGGCTTCTCCAGCGGCCAGGCGCCCTGCATGAGCCTCGGGCTACACACTGGAAACACCTCCTCGCCAGTGAGGAATTCCGATGTGAGACCCGGATAGTTTCCGGCGCCATAGCGGATGGCGACGTCGATGCCGTCGCCAAGGAAATTGGTCAACCTGCCCGTCGTCGAAATCCTGACGTCGATGTCGCCATGCGCGCGATGAAAGCGATAGAGCCGCGGCACCAGCCATTTTCCCGCGAAGCCGTCGGAGGTGGAGACGTTCAATGTCGAGCCCGAATGGGCGGCCGTCGCCGATTGGGTGGCGGCCGCGAGCTGGTCGAGCATCTCGTGGACCGCCCTCGCATAGGGCTCGCCCACGGCGGTGAGGCGCACCGAGCGCGTCGCGCGCTCGAACAAAAGCACGCCGAGCTGTTCCTCAAGGTGCTTGATCGCCCGGCTGACGGCGCCGTGCGTGACGTTGAGCTCGTCGGCTGCCCTGGAGAAATTCAAATGCCGCGCGGCGGCCTCGAAGGCCGGCAGCGCGTTGAGTGGGGGAAGTCTGCGGATCATGGCCAATCTGTGAGATTTGATCACAAATCCTTGCCAAAGTTTGGATTGTCTGTCCAGCGCATGCTGGACAGAATGCTCGCAGGATTTGTGATCAAACGTCACGAGAGCAGCATGGCTACCGTTCACCCCTTCCTCTGGTTCAATCTCAACGCCGAAGAGGCGCGCGACTTCTATCTGTCTGTGTTCAAGAATGGCCGGGCGCTTGAGGCGATCGAATTCACCGATTTCGTCGGCGGCACGAATAAAACGGTGCCGCACGCGATCTTCGACTTCGAGCTCGAGGGCCAGCGCTTCACCGCGCTCAATGCCGGCTCGATGCCGCCGTTCAATGAGCGGATCTCGCTCTACATCGAGACCAAGGACCAGGCCGAGACAGATTATTACTGGAACGCGCTGACGGCGGGCGGCGGCGCTGAAAAGCCTTGCGGCTGGCTGAGGGACAAATTCGGCGTCTACTGGCAGGTGATCCCCGAAGCGGCGCTGCGCCTGATGAACGACCCGGACCGCGACAAGGCGGGGCGGGCGCGGCAGGCGACGTACAAGATGAGCAAGATCATTGTCGCCGACATTGAGGCGGCCCACGCCGGCAAGGCGTAATCCAGCAGTCCATCCTGAAGACGGAGGTTCCCATGGCATCGCTCAAAGGCAAGAGAATTATTGTCGTCGGAGGCAGTTCCGGCATAGGGCTCGGCGTAGCGGCAGCCGCGCTGGAGCGCGGCGCGGAGCTGGTGATCGTCGGCCGCTCGGGCGAAAAGCTCAAGGCCGCGGAACGGGCGCTCGGCCCAGGCGGTCGCGTGCGAAGCCTTTCGGCTGATATGACGAAGGAAGCGGACATTGCCCGGATGTTCGACGAAACCGGTGCCTTCGACCACCTCGTCTCGACGGCCGGCACGCCGCCGCCCAACGACCCGATCGGCCAGACCGACATGGACTACGTGCGGCGCTTCGTCGACAACAAGCTGATCGGCGCCGTGATGCTCGCCAAACATGGCGTGCGCACGCTGAAAGCCGGAGGGTCGATGACCTTTACATCAGGCATCAACAAGGACCGCCCGCCGGTTCCCGGAGGCTCGGTTGTTTCCGCGATCGCCGGTTCATTCAGCTATTTCGCCCGGGCGCTGGCGCTGGAGCTGGCCCCGACGCGCGTCAATATCGTGTCGCCGGGATGGGTCGACACGCCGATGTGGGACGAACTCGTCGGTGAGGCCAAATCCGGTTTTTTCGCCGGCATAGCCGCCCGCCTGCCCGCGAGAAAGGTCGCTACGCCCGCCGACGTCGCCCCTGCCTATCTCTACCTCATGGAAAGCGAATTCACGACCGGCGAGACGATCCGCATCGATGGCGGACAGAACCTGATCTAGTTGGCATCGCAGGGTCGTCAAACGTCACGCTTCGATGCGACGCCACCTGGGTTTGAACGATACCGTCCGCAGTCCGGCGTCGCGCACGCGATTGACTAATGCGTCGTTGACGAACACCGGGGACGCGCGCATCGGCAGCTTGAAAATTTCGGCGGTGCCGATCTTGTCCGCATCGAATTCGTATCGCTCGATCGCGAGAATGGCGCCGTCATCAAAATAGACGATTCCAGACCGCTCCTCGTCCAGCGCATCGATCACGGTGGTCACGTTGAAAAGCCAGACCTCTTCCCCGCGCAACGGGATCAGCTGGCCATAGGGCAGCAGATATGCCTTCAGCGCGTCGACGGCAGGCTTGCGCAAAAGCGGCGCATGCTCGCCAAGCCAAGGGAAGTCCGAATAGAGGGGGTCGCCCTCCGACACGCGGCGCATGACCGGTGGATCCCAGTTCTCGAGGGGTGTTCCGTCAAGGGAGGAGAAGACCTCGTAGTAGGCCTCGTCGACCGGAAGCACCCATTCCTGGCCCTCGACAACCGCGAATTCGTAAATGGTCGTCATCGCCGGCGTTCCCAAGTTCAGGCCTGCTTCCGCTTCTGCGATCCCATCAAACGCTGGCCTGCCTTCAGAAGCATCAAAGCATATCATCTATGGATATTTTGTCGTGGCCGGGGGGCTCGGCTCGCCCGCGAGTTCGTTCGGCAGCGGCAAACTCGAGCACTGCAAATGTATCCTGCGGGCGAATATCTTGCGCTCCTTTTGCTCGTGCTCCTTGATGGCTGCCGCGAGACCCAATCCGTAAGGGCCAAGGAAGACACCGGTCCCCCAACCGGGATGCTCTTTTTCACGCGCATCATAGTTCGAGGCCTCGACCCGGGCCTGTTGGCATTCCGGCGATATCCATTTCGGGTCTTGCGTCGAAAGCGAGGCCCCATAATCCACCGGAGAGCTCACACATCCAGTTGCCACCGTGGCTAGCACCACCAACACCACAAGTCTCATCCCGGGTCTTCTCCGCGGCATTTTCGAGAGCACAGACCGTGCTACACGGGGAAGGCCGGCGCAAGGCGGTTGACCCGGCAGGCCATCCGGCCGATAGGTCCGCTAAAAACCTCGAGAACCCCATGACCACACAGCTCCACGATGCGACGACGGCCGCAGCTGAGCCCGTTTCCGATGCCGACGCCGCCTGGCAGGACGACATCCGCGCCGGCGTGCGCCATGTGCGCGATCTGGCCGTGCAGCCGCTGTCGCCAGGCGAACGCGCGGCGGCCCAGGAAGCAGCCTCCGGTCACAAGGTGCGCATCCCCAAATCCTATCTCGACCTGATCGACTGGGAAGACCCCGCCGATCCTATCCGGGCGCAGGTCATCCCGTCTCCCGACGAGCTGGTGACCGGCGAAGGCGAGCTCGACGACCCGATCGGCGACCACGCCTTCAGTCCGGTGCCCAGGCTGACGCATCGCCATGCCGACCGGGTGCTGCTGTTTCCCACCTATCAATGCGCGGTCTATTGCCGCTTCTGCTTCCGCAAGGAGTCCCTGACCTCGATCGGACGTGGCTATACGCGCGAAGCCCTGGAGCCGGCGCTCGCCTATATCGCTTCCCACCCCGAGATCCGCGAGGTGATCCTGACTGGCGGCGACCCGCTCTCGCTGCCCGACAAGGCGCTCAGCGAAATCCGCGCCCGCATCGAGGCGATCGCGCATGTGCGGCTGATGCGCATCCACACCCGCGTGCCGGTCGCGCTGCCTTCGCGCATCACGCCAGGGCTGATCACTGCCTTGCAAGGCCGGCTGATGATCACGGTCGTCACCCATTTCAACCATCCGCGCGAGATCACCGATGCGACCGAGGCGGCCTGCCGCGGCTTGCGGCAGGCGGGTTTCGTGCTGCTCAACCAGAGCGTCCTGCTCAAGGGCGTCAACGACACTGTCGAGGTGCAGGAAGAACTCTGCCGCGAGCTGATGTACCGCCTGGGGGTAAAGCCCTACTACCTCCACCATGGCGACCTCGCGCGCGGCATGGCGCACCGCCGCACCACGATCGCCGAAGGCCAGGCGCTGGTGGCCGCGCTGCGCGCGCGCCTGTCCGGCATCTGCAATCCCATCTACGTGCTCGACCTGCCCGACGGTGGCGGCAAGGTGCCGATCGGGCCGGGTTACGTGGAAGACCGCGACGGCGGCAACTGGCGCATTCGTGGGCAGGATGGAAAGGTGAGGGAATATACAGAAGTGGTGAGCCAGCTCTGAGTCCACATTCCCGGCGGCGTCCGTGCGATCAGGCGTTGTCGCGCCCCGGCATAAATGCATATTGTGAGCGGTTCGCGGTTGCGGAGCATGGGCGGTGGCAGCGGCAGGCAGCAGTCAAGGCGTTGTGTCCCAACGGCAATTCGTCGACACCGGGGTTCAGCACTGCGTGCTGGACACGGCAGGCCTGGCGCCTCGGCAAGCCCTTGCGTTGTGGCAGGAGAATATCGGCCTGCTCTACGACGTTCGCCTGCGCAACGCCGGCGATGACCGGTTTCATTTCCACGCCGATGCCTTTCACTTCGGCGAGATCGTTCTCACCTCGTATGGGTGCATCGCGCAAAGCTTCGACCGCTCGCGCGCCCGGATCAGCCGCGACGGCCTCGATCACATCACTGTGCAGGTCTGCCTGCGCGGAAGCCATGGACGGCGCGATGGCGCATCGGATGAAAAGGCCTCGTCGGGGGACCTGATCGTGGCCGACCTGGCACAGGCCCAGTCGACGGGTACGTCCGATTTCGACAGCCTCAACCTGACCATGCCGCGCCGCCTGCTGGCGCCATTCCTAAAGGCGCCGGACGAGCACAATATGCGCGTCATTTCCGGCAACGCGCCGTTGGCGGCGCTGTTGCGTGGGCATCTTGTGGGCCTCTACGGGGCCGCGCCCGCAATGAGCCGTCAGGACGCCGAGGCGGTGATCGGGCCGACGCTGGAACTCGCCGCCGCAGCCGTGAATTCGGCCGTGGCGGAGGAAAACGCCGCCTCGGTCCACCTGGCGCTGACCAGCGAGATCCGTCGCCACATCGACGCGCATATCCGCAGCCGGCACCTCACCGCCGAGGCCATCGCCGCCATGTTCGGCATTTCCATGCGCAAGCTCTATTACCTCTTCGAACCTCATGGCGGTCTTTCCAGATATATCCAGGAGGAGAGGCTGCGCCGCTGCCGCGCCGAACTCGCCGATCCCGGCCGCCGGCACGAAAGCATTGCCGAGATCGCCGATCGCTATGGTTTCGGTCACCGCAAGAGCTTCGTGCGCGCCTTCCGCCGCTCTTTCGACATGACCCCGCGGGAGATGCGGGCACATGCCGCCCATGGGCGCAGCCAGTCCCTCGGCCATGGCGAGAACCGCACCATGTGGCACTGGATCCGCGAACTGCGATAGAGGCGGCGTGCCAGCCGAAAGGCAAATGAATCAATGGACAAGCGGTGTCCGATCAGCAGGCATGTGAAGAGCCTTCCCGTGCTTTCCGAGGCGATTTCCCCGATCGGTTGCACCAGCGGCCACATTCCCTGCGCCTCATGCCACATTTGCGCGGAGCCCTCACATAGGTCTTGAAATTCTGCCGCAGCCCGCGCGAAAAGCGGCCGAAGGCTCACACCACGTCGAGGGCACTGGAGGGGTTCATGGCACTGTCTAGAGCGGAGAGGCAGCAAACGGCGCCCGCCATCGGCGGCACCCCGTGAGGTTCTGAGCGGGGATCGAACGCAGGTGGCCGACCAGGACACCATCATAGTTCTGTCCACGGACGCGATCGCGGCCCGAGAGCGCGAAGCTGCCGTGCGCGAGTTCTATGGCCGCATCTGCATGCGGCTGGACCTTGCGCCGCTTGAACGCGGCGAGTTGCGGCTAAGCGCCTCCACCACCATCCTGCCAGGGGTGAGCGTGGCCCACGGGCAGGTCGCGCCCATGGCTTGGGAACGCACGCCCGCGCTCCAGCAGGACGCCAATGACGACCTGGTGGTGTCCTGGATCGCGGGCGGGTGGCGTTTCGATACGGCACGGCACGAGGCGGTTGAGACCTCGCCCGGTGCGCCCTGCATCATGCCGATGGACCGGAGCTGGCGAGCGAGGGCGCAGAACGGCGATTGGACGATCTGCGCGCGATTTGCCCGATCGACGCTCACTCCTCTCCTTCGCCATGTCGGCGATCTCAGGCCGGATGCCATCAATCCCGGCACGCCTGAAGCGCGGCTTCTGCTGGCCTATGTCGAGGCGGTGGCGGGTGGGGCGATCGGCCCCGGTCTGGCGCCGCTGGCCGCCCAGCACATTGCCGATCTGTTCGCCGCGGCGGTCGGCGCCAACCGCGAGGTTGACCAGGTGGTCGCCGGCCGCGGCGTTCGTACCGCCCGCATGCATGCCATCAAGCGTTATATCGAGGAGAACCTGCACCGAGCGCGCCTCTCGGCAGAGACGGCGGGCCGGGGGCTGGGGCTCAGCCCGCGCTACATCAGGCGCCTTTTCGCCGAAGAGGGGCAGGGGTTTTCCGACTATGTCATGCAAAGACGGCTGGAGCGGGTCCACCGGCAGCTCGCCAGCCCGCTTTTTTCAGCAAGGCCGATCGCCGACCTCGCTTTCGAGGCGGGGCTGGTCGAACCCTCGACCTTCTACCGGCAGTTCCGGTCCCGCTATGGCATGACCCCATCGGAGGTGCGCGCCGGCCGCGCGCCGTGAGACGCATGCGGCCGCTCACGCATGGCAAACCCGGTCACCTGTTCCGTCAGTGCCACTTGCCTGTGCCGCCAGTGCGATACGCCTTTATCCCCGGTGCGGGCATGGTCGCGCCGGCGGACGCGGGTGCAACGGCATGCGCGGGAGCGGGGGCGAGCGGCCAGGCCTCCGTGACATCGGAAAGCTGGCCCTGGAGATAAAAATGCGTGCGGCGAGAAGCTTGATACTGGGCATTACGGTTTTCTGCGCAATTCTTCCGACCGAGGTCTTCGCGGCCTACAAATGCATGAATCCGGCAATCTGCAGGGCGGTCTGCGGCAGCGAAACATGCGGCAAGATCGCCGCGCGCGATCCCGACATGAAGGCGCTGGACCTGTCCAAAGGCGCGTCCGGGCAGATCGCCGCTTCCAGCAGCGGGTCTTCGTCCGGGACCAGCTCGAGAAAAACCTACACCTGTTCGAACCCGGCGATCTGCATCGCGGTCTGCGGCAAGAAGACCTGTCCGTAACCAGAACGGACTCGGCGTATCATCAGAGGCGTCGGCGCGCTGCGCCGGCGCCTTTCGTGCGTGCACGCGGTCGGCGTGCCGGAACGCGGCGGCATTCCCTGCCTGGTTCCTCTCGCTAATATTCGTGGGCGAGGACTTCAGTCCTGTCGCCGCCGAGCCCCTGATTATTCTCCCTCAAAAGAATCTCATCGCGCCCGGGAATAAAGCGCGGGGCTGCAGGGTCTTCACTGTAGCGGGGCCAATCTGAAGGCCCGCGCCGAGGAAACGAAACAAGGACCTAGCCAAAATGACCAAGCTCGCTCTCAGCGTGGCTGCCATGATGCTTGCCTCGAGCGCTGCCTTCGCCGGCAGCGATCATGGCGCCAACAACGCCAACCAGCCGGTCGCTCCGGTCGACACCAATGCCACCGGCTCGATCGCCTACACCGCACGCCCCAATGGCGCCGACACCAAGATAAAGACGGGGCCGAGCCAGGGGTCGGTGCAGGACATCATCAGCAGGCACAACAACGACAGCCTCTGGGGTCGCTGAATTCATGGGCCGGGCCGGCTCCCGACGGGTACCGGCCTCTCTTCGTCACTCCTTCCAGGACTTTGGCCATTCGCGACTTTAGCCACCACCTCGAACAGGAGATCACCATGTTCACCATGACACGCCGCACAGTGCTTGGCACCGCCGCCGCTGCTGCCGCCTTCGGCCTTGCCGGCAAGCTTGAATTCATCCGTCCGGCCTTCGCGCAAGCTCCGGTCGAGCCTACCGTCGGCTTCTACGGATACAAGGTCGGCGATATCGAGATCACCGCCATCTATGACGGCATCTGGCGCAAGCCGCACGACCCGGCCTTCATCAAGGATGTCTCGGTCGAGGACACCAAGGCAGCACTCGCCAAAGCGGGGCTGACCACCGACTTCATGCCCATCCCGCTCACTGTCGTCGTGCTCAAGATGGGCGGCAAGCTGATCATGATGGATGCCGGCTCGGGCGTCGGCCAGTGGCAGGCCAATGCCACGCATCTGCCGGCCAACATGGCCGCGGCCGGCATCGACTACAACGCGATCGACACCGTCATGATCTCGCATTTCCACCCCGATCATGTCTGGGGCCTGATGGAAAAGGGCACCAACGCGCCGGTGTTCCCCAATGCCGAGCTCATCGTCAACGCCACCGAATACAAGTGGTGGACCGACCCAAGCCGGCTGGCCAAGCTGCCCGAGGGCCGCAAGCCGGCGGGCAAGCGCATCGCCGAGAACTTTCCGAAATGGAAGAACTGGAAGCTGGTCGAGGACGGCGCCGAGGTCACGCCCGGCATCCAGATCATCGCCGCGCCCGGCCACACACCAGGCCATTCTGTCTACCTGGCCAACTCCGGCAAGGAGCAGATCATGATCTCGGCCGACACTATGTATGTGCCGGCGCTGCTGGCGCCGCATCCGGAGTGGCAGGGCGCTTACGACCAGGACGGACCGACGGCAATCGCCACGCGCCACAAGATCATCGACCGGGTGATATCGGACAATATCCGCATTTCCGGGTCGCACTTCCCGTTCCCGGGCACCGGCACCTTCGTCAAGGACGGCAAGGCATACGGATTTACCCCGGTCCAGATCTGAGCACGAGCTTCCAACGCAAGCGAGAAAGACAATGAAACGATCCCTCTTGAGCAGAAACGCCCTGTCGGGCAGACATGCGCTGTTCGGCCTGCTCGGCGCCATTGCCGTGCTCACGGTGCTTCCGGTCGCGACAATCATGCCGGCCTATGCGGTCGACGACATAGAAGGCGCCGACGCGCCGGATCTCACCGCCATCAAGGCCAAGATCGATGCCAAGGACTATTCCGGCGCATTGGCTGAGCTGCGCGATCTGGCGCAGGACACGCAGCAGGCGGACGTCTACAACCTGCTCGGCTTCACGCTGCGCAAGACCGGCGACTTCAAGACCGCGCTCACCTACTACACCAAGGCGCTGGAGCTGAAGCCCGACCACAAGGCCGCCCGCGAATATCTGGGCGAGCTCTATGTCGAGACCGGCGATATGGACAAGGCCAAGGAGCAGCTGGCCTCCCTGGAGAAGCTGTGCCCGGCCGGGTGCGACGAGCTTTCCGACCTGCGGCAGGCCATCGACACCAGGGTGACGAAGTAAGACCTTTCCTCCCCCTCCACGGCGAAGCCGAGACGGAAGGGGGCGTTGGCCCCGAGCTCGCCCCTTCGTCCACCACGGCTGGGCGCTCGTGGCTGGCGCGCTTTGCCGGAGCCGGCATCCTCTCCCTCGCGCCGGCTCCGGCCTTTTCAACATCAGGGGCTTGGCGCCTGCCCGTGCCAAAAAGATCGGAGGCTGACCATGACATTGACCGAACGCTCCGCGAAGCTGCAGGGTCTTGCCGCTAAATACCACCTCGGGGACGTGGGCCTGCTTGCCGGCCGCCTGCTTCTGTCTCTCATCTTTTTGCATGAGGGCGCCACGCTGGCCGCCCATTTCAATGCCGCCGCCAGGGCCATGGCAGCGCTTGGTGTCAACCTGCCGCTGTTTGTCGCCACCGTCGCGTTGCAACTGGGCGCAGGGCTCTCCCTCGCGTCAGGCCTGCTGACGCGGCTTGGCGCCATCGCGCTCGGCCTGTTCTGTTTGGCAACGGCCATGCTGTTCCACACCAATTTCGGCAGCCAGAACGAACTGCTGCATTTCGAAAAGGACCTGGCGATATCGGGCGGCATGTTCGTGCTGGCCGTTGCGGGCGCCGGCAGGGTCTCGCTGGACCGGCTGTTGGCGCTCCATCTGCGGCAGCGCCAGCGCGGCGAGGACATGCCGGCCGCGTTGCCCACAGCGGAGAACCAATTGCCAGTGGACGTGAAGCAGCTGGTTTGAACGGCGCCGCCTTCGCATTCGCCCAGCGGAGCGCCGCGCCTATTTCCCGCGCTTTGCTGGAACCAGCCTTGACCCCCCGCATTGCTTTAGCAGGGGCTCAAGGAGCGCGGCGTGAAAGCATTGTTGGGACTGGTCTGCGGTTTCGTTTTGACCCTTGCGGTGTTCGGTAGCGGTCTAGCCTTCGCCGTCTGGCTAATCACCGCGAACCCACCGCGCCAGGCACCGGCCACCGTCAGTATGGCGGAGCTTTGGACCAAAACGGCGCAGCCGGTGGACAGAACGGCGCAGAATCTCGATCGCCTGCCGGCCGAGCAGCCCGCGCCCGCCAATATCGAGCCCAAGCGCCAGGCCGGGGATACCGACCCCACCGCCACCGGCGCCATCGCGCCCGCCACGGCCGAACTGCCGCAGCCGCATGTCGCCTGGTGCGCGAGCCGCTACCGCTCCTACCGGCCGCAGGACAACAGCTACATGTCCTATAGCGGGCAGCAGCGCCCCTGCATCTCGCCCTATCTCGACGCCGACCGTGCCGCGCCACCCGCCGCCGAGGCCAGCTACGTCGAGGACAACGGCACTGGGCCGGGCGCCTATGCCGCCGCTGGCGATGATGACCATGTCGCCTCCTGCTTCAGCCGCTACCGCTCCTACCGCCCGGAAGACAACAGCTACCAGCCCTATTCCGGCGGGCCGAGGCGGCAATGCCAATAGCGGGCGCTGCGCTTTCCGGCTGCATTCCACGCAAAATTCCACTCCGGCAAGGGTTTTTACCACGCCGCCTACCACGCCCGCACAAACACCACGCCCCTATCAAGCCGCCAACAGCGCAACAACGGACCGAGACGGTCGTGCGCTGAACGACCTGTCGCTGCAAGATCCAGTGGGATCGCGGTTGGCCGGTTTCGCCTGAAACAACAAACACGGTCCCATGAACGCGGGCGGGCGGCGCGTCGGGGCTAAATGTCAACTTCAAAAGATGGAAACCGAAATGAAGAAGATCGTATTGACCGTTGCCTCGTTGTTGTTCGCCTCCGGCATGGCTTTTGCCGGCAGCGACCACTTTGGCTCCGACTTCATCCCTGCCGCAAGCAGCTATCCAACCGCCCATGCCATGATGTCGGGCGGCGCCAAGGCGGTTGTCCCGAGCGTCACAAACAGCATCACTGACAGCGCAATGGGGGCAAACTCGAACTCCGACATGCCTGCACAGGGCTATGGTCAGGGCATCTGGGGACGCTGACAACAAAGCCGGCCGCCATGGCCGGCATCCAGGCGGCGGGGGGACCCGCCGCCTGGATCATTTCGCGCCATGACCGGCTCTGCCCGGCGCGCCTTGCGTCATCCCAATCTCCAACGACCCGGCCCGGCGATCACGCAAATTCTTTGGATCGTTCGGAGGCGGGCGGCGTTCAGATGCTACCCAATGGAGGATTTGAGAAATGGGCGACGACCAACGGCATGGGAAAATCCAGGAGCGCGCCTATCGGATCTGGGAGCGCGAAGGCGGCGGCGACCCCGAGCAGCACTGGCACCGGGCCGAGGCAGAGATCGACAGGGAGCTGTCGATGGCGGCAGGCAACGCGCCGCCGCGCGAGATCGCCAGCACCGACGTGCTTACGGTCGAGGAATTGGCCATGCGCACCGGCATATCAGGCAAGCAGGCACAGGACCTGATCGACAGGCTGGGCAATGACCGCGCCGCGATCGAACAGGCAGCACTCGGGCTGAAGGGCAAGCGGCGGCGAAATCCCGGTCAGGAAGAGGCCAAATGATCCGCAAACTCAAGGACGGAAAATACCGGCTCTATTCGCGCAAGAAGGATGAGAAGACGGGCAAGCGACGGAACCTGGGGACTTTTGATAGCCGCGAGGCGGCGGAGAAGCATGAGCGCGAGGTGCAGTATTTCAAGCGCCATTGAGGAAATCGACTCGTTGGTCCTTTATTCTCGGCGTTGTCCCTGCCGCTCACAAAATCCGACCCACCAATTGTAGGCTGCATTGGATTTTGGAACACGAGGCAGATGCCAATCGTGACGCGAAGATGCGGCCCTTGCCCTCGCCACGAGGACAGATAGGGCATATAGTTGAAGATCGCCGGCTCGGACCTGACAAGCTGGCGGTTGAGAGCGGAGACGTCGCTTTAACTACGGCGCGCTTCTAACTCGGGTTGTTTCACACGCTCTCATAATTGCCCGCCGCGGCCGGCCTCTGCTTTGAGCGATCCCGGTCGCTATTGCATCTATCACTGAAGGAGAACTGAGCTTTTCACTGGAGGAGAAGTCGTCATGCATTACCTTCCCAGACGTGAATTCATCGTTCAAGGCGGGGCAGCCCTCGCAGCGTTGGCGTCCCTTCAATCGCGGATTGCCTCTGCCTTTCCAAGCCGGGCGGGCGAGGAAGTCATCAAATGGTTGGATCAGCTGCCGCCGAACCCGGTTCCGGAAGTAATCAAAAATCAGCTGGTGTGGGAGGATCTCGATTCCTGGGTGACGCCCAACGACAAGTTCTTTTCAATCGCGCATTTCGACCGGCCGGTGATCGACGAAAGCACCTGGAAACTCGAAATCGGCGGCTCCGTTAAAAAGCCGACAACCCTGACGCTCGCCGACATCAAGGCTCGACCGCGCCAGGAAGTCACCTTCACGGTCGAATGTTCGGGCAATACCGGTCTGCCGTTTTCAATGGCGGCATTGGCAATGCGCGCTGGGCGGGCACGCCGCTCGCGCCGATCCTCAAGGAGGCCGGAGTCCTCGACACTGGTATCGAGGTCGTCTTCTGGGGCACCGATAAAGGGGAAATCAAGCGGGCCGACGACGTCAAGTTCACGCAGAATTTTGCGCGCAGCATGTCACTTGCCGACGCCATGGATCCCAAAAACATCCTTTGCTACGAGATGAATGGGTCCCCCTTGCCTTCTGACAACGGCTTCCCGCTGCGGCTGATTGCGCCGGGATGGTACGGGATCGCGAACGTCAAATGGATCAGGCGCATAGACGTGAACGATCAGCGCTTCGAGAACCGGTTCATGGGACGCGATTATGTCACGCTGCGCGAGGAAGACCACAACGGCGAGACAGTATGGGTGGAAACTTCGGTCGGGCGGGCGAGGCTGAAATCGGCACCGGCCCGGGTCACTCATATCGGCGATGACTACCGGATCGTCGGGGCCGCCTGGGGCGCACCGGTCGACCGGGTCGAGGTGAAGATCGATGACGGGCCATGGATGCCGGCGGCCATCGACGAAACCGACAAGGCGGACTTTGCCTGGAAACTATGGTCCGTCGACTGGCCCAAGCCTTCCGCCGGAGAGCACGCCGTCACCTCGCGCGCGGTTGGTACGGGAGGGCAGGTCCAACCCGCAATGGACGATCCCATCATTGCCAAGAAGCATACCTATTGGGAAAGCAACGGTCAGGTGACGCGACGTATCAACATTCACTGACTGGCGGGCAGTCGTATCAAAGTGTCTGAGAGCGATGTGCCCCCATGTCTTTGGCATGGGGTCACCCACATCCGACCAGGCGCCGGCCTGAAGCTGGCCAGAGACGATGCGATGACGACTCCATCGCAGCGCCAAGAGCGGTGTTTAGTGACCTGCGCGGACGCGGAGAAAACTTGAACGGCTGGCGTTCCTCGCCCTTCGCCGAGCCCGGTGGCCGTCACCGAGCTCGACTTCATGCGCGACGAGGACGGCGCCACGCCGTGACCCAATGGACCAAGGACCAGCTGAAAGGAGTGCCGGAGCACCGCGACTGAAGGGCCCGACCGTGGCCCTTTTCGAAAGGAGAGTGAGATGATCCGAAAGTGCCCGGACAAGGGCAATTCGCCGTGCCTGAGGGTGGTAGTGCTTAGTGACTTCGGCCAACCGAGAGTCTAGGCTGGCATCGGTTCTGTCAGCGCGAAGACCGTCACATGCCCCGCTTTCTTGCCGTCTACACCATGAAGCCTGAAGACCTTGCCCGCTTTCGCAGCCTGCCCAAGCCCGAGCAAGATGCGATTGATAGCGTCGGCCTACAGCAGTGGACGGACTGGGAGGAGAGAAATGCCGCATCTTTCCCCGATCGCGGCGGCATGGTCGGGAGGACGACGCGCGTTACCAAGGATGGGGTCGCAGACGCCGTGAACCCTTTCTGCGGCTACATTGTCGTCGAGGCCGATACAATCGATGCCGCCGCCCGCCTGTTCGAAAGCCATCCGCATTTCACCGTCTTCCCGGGAGACGGCGTGGACATCATGCCTTTCGTCACTGACCCTCAATGACTTGAAACTCCGGCTGTCGCTTTCTGATGTCGAAGGCTGTCTGTCAGCTCTCGGGGAACTTTTCCCCCGCGGAACCGATCCTGGCGGTTCGCGTCAGATTCAGGTTGAGAGCACGCTGACTTCCTGAAGTCCCCAAAACGTTTCCTGCCCCTTTGAGTTCTCGGGGAGGGATCGTTGGGGCGGCTCTGATCAAGCCGGTCGCGCCTCTTCGACGTTGCGCGCGCTCCAATGGCGCCAGATGACGGGAATGGTCAGAACCAGGCCGAGTAGGGACGAATAGAGTTCGGGCGCCACCAGAAGCAGGGCGGCCAAGACCAGCAACACGTTTTCCCATGGCCGGGTGCGCACGAGCAGGTAGCGCGAGAGGGCGGCCCCCAGGCAGGTGATGCCGAGCACGCAGCCAAAGAAAGCCAGGAAGAAGTTCGGCCAGGTGAAATCTTTCGTCACCAGCAGAAGCGACGGCGAGAAGACAAAGACAAAAGGCACCAGCGCCTTGCCGAGCCCGAGCCGAAAGGCAGTGTTGCCGGTCTTGAATGGATCAGCTCCCGCCATGCCGGCGGCAGCGTAGGCAGCCAGCGCAACCGGCGGCGTGATGTCGGCCAGCAGGCCATAATAGAAAACGAAGAAGTGGGCGACGATCGGCTCGGTGCCGAGCATCACCAGTGCCGGCGCGGCAATCGTCACCATGATGATGTAGTTCGCTGTCGTCGGGATGCCGCAACCCATCAGGATGCAGACCACGCCGGTCATGATCAGCGTGAACAAAAGGGTCAGCCCGTGCGTTGAGAAGATCGCTTCGGGGATAAAGGTGCCGAACAGCAGCGACAGATGGCCTGCCGTCGAAGTGACGATGTAGGACAGCTTGAAGCCGACGCCGGTCAGGGTGACAACGCCGACGACGATGCCGACCGTGGCGGCGGCAGCGCCGACGGCGAGCGCATACTTGGCGCCGTCGCGCAGGCACACCACGATGTCGGCGACAGACATGCGCCGGCGCGGGTTAAACAGGCCGACCAGGATGCACAGGGTAATGCCCCAGAAGGCAGCCATGTAGGGCGTATAACCCGCAAGAAGCACGCCGATCAGGACGACGAGTGGGATGATGGTCGGCCAGTCCCGTTTCAATGCCTCGACCACGTCGGGCATCTCGTCCGGCCGCAGGCCGCGCAAGCCGGTGCGCTTGGCCTCGAAATGCACCTGCATGAACACGCCGAAGAAGTGCATGAAGGCCGGCACTATCGCTGCCAGGATGATGGTCGTGTAGGGCAGTTCGAGGAACTCGATCATCAGGAAGGCGGCGGCTCCCATGATCGGCGGCGTCACCTGCCCGCCGGTGGAGGAAGCCGCCTCCACCGCGGCGGCGAAATGCTTCTTGTAGCCGAGCCGGATCATCGCCGGGATGGTAAGCGAGCCGACGGTGACGGTGTTGGCGACCGACGAGCCAGAGATCATGCCAAACAGGGCCGAGCCGAAGATCGATACCTTGGCCGGACCGCCGGCGTAGCGGCCGGCGACCCATGCCGCGCAGTCGAGAAAGAGCTGGCCGAGACCGATGCGGGTAGCGAAGACGCCAAACAGGACGAAGTGGAAAACGTAGGTGGCGACGACACCGAGCGCGATGCCATAAATGCCTTGCGTCGTGAGGTAGAGGTGGTCGACGAGCTGGGAGACGGACGCGCCGGGATGCACCAGGATGCTCGGCATATAGGGGCCGAACAGCGCATAAGCCATGAAGAGGATGGCGATGATGGGCAGCGGGATGCCGACGGACCGGCGCGTCGCTTCCAGCAGGAGCAAAATGAGGGTCAGCCCGAGCACCACGTCGGTCGTCGTGGGGTTGCCGACGCGGAAGGCAAGATCGTCGAGCGGGATCATCGGCACGTGCAGGACCGCTACCACCGCGGCAAGCGCCAGCAGCCAGTCGAAAACCGGTATGCCGAGCGGCCGCAGAAGGCTGGATTGGGCGGGCTGGTCGTAGCCCTTCTTCACCAGAGGGAAGACGAGGAAGATCAGCGACAGCACCATCGACAGGTGGATGCCCCGGTGCAGCATCTCCTGCAGCAAGCCGAATCCAGCCGTGTAATAGTGAAACAGCGACAACGCCACCAGAAGGAAGCCGACCAGCCAGCCGGCGGCCCGGGTCAGCGGCCGGAACCGGATCTCGGAATCGAATTTCTCCTCCAGTTCGCGAGCCTTTTCCTCGTCGAACTCCATGCCGGAAAGCCTGATCTTGTCGTCGCTCATAGTCGGTTCCGTATCCTGAATCCCCAGACAAACGAGGCGGAAAGCACGCCTTCCGCCTCGTTGTCGCCAGTCTGTTGATGGCCTCTTATTTCAGGGCGCCGACTTCCTTGTAGAATTTCTCCGCGCCCGGATGGAACGGAATGCCGGCGCTGGTGACCGCGTTCTGGAGCGTGATCAGCTTGCCCTTGGCATGACCAGCCTGCAGCGCCTTCTGGGTCTCGTCGCTGTAGAGCGACTTGACGATCTTGTAGATGAGGTCATCGGTCTGCTTGGCGCTGGTCACCCATTGCGCGGCGACCGAAATGGTCTTGGTCTCGCCGACATTCTTGTAGGTGCCCGCGGGCACGATGTCGGTCGAGAAGAACTTCTGTTCGGACAGGAGCTTGTCGGCCTCGGGGCCGGTGATCGGCACCAGCGTGATGTTGTTGGTGCTGGCAAGCTCGACGATGGCACCGGTCGGATAGCCGCCAACGAAGAAATAGGCGTCCATGGCGCCGTCTTGCAGGCGCTCGCCGGCCGGGCCGGGCTTGAGATATTCGGGCTTTACGTCCTTCTCCGTTAGACCGTAGGCGCCGAGCACCAGGCGCGCATCAACGATGGTCCCGGAACCCGGCTCGTCGAGGGAGACGCGCTTGCCCTTCAGATCCGCCACCGTCTTGATGCCGGCGTCGGCGCGCGCGACCAGATGGATGGTTTCAGGATAGAGCGTCGCAATGAGGCGCAGATCCTCTACCTTGGGCTTGCCCTCGTAGAGGCCGGTGCCCGAATGCGCCCAGTAGGCGACATCGGATTGCGTGAAGCCCGATTCGGAAGCGCCCGACTGGATGGCGCTGATGTTGGCCACCGAACCGTTGGAGGACGTGGCGCTGGCAACCAGGCCCTCGACGCCGGCCGGCCCCGTCGCCGAGATCGCGTTGGCGATCAGCCCGCCCACCGGATAGTAGGTGCCGGACGTGCCGCCGGTGCCGATACGGAAAAAAGCCTGCTGCGCGCGCGCCGGCGAAAACCCTGCCGCGGCCAGCGCCAAAGTGCCCGCGCCGACGGAAAAGACGCGACGGTTGATCGAAACAGTCATATTACCTCCCGGTCAAAGATCGGCAGGATGTTGCATCAACCCAAGGATTGTCAACCTGCGCGCGCCTTTCGGAGGGGATCGGTCGTCGCTGGCGGTGGCTCCCCCGCTGTTGCCGTCATGGCGCATTTTGAGATCTAGCTTGTCGATTGAACGGCGGTAATCCGCTTGCTGACGCGGCGCTATCAACACATTCCGCGTGTTGTCAGCCGGCATCCGCAACTGGCGGTTAGCCGACCCTCCAATTTCTGGCGGCCTCCAAGGTGCCAGCCGTCTTTATTAACCATTTGTTAACCATTCGGCCGGCACCCTTTAACCATTGAGTAAGGATTCGCCAGCCGTGACCTTTGCCGCTCCCCTGGAGACCAAATCCATTCGCTTTCGCGCCCGTTCGTTCGTCGCTTTCACGCTGACGCCGGAGGCGCCGATCGGTGCTTGGTTGGAGGGGCTGGATCATTGGATCGGCAATTCGCCGGGCTATTTCTCAGGGCGGCCGGTGGTGCTCGATCTCAATGCGCTGAAGCCTGCGGCCGACGAGATCGCGGCGCTGGTCGCTTCGCTCGGCACGCGTGGCATCCGGGTCTATGCCATCGAACTCGAAGGGGCCTCGCTCGGGCCCGAGCTGCCACCGCTGCTGGCCGGCGCCAAGGAGGCCACTTCAGATGGCCTGCTGGCGCAGCCCGGCCGCAACGGCAAGGCAGGCCTGGCGGAAGAGGCCGGCAAGACGGAAGCGGTGTCTTCGGAACGCGGCAAGGAAACGGGCAAGCCCGACGAGGGCAGGGCCGAGGCTGGAAGGGTCAAGGCGGCCAAGGCGGCCAAGACAGAACAGCAAGCCGGCGCGGCGGAGCCGGTGCCGGCCGGAACGCTGATGGTCAAGTCGCCCCTGCGCTCGGGTCAGTCGATCTTTCATCCGCATGGCGATGTCATCGTGCTTGGATCGGTCGCTTCCGGTTCCGAGATCATCGCGGCGGGCTCGATCCATGTCTATGGCACGCTGCGCGGCCGCGCCATTGCGGGCTCGGAAGGCAATATTTCGGCGCGCATCTTCTGCCGCAGGAACGAGGCCGAGCTGCTCGCCATCGACGGCTGGTACACCACGGCGGAGGACATGGAAGGCGCCTCGCGCGGCAAGCCGGTGCAGGCCTTCCTCGAAGACGGCGTGCTACGCGTCGTGCCGCTGAACTAGGGCGCCGGGATGAAAACGCCGAACCAGTTCTTGTCTTGCGCGACCGCGAACAGGACGCTCAGGTCCGCAAGGTTGGGACCGGTTTCGCGTGGGATGATGGCAGGTTCCAACAATAGCCGTGCGACGCACGGAGCGATAACAAACGACAACATCAGGCGACGGAGGCTTTTTTTATGGGCAAGGTAGTGGTGGTCACCTCAGGCAAGGGAGGTGTCGGCAAGACGACCTCGACGGCCGCATTGGGGGCCGCGGTCGCCAGGACCGGCAAGAAAGTGGCGCTGGTCGATTTCGACGTCGGCCTGCGCAATCTCGACCTGATCATGGGCGCCGAACGGCGCGTGGTGTTCGACCTCGTCAATGTCATCCAGGGCACGGCCAAGCTGTCGCAGGCGCTGATCCGCGACAAGCGCGTCGACACGCTGTTCCTGCTGCCGGCCTCGCAGACGCGCGACAAGGACGCGCTGACCGAAGAAGGCGTCGGCGAGGTGATCGAGAAGCTGCGCTCGGTGTTCGACTATGTGTTCTGCGACAGCCCGGCCGGCATCGAACGCGGCGCGCAGCTCGCCATGCGCTTCGCCGACGAGGCGGTCATCGTCACCAATCCGGAAGTGTCGTCGGTGCGCGATTCCGACCGCATCATCGGCCTGCTCGACGCCCGCACCATGCGCGCCGAACAGGGCGAGCAGATCGCCAAGCACGTGCTGGTGACGCGTTACGATGCCGGCCGCGCGGCTCGCGGCGAGATGCTGTCCATCGACGACGTGCTGGAAATCCTGTCGGTGCCGCTGCTCGGCATCATACCGGAGAGCCAGGATGTGCTCAGGGCCTCCAATCTCGGTTCGCCGGTGACGCTGAGCGATCCGCTGAACGCCGCCGCCAAGGCCTATATCGAAGCGGCGCGGCGGCTGGAAGGCGAAGACCTGCCGGTCGTGGTTCCCTTCGAGCGCAAGGGCTTCCTCGACAGGCTGCTCGGAAGGAGGGCGGCATGAACATTCTCGACCTCTTCAAGCGGCGCTCCAGCGCGCCCGTGGCGCGTGAGCGACTGCAGGTGCTGCTCGCCTACGAACGCCGCAGCCGTGGCCAGCCCGATCTCGTCTCCGTGCTGCGCGAGGAGATCATGGCCGTCATCGCCAAGCACGTGCAGATCGACCAGGACTATCTGCAAATCTCGATGGACCGCGGCGAGACCATGTCGACGCTGGAAATCGACATCCAGATCCCCAACAAAAGCGCCGTGCCGCTGGCCATGGCGGGCTGACTTTTACCCTCCCCTTGTGGGGAGGGTCGCTGCAAGCAGCGGGCGGAGTTGGCGCGGCGCTACAGGAAGAGCATCCTTCAGCGCCAGCGCCTCAGTCCTACCTTCCACGAGGGGAAGGTAGGAGCCAGGATTTTCCGCATTCAGATTCCACCCAGAAATCGGGTGCGTCAATCCTGCAAAAAGACGGCCGCGGCACTGGTCGCCCGCCGCATCCCAACCCCAAATGTCCAACTTTACGCTCCCCCTAATGGGGGGCTTCCCCTGCGCAATCAGTGGATGTAAGCATACATATTAGCCAATTATTAAATACTGAATGGGGTATGCGTAAAGGGCATTCGTTATGAATTTCAAGGGTCTGATCAAGCGCGCCGAAGACGTAGATGATGCACTCCAGGAGCTGCAGGCCGATCTGGCGGACGCTCTGGATGCCAGCCTCGATACCGAATACGACGCGCCGCCAGACAGCGGCTATATCCCAGATTCCGCGCCAGGAGCCGAGGCCTCGGCACCCGAGGCCAATGCGGCAGATGCGGATGGTGCGGATAATCCGGACGGCGCGGGCAACGCCGACGCCACCGAAACCGCGCCACGACTGACGCCCCATACCCAGACCCGGATGGCGGCATTGAGTGCCTTCGAAGGGATGTTCCACGACGCCAGGAACTATATGGACGAGATCAACGGCAAATTGTCGGAGATCGCTACCTCACACCATTTGACGCGCGAGTTCCTCAACATCCTCCACACCGACATTCTTCGCGCCAACGAGCTGGAGCTCGCAAATGGCGACCTGATCGCGGAACAAAGAACGCTGTCGGAAAAGCTGCACGACACGGCAAGAAAGCTGCGCGAGCGTGAAAGCGCCTGCGAATTGCTGCAACAGCGCGAGACAAGCCTGGTCCAGGACAGGGAGGCGCTTCGCGCAGCGCTCGCAGCGGCCAGGCTGGAACTTGCCGAGACGGCCAATGCGAGCGCAAAACGCGACGCGGAGTTCGGCGACATCGCCAAGCGGCTGACGGCCAGGGCGGTCGAGGCCAACAGGCGCCTGCGCGAGAGCAAGATGCTACGGGAAAAACATGTCAGCCTGTCGATCGAGCTCGACAAGGCGCTGAAGCGGGAAACCCAGACGCGCCACAGGCTCGACGAGCTCTCGACGATCCATGCCAGCGAAGCAGCGCGGCTTGCCGAACTGCTGACCGCGCTCGGCAAGAGCGAGAAGGAGGAGATGCGGCTCCAGAAGTCACTCGAGACCGCGCAGGCGAAGCTGTCGGAAATGACCGAAGCGGCCAGCATGATGGAAGGCGACAGGCAAGCTGAACTCGCCCGCAGCCAGACGGAAATGCGCGGATTGCGTTCCGAGATCCAGGACCTGCAATCACGGCTGGAGCGGGCCTCGCACGAGAACAGCGAGGCCACAGCCGAGATCGCCAGGCTCAAGACCGACTTGAACGACACGCTGGCCGAAAAGAAAATCGCCGATCAAAGGTTGTCCTCGCTCACCGACGAGAACGAAAACGACAAGACGAGCCTTTCGAAAGCGAACGCCAATCTTTCGCAGCTTGCGCTGCAACAAGCATCGGAACAGATACAGCTGGATGTCCAGAGGCAGGAATGCGAGGACCTCAAAGCTGAAATCGCGTCGCTCAACGCGCGGATCAAGGAATTGCTGCCTTACGAGCGGCTTCACAAGGCCACCAACGGCAGATCGCGCGAGGCCGACGTGGTCGACATCGCCGCCGTTGTGGCGGAGAAAGCCCGTGGAACGGGCAGGCGGCGCATCCGCAGGAACCTCCGCGCCACGCCGTAGCTCATTTCGCCGGCATGGCCGCAGGTCCCGCTGCGGGGCAGCGTTCCGCGCCCGCTGCCTCAACGCGATCGCACGCCGCCGCCGCGGCGCATATCGCTGAACTGAGCGAGCGGAAGGCTGTCTTGGCCGTCAAGACGGCGCCAAGCCATCTGCTCGGCTGCGAAGCGTTAGCCGCAGCAAGGTTGGGGTCCGGCCGAAGGTCCGCAGCAGGCCTTGGCTTTCCTTTCCTCCTCCAGCCAGCGGTCGCGCGGCTTGCAGCTTGCCGGCCGCGGCGAAAGCTCGACATGCACCGCATCACCCGCGAGCCGGGGGAGCGCGGCGCGGTAGAGCTGCATCGGGCGCACGCCGTCGCTGACTTCGAAAGTGAGCTTGGCGGAATGGTCGAGCCCGACATGCTCCGTCACCTTGCGGATGATCGCCGAGAATTTCCCGGCCGGCATATGCGTGCGGTCCTCCTCGACGTCCCAGAGCTGCACGAAGATCTCGGCCCAGGATTCCGGGTTTGCACCGCAGTCCAGCGCAGCGAACTGGCCGGCCTTCACTTCGGTGACGTGGTAGCCAGGTCGCACCGGCCGGCCGTCATAGAAGAACACCAGCGGCCGGTCCTTGTAGCCCGCCAGAAACTCCAGCAGGCCAGCGATGGTGATGTCGTCGGGATCAACGACGTCAGCGGGTTCAAATTCCCGATTGTCAGAAACGAGCATGTGCGGTAATCCTTGTTTCAACGTTTTTAGGATTGTTGAAATATGGATGAACGTCAAGCCCTTTCCGCCTTTGCGGCCCTTTCGCAAGAAACTCGCCTGCGCATCCTGCGGCATCTGGTGATTGCCGGTCCGGACGGGATTGCCGCGGGCGCCATCGCCGAAAAAGTCGAGGTCTCGGCCTCGAATGTGAGCTTCCACCTGAAGGAGCTCGAGCGGGCAGGGCTGATCAGCGTGCGGCGCGCTTCGCGCTCCATGGTCTACAGCGCCGAATATGACACGTTGAGCGGCCTCATCCGTTTCCTGATGGAGGATTGCTGCTCCGGCCGGCTGGAGATCCGCGCTTCGGCGTTGGCTCCAGACTGCTGCGCCGCCGATGTGAAGGGACCGGTTCAGTGATCGTCGCGCCGACAGCCCGGGCGATCGTCCCGACCGCGCCGCATCAGCAATCCGAAATCCAACCTCTTGCCGTCGAGGCCAAGCCATGACCGCTACGATCTACCACAATCCCGACTGCGGCACCTCGCGCAACACGCTTGCCATGATCCAGGCGAGCGGCGAGAAGCCTGACATCATCGAGTATCTGAAACATCCGCCCAGCCGGGACCGCTTGCGCCAGCTTGTCGCCGCCATGGGAATTCCGGCGCGCGCTCTGCTGCGCGAAAAGGGTACGCCCTATGCCGAACTCGGCCTGGGTGACGCCAAATGGACCGATGAACAGCTGATCGACGCCATGCTGAGGCATCCGATCCTGATCAACCGGCCGATCGTCGAGACGCCCAAGGGGACGCGGCTGTGCCGTCCGTCCGAGCTCGTGCTCGATCTGCTCGACCATCCGGTGGTCCGCTTCACCAAGGAAGATGGCGAGGTAGTGAACCATGACCGTGGCATCAAGTGATCGAAGCCTTTCCGATCTCGAAGTCCCGGAGCGCTCGCCGCTGGCCGCCATTGCCGCCCTCGGCGTCACCCAGATCATCGGCTACGGCACGCTGTACTACAGTTTCAGCATTCTCGCCGCCGATATGGCCAGCGATCTGGGCTGGCCGACCGAATGGATTTTCGGCGCGCTCTCGGCGGCTCTGCTGGTTGGCGGGCTGACGGCGCCCTGGCTCGGAAACTGGATCGACCGCTTCGGCGCCGGCAAGATCATGACCGTCGGCTCGATCCTTGCCGCGGCTGCGCTCGCCGCCTGTGCCTACGCGCCGGCGGCCGGGGCCTTCGTGGCGGCGCTGATCGTGCTGGAAGTGGCATCGAACCTGGTCCAGTACGGCGCCGCTTTCGCGCTCCTTGTGCAGATAAGGCCGCGTGCAGCGCAACGCAGCATCACCTATCTCACCCTCATCGCCGGCTTCGCATCGACCGTGTTCTGGCCGATCACCTCGGCCCTGCACGCGCAGATGTCATGGCGAACCGTCTATCTCGTCTTCGCGGGGCTGAACCTGCTCGTCTGCCTGCCGCTGCACGCCTGGCTCTCGCACGGGCTGGCCAAGAGCAGGCGCTCGGCGACCGAGCCGCCACGGCATGTCCAGGGATCGCTTCCGGCCTCGGCGCGGCCGCTCGGCTTCGCGTTGATGGTCATCGCCTTCTCGCTGCAGAACCTGCTTGGCGCCGCTGTCCTGGTGCATATGGTGCCGCTGCTTTCCGGACTTGGCCTCGGGGCGACCGCTGCCGTCGTCGGAACGCTGTTCGGGCCGTCACAAGTGTTGAGCCGCTTCATCAACATGATCTTCGGTATCAACCTGCCGCCATTGACGCTGGCCATCATCTCGGCCGGCCTGATGACGAGCGGGGTCGTCGTGCTGAACTGCACGGCGCCTTCCGTCGCAGGCGCGATGGTTTTCGCCGTCGTCTTCGGCATGGGCAACGGGCTTTTCAGCATCGTCATCGGCGCCCTGCCGCTGACATTGTTCGGCAGTGTGGACTATGGCCGGCTGCAGGGGCGCGTCACATCGGCCCGGCTGCTCGTTTCCGCCGTTGCACCCTTTGCGCTGGCCTTCGCCATCGTCCATGTCGGCATTGCCTTGTCGCTGGCGGCGATGGCATTTCTGGGCGGTGCCGCGCTGCTGGTCCTGACGTCGATCATGAGACTGCCGAACGCGCGCAACGGCCGCGTCTGAGGGCGGCCGGCTCGTCCGGCCCTTTCTTGCCCCATCGAGATGCCGGTCCTGCCTCACGACGGACGGGCCGGTTCGCCCTATCTCCCATGACGCAGCGTTTGCCTGATGGCGCACGGAGGACGGGATCAAGTGACATCGACGCCGGTTGTCGGTCGTGAAGCGGCGCCTTTGCCCGTGATGGCGCTGTTGGGGGCCATGGTGTCGATCCAGATCGGCGCTACTTTCGCCAAGAGCCTGTTTCCGGTGATCGGCGCGCAGGGCACGACGACGCTGAGGCTGGTCGTCGGCGCGCTGATGCTGATCGCCGTGCTGCGGCCCTGGCAGATGCGGCCTTCGCGCGCCACCATGCCGTGGCTGGTCGCTTATGGGGTAACGCTGTGCGCGCTCAACCTCCTGTTCTACGCCGCGCTCGCCACGATTCCGCTCGGCGTCGCGGTGGCGCTGGAATTTTCAGGACCGCTGCTGGTGGCGACGCTGACCTCGCGGCGGGCGGGCGACTTTGCCTGGATCGCATTGGCGGTCGCCGGCATCGTGCTGTTGTCACCCTTCATCCGTTCGCTCCAGCCGCTCGATCCGACCGGGGTGATGCTGGCGCTGGCGGCCGGCGGTTTCTGGGCCCTCTACATCGTGCTGGCGCAGAAGGCGGGCGCCGAACTCGGCACCCGCACCACCGCCTATGGCATGGCGATCGCCGCCGTGCTGGTGCTTCCTTTCGGCGTGGCGCAGGCGGGAGCGGGCCTGCTCGCGCCGTCGATCCTGGTCAGTGCCTTGCTCGTCGGCCTGTTCTCGAGCGCGCTGCCGTTCTTTCTGGAGATGGTGGCGCTGACCCGGATGCCGGCCCGCATCTACGGCACGCTGACCTGCCTGGAGCCAGGATTGGGCGCGCTGGCCGGCTTCCTGTTCCTGCATGAGAGCCTGACCGCGCCGCAACTGGCCGGCATCGCCGCCGTCATCGTCGCGGCCGCCGGGACCGCGCTGACCTCGAAGCCGCCGGTGCCGTCGCCGGAGTAGGGCCGATCAACGTGCAGGTTCGTGCTGCAAACCCGGTTTCGCCACCGTCGTTCAGAACTTCACGCCCAGATCGACCTTCGCGCCCTGGTCGGCCGTGCCACTGCCGAACTGGCCGGTATAGGACAAGCCGAGCGTCGCATTGGCCGACATGTTGAGATCGAGGCCGGCCTCGATCACCGCGGCATCCCTGGCGATCGGCACGCCGGCGATGGTGAATTGATCGCCGCCGGCGAAGGCGAAGGCGGAGGTCGGCGTGACATCGCCGAAGGCGTGACGCCAGCCGAGCATGCCGCGAGCGGTGGCATCGATGCCGCCAAGCGCGAAGTCGGTCGCGCCGCGAAGGCCGAGCGTGGTGAAGGTGGCGTCGGTTCTTGTGCTGGCGCTGGTCAACGCCGCGGCACCACCCGTTTCGGTGAAGCCGTCGGTGTGCACGCTGACATAGGCGAGGTTGGCGAAGGGTTCGAAATGGAAGCCACTGGCATCAGCCTTGTAAGCGAGTTCGCCGAACGCTTGCGCGGTGCCGGCGTCGTAGTCCGCCGACAGTTGATCGGCAAAGCCGTTGAAAGTAGCCGAGCGCCTGGTCGAGATGCTGCTCCAGCTATAGGCTGCACCGCTGCGGAAGGCGATGGCGCCCCAGTTCGTGCCGCCATAGAGACCGAGATGGTAGCTGTCGCTCTTGCCTGACGAATCGCGGTCGTCGGCATCGAAGGAGGAATGGCCGTAGCCGCCGAGCACGCCGACACGCCAGCCGCCGACCAAAGTGTCGGCGCCGGCCAGCAGGCCGCCGGTCGAGCGATCGAAGGCGGCGGCATTGCCGTCGCTGTCGGTGTTGCTCCACGAACCGAACACCTGGCCCCAGACGGCGAAGCGGTCGGTATCGGCCGCCACCATTTCCGGCCCACCCTCGCCATAGGCCATGACCGGCAGCGCCGCCGCGCCGCCATCGCCAAAGGCAGCAGCAATGCGATTGCTGGCGGCGTCGCGGACGAAGCGGCTGTCTTCAAGCAGCATGCCCTTGGCCGAGGCATGGATTTCCCCGGAAAGCTGGTCGAAGGCGTCCTGGGCGGCTGCTTCGCTCGGCAAAGCAAATATGGCATCGAACAGCGGATTGCCGCTGCCAAGACTTTCGGCACCACCGCCGGTGGCGATCTGGTTTGGCGTCAGGCCGACATCGGCGAAGGACTTTGCCTGCACTGCGTCGATGTAGACATGCGTCGGATCGTAATTGGCGTAAAGGCCGGTGAAAAGGCCCAGTCCGCTGATTGTGTAGGTGCCGATGACGCCCGCGTCGGCCTGCAGAACCGTGTAATGCGTGCCCGGCACGTAAGGCGCTGCGTCCGTCTTGAGCATTTGGAGGATCGCGCCGGAGGCGATGGTCGCCGTGCCCGTCGCGTGGATGAGATCGGACTGGCCGGTCGAGGTCAGCTCGACCTGGTAGATCGAGCCGGCCGCCTGGTCGAGATTGCCGGCGACGTGGAGCGTACCGATCGAATTGCCGGGGGCGATGATGCCGCCCGACCGCGCCATGACGCCGCCCACCGTGCCGTTGCCGCCCAATATGCCGCCGAAGATCGTCACCAGCGAGTTGGCCAGCGAACCGTTCACGGCCAGCCGCCCGCCATCCACATTGGTGGCACCGGTGAAGCCGCTCGAATCGGCGGTGAGGTTCGTCGCGCCGGCGATCTGGTTGATCGTGCCTGCGCCACCGATCGCCGACGCGAAGGCGTGGTTCGTGTCGGTGTGGTTGAAGTTGATCGCACCCGCGCCCGGCCCGAACTGGACGCTAGTCGCATTGAGCGTGCCCGCGGCCGCCGCTGGCGATCCGCTCGCCGCACCGATGTTGAGCGTGCCGACGGAGCCCGCCATGGCGGCGATGTTGACCACGCCGCCGCTCGACACCGCGCCGCCATTGGCAATCGTCAGCGTGCCTGTTCCACTAACGCCGACATCGAGATCTCCGCTGCTGGCCCATGTCGAGCCGGCGCCGCTGACGTTGGCCATGCCGATGGACCCGGCATAAAAGCCCAGATAGCCATCGGTGTTGGCGACCTTGCCACCGTTCGAGACGGTCAATGATCCCGTGCCACCCTGACCGACCTGAAGGAGGTTGCTGCTGGTCCAGCTTGAGCCTGCGCCGCTGACGATTGCCGTGCCCAGGGCCCCGGCGTCAAAGCCCAGATAGCCAGCAGCGCTGGTGACGATACCTCCGTTTGAGATCGCCAGCGTGCCGGTGCCGTCTTCGCCGAGATAAAGGGAAGCATTGTTGGCCCAAACCGAGCCGACGCCGTCGACTGTCACCGAGCCGATGGCGCCCGCGGCGGAGCCCACGGTGCTCACCAGGTTGACGACGCTGCCGCCGTTCGAGATCGTCAACTTGCCCGTGCCGGAATCGCCGATGCGCAGGTCCGAGAAATTGATCCAGTGCGAACCCGACCCATCAACGGTGGCGATGCCTGTGGAACCCCCAGCCTTGCCCAAATAGCCGGTCTGGTTGCTGGCGGTGCCGCCATTGGTGATCGCCAGCGTGCCCGTACCTTGGTCGCCGACGCTCAGGTTCGAACTGTTTGCCCAAATCGAGCCGGCACCGTCGACCGCTACCGTGCCGAGCGAACCCGCGGCGTAGCCAATCAAGCCCAAGCCATTGCTGACCATGCCGCCGTTCGAAACCGTCACCGTGCCCGTGCCAAAGCCTCCGACATAGAGGTCCCCGCTGTTCGTCCACTTCGATCCCGCGCCGTCAACCGCCGCCATGCCGGTCGAACCGGCAATGTAGCCGACATAGCCCCAGCCATTGCTGACCGTGCCGCTGTTCGAGATCGTCAGAGTACCCGTGCCGAAACCGCCTACGAACAGGTCCGAGCTGTTGTTCCAGGCCGCCCCCCCACCGTCGACCGTTACCGTGCCGGTCGAGCCCGACAATGTGCCCACATAGCCTGTGGTATCGCTGACCTTGCCGCCGTTCGAGATATTCAGCGTGCCGGTACCCTGATCGCCGACGAACAGGTTGGAACTGTTTGTCCAGGTCGATCCCGTGCCGTCGACCGTCACCGTGCCGGCGGAACCCGAATCGAAACCAACGAAGCCCAGGCCACTGCTGACCGCGCCGCCGTTGAGGATGTTCAGTTCGCCGGTGCCGGCGGAACCGACAACAAGAGCTACGCTGGCCCAGGTCGAGCCTATACCGTCGACCGTTGCCGTGCCGGTGGAGCCGGCAACGTTGGCTAAAATGCCGTTCTGATTGCTGACCGCGCCCTTGTTCGAGACCGCCAGCGTACCCGTGCCCTGATCGCCAACGATCAGGTCCGAGCTGTTGGTCCAGGTCGAGCCGGCGTTTTCGACGAACACAGTGCCGGTCGAATCTGCTTTCGCGCCAATGACCGCCGAGCTGTTCTTGACGACCCCGCCGTGGGAGATCGCCAGTGTTCCGGTACCGAAATCGCCCACAGCCAGGTTGGAGCTGTTGGTCCAGGTCGAGCCGGCGCCGTCGACGAACACGAAACCGGTCGAACCTGCTTTCGCGCCGATATTCCCCGAGGCGTTGCTGACCACGCCGCCGCTCCCAACCAAGAGCGTGCCGCTGCCGCTATCGCCGACGAATAGATCCGAGCTGTTGGTCCAGGTCGAGCCGGAACCGGTGACCGTCGCGAAGCCGATAGAGTCCGTCAGCGCGCCGATCGTGCCGATGGCGCTGCTGACCGCGCCGCCGCCCAAGATTGTGAGCGCACCCTGGCCTTGGTCGCCGATGAACAGGTTGGAAGTGTTTGTCCAGGACGATCCGTTACCGTCGACCGCCACCGTGCCAGTGGAGCCCGCGGCATAGCCCGCATATCCCACCGAACTGGTGACTTTGCCGCCATTTGTTATCGTCAGCGTGCCGAAACCCCCGTTGCCGACCGCGAGCGCGGCGTTGGCCCAGGTGGATCCAACGCCATCGACGGTTGCCGTGCCACTGGAACCCGCCAGGTTACCCAAAATGCCGCTCAGGTTGCTGACTTTGCCGCCGTTCGAAACCGTCAGCGTACCGGTGCCCTGATCGCCGATGAACAGGTGGGAAGCGTTGGTCCAGGTCGAGCCCGTGCCGTCGACGATGACCGTACCCGTGGAGTTTGAATTCTTGGCAATTGTGCCTACGCTGTCGGTCACCTTGCCGCCGGCGGAAACGATCATCGCGCCCGTGCCAGTCTGTCCAACCGTCAGGTTCCCGCTGTTTGTCCATGTCGACCCCGTGCCGGAGACATTGACCGTGCCGTGAGAGCCGGCATTCGCGGCGACAACGCCGGTCACATCCGTCGCCGTTGCTCCGCTGAAGATGTCCAGAAATCCGGTGCCCTGATCGCCGACAGTTACCTGGGAAGCATTCGTCCAGGCCGAGCCTAGCCCCGTCACCAAAACGGTGCCGGAGGCCGAGAAACTCCCGCCAATATTGGCAAGATCATCCGACAACAGGCCGCCATTTGAAACCGTCACCGATCCGGTGCCGCCGAAACCGACATAGAGATTGCCCGCGCTGTTCCATTGCGACCCGGTGCCGTCGACCGTGGCCGTTCCAACGGAGCCGGAATTATAACCGACAAAACTACTGCCATCATTCATAACACCGCCGCTGGCAACGTTCAGCGTGCCGGTGCCGCCATATCCAAGGGCGAAACTAGCGAAAGTACTCCACGAGGAGCCGACGCCGGTGATCGTTGCCGATGCATTGGCGGTTGCCGAATATGCCAATGTACCGTCTTGGCTGGTCAGAGTGCCGGCATTCGAAATGGTCAGATCACCGGTCGAGGAAGAGCCATTTGCTATGGTGACACCGGCGGCAAAAGCATTTGCGCCGTTGATGACAGTCGGGTTGACGGCGCTTGTGTTGATAGTGACATTATCGGCCGCTGTCGGCACCGACGCTGGGGTCCAGTTTCCGGCCGTGAACCAGTTCGTGGAGGCAGCACCGGTCCAGATCTCGGCTGCCGCCGCGGTGAGCGGCTGACCAAGACCGACCAGCGCGGTCGAAGCCAGCAACAGATACTTCATCCCCGTCGCCTTGCGGCCTGCAAATGTGTTCTGCGGCATCCAAACCCCTGACATGACAGT
This sequence comes from Mesorhizobium sp. B1-1-6, assembly GCF_006443035.1. Classification (NCBI taxonomy): domain Bacteria; kingdom Pseudomonadati; phylum Pseudomonadota; class Alphaproteobacteria; order Hyphomicrobiales; family Phyllobacteriaceae; genus Mesorhizobium; species Mesorhizobium sp. B1-1-6. The sequence continues at coordinate 145,727 of NZ_VFWR01000008.1, read as the reverse complement.
CGTTTCACCCTGAGGCTGACATGTCATTGGAGCCCGGGCTTGTCTTGGGCAGGGCCGCACTGGAATTGGACTGGAGCGAAAAGCCGTGCCTTTTGCGCGCACTGTGGCAGTTCTGCGCCACGAGCGCGCAGGCGCCGCTCCACCGGCCTCTCAAAGAGAGAATCGGACCCCGCGCCAGGGCCGGCCACAGAAAATGCCGCAATCCTATCTGGCGCTGGTCGGCGTGTAGCCGAAACGGCGACGAAAGCAGCGATTGAAATACGATACATCGCTGAACCCGCTCGTCATCGCGATATCGCTGACCCGCATGTCGCTGTGTCTCTGAGAAAGCATCCTGTGGGCGCTCTGCAACCGCAGCTCGAGAACGCGCTCGGAGAAGCTCACTCCCGTTTCCTGAAGGAGATCATGGACGTAGCGCGCCGACAGGGCGAGTTGTTGCGCGACACCTTGGGCGGAGATGCCAGGATCGGCGAAGTCCTCGGCAATCGTTGCCAGGATCGCCTCCAGCCTGGCGGCGCGCAGGCCGCGAAGACCGACCAATTCGGCAGCCCGGCCTTTCGCCCCGGTCACAAGGCCGATCAGGTCCACGATCGTGTCCGTCGCATGGGTTATGAGATCGGCCGAGGCGAGCGGGCTGCCGCTTTCAAGAAGCTCGCAATAGCGCTTGAGAAGATCGAGGGCTTCGTTGTCGGCGCCGATCTTCAACCCCAGCCGGTCGTCGATCTGCGGGAAGGCGCGCATGAGGACCGCGCGTGGGACCACCACATTGGTCCAGATATTGCTGTCGGCACCGGTCATTTTCAGCGCCTCCGAGGCCGTGACGAGGACCGCTTCTCCCCGACCGACGGCATATTCGCGGCCGACCTGCACGCCCGACAAGAGGGTGTCGGCCTTGTTGATCAACAGCAAATAGCCGTCATTGTCGTCCTCGGCGATGTTGCTCGCCTTCCTTGTCGCCTGCTTGATCGTTCCGGACATCTGGCCGAGAACCAGTGAACCGACAGCCGTGGCTTCGATCGAGGCCTCGAAGGGCAGGTTTTCCGATATGCCGTATTCCACCGACCATATTTCCGCGACGTGGATGTCCTGCCACAGGGAAAATCGCTCGCGTTCGCCAAGATGCGGCGGCAACTGAGCCGATGAAAACACCGTCTTTCGCGACAATGGAAAACCTCGATAAAGTATCCGCGCTTAAAAAATACCGATCGCCATACTTTCAATCGGCAGAATAACCGGCAACAGTGGCGGCTGGCGTCAAGCAATCGAGTTGAATCCTAATCGAGATCGGCCAGGAGTGGCGTCATCCAAAAGTATGACGCCACAAAATTATCCGAGGCGAGATCGCAGTGTGTCTGGAGGCGTGGTGGAGAGGCTGAGCAGCGAAGTTCTTGGTTCCATTATCGGCGATATTTACGATTGCGTTTTGAACCCGGAAGGCTGGGCCGGCGTCATGACCCGGATCACGACCGCCATGGACGCGGCCTATACAACCATCGCGCTCGCCAGCACCGCCGACAGTCATGGCCGCTTCGCCGCTCAATCGCCCTGGGATCCCGTGCAAATGCGCGTGCTCCAGGATTATGACTTTGACGCAATTCCCGGTTTGAAGACGGCGGTCGTCGGCGATGTCGACACGCCTGTCGCGACGCTGTCGCTGATGAGCGAAGCCGAACTCGGGCAGACGGCATTTTTTCAGAACTGGGCCAAACCTCAGGGACTGCGCGAAGCCTGCATCACCAAGTTCGTCCACACATCGGACCGGATCGGGCTCATGGGTTGCACCACATGGGCCGACAGGGGGATCATATCAGCCGAAGACCAACATTTCCTCGCGTTGCTCTCGCCGCATCTGCGCCGTGCTTCCCTGATCGGAGACCTGCTCGACCAGGCTCGCGTTACCGCCAGCCTTTACCGCCAGGCGCTCGACAATCTCGCAGTGCCTGTCGTGCTTGCCGGCGCCAACGGGGCCATCCTCCATGCCAATGGCGCTGCCGAACGGATGTTGTCGGCGCAAGGTCCGATTCTTTCCAGGAACGGCCTGCTCCAGGCGCAGAATCCGGCGGTCGCCCGCGCCCTGCTGGAAGCGATCGCCAGCGCCGCGAACGCGGATGCTTCGCTTGGCGCCCGGGGCATAGGACTGCCGGTCTCGGCCCCAGGCCGGCCGCCCGCCGTCGCCTATGTGCTGCCGCTGACCGAAGGAACCGCGCGCGCGGCTTTCCGGCCGGCATGCGCGGCTGTTTTTATATCGACCACGACGTCGGCTTCTCCTCTGCCAGAGGCCGTCCTGACCACGCTGTTCGACCTTACGCCCGCGGAGGCGCGGGTCCTGCTGCGGATCGGCAGCGGATTGTCGGCGTCGAAGAGCGCTTTGTCGCTCGGCATCGGCGAAAACACCTTGAAGACACACCTCAATCGTATCTTCGCCAAAACCGGGACGAGACGCCAAGCCGACCTCGTCAAGCTCGTCTCGGACATAGGCACGCCCCTGGCAGCGCATTGAGGCTGAAGGCGTAGTCCGCAGCGCGAGATCGGCTCACCGCCTCCAGAGCGGCTCCGGCGCGAAGCGCTCGCTCGCCGGGATCGCGCCTGGCCGCCCCCCTCTGGCCTGCCGGCCATCTCCCCCTCAAGGGGGGAGATTACTCGCTTCCACCGCTCAGATCAGCTTCTCCAGCGTGATCGGCAAGTCGCGCACCCTTTTCCCCGTCGCGTGGAACACCGCGTTGGCGATCGCCGGCGCCACGCCGACGATGGGCAGTTCGCCGACGCCCTTGCCGCCGAGCACAGAGGAGTGCGGGTCGGGGATGCCGACCGAAATCACCTCGATGTCGGGAATGTCGGCATTGGTCGGCACCAGATAGTCGGCGAGGTTGTTGTTGACGATGCGGCCGTGGCGGCGGTCGATGATGCCTTCTTCCAGCAACGCCTGGCCGATGCCCATGATGATGCCGCCCTTCCACTGGCTTTCCGCCAGCTTCGGATTGTAGAGCCGTCCCGAATCCAGCGCCGACACGACGCGCGAGACCCGCACGGTGCCGAAATCCTCGTCGACCCGGACCTCGATGAAATGCGCGCACCAGGAGTGGCGGGAATAGTCGCCTTCGGTGTGCGGCAGCGCCATGGCGATGGTGGTGTAGTTCCTGTAGCGGTCCTCGGCACTCGAATTGGCCGGCATGGTATCGCCTGTCGCCTCGATGCGATCGCGGCCGACGCTTTTGAGGAGCTCGGCGATCGACACATCGGGGCCGTCGCCACGCGGTGCGGTGATGCGGCCATTGGCGACGACCAGCGTGTTGGCCTGCAGCGCATGGAAGGGCGAGCGCGGGTCGCTGATCGCCAACCCGACCAACTGGTCGAGCGCCGAGGTCGCGGCCTTGTAGACGGCACCGGTCATGACGCCGGCCAGGCGCGAGCCGCCTGCGACGCCGGCGCGGGGAAAGCGGGAATCGCCCAGCTTCACCACGACGTCGTCGGCCGGCACGCCCACCGTCTCGGCCGCCGTCTGCGCCAGGATGGTGTAGGTGCCCTGGCCCATGTCGATCGAGGAGCTTTCGACCTCCACCGAGCCGTCGGCCAGGATGCGCACGATCGCCTCGCCATAGGCGCGCCGCACCGGATAGGTACCGGCGGCTACGCCCCAGCCGATCAGCTGGTTGCCGTCGCGCATCGAACGCGGCTCCGGTGAGCGCCTGGCCCAGCCGAAGCGCTCGGCGCCCGTGGCAAAAGCCTCGCGCAACTGCCTGGTGGACCAGGCTTTTTTCACTTCCGGGTCCTGCTCGGCATAGTTCCGCAGCCGGATCTCCAGCGGGTCGATGCCAACCTCATAGGCGAGCTCGTCGATGGCGCTTTCGATGCCGAAGGCCGAAGGGTTCTCGCCCGGCGCGCGCATGGCGCCCGGCACCACGGAATTCACCCGCACGACGTTCTGCCGGGACGAAAAGTTCGGCGTCGCGTACATGATCGAGGTAACCGAGGCCAACGGCTCCACCCACATGCCATCGATCGACGTTTCATTGACGCCGCGATGCACGATCGACTGGATTTTTCCTTCCGCATCCGCGCCGAGCGCCACCGTCTGGCGCGTCGCGGCGCGGCCGCCATAGCCGGTGAAGGTCTGCGGGCGCGTCATCACCAGGCGCACCGGCCGGCCGAGCATTTTGGCTGCACTCGCGGCAACCGCGCCGTGGCCGAGCGCCAGCGCCTTGGAGCCGAACCCGCCGCCAATATAGGGCGAGACCAGCCGCACATTCTCGAACGGCACACCGAACCATTCGGCATAGGTGCGCGCCATGCCATCGAGCCATTGGCTCGGCTCCCACACGGTGAGCCGGTCGCCCTCCCAGCGGGCGATCAGGCCGTGCGGCTCCATCGGCGCCTGGTATTCGCGCGGCGTGTTGTAGGCGGCGCAGATCCGGACCGGGGCGGACGCAAAGGCAGCCTGCGCGTCGCCCCATTCCTTGGTCATGGCCTCGATCGGAATGCCGTCGCCGGCTTTGGCATCGTTGAGGTCGACGATGGCCGGCGTCTCGTCATAGTCGACCTTGACCAGGGCCGCTGCCGCGACCGCCTGCTCGAAGGTTTCCGCGACCACGGCGGCGACATGCTGGCCCGAAAAGCTGATGTCGCGCGCCAGCGGGCAATAAGGCTTGTCGGGCGGGGGCGTGCCGAACCAGTCCGACGCGGTTTTCAGGGCCATGATGGTGTCCGGCGTCAGCACTTGCAGCACGCCGGGCGCCGCCTCAGCCTGCGCCGTATCGATGGCGCGCACCTTGCCGGAAGCGATCGTGCTGTCGACCAGCACGGCATAGGCCAGGTCTTCGAGCTGCTGTTCGACGGCGTATTTGGCCGCACCGGTGATCTTGGCCGGGCCGTCGACGCGCGACAGCCGGCCTCCGACGGCTTGTGCCAGCACGCCGTCGGAGGCGTCGCCATGTCTTGCGATGTGAACGGTCATGCCGCTTCTCCCAGTTTGAGGATCGCTCTGGCCACGACGCGCGGCGCGAGCTCGATCTTGTAGTGGTTGGCGCCATGGTCGACGGCGCCCTCGACGGCGAGCAGGCTGGCCGCGCGGACAGCCTCAGGCTCCAGCACCTTGCCTTTCAGCGCCTCTTCCACGGCGCGCGCCCGCCAGGGCTTCGTGGCAACGCCGCCGAGCGCGACGCGCAGGTCGCGGACGGTGCGCCCGTCGGCCTCGAGGTCGAGGCCGACGGCGGCACTGGCGGCGGCGAACTCATAAGACTGCCGGTCGCGGACCTTCACGTAGGTCGAGCGGCGGGCGGCGGCGGATCCGGGGACTTCGATGGCAGTGATCATCTCGCCCGGTTCGATCGCGTGTTCCTTCTGAGGCGTGGTGCCGGGCAGCAGGAAAAAGTCGTCGACCAAGACCCGGCGTTCGCCGAGATGGACCACCGCATCGAAGGCGACCAGCGCAGTGGCGAGGTCGCCGGGATAGGTGGCGACGCAGGCTTCGCTGGTGCCGAGCACCGCATGGCCCCTGGTGACGCCGCCGATCGCCGAACAGCCGCTGCCGGGCTCGCGCTTGTTGCAGGCGCCAAAATTCGAGGGATCGCGGAAATAGGGGCAGCGTGTGCGCTGCATCAGATTGCCGCCGACGGTCGCCATGTTGCGGAGTTGCGCCGAAGCCGCCTGCCACAGCGCCTCCGAGACAGCGGGAAAGCCGCCCTTGATGCCGGCATGGTCGGCGACATGGCTCATCCTGGCGAGCGCGCCGATGACGGCGCCGCGCTCGTCGATCTCGATGGTGTCCAGCCCCTTGAGATGGGTGATGTCGACCAAGCTGTCGGGCTCGGCGACGCCGCATTTGGCGAGGTCGATCAGCGTCGTGCCGCCGGCCAGCAGCATGGCGCCGGGCAGGGCGGCCGCCTGGCGTGCGGCGTCGACGGAGTTGGCGCGAAGATAGGAAAAATCCCTCATGACGCGGCCTCCGGCGCTGCTTGGCGCACGGCGGCGACGATGTGCGGATAAGCGCCGCAGCGGCAGAGATTGCCGGCCATGTATTCGCGGATCTCGTCATCGGAGCCGGCATGGCCCTCGCGGATGCAGGCGACCGCCGACATGATCTGGCCCGATGTGCAATAGCCGCACTGGAAGGCGTCCTGATCGAGGAAGGCAGCCTGCACGGGATGCAGTTCGCCCTCCCGTGCAAGCCCCTCTATGGTGGTGACGGTGCGGCCTTCGGCCTGTGCCGCCAGCGTCAGGCAAGCCAGCACGCGCTCGCCGTCGACATGCACCGTGCAGGCGCCGCACTGACCGTGGTCGCAGCCCTTCTTGGTGCCTGTCAGGCCGAGGCGGTCGCGCAAGGCGTCGAGCAGCGTGACGCGCGGTTCGAGGTCCAGCGTATGCGGCTGGCCGTTGATATCGAGATGGACGGGGATTGTGGTGTTCGTCATGGGCGTCTGGCTCCAGTTGCTTGACGCTGAGGGAAATGAAGTGGTGTCGGGGCGGGGAAGGGCAAGGCGCAATGTGGTCAGCTTGGCCGATCTCCCCCCGCAAGGGGGGAGATTACGCTCTTCGGCGCCTTCACCAGTCCCTGACGGAAATCGGCTTTGGCTTGCAAGCTTTCAGCACGTGACATACCGGTTCCACTGATTATATGATAAAGGTGCTCCACTAAAGCGGAGGCGCCTCCGTTTATTACGTGGGGGCTGACCCGATGGGGTTCAAGCCCCATATTTCGACAGTGGAGAAAAAATTGGCCGCAGAGCCGTCCGCCATCCCCGACCAGAAGACAGCAGAGGCCAAGCCGCTGCGCGCCGACGCGCAGCGCAACCGCGACCGGCTGGTCGAGGTGGCGGCCTCGGTCTTCGCCGAGCGCGGAATCGACGCCTCGCTGGAGGAGATCGCGCGCCGCGCGGGCGTCGGCATCGGCACGCTCTACCGGCATTTCCCGACGCGCGAGCACCTGGTCGAGGTGGTCTACCGCCGCGAGGTGGAAGGGCTGTGCGCGGCCGCCGGCGAACTGGCGGCAAAGCATCCGTCCGACGTGGCGCTGGAAGAATGGATGCGGCGCTTCGTCGACTATATCGCCACCAAGCGAGGGCTTGCGACCAGCCTGCGCATCCTGTTGACGGCGAATGCCAATCTCTATTCCGACACGTCGGGTCGGGTCTCGGCGGCGTTGCGGCAATTGGTCGAGGCGGCGGTGGCCGAGGGCACCATCCGTGGCGATGTCGACGCGTCCGACGTGCTGCACGCGCTGGGCGGCATCTATTCGGCGCCCGACACCCCGGATTGGCGCGATCGCTCGCGCCGGCTGGTACGGCTGCTGATGGACGGATTGCGGTTCGGCGCCGCCAAGGCTAGGTGAGGGCGACTGGAGACTGGCCTGCGGCTAGCGGGCACGTCCGCGATTTGGGGGCATCTTATGTATGTGGGCCGTTCCTACAAGGTGATGGATTTCGCGCTCTGGTCGCGGCGCAGCGTCATCTACATGGTGGTGGTGAGCGGACTGGCGGTGGCCGCCTACCGTTTTCCCGGACTTGCCGGGTTCTCGGTGCCGTGGTCTGTCGTGCTGGTGCTCGGCACCACGGTGTCACTGGTGGCCGGCTTCAAGAATTCGCAGGTGTTTACCCGCAGCGGTGAAGCGCTGCAGGCGTTTGCGCAAATCACGGCCAGCAGCCGGTTGTGGTCCAATTTCTGCAGGGACTTCACCGACGCCCCGACAGCGAAGCAACTCATCTATCGCCACATCGCCTGGATGACGGCGCTGCGTTTCGCGCTGCGGCGGCCGATGCCATGGGAATCCATGGCGCGGGCCGCCAATATCGAATACCGGCGGCGTTACCATGTCCAGGAGGATACGGGCTCGATTGCCGACGAATTGCGGCCGTTGCTGGCCGAGCAGACCGAGGGCGTCCTGAAATCGCCCCGCCCGGCGATCGCCTTGCTCGAAATGCAATCGGTGCAGGTCAACGGCTTGTTCAAGGATGCCAAGATTCCTCCGCAGATCTATGGCGAACTGACAAAACTCATCCGCGACTTCCACGACCAGCAGGCGCGCTGCGACCGCATCAAGAACAATCCCTATCCCCGCCAATACGCCATCGTCAGTTCCATGTTCGTCATGATCTTCTGCACGCTGTTGCCGTTCGGCGTCGTTCCGGTCTTCGCTGAGATGGGCAAATTCGGCGGGGCGCTGGGCTCGATCGCGATCTGGCTGACGATCCCGTTCAGCACGCTGCTGGGCTGGGCATACATGTCGCTCGACCAGGTCGGCGAGAGCAGCGCCAACCCTTTCGAGGGCAACGCCAACGATGTGCCGATTTCGCAGATCTGCCGCGACATCGAGATCGAGATGCGGACCGGGCTCGGCGAGGTCGACCTTCCCGCGCCATTGCTGCCTGTCAACGACATCGCGACGTAAAAGCCAGCGCGCTTGGCGGCGATGAGCAGGGCGAACGGCCGGCTTCATTGCGCCTGGGCGGCGCGCCGCTCCGCCGTCGAAGCGTCAGGTCTTTTCGGGCGTGCACCAGGGGCAGCCCTTGGCGGGTTGCGACGGCTCGTCGCCGCGCCGTGTCGGCTCCGCCTCGATCGGCTCCCGTGTGTCGGGACCGTGCGTATCACTCGTCCGTGTCATGGTTCTTCTCCTCGACGGGTTGCATCGGCGATTCAAACTGCTTGCGCAATGCTCTGTTTTTGCAGAGTTTTCTCCAAGCGCTTTGCTTTCTCCCGGCCCGCCTGCCTGTTGGAAATCACGCGCAGCCAAGGCGCCAGATGGAAGGCGCTCATCAGCAGGTACATGGCCGGCATGCCGGTGAGCGGCGAAGAGGTGCCCATGCACAGCATCGCCGCATCGCCGCCGAAGATGCCGGCCAGCAGCGCCATCAGGGCGAAGATCGGCGCTGCGGCGAGGCCCAGCCAGTCGGCGATGCCGAGGCGGGCCGCGTCCTGATCGGGACAGCGGCGGGCGTCTGTATGGATGTCGCTCATGTCTTTCTCCTCGGTTGCGCATTGGCGCAAGCCCGGAAAGCAGCAGCAGTCCTGGGAAAGCTGCCGCCTTGCGAAGAGCGTCCGGCCGCGCTTGCGTGGAGCCGGCGCTCTAGCCAGGCTCTACTGGGCGTCCTTGTTGCGGAACGCCGCCTCGCCGGCAGCAGACACTTCGTCCCATTTCCTGTCCGGCGCGGTGTCGGCGTCGTAATTGTCGCTCCAGTTCCACCATTTGTAGGTCGGGGTCTGCGGATAGCCTTCGGGCGAGTCCTCCCAGATCTCCTGGCGGCCGAGCGGCGTGGCATCGAGGTAGCTCCAGACGGTGCCCATCGCCTCATCGCCGCGGTTGTTGATCAGATAGGTGCGGAAGATGCGGTCCTCGTCGCGGATGAAGACGTTGTGGCCGTGCCATTCGTCGACGCCGAAGTCTTTGTCGAAGCTGTCGGTGATGGTGTACCAGGGCATTGCCCAGCCCATCCGCTTCTTCAGCCGCGCAATGTCGGCCTGCGGCGCGCGCGAGGCGTAGGCCAGCGTGGTGTCACGGGCGTTGAGATGAGCGAGGTTGGAGACCTGGTCGGCGCCCAGCGAGCAGCCGCGGCAGGCGTGAACGGGCCAACCATACACACCCGGCTCGAAGAAGGCGCGGTAGACGATCAGCTGGCGGCGGCCCTCGAACAGGTCAAGCAGGCTCGCCTTTCCGTTGGGTCCTTCGAACGTGTAGTCCTTCTCGACGGCCATCCACGGCATGCGGCGGCGCTCGGCGGCCAACGCATCCTTGGCGCGGAGCGTCGCCTTCTCCTTTACGAGCAACTGCTGGCGCGCCGCCTCCCATGCTTGCTGGGAAACGATCGGCGGTGTGTGCATTTGCTTGGTCATGGCTTTTGCCTCGCTGTTCCGGTTTGATGTGACGGGACTGACATAGCGCCGGACAGCGGGATGGTGAGAGTTACAAGTATGGCGGGATTCGCCGTGGCGGGATTTTGATGGATTCGCTGATCACGGCCGCGGGGCTGTTGCTGGCGGCGGGTGATCCGCTCGGCGCGCTCGACCGCGTGGCGTTGCGCGAGGACGCGCCGGCGCTGGCGCTGCGCGGCATCGCCATGGCGCAGCTCGGCGATCTCGACCGGGCCAGGGCTCTGCTGCGGCGGGCGGGGCGCACCTTCGGGCCGAGGGAAGCGGTGGCGCGCGCCAGATGCGTCATCGCCGAAGCCGAGATCGCGCTGGTTTCGCGCGACCTCGGCTGGCCGGCCAAGGCGCTCGACGCGGCGCGGGCGACGCTGGAAAAGCAAGGCGACCGGCTGAACGCCGCGCATGCGCGGCACCTGGAAGTGCGATTCCTGTTGCTGATCGGCCGTCTCGACGAGGCCGAGCAGGTGCTGGCCGGGCTCGATGCGACGCCGTTTCCGCCGGCTTCGCGGGCCGCGCACGAGCTGGTCGTCGCCGGCATCGCCATGCGGCGCCTCAGGACGAAGACCGCGCGCGCGGCACTCGAGCGGGCCCGCCACGCCGCATGGCGGGCCGGCATTCCCGGACTGATGGCCGAGGTCGACAGCGCGTTCCGGGTGCTGGCAACGCCGGCGGCGCGGCTGATCGCGAACGGCCAGGAGCATCCGCTGCTGCTCGAGGAAGTCGAGACCTTGCAGGCATCGGAAGCGCTGGTGGTCGACGGTCTTCGTTATGCCGTGCGCAGACAGGAGGCGCGGGCCTCTCTGGCGACGCGCCCGGTGCTGTTTGCGCTGGCGCGCGCGTTGGCCGAGGCCTGGCCCGGCGACATGCCGCGTGCGGCGCTCATCGCCAGGGCCTTCGGCGGCAGGCACGCCGATGAATCGCATCGCGCCCGGCTGCGGGTCGAGATCGGCCGGCTGCGCGCCGAGCTGCGCGGGCTGGCCGACATCCAGGCGACGAAGCGCGGTTTTTCGCTGGCGCCGAAACGGGGCGGCGAAGTGGTGGTGCTGGCGCGGCCTCTCGAGGAGCGGCATGCGGCAGTGCTCGCCTTCCTCGCCGACGGCGAAGCCTGGTCGAGCTCGGCACTGGCGCTGGCGCTCGCATCCAGCCAGCGCAGCGTGCAGCGCGCGCTGGAGCAGCTTGCCGAGACCGGCAAGGTGCAATGGTTCGGCCACGGCCGGGCGCGCCGCTGGATGACGCCGCCGGTGGCGGGTTTCACGACCACCTTGTTACTCCCGGCGCCGTTGCCGAACGGCTAGGAATGGATCACACGATCAAGGGTGAGGATGAAGACATGAAACATGCGGCGGCCGAAATCCTGCGTGAATACGGCCCCTTTGCGGGCGTGGACAGCGTGCATGGGGTGAGCTTCGATGGGCAGAACGTCTGGTTTGCCTCGGGCAAGGGGCTCACCGCCTTCGACCCGGAGAGCGGGCAGGCGGTGCGCTCGATCGATGTCGCCGCGCATGCCGGGACGGCCTATGATGGCCAGTACCTCTACCAGCTCGCCAAGGACCGGATCCAGAAGATCGATCCCGGCACCGGCGCGGTGCTGTCCACCATTCCGGCGCCCGGCGGCGGCGGCGATTCCGGCCTCACCTGGGCCGAGGGCACGTTGTGGGTGGGGCAGAACCGCCAGCGCAAGATCCACCAGATCGACCCTGAGACCGGGGCGATCCTGCGCGTCATCGAATCCAACCGCTTCGTCACCGGCGTGACCTGGGTCGATGGCGAGCTGTGGCACGGCACCTGGGAAGGCGACCAGAGCGATGTGCGGCGCGTCGACCCGGAGAACGGAGACGTGCTGGAACGGCTCGACATGCCGCCCGGCAAGGGCGTGTCGGGGCTCGAATCCGACGGCGGCGACCGCTTCTTCTGCGGCGGCGGCCCGGGCGGCGTGGTGAGGACCGTGCGCCGACCGAAATGAGGGCTGATCTTTGCGGTGAGCTCACGTGCCGACGCCTGCGGACAAGCGACAGGAGCATCGTCTGTGTCGATCACAGATTCGGCAATTTGTCCGCCGCCGGCTGGCCGTTGCCCGATGCCGGGCCTAGATAGGCTGGACCATCTTCGCAGAGGACCAGACCATGCCTGAACAGATTTCGTTGAACGACGGCTCGACCATTCCCCGGCTCGGCCTTGGCGTGTGGCAAGTCGATCCCGCTATCACCGCCAAGGTGGTGGGTTGGGGGATCAAGGCCGGCTACAGGCTGATCGACACCGCCGAAGGCTACCAGAACGAGAAGGGCGTCGGGGAGGCGATCCGGAGCGCGGGCGTGCCGAGAGGCGAGCTGTTCATCACCTCGAAGCTGCGCAACGGCGCGCACCAGCGCGATGCCGCATTGCGCGCCTTCGAGGATACGATGGACAAGCTCGGCATCGAACAGATCGACCTGTTCCTCATCCACTGGCCGGTGCCCAGCCAGGACAAATATGTCGAGGCCTGGCAGACATTGGTCGAGCTGCAGAAAGCCGGCCGGATCAAATCGGTCGGCGTGTCGAATTTCAACCGGGATCACCTGGAGCGCATCATCGGCGAAACCGGCGTCACGCCAGCCGTCAACCAGATCGAGCTGCATCCGCGTTTCCAGCAGCGCGAGATCAGGGAGTTCCATGCCCGGCACAACATCCACACCGAAAGCTGGAGCCCGCTCGGCAGCGGCAGGCTGCTCAGCGACGCGACCATAGCAGGCATCGCCGCAAAGCACGGCAAGTCCGCGGCGCAGACGATGATCCGCTGGCATCTCCAGGAAGGGCTGATCGTCATCCCGAAATCGGTCCACCAGGACCGCATATCGGCCAATTTCGACGTCTTCGATTTCGAACTGGACGCGCAGGACCTGAAGGCCATCCGCGGCATGGATTCAGCCGACGGCCGCGTCGGGCCGAACCCTGCGACGGCGGCGTTCTTGTTTTGAGGCCACCAACGTTTTTACTCTACGGCGCCCCCCTCTGTCCTGCCGGACATCTCCCCCACGAGGGGGGAGATCGGCTGTCGTGAATGCTTTCGCCAATTTTCAACTTTGAAAAATGTGGCGCTGGAGCCAAAGCTGCCAATCTCCCCCCTTGTGGGGGAGATGCCCGGCAGGGCAGAGGGGGGCGCTGTCCCGCCAGCCTGTCAGGGCGCGTCTGCCAAACCAGCCGCGATAACGATATGCTGGCAGACATTGTATATGTCGCGGATGACATCGTCATTCCAGAAGCGCAAGACGATCCAGCCATCCTGTTCCAAGCGTTTGGTTCTGGCCTCGTCAGCATTGGCAAGACCCGGGTCGCCATGTTGTGAACCGTCGACCTCTGCAATCAGCTTTTTCTCCGGGCAGGCGAAGTCTACGATGTAGCCGGCGATGGGGAATTGCCTGCGAAAGCCAGGCCCATCAGCCTATGCGCACGCAGCTCGTTCCAGAGCTTTAGTTCGGCATCGGTCATGATCCTGCGCATCGATTTCGCGTTAGCGCGGTGTCTTGGGGGCAAGGGTGTGTGTGGCATGGTGTGAGAGGCTTGATGCTGAAGTTGGTCACCAACGTTTTTACTCTACGGCGCCCCCCTCTGTCCTGCCGGACATCTCCCCCACAAGGGGGGAGATTGGCAGCTTTGGCTCCGGCGCTACATTCTTCAACGTTGAAGATTGGCGAAAGCATTCGCGACAGCCGATCTCCCCCCTTGTGGGGGAGATGCCCGGCAGGGCAGAGGGGGGCTGTCCCGCCGGCGTCTCAGGAGATCAGCAGCTTCAGTGCCTCAAATCCCCGAGCCGTCCAGCTGCTGGGCGTCGTCGCCTTCCCAGGGCGAGGGCATGGAGGCGCGGGCGAGGTTGGCCGAGGGCATCGGCATCCAGCATTTCAGCTCCGGCTCGGCATATTCGACGATGCGGCCGGGCGAGGAGTCCGACGCGCGCCAGCCTTCTTCGCCGAACTGGTCGCCATCCGACCAATAGGCGAGGTCGACTTCCGCCGGCCCCTGCTCGGACGGCCGGACCGTGACGAGGATCCGGCTGCCGTCCTTGGGCGCGCTTGACATGTGGCGCCAGCGGTCGGGCTCATCCATCGCTCATCCTCCTCGAGATCCATTGCCATGCTTCGAGAGGGATAGTCGCCTCGCGTCCGGAAGCGGTCAACCCGGACTTTTCGCAAAACCGGTCCTTGCGGTCGCGACCGCATTGTCGGATTCGATCGGCGCTATCCGTCCTTGGCGTGCATGCCGCAACAAGGAGCGAGGCGATGGCGAGTGACAAGGTCGGGCCGAAACCGCACGGGGCGGACGCGGAGATGAAACTGTTCTTCAGCCGCAACCCCAATCCGCGCCTGGGAGTCGCGGTGGCTCGTCACCTCGGGGCGAAAGTCGCGTTCGAATTCGCTTCGCCCATGGCGCCGGGGCAGGCGGAGCGGTTCCGTCCGCTCAATCCCAATCTTTCCCTGCCCTTGCTGGCCTGGCCTGGAGGGAGCCTCTGGGAAGCGGACGCCATAGCCTGCCGGCTTTCGCGCGACCTGGGTTCGGATTTCTGGCGCGCGGGCGACGACGAACCCGAGATGATCCGTTGGCTGAGCTGGGGCAAGGAGGAGTTCGTCAGGGCCTGCGACATCGTGCATTTCGAGCGCGGCACCAAGCAGCGCTATGGCATCGGGCCGATCGACGCGGAAAAGGTCGCGGAGGGACTGGAACAGTTCCACAGGACGGCGCCGATCCTCGAGGCGGCACTTGGCCGGCGGCCATGGCTGGCCGGGACTTCGGTCTCCTATGCCGATTTCCGCATGGCGACGTTCCTACCCTTCAACGACGCCGCCCGCTTGCCGCTCGGCGACTATCCCCAAATCGAGCGCTGGTATCGCCGGCTCGAAGAGATCGAGGCCTGGCGCGATCCGTTCCAGGGGCTGGACGCGCCCGCATTGGCGCCGGTCCCCGGACGGTGATGCCCGCGTGAGACGACGCGGGAGCGGCCGACCAGGCTTCAGGATTTGATTCGCGCTTCCGCTTCAACTGCTTGTTTTCACGTGCATCCGAAACGATTGCGCGCTTGTCATGCGATCGTTCAGCCCGCCGGATGTTCGCATCAGGCAGGCAGTATTCGCACAACTGTGCGCAACGCCCAACTGGCGGCCATCGGCGCTCGACGCTTTGCAATCGGGTTGATAAGTCCCTTTGCGAAGGAGCGGCTGAGTCTGACATGACCGTTGCGATCGAGATGGGACAGACGACCGCCGGCGCGCCGGCGGCGCTGGACCTTGAGGAACTGCTGGCGACGCGGCTTTTGGTGCAGGGCAATTCGGGCTCCGGCAAATCCCATTTGTTGCGCCGGCTGCTGGAGCAGAGCGCGCCCTGGGTGCAGCAGACCATCATCGACCCCGAAGGCGACTTCGTGTCGCTGGGCGAACGCTTCGGCCATCTGGTGATCGATGCCGAGGAACATACCGAGCGCGGGTTGCAGAGCGCCGGCGAGCGGGCGCGCATCCACCGCGTCTCCACGGTGCTCAATCTCGAAGGGCTCGACGCCGAGAACCAGATGCGGCGCGCCGCCGCCTTTCTCGGCGGGCTGTTCGAGGTGGCGCGCGACCATTGGTATCCCATGCTGGTGGTGGTGGACGAGGCGCAGCTTTTCGCGCCGGCGGTGGCAGGCGAGGTTTCCGACGAAGCGAGAAAGCTTTCGCTCGGCGCCATGACCAATCTGATGTGCCGCGGCCGCAAGCGCGGGCTTGCCGGCATCATCGCCACGCAGCGACTGGCCAAGCTTGCCAAGAACGTCGCGGCCGAGGCGTCCAATTTCCTGATGGGCCGCACCTTCCTCGACATCGACATGGCGCGCGCGGCCGATCTGCTTGGCATGGAGCGGCGGCAGGCGGAGGCTTTTCGCGACCTGGAGCGCGGGCATTTCATGGCGCTGGGCCCGGCGCTGTCGCGCCGCCCGCTCGGCCTGCGCATCGGGCCGACGGATACGAGCCCGCGCAACGGCACGCCGCGGCTGATGCCGTTGCCGGAAGCGGCGTTAGAGGATGCCCGCGCGATCATCCTGGCGGCACCGCCGCCGGAGGCCGTGCGGCCGCAGCGGCGGGTGACGTCGCCGGACTTGCTCGACCAGCTGATGGCGGCGAAGTCGGCGGCGCTGGAGATCCGCCCCGAACCGGCCGAGCCGGCGCCCAGCGCCGAGGACCTGGCGGAGCGGCGCGAGCGGATGGACCGCATCCTGCGCGCCATATTGGCGGAGCCCGACGCGGGCTTCCGCGTCATCGGCGTGCTCTACCAGGAGTTCGTGGTGCGCTGCCGCATCGAGGGGCTGGCGTCGGTCGTGCCCGATCTGCAGGAGTTCCGCCGCATGCTGACGCGAGCCCGCGCCGGCGTGGGTTCCGATATGGCCGAGGACGATGCGTGGCGCGACGTCTCCGTGCGCGCTTCGCTGCTGCCCGAGGACATGCAGGGCGTGTTCATGATGATCGCCCGCGCGGCCAAGGAAGGCTGGCCCTGCCCGAGCGACGCCGCGATCGCCCGCGCCTATGGTTCGCACTCCATGCGCCGCGCCCGGCGCCTGCTCACCTACATCGAGGAGCAGGGCCTGATCGTGTGCCAGCTCGACGGTACCGGCCGGCGCACCGTCACACTGGTGGAACTCGCCTGGGCGACGGCGCCGGGCGACCCAAATGCGGCGCCGGGCGACCGCAACGCGGCGCCGGGCGATCCCAATACCGAGGAGACGGAGCAGGGTAGCCTGGCGCTGTGATGGCGTGGGCGGGACGGTTGCGGTTGTCCACTGGAACATAACGAGAACATGTGATACTCTATCGCATCGGTGAGTCTTGCGCGGTACGGTCGAGGGCGATGGGAAAAATTTCACAGATTCGTGGGTCGAAATTGCCTGCCGTCTTGCGCTCGGTGGCTGATGCATTGCGAGCGGCGCGCGCGGAGCTGTCGAAGGCTCGCCTTCTGGCACGCGCATGGTGCGAGACGATCGACGAATGCGACCGCGAAACCTATGCGGTTTCGCTGACCCGGCGCGCGCTGGAGGCCTTGTCGGCGGCCCTCGGCATTTCTCCGGCGATCTGCCCCTCGCTCGCCTTCGAAACGGAAGCGCTGGACGAGCCGGCCTCCGCGCTTGCGCACAGCATCGGAGAGACCGCCGCGCGGCTGCCGATCCTCGAAGCGCTGCATCTCGTCACCAGCCTCTATCCGGTCCTGCTGCCGACCAGGGAGCGCGGTGAGCGCGGTGCCTTCTACACGCCGCCGGCGCTGGTCAACCGCCTGCTCGACCAGGCCGAGGAAGAGGGCCTGGACTGGCGCAGCGCGCGGGTTCTCGATCCCGCCGCCGGAGGTGGGACGTTTCTGTTTCATGCCGCGCACCGAATGATCGCCGCGCTCGGCGATTGCGAGCCCGCCTTCGCGCTCAGCCATGTCGGCACCAGGCTTGCCGGTTTCGAGCTCGATCCTCTCGCGGCGCGGCTGGCGCAAGGCGCCCTGGAGATCGCGCTCGCCGATATTGCGACCAGGGCCGGGCGC
Source organism: Mesorhizobium sp. B1-1-6 (assembly GCF_006443035.1). Taxonomy (NCBI): domain Bacteria; kingdom Pseudomonadati; phylum Pseudomonadota; class Alphaproteobacteria; order Hyphomicrobiales; family Phyllobacteriaceae; genus Mesorhizobium; species Mesorhizobium sp. B1-1-6. The sequence goes on along the minus strand of NZ_VFWR01000008.1, from coordinate 128,360 downwards.
GCCGCCCCGGCCATGGTGACGGCCTGCGACACGCTTGAAGCCGATCCGGAACCCGTCTTCGATCTCGTCGTCGGCAATCCGCCCTATGGGCGGGTCTCGCTGCCGTCGCAATTGCGCGAGCGCTATGCGCGCGGCCTCTACGGGCACGCCAATCTCTACGGCGTTTTCACCGATGCCGCGTTGCGCTGGACCAAGCCTGGCGGCCTTATCGCCTTCCTGACGCCGACAAGCTTTCTCGGCGGCCAATACTACTCGGCGCTGCGCAGCCTTCTGGCCAAGGAGGCGCCGCCCGTCGCGATCGACTTCGTGCATGCGCGGCGCGGCGTTTTCGAGGATGTGTTGCAAGAGACGCTGCTTGCCGTCTACGTCAACGGCGCCGAGCCGCGGCGCGCGCAGATCCACTACCTGACCGTCGCCTCCGAGACCGAGGCCGGGATTGCCCGCAACGGCACGATTGGCTTGCCATCCGACCGCGCCATGCCCTGGCTTGCGCCGCGCACGCCGGAGCACAGCCGGCTCATCGCCCAGGCCGAGACGATGACGCATCGCCTTGCCGACTGGGGCTATGGGGTCTCGACCGGCCCGCTGGTCTGGAACCGCTTCAAGGGTCAATTGCGCGATCGCGCCGGCGGCAAGGGGGTGCATCCGTTGATCTGGGCCGAAGCCGTGACCGCCGACGGCCAGTTCGCCTATCGCGCGCGCAAGAAGAACCACGCTCCCTACTTCAAGCTGGAGGCCGGCGACGGCTGGCTGCTTGTCGAGGCGCCCTGCATCCTCGTCCAGCGCACCACCGCCAAGGAACAGGCCCGGCGCCTGATTGCCGCCGAACTTCGCCAGGAATTCATCGATGCGCATGGCGGCGTCGTCGTCGAAAACCATCTCAACATGGTCCGCGCGACCGGCAGCACGAAGGTGCCGGCGGCGGTCGTGGCGGCGCTTTTGAACAGCCGTGTCGTCGACGATCTTTTCCGCTGCATCAGCGGCAGCGTCGCCGTTTCCGCCTTCGAGCTCGAAGCGCTGCCACTGCCGTCGCCCAGGAGCATCCAGGCATTGGAAAGGCTGGTCATGGCCGGTGCACCGCGCGACAGGATCGAGGCGGAATGCAGCCGCCTCTACGGTGAGCCTGCATGACGGCACGGCCGCCCTATGCGACGCGCGATCTTGTCGCCGGGCGCCTGCCGCTGATCTTTCCGGAGGGCACGCCGAACCGCATCTATTGCATCCGCGAACTTGCCGCCAGCACCGTGTTCGCCGCTCTCTACATCGGCGCCGTCGAGGGTTCGGGGCGATTCCTGGGCCCTGTCCATGTTTATCGCATGACCCGCGAGCAGGCGGCGCTGGCGGACGATGCAGATCGGGATGCCTACGCCGCAACTGTCCTGCGCAAGAACGGCGCCGTCGCGGGATCACGCTGGTACGCGGACAATACGCGCGAGCCCATCCGCGACGAGACGCTGCGGGACGGGCTGGTGGCGATCGGCGCGGTGCTGCGTCGCGAGGATCTGCCGACGACTTCAGGCCAGCCCCGCTATGCGCTGAGGGCGGCATTTGCAGCCCTGTTCGACCCGGCGCTGGAAGGCGAGGCGCTGGAAACCGCCATCGCGGACTTCCAGGAAACGCATCTCAGCAAGGGCGCGCTGGCCCGCGTGACCATCATGCGCGCCGGCGCTGTCGCCAACACCGCCGGCATCCGCGTCACGTTTCCGAACGGCGACACCAGGCTTTTGGCGCCGGGACCGAGTTCGGTCATCGCGCAAGCCGTCATCGAGGTGTTCGCCAAACGGTTTCTCGCCGCCCCTGCCATGTTGTGGCTGAGCGAGAGCGGCAACAAGGTGGTCCTGCGCGACGACGCCATCGCCAGTGCGATCGGCCTCAAGATCGAGGCCGACAGGAACTTGCCCGACATCATCCTCGCCGATCTCGGCCGCAAGGAGCCGTTGATCCTGTTCGTGGAAGTGGTGGCGACCGATGGCGCGATCACGGATCGCCGGCGCGATGCCCTCCATGCTGTCACGGACGCGGCCGGTTTCGACCGAAAACAGATCGCGTTCCTGACCGCCTACCAGGATCGCCAGTCCGCCGGCTTCAAGAAGACCGTCGCGCAGCTTGCCTGGGGCTCGTTCGCCTGGTTCGTCTCCGAACCCGGCCAACTCCTCGTGCTTCATGACGGCGCGGCCGACGGGCGTCCATTCGGCAGCTTGCCTTGGACAGTGATGTAATAACGCTTCCCCAGCGTCACTAGGACAGCCGGTCGATACACGGATTATCCGGTGTTGCGCTCCGTTGGCGGCCTAGCCTGCTATGTTTAATGTTGGAGCTATTGTATAGGAATAAGGTCTGGCGAATAGCACTTCGTTTGTTGGGAACGAGTAGCATTTCGTTTGATGGCGAGGGGAGCGCCAAACGATGAAGTTCAACTTCGATGGACCTCCGGTGGATGAATCCGAGGCTGACATCCCGCTCGCCTGCCAGCGCCAATTGTTGCCTCTCGTGGGCGAAATCGTCGAGGCGGCTGTCGCGGCCGGCTGGGACAAGGATGATGTGCTTCTGGCTTTTGTGGAACTCGCGTGGGATCTTTACGAAAAAGGTCGCGGGGACCCGCAATAGACGGCCGTGAACGACTGGCTCCGCGCCGCGCCGTTGCGTGCCACTGATGCCGAACAACGCTGTCGAACCACAGGGCCGACACAGCCTCGCATGTGAACTCTTTCTTCGTGACCGATGCGTTGCCGGCTTACGCCCGGGCCGACGAATCCGGAAGCGAAGATCCGTCAAGGCTCTTCGCTATTGACAGAAATGCTGCTGAACTTCCTTCGACGGTCAGTTCTTCTTTCTTATCTCGAATAAAGAATTTTCTTTGCGCGTGGAAGTTCTTTTCAATTCGAGGCGTGTGCGTTACGTTGATTCCGGGTCAGGGGAAGGGGATACCAAGCGGCGGTAAGCCGGCTGAGGCAACACGTATGAAACATGCGGGCGGGGCTCGGGAAAGCGGCGATTCCCAGGGCGTCGATCAAGAGCGGACAGCTCGATACGTCCTGGATATCATTCCGGAAAGTGCTGGTCCCAGAAGAGCCACCGCCCGCGGAAGCGTCATCTATTCCGTCCGCAGTCCGGGATCGCAGAAATTCCTGGCCAGGGAGCATTCCACGGGGATTGTGCTGAGGCCGGCACGCAAGCTGAGAGCCTCGCTCGGCAGTGACAGGATCACGCAGTACGATGCGCCGGTCGGCTGTCTCGTCGTCAATCCGGCGGGCGTCGACAGCACGCTGGCCTGGTCGCAGACCAGGGAGAACGCCGTCGTTTCGATCTCTCCCGAAGCGCTGTCCGAGCTGGCGGCCCATGAGTTCGACCTCCCGGACGTCAAGCTCGAGCCGCCCGCGTTCGGCACGGTTGACCTGAGGGCGCTCAACATAGCCCGGATGATCGTTGCCGAAGTGACCGACAGGCTGCCGCCGAACGAGCTCTATCTGGACTCGCTGCTGACGGTGTTCGGGGTGCATCTGCTGCGCGGTTATACGGGTCGCAAGAGGCAGGCCGCGTCGCCCAAAGGCGGGCTCTCCGCCGTTGGCGCCCGACGCGTGCGAGAGTATCTCGACCAGAACTTCGTGCGGAAAGTCATGGTCGCCGAGCTCGCGTCGGTCGCGGGGGTGTCACCAAATCATTTCATCGCAAGGTTCGCCGGGACATTCGGCATGCCGCCGCATCGGTATCTGATCAACTTGCGTCTCGACCTCGCGGAAAAGCTGCTGGCCGGCGGAGAGTTGCCGATTGCCGAAGTCGCCTACCTTGCCGGATTTTCGGATCAGAGCCACCTGGCCGCGACCATGAAGAGATACAGGGGAAGAACGCCAGGCAGACTGGTGACGCTTTCCGCAGGAATTGAAAGCCCGACCATGGCAAAGTAGCAACAGCTGCCGGCCAGCGAGCCAAGACCGGAATTTCCTACAAGGCTTCCGGAGTTTTTCAAAATACGTCCGTCACCACCTGTGCCCCAAGCTTTGCTGGAGTCATTTGGAATGCCATTCGGTTCGCGCATTGCTTGCCATCCGGCCGGATCGATCACATGAGCGGGGCTGGCGATGCGGGCCCGCTTCGATCAATCACGAATTGTTTTTCGGGGGAACGGGGAGGGAGGCCTCGGGTTGAAGTTCATCTTGGAAATATCGGGAGGCCGAAAAATGCCGGGCGCTGATGGTCCCCCCGGATCGGTTTCCGGAGCCAATTCGGCCCGGCAGCCGCTGCTCAACGTGAAGGGCGGGCTTTCCGCCCGCAGTGCGCGCAAGGTGCAGGAGTTCCTGAACGAGAACTTCTCGCGCAAGCTGGCGCTTGCCGAAATGGCCGCCGTCTGCGGATTTTCATCGTACCACTTCGTGCGCGCCTTCTCCAGGACGTTCGGCATGCCGCCGCATCAATATGTTCTCGATCTCAGGCTGGACTTCGCGGAAAGACTTCTTGCCGACAGCCGCATGACCATCGCCGACATCGCCCATCTCAGCGGGTTTTCGAGCCAGAGCCACTTCACCACCATGATGAAGAAATATCGGCAGATGACGCCGATGCAGGCGCGGGCGGCCAAGTTTAACGCAAAGATTAGATGAAGCCGCGCTCTCGTCATTATTTGATTACTTGATTTTAAAGCAGTTGCTAAGGTAACGAGCCGTTAACCTCCGCGTATATGCTCGTATCTTTTCTCACGAGACAGCAATTTCGTGAAATACCGCGAAGGGGAATCATGTCTTCCTGCTGTGGAGTGGAAGTGTCAGACATTTCGTGCCGGCCAGCGGAGAGGGAACCATGACCGACAATCATATTTCGGGCGGCCATATTTCGGGCGGCTCGCTCCTTGTTCAGCGCCGTGCGGCGCATTTCGCCAGTCACTGGATCGCGAATGGCGATCCTCGGTCCCGTTCGGCCCGGCGCCGCTTGATGGCGGTCCTGCGCATGGCGCATCGTGCGCTGGGCATGGGGCGCAAGCGCTTGGGGCTGGGAACGCTGGGCGTCGGCGGGGCGCTCGGGACAGCCGTGACGCTGGGCGCCTTCGCGATCGGCATGGCCGCGACGCCGGCTCAGGCGCAATATCAGGCCGGCGGCGGTTCGGCGACCGCTCCCGAGGCCATCGCGGTCGGAAACGGCTCAAACGCCAGCCTTAACTGGGCCATAGCGCTCGGCTTCCAGGCCCAATCGACGGCGCAATACGGCGTCGCCATTGGTCGCACCGCGTCGGCCACGGGCACCGGCGGCGCAGTGGCGATCGGCTCCGGTACGATTTCAAACAATATCAACACGGTAGCGATCGGCGTCGCCGCGGGTGCCACTGGGGCCGGGGCCAGCGCGCTGGGCACCAACGCCCAAGCTTCGGGAGGGAACTCCACCGCAGTCGGTGTCAGCGCCACGGCCAGCAACAACTATGCGTTCGCCGCTGGCTACGGATCCGTAGCCAGCGGGCTGCGCAGCACTGCGATTGGGCAGTTCGCAGGGGCGTCCGGGCTGGATGCTGTTGCACAAGGCACCAGCACCGTTGCGAACAGCCAAAATGCCGTCGCCGTCGGCTTCCAGTCGACCGCAACCGCGATAAACGCCGTCTATCTCGGCTCGCGCACCGCTGCCGGGACGGGAGCCTTGGCCCAGAGCGCCATTGCTATCGGTACGGACGTGACGGCGTCTCAGGTCGACACCACCGCAATCGGACGCCAAAGCAAGGCAACGGGAACGGGCGCCACGGCGATGGGTAAGAACGCCAGCGCCTGGGGCAACCAGTCCATTGCATTCGGTGTGGGCGCGCAGGCAGGCGTGCAGGCCGACACGGCCGTGCCCAACAGCATCGCCATCGGCACCAGCGCGCTTGCGAATAAGAACAACGCGATGGCGCTCGGCACGCTGGCCAATGCCACGGAGGACGGTGCCATCGCCATGGGCTCCTCTACCAACGCGACAGCCACGCAGGCCGTGGCGCTTGGCGTTTCCGTCAACGCCACTGGCGCCGGCGCCACCGTGGTGGGCAGCGCAGGCTCCACTGCGTCCGGCGCCTACTCCATTGTGGTAGGCGCCACCAGTACCGCGAGCGGAGCCAATTCCATCGCCATCGGCCCCTCGACCAACGCGACGGCGGCTAACACCATCGCCTTGGGCGCCAGCGCCAAGGCGGATTCCGCCGAAGCGGTCGCCATGGGCACCAATGCGGTAGCGACCGGCGGCAAGGCCGTCTCCATCGGCTCCGGCAACACCGCCTTTGGCGACGGCGCGGTCTCGATCGGCGACCCGAGCTATGCCAGCGGCACCGGCGCCTTCACCGGCGGCGCCAACAACATCGCCAACAGCGACGGCACGGCGACCGCCACCGCGGCCAACATGGCCAACGGCGCCGTCGCGATCGGCAACAGCAACAAGGCGATCGGGCAAGGTTCCGTGGCGCTGGGCAACGGCTCGACGGCGGGCGCCGCCGGTCTTGCGGGCAATGTCGCGATTGGCGATGGCGCGACGGCGGCGGCAAGCTCCGGCGACGTGGCGCTCGGTTCGGGCTCGGTGACCACCACGGCGGTCGGCACGGCCAGCGGGGTGGTCAACGGCACCACCTACGCCTTCCAGGGCACCAACCCGACCTCGACGGTCAGCATCGGCGCGGCCGGCGCGGAACGCACCATCACCAACCTGGCGGCTGGGCGGATCAGCGCGCTCTCGACCGACGCCATCAACGGCTCGCAGCTCTTCGCCACCAACCAGGCGGTCGATGCCATCGGCGCCGTCGTCAACAACATCAATGTCGGCGGCGGCATCAAGTATTTCCATGCCAACTCGACGCTGGCGGATTCGCAGGCGCTGGGAGCCGATTCCGTCGCTGTCGGCCCGAATGCGGTCGCCAACAATGCCGGCGATGTCGCGATCGGCCTGAATTCGACGTCGGGCGCCACGACCAATGTCGGCGGCACGACGATCGGCGGCGTCAACTATACCTTCGCCGGCGGCACGCCGGCGGGCGCCTTCTCGGTCGGCTCGGCCGGCGCCGAGCGCCAGATCCAGAACGTCGCGGCCGGACAGTTGAACGGCGGTTCGACCGATGCCGTCAACGGCTCGCAGCTCTTCGCCACCAACCAGCAGGTGACCCAGAACACGACCGACATTGCCAATATCGGCGCTGGCGTGACCAATCTCGGCAACACGATCAACAACATCACCGGCGACACGTCGACCGTCTTCACCGACGCCAATGGCGAAGGCATCCGCTATGCCCGCACCAACGAGTTCGGGCTGGCGCAGACCGATTCCTTCGCCCAAGGCGTCGGTTCCACGGCGGTCGGCTACAATGCGACCGCGACCGGCGTCAGCGCGCTGGCGCTCGGCCGCGACAGCAATGCCAGCATCGACGGCGGCGTGGCCCTCGGCTCGGGTTCGCTCTCCGATCGCCCGATCGCTCCGGCTACCGGGCAACTGCCCGCCGGCCCATCCAACTTCATCCAGTACAACACCACCGACAAGGCGCTGCTCGGCGCCGTTTCGGTCGGCAACGCCACCTCCTACCGGCAGATCACCAATGTCGCCGACGGCACGCAGGACCAGGACGCGGTGACGGTGCGCCAGCTCGCGGGCGCCATCGCCGCCGTGTCGGCCACCTCGACCAAGTATTTCCATGCCAATTCGGTGGCGGCCGACTCGCTGGCGGTCGGCGCGGAATCGGTCGCGGTCGGTCCGACCACGGTCGTCAACGGCGATAACGGCATCGGCATCGGCAACGGCGCCATCGTCGACCAGACGGCGCCCGGCGGAACCGCGATCGGCCAGAACGCCCATGTGATGCTGGCGGACGGCCTGGCCTTCGGCACCAATTCGCTCGCCTCCGGCATCCAGTCGGTGGCGCTCGGCGCCGGCGCGCAAAGCACCTTCATCAACAGCGTGGCGCTGGGCGCGCAGTCCATCACCTCGGTCGGCGCGCAGGCCGGCTACGCGGCCTTTGCCCTGACCGCTCCGCAGACCTCGGTGGGCGAGGTGTCGATCGGCGACGCCGGAGCTGAACGCAAGCTCACCAATGTCGCGGCGGGCTCGGCCGACACCGACGGCGTCAACGTCTCGCAGCTGCGCGGCGTGTCGCAAAACGTAACCAACCTGTTCGGCGGCAACACCACGCTCAACCCCGACGGTTCGATCACCGGGCCGACCTACACCGTCCAGGGCAACACCTACACGACCGTCTATGACGGGCTCACGGCGGTCGACAATGCCTTGACCACCATCAGCAATGGCGGCGGCATCAAGTACTTCCACGCCAATTCGTCGCTGGCCGACAGTATCGCCGGCGGCACCGACGCCGTGGCGATCGGGCCCGAAAGCGTGGCGAGCGGCAACGACAGCCTGGCCGCCGGCCATGGCTCTACGGCTACCGGGGCGGGCGCCGTCGCGCTCGGCCAGGGCGCGCAGGCCAACAACGCCAACGATGTGGCGCTCGGCTCCGGCTCGGTGACGCAGACCGCCGTCGGCACCTCCAGCACCGTCATCAACGGCAAGACCTATGCCTTTGCCGGCACGACGCCGACCGGGACAGTCAGCGTCGGCGATGCCGGCGCGGAGAGGACGATCACCAATGTCGCTGCCGGACGGATCGCCGCCGACAGCACCGACGCGATCAACGGTTCGCAACTCTTCGCCTCCAACCAGGCGATCGAGGCCCTGCAAACCGGCGTCGGAAATCTCAACCAGAATGCGGTGACGTATGACACGCAGGGCGGCGCCAAGACGAACACCATCACGCTGCAAGGCGGCGACGTCAACGCGCCGGTCGTCATCTCCAATGTCGGACCCGGCGTCGCCGGCACCGACGCGGTCAATGTCAACCAGCTGACCAAGGGCCTGGACACCGCCATCAGCACATCCAACAGCTATACCGACAAGGTGGCGGCCACGACCCTGCAACAGGCCAACGACTATACCGACCAGAAACTCGGCCAGCTGAATTCGGACATCAGCGGCATCCGCGACGAAGCCCGGCAAGCGGCGGCAATCGGCCTTGCCGCAGCCTCGCTGCGCTACGACGACCGTCCCGGAAAGCTGAGCGTCGCGGCGGGCGGCGGCTTCTGGCGGGACGCCAGCGCCTTTGCCTTCGGCGCGGGCTACACCAGCGAGGACGGCCGCATCCGCGGCAACGTCTCGGGCACGGCGGCGGGCGGAAATGTCGGTGTCGGCGCCGGCCTGAGCTTCACGTTGAACTGAGGCGGGAATGAACGGGGCAACCAGCCGTCATGCCCGGCTTTTCCTCCTGACCTGCCTGGCGCTTGCCGGCGGCCTGTCCTTGGCCGCCGCGCCAGCCGCCGCGCAAGCGACCGCGCCCTACAGGATCAAGCCATCCGACGTGGCGGTGCCGCCGGATGTGAAGCTGGGCCAATACCAGCGCACCATCCGGCCCTTCGAGAACTGGACGCTGATCTGCGACGAGAACCTCAAGGCGCGCAAGAAGGTCTGCAATGTCTCGCAGGTGATCGAGGACGGGGCCGGCAAGATGGCCTTCAGCTGGTCGCTCGCGGCCACGCAGGACGGCAAGCCCTACATGATCCTGCGCACCGCGCCGAACGCGAAAAGCGACGGCCTGGTGTCGCTGAAGTTCGACGGGCGCGACCCGATCGACATCCACTTGAACGGCTGCAACGAAGTGGTCTGCGTCGGCATGCTGCCGGTGGGGCCCATCATGCGCCAGCAGATCGTGCAGAAAGCGACGCCGGCGATCTCCTACAAGACCGTCGACGGCCAGACGATTACCGTGACCGCAACGCTCAAGGGGCTGTCCGAGGCCCTTGCGCCAATCAAATAACCGAGGCAGCACCGTGAGCCAGCAAGACCCGTTCATCTCCCCAGCGCGCGGCCCGAGTGTGGAGCCGGACCGCAAGAGGATCGTCGAGCCCGATCGCAAGAGGGGCGCCGAGCCGCAGCGGCGGTGGCCGCGCGTCCTGGGCTTCTCGCTGCTGGGGCTGGCCATGATCGGCATCGGCTTCGCTGCCGCCAACTATGCCGCGATCGCCGGTCTCGTCGGCACCCCGACGGCCGCACAGGCCGGGACGGCGCCGCCCGCATTGCCGGACTCGCCCTTCCTCGAACATGTCAAACAGGCCGGGGTGCAGGCCTGCTCGACGATCTTTCCTGTGCTCGGACAGGTGCTGACGACGGGTTCTAAATACAGCGTCAAATCCTTGTGGAACGACCAGGCCGCCGACAAGCACGCCGTGCAGGCCCTCGTCGGCATGGATTATGCGACGGAAAAATACAGCGGACCGGCCGCCGGCGTGGTTTTCGCATCGCCCACCGCTTCCGGCTGCGAAGGCGCGATGGTGCGGGTGGCACCGTTCGCCAGCCCGTGTTCGGAGATCCCGTCCGTTCTTCCGCAAGGCAGCAAGATCACCGACCATCTCGGCCAGGTCGAAGTGTATGAGCTGGGCGGCAATTCGGGCGAAGCGCTTCTGCTGCCGACCGGCAATAGCTGCGTGGTGATTTCCATAGCGTCGGCGTCGAAGTGAGACACGGGATAGGCGAATGGGCGAGGGCTCCTGGAAAGGATTGCAGACCATGATATCGCGACGTCTGGCAGTTTTGTGCATGGCCCTGCTGTGGAGCGGGCAGGTTGTCTCGGCCGACCTTGTGGCGCCGCCGGAGCCGGAGCCGAAGGAGGAAAAGGGCATCTGGGGGGCGATCGCCTATTCCAGCATCGATACCAAGCACGGCTTCTTCTGGGGCGCCGACAAGCGCCAGGAGGCGAAGGACGCCGCGATGAAATACTGCGAGAACGCCGGCGGCAAGGGCTGCACTGTTGTCACCGTGTTCCGCAATCACCGCCATTGGACAGACGACGACGAGACGGGCTTTCCCTACAAGCACTGCGGCGCCCTGGCCGTGGCTAAGGAGAAGCAGAGCGACCGGCTGACGCCCTGGGGCGCGAACTCCGCCGAGACCCGCAAGGACGCGGAAGATCTCGCTCTGCATGCCTGCGAGGCGGCGGGAACCGAATGCAAGATCCGCGAGTGGGTCTGTACCTGAAGCGCACCGCGCTCACGCGACGTGCTTTGGAATTGCTTTTGCACCCTGCGTGAGGCAGATGACCATGCCCACGGCCCCGAAAATCCCATCCGGTTTTCGGGGCCATGCGCGTGAACCCCCAAGAGAAAGTCGCCATCGTTGTTTGACAGATTTGTTCTTCTGAAGGCGGCCGCAGTCTGCGCGGCGGCACTGGCCGCATCGGGTGCCTGTGCGCAACAACAGCACGCGGCCACGCTTCCAAACGGCGCGTCGTCGCTCCAGGAGACCTATCAGGACTGGAGCCTGGCCTGCACCATCCAGGACAATGCACGCGCCTGCTCGGTTTCGCAGGACCAGACGCAGAAGAACGGCCAGAGGCTGCTGGCGGTGGAGTTGCGGGCGGGGCCGAAGGGTGGATTGACCGGAACCCTGCTTCTGCCGTTCGGCATCCTGTTCGACCCAGGCGTGACGATCCAGATCGACGACCAGCCGCCCCTCGGCCAGTTGCGGTTCCGCACCTGCCTGCCGAACGGATGCGTGGCGCAGTTTCCGATCGATCGGGCGCTGGCGCAGAAGCTGAAGGCGGGCGGCGTATTGACGCTCAACGTCATCACCGACGCCGAGACCAAGCTCAACTTCCCCGTCTCCCTGAAAGGCCTCGCCGCCGCCCTCGACCGCGTCGCGGCGCTGAGCGGGCGCTGAGGAGGGACGAAGTCGGTTTTACTCCAGCTCGCGCGGCCTTTGGGCCGCAGCGCCGGAGCCCCACAAGGCGCGCCTGAGCAGGTTCCGTCCGCCCTTGCGCGGCACAAGATTAATATCGCTGACAAGCTTTGCGCCGCCCTCGCGCCGCTCCAATGTGATCTTGCGGCTGTGGAAGGCTTCCAGCTCGGCGCGATGCGCGACGCTTATGATGGTCACCTTCGGTAATTCATGGATGACCGTCTCCATCATCTTGTCCTGGCTCTTCTCATCGAGCGCAGACGTCGCTTCGTCCAGAACGACGATATCGGGATGATGCAGCAGGAGGCGCGCGAAGGCGAGCCGCTGCTTTTCGCCACCCGACAGGGTCTGGTCCCAGGGCGCGTCTTCCTCGATCCGGTCCTTGAGATAATCGAGCCCCACCTTGTCGAGGGCGGCGTTGATCTTCTCCAGCGTCCAGTTGTCGGCGGCGGCCGGATAGGCGACCGCGCGGCGCAGCGTCCCGGAGGGGATGTAGGGACGTTGCGGCAACATGAACAGCCGCCTGCCGGGGTGGAAGTCGACGCTGCCGCCACCCCACGGCCAAAGGCCTGCGACGGCGCGCACCAGCGTGCTCTTGCCCGAACCGGATTCGCCGGCCACCAGCACCCGCTCGCCAGGCTCGATCTCTACCTCGGTTTCCTTGACCACGCCGGTGCCGTCGTCGAGCGACACCGAGAGATTGTCCAGGCTGAGCATCGCACCGTCTTCGGTTTCGCCGTGCCTGATGCGGCCCAGCGCGTCGCTGCGTTCGGCGCGCTCCAGCCCGTCAAGCGACATCATCAGCGAGGCAATACGCCGTGCCGAGGCGTTCCAGTCGGCGAGGCGGGGATAGTTGTCGACCAGCCATCCGAACGCGGCCTGCACGATGGCGAAGGCTGAGGCAGCCTGCATGATCTGTCCAAGGGTCATGCTGCCTTCGAGAAATTTTGGCGCGCAAAGCAAGATCGGCACGACCGGCGCAAACAGGCTCGACCCCTGCGACACCAGCGCTGTGCGCATGTGCTGGCCTGTCAGCAGCGCCCATTGCCGGAGCACCGTGCCGAACGTCTTGTCGATGCCGCTGCGCTCCTCCTCCTCGCCGCCGAGCAAGGCGATGCTCTCGCCGTTTTCGCGCACGCGCGTCAGCGTGTAGCGGAAATCGGCTTCCGCTTGGTTCTTCTGCTCGGAGAGCCGCACGAAATGGCGGCCGATGACCACCATCGAAGTGGAGGTGATGGCGGCGTAGATCACCGCGGTCACGACCAGGAAGCCGGGAATGGTGACGCTCCAGCTTCCGATCGGCAAAGTCAGCGCCCCGCCGATCGTCCACAGCACCACGATGAAAGTGGAGGCCGACAAAAACGCGTTGATCACGCCGGAGATGAAATCGACGGGCGATTCCGTGGCGATCCGCAAATCCTCCGCGATGCGTGCCTCGGGGTTCGTGTGGTCGCCGCCCACGAGGTTCAGCTGATAGTAGCGGCCGCTTGCGAGCCAGCGCGCGATGATGGCGGTGGTCGACCAGGAACGCCAGCGGCGCTGGATCGTCATGCGAAGGTAGACTTGCGCGACGACAAGGCTTGCGCTTCCAACCACGAGCGGCGGGAACACGGCGCTGAGCACATAGACGGTGTGGGCGTTGCGCTGCTCGATGGCGTCGAAGATCGAGCGGTTCCAGATGTTGATCCCATACTGGAAGCCGACATTGATGCATATCAGCATCAACAGCCCGATCGTGAACGGCCAGGCCAGCTTGTCGCCGCGCGTGCTCCAGTAGCCGCGCGCGCTGATCCAGAAGCGCCTCAGCAGGTATCGCTTGCGCGCCTGCTCGGCCTCCTGCGGCGTCAGCTCCGGACCGGGTTCGATGGCCCCGGGCGGCGGCGCAGCCTCGCCCACGACCTCGGACGCAACTTCGACTGTCGAGGCCTTCTCCTGGTGCGACTTCTCTGCCTTGCGCCGCCTGGCGCCGTCGACCGTTTTCGGCATGAGTTCAGCCTCGGATGTAACGGCGACAACGGCCTAAAAATCAAAAAGTTTCACCAGGCCCGCTCCAGACGGCGCCATGGGTCTCCCCGTGCTCCCCTGCTCGACCCGCGATGCCGCCAGCCGCCGCTGGACAATTCGCCAGCCGGCGGGCCCGTTTAGCGACGGTCTCCTCGCAGCCGGAACGAGACCGTGTGCTTGGAACCAATGATGGGCGAGACTGTTTAGCCATGAACTTCGATGCGACGCCGACGTCCCGGCCCGGTCGGGTGAGCAGCGACCTTGAGGAGCCCCTTGTCATGAAGATTTCGTCCAGATTTCGTTCAGTCGCCATCGCCGTCATCACTGCCGCGGGCGTTGGCTTTGCCAGTGTCGCGCACGCCGACACCGGAACGATCCGCTTCTCCATCTACAAGGCGGCCTTCTTCATCGGCGGCGCCGGAGGCGAGGGCACGCTGACCTTCCATGGCCGCCGGTATCCGATCTCGGTCGGCGGCATTTCGGGCGGCCTCGCCTTCGGTGCCTCCAAGACCTATTTCCGGGGCACCGTGCGCCATATCAAGCGCGCCCGGGACGTGACGGGCGTGTACGGCGCGGCGGGCGGCGGCGGCGCGCTCGGCAAGGGCGCCCAGGTGATCGTCATGACCAACGACAAGGGCGCCCAGCTCGAGCTCACGGGCAGGCAGGTAGGGCTGCAAGTCAACGCCGATCTCAGCGGCGTGAGCATCACGGTGAAGTGAGGGCGATCACTGCGTCGGTGTTTCCAGGGATGAGCCGGCGGCCCCTCCCTACCGCTCCTCCACGATCCGCAGATAGGCCGCCGTCACGAACAGCACGATCAGGCCGAACAGGATCCTTCTTGCCCCCTCCGGCATCTGCAAAATCGTCAGCAGCGTCGTCAGCACGGTCAGGATCAAGGCGCCGATGATGGTGCCGGTATAGCCGCCGCGGCCGCCGAAGATGGAGGTGCCGCCGATGACGGCGGCGGCCACGGAGGGCAGCACCAGCGGTTCGGCGAGGGACAGGGAAGGGGCCTTGATCAAGCCGATATAGAGCAGGCCGGTGATGCCGGCGAGCAGGCTGGAGAGGACGTAGAGCGCGGTGATGACCTGCCAGTAGCGCACGCCGGAAAGGCGGGTCGCGCGCTCATTGTCACCGACGGCGTAGAGCAGGCGGCCGAAACCGGTGCGGTTGAGGCCGAAGACGATCAGCACCGCGACGGGGACGAACAGAAGCAGCGCGTTGGGAAACCCTGCGGTCACGCCGGTGCCGAGCCAGGCGAGGAAATCGGGGATCTTGGCGCCCGAGGCGATCACCGTGCGTTGATAGACCTGCAGGAAGCCGGTGCCGATCAGGCTGGTGCCCAGCGTCATGATCAGCGGATGGACGCGGAAGACGCCGACGCCGATGCCGTTGACGAGGCCGATCAGCACCGCCGGCATCATCGCCAGGAGGAAGGCCACGGCTGGCTCCTGGTTGACGGCTTGCGTAGCCATGATGAAGGCGCTCATCGTCGCCACCGTGCCGACAGAGAGATCGATGCCGCCGGTCAGCATGGTCATGGTCTGGCAGCCGGCAAGGATCGCCAAGGGAATGGCGAATTTGATGGTGTTGGCGATCCAGCGCTCGTTGACGATGCCGGGGCGCAGGATCTGCAAAATCACAACCAGGATGACCAGCAGGATGACCAGCGGAATCAGCGGCCGGTCGGCCATGAAGCGTTTGACACGGCGGCCGAAGGGGACGGGTTGGGGCGTGATTGCTGACGTGCTCATGGGGTGGCTCTTGTCTGCAAATGTAGCGCCCTACGGCGGCCCCCTCTGTCCTGCCGGACATCTCCCCCTCCAGGGGGGAGATCGGATGGGGTGACGGCTTTCGCAAATTGTCGGCGTTGCAAGAATGAGCGAGCCGCCGAAGCTCCCAATCTCCCCCCTTGAGGGGGAGATGTCCGGCAGGACAGAGGGGGGCGCCGTAGAGCGCTATGCGCCAATTCATTCTCCCTCATCATTGCCGACCCCGCATCGTAATGAAAGCCCCGAACATCACCACGGCGACCATGATCAGGCCCTCGATGATGGCGGTGACGTTGGGATCAATGGCGAGCAGGGTGAGATCGGTGCGCACCAGGCGCAGCACGAAGACGGCGACGATGGGGCCGAGCAGGCCGCCCTTGCCGCCGCCCAGCGCCACGCCGCCCAGCACCACGGCCGCGACGCTGGCGAGCAGATAGGGGCCGGGAATAGGAGCGCCGATGCCGGTGCTCATGGTCAGCGCCAGGCCGCCCATGGCCGCGAACAGGCCCGACAGCGCATAGGCGATGATGCGGGTGCGCTTGACCGGCACGCCGCTGCGGAACGCCGCCAGCTCGCTCGAGCCGATGGCGTAGATGGACAGGCCGAGGCGCGAGCGCCGCAGCGGTATCCAGACGATGCAGAGGCAGATGATCAGCACCAGCAGAGCCTTCGGCAGCCAGGCGTCGATGTTCTGCGGCAGGCCGGGTATCGGGACCGTGCCTGAAATCATCGCCTTCAGCCATTCGGCGGCGGCGCCGCCCGGCGCGCCGAGCACCAGAAGAGCCGCCCCTTGCAACACGAACAGCATGGCGAGCGTCACCACGATGTCGGGGACACGGGTGGCGACAATGAGCAGGCCGTTGAGCGCGCCGAGCACAAACCCCATGGCCAGTACGAAAGGCACCACGAACAGCGCGTATTCTTCCGAGGCGCCGGCCATCATCGAGGCGGCGGTGACGCTGGTCAGCGCCATCATGGCGGCGACCGACAGATCGATGCCGCCGGCGATGACGACGACGGTCTGCGCGGCCACGGCAAAGGCGTAGGGCAAGACGGCCCGCGCCAGCGAGCCGAAATCGCCGCTGCCGTAGCCGGGCTGGATCAGCTTGGTGACGACGAACAGCACGATGAGGAGGGCGAACAGGCCGGCGACCCAGCCCTGGCGGCGCAGGAGATGGCTCATGGCGTCGCCTCCGGCGCATCCGGGGCATTTGCTGTCGGGTCCGCCAAAATGCCGATATCGGCCTTGACGCCGCGCGGCAGGCCGTAGGCGGCGCGCATCAGTGCCGGCTCGTCCGCTTCCTCGACCGGGAAGATATCGACGACGCGGCCGCCGAAGATGACGATGACGCGATCGCAGACGCGCTGCACCTCTTCGAGTTCCGAGGTGTAGAACAGCACCGACTTGCCGTGGCCGGCGAGCTCGCGCAGCAATTTATAGATCTCCTGCTTGGTGCCGACATCGATGCCGCGCGTCGGGTCGAAGCACAGGATGGTGCGGGCATCCGCCGCGATCCAGCGGGCGATGGTCACCTTCTGCTGGTTGCCGCCGGACAGGCGCTGCACCTCGCCTTGCGCGCGGGTGTCGATCTGGAGGCGCGCGATGGCGCTCGCCACCGTGGCGCGCTCCTTGCGCATGGCGATCGGCCCCCAGTTGCGCAAGGCGGCGCTGAAGGGCAGCGCGATGTTCTCGCGCACCGAGCGCTGCATGGCGAGGGCTTCGGAACGGTCGCCCGGCACATAGGCGATGCCGGCGCGGATGGCGTCGATCGGATGGGTGAATTTCGCCGGCTGGGCGTCGACCTCGATCGTGCCGCCGGACGGTTTGATCGAGCCGGCAAGGGCGGCGAACAATTCATCCTGGCCCTGGCCTTCGAGCGCGACGACGCCGGCGACCTCGCCGTCGGCGAGCTCGAAGGAGACGTCGTTGAGCTTGGTGCCGACGCGCAGATTGCGCACGGCGAGACGCGGGCGGGCAGGGGCCGATGTGGCGGCCTGGCCGGCGGCGCGGGCGGTCACCTTGGTCTTCTCGATGCGGGCGCCGAGCATCAGCTCGACGATCTTTTCCTCCACGCCGGGCTCGATGTCGAGAACGCCGACGGTCGCGCCGTCGCGCAGCACGGTGGCGCGGTCGCAGAGCGCCGAGATCTCGACGAAGCGGTGCGAGATGAAGATCACGGCGCGGCCGCTGTCGCCCTGGCGACGCACGACTTCCAGCACCTTTTCGGCAAGATTTGCGGGGAGCGCCGCGGTCATCTCGTCGAGCAGCAGCACGTCGGGCTCGACGGCGAGCGCCCGCGCCAGGTCGAGCACGCGCAGCACCGCCAGCGGAATGTCGCGCGCGGTGTCGCGCAGGTCGAGGTCGGGAATGCCAAGTTCGCGCACCCAGGCGCGGAACGGCTCGACGGGCGTGCCGGTCAGCCGCAGATTGGACAGTATGTCGAGATCGGGGATCAGCGACGGTTCCTGGTAGACGGGCAGAAGGCCAGCGCGGCGCGCGGCGGCGGGCGAGCGTATGTCACGCGCCTCGCCACGGATCAGCACGCGCCCGGCCGAGGCAGGAACCGCGCCGGTCAGGATCTTCACCAGCGTCGACTTGCCGGCGCCATTGGCGCCCATCAGGGCATGCACCTCACCCGGCAGGACAGACAGCGACGCGTCGCGCAGCGCGGCAACCGCACCGTAATTCTTGGCGACGCCGGAGGCGTCGAGGAGGGGTTTGGTGGTCAAATTGCTGTCCGTACCAGAAACTCAATTGCTGGCGCTCTACGGCGCCCCCCTCTGTCCTGCCGGACATCTCCCCCACAAGGGGGGAGATCGGCCGCAACTTCGGCTTTCGCCAATTTTCAACGTGGCAAGACGAGAGCCGGCGCCGAAACTGCCAATCTCCCCCCAAGTGGGGGAGATGTCCGGCAGGACAGAGGGGGGCGCCGTAGAGCGCTAACCTATCAAACCTTTGGTTGGCGAGGACGGCAAACGCCATCCTCGCTAGCCAATCAAAATAGCCCTTATTCCCCCGGCCCCTTGCACGCGACGATCTGGTCCTTGGTGTACGTCGTCCAGTCCGGGATCGAGATCGAGACCGGCCATTCCGGGCTGAGCGACGGATCGGCGGCGGCTTTCAGCTTGGCCTTGCCTTCCTCGGTGGCGTTCTCCCAGAGCTGCGGCTCGACCAGAACGGTCTGCTGCGCCGGCTTCTTGCCGTCGAGGATCTGGAGCGCGAGCGTCACGCCGGCGCCGCCGATCGAGCCGGGATTGGTCACGGCCGCCCCGACCAGGTCCTTGACCGAATTCAGCTGGCCGACGAAACCGGCATTGTCGGCGCCGACCACGGGCACCATCGGCGCCTGCGATTCCACCAGCGCGTCGACGATGACGTTGTCGATGCCCGAGGTCCATACGCCGTTGAACGGCGTGCCGGTGGCGAGGAAGGACAGCATCTGCTGCTTGGCCTGGTCCTGCTGCCAGCCGGTGAACACTTCCTGCGCGACCTTCACGTCGGGGAATTCGGCCAGCGCCTTCTTGAAGCCCTTGTCGCGATCCGAGTCGGCGGAGGCGCCGGCGGCCCCGCGCATATAGAACACCTCACCCTTGCCGCCCATCTGCTGGAACAGCCATTTGGCGCCGAGATAGGCATATTGTTCCTGGTTGTTGGAGATGATGTAGGCCGAGGGTTCGGTGACCGCCTGGTCGACGGCGACGACAACGATGCCGGCCTTGGTGGCTTCCTCCAGCCCGGCCTTGATGCCGGCGGGATCAGCCGGATTGACGACGATGGCGTCGACCTTGGCGCTGATCAGGTTGCGGATGTCCTCGAGCTGCCCGGCGGCGTCGGTGTTGCGGTGGGCGATGTTGAGCTTGGTCACTTCGCCGGAGGCCAGCGCCTGCGCCTTCATGGCGCAGACCATCTCCTCGCGCCAGCCATTGCCCTGCACGGTGTTGGAGATGCCGATCGTGTATTTGCCCTCGGCGGACGAGGCGCCCATCGAGGCCAGCAAGGCAGCGCCGGCAAGGAGCGGCACCATGGTCAGGTATTTCTTCATTTCAGATTTCCTCCACTTTGATTTTCGTTTCGATTCCAAGTCGTTACACCGGGCCGCGCAGAAAGAGATTCAGGCGGCGCCTCGATGTTGTTTTTGCGCCTTCATTTGACGAAGGGACGCAGCACGTCGCGGGCAAGCAGGAAACCGCGCTTGACCTTATCGTCGCTGCCCTCGAACCACCGGTCCTCGTGCTCGATGATGATCGGGCCGTCATAGCCGGCACGGTAGAGGCCGGAGAAGAAGCCGTTCCAGCCGACATCGCCCAGCCCCGGCATGCGCGGCACCTGCCAGCCTATGCCAGACGAAAGGATTCCGCGCTCGTACAAACCATCATGATCAATCATCAGGTCCTTGGCGTGGACATGCAACATGTAGGGGCCGAATTCCCTGATGAAGCGGGCCTGGTCGATCATCTGCCAGACCAGGTGTGAAGGATCGAAATTCATCCCGACATCGCCGCCCCAGGTTTCGAGGATGCGGCGCCAGACCAGCGGCGAATAGGCGATGTTGTGGCCGCCCGGCCATTCGTCATAGCTGAAGATCATCGGGCAGTTCTCGAAAGCGAGCTTGACGCCGTGATCGCGCGCATGGGCGACGATATCGGGCCAGATTTCGAGCGCGTGCTGCCAGTTGACGTCGACGGTCTTCGAGGCATCGCCGCCGCAGAAGGTGTTGACCAGGGGCACGCCCATATTCGCGGCCAGCACGATCACCTGCTTCAGATGGTCGATCACCGTCTTGCGGTGGGCGGCATCGGGATGCAGCGGGTTGGGATAATAGCCGAGACCGGAAATGGTCAGCCCCTTGCCGGCAAGGTTTGCCGCGATGTCCCTGGCCTGCGCCGGCGAGGTCGCGGCGGTGTCGATGTGGCTTGTACCGGCATAGCGGCGGCTGGCGCCGGAGGCTCTCGGCCAGCAGGCGATTTCCAGCGCCTCGAAGCCGGCCGAGCTTGCCCAGTCGGCGACCGCGTCGAGCGGCGTCTCCGCGAACGGTGCGGTGAGCAGTCCAAGCCTCATAGTGCCTCCCCTGGTCGTGAATTCACGACCGATTCCTACTATGCAGATCGTGCCGGTTGCTTCAACCGCTCATCTGCCGGTTGCGCGCATGCATGCCTGACGGTTGCCATCGGATCGTCCGACAACAGCCCGTCGAGCGCCGATGTGACGGCCTTGCGGAACATGTCGTTGGCGGCGAGGGCGGGATCGAAGATGGCGTCAATCGCCAGGATGCCCGCAGCCAGTACCGGGACGTCGCGTCCGCTTGCCTCCGCTATGCCAGCGATCTTGCCGGCATAGGGGTCCGACACCGGCCAGCGCCGGCCGAACCGGGATGAAGCCTGGATCAGATAGGCCATCCAGCCGGCGACGGATACCGACAGCAGCGCAATGCTTTTTTCCTCGCCCAGCCGATCGCGGATCGGGTTGAGTAGGCGCTGCACGATCTTTTGCGAGCCGTCGGTGGCGATCTGGTGGTTGCGGTGGCGGATCGCGGTATTCTGCAGACGGCCAAGGCTCTGCTCGACATAGGCTGATGGGTCCATGCCGGGCACCGGCTTCAACGTTGGCAGAGTCTCCTCGACGAGCATGCGGCGCACGAAGGCCGACAGCAGCGGGTCCGCCATCGCATCGAAAGTGTGTTCGAGGCCGGCCAGCACGCCGAGATAGCTGAGCGTCGTCTGAGCGCCATTCAGCACACGCATCTTGAGATGCTCGAACGGCGTGACGTCGTCGACGAAGGTTGCCCCCACCAGGTCCCAGCGCGGCACGCGGCCGGCGAATTTCTGCTCGATCACCCATTGCCGGAACGGCTCGCCGGCAACGACGGCTCCATCGCGGTAGCCGAAAAGCTGCTCCACACCGTCGAGATCGGCCTGCGTGCTCGCCGGCACGATGCGGTCGACCATGGCGCTGGGGAAGGCGGCATTGGCCGCGATCCAGCCGGCAAGGCCGTTGCCGCGCCGTTCGGCAAAAGTCCGCACGACATTTTCCAGGATGGTGCCGTTGGCCGGGATATTGTCGCACGAGAGCAGCGTCAGCGGCCGGCCGTGCGTGGCCATGCGTTGCTCCAGCGCCCGCGCCAGAATGCCGGGCACGCTGCGCGGCGTCAGCGGGTTTGCGAGATCGTCGACGATGTCGGGATGGTCGAGGTCGAGCGCGCCGCTGGCCGGAATATGGCAATAGCCCTTTTCGGTAACGGTCAGCGTCACGAATTCGATGTCCGGGGAGGACAGCACTTCGAGCGCGGGCATAGCGCTCGCCTGGCTATCGACAACGCGCACGATGCTGCCGATGACGCGCGCCTCGACTTGGGAATCCTGGCGGATGAGCCTGGTGTAGAGCCCGTCCTGGGGGCCGAGCGTATCGGCGAGCGCCGGCGGACGGATGTTGATGCCGACCACGCCCCAGCGGCCGAAGCTCCGCGCCAGGAGGTCGTCGGTGTATTCGGCCTGGTGGCAGCGGTGGAAGGCGCCGACGCCGAGATGCGCCATGCCTGCCTGGAGCAAGGCACGGTCATAGCCGGGCCTTTGCACCGTCGCCGTCAGGCGGCCGAGCAAGGCCGGACCGAGCGTCTCGGGCGCGGCTGTGCTCACCGGTTGGCTCCGATCACCCACTGTTCCTGGTCGATCAGCGAGCCGGTCATCGGTCCCGCGGCGTCGGAGAGAAGGAAGACGGCGAGCCTGGCCACGTCCTCCGCCGAGAACAGCCGGCCGAAGGGCTGCGCGGCGTTGGCGGCATCGAGCCAGCCGGCGCCGTGGCCGAGCGTCTCGGCCTGCATGACGCGCTCGGCGGGCGTATCGGTCCAGCCGACATTGATGCCGTTGACGCGGATGCGGTCGAAGCGGTGGGCGTTGGCTGCGTTCCTGGTCAGCGTCGCCAGCGCGCCCTTGGTGGCGGAATAGACGGCGAGCTCGGGCGAGCCGCAATGGGCATTGATCGACAGGATGTTGACGATCGCGCCGCCCTGGCCCCGCTTCCGCATGTCGGCAATCGCCGCCTGCATGAGGAAGAAAGGGGCGCGGGCATTGACGGCGAACAGCGAGGCCCAGTCGTCGGGGGTCGCATCGAGGAAGGAGGCCCGGTCGGTCAGGCCGGCGGCATTGACGAGACCGTCGATACGGCCGAAGCGGTCGATGCAGGCTTGCGCCAGGAGGGCAGGGGCTGCCGGGTCAGAAAGCTCGGCGGCGATGAAGTGTGCCGGCGTGCCCGCTTGCGAGAGCTCCGCAGCAACGGCCTCGCCGCGCGTCCCGTCGCGGCCGGTGACCAGCAGGCCGCCGGCGCCGGCACGCGCCAAGGTTTCGGCGACTGCCCGGCCGATGCCTTGCGTCGCGCCGGTGACCAGCACCATCTTGCCGTCGAGCTGAAGCTCCATTCCTCCTCCCGGAACAAAGTTTCTATTTCTGAAGATATGGAATGTCAGTTCCCGTTAGTCAACCGCGCAATCATTCTGCCCGTTGGGCCACGACACCATGGACCAAAGCCATGCCGACGGCGAGCGACGCCGCCAGCGAGCGGAAGCCTGCGAAATCCTGTTCCACAACTTCCAGCCAGGTGTCCGAGAACTTGACCAGCGGAGAAAAAGTGCTGTCGGTGATGGTGACGATCCGCGCGCGCCGCTCGTGGGCGACCGCGACGAGGTCGGGCGTGATCGAATTGTAGGGACTGAAGGAGACCGCCAGCACCGCGTCGCGTCTGCCGATGCAGCCGACCTGGTCGAGCGCGGTGGAGCCGACATTGTCGACCAGCACATTGCGCACGCCTTGCTGCGACAAGGTCAGCGAGAGATAGCTGGTGACGGGAAAGGCGCGCTTGGAGCCGATGACGTAGATCAGCTCGGCGGCCGAAAGCAACGCCACCATTTTCTCGAAGCTCTCGATATCGAAGCCGGTTTCGATGCGGCCGAGCGAGGCCTGCGAGGCGCCGACCATGCCGCGCAGGAAATGCAGGTCGGCATTGGATACGCGCGGCGTGCGTTCCTGGCCGCGCCCTTCCGGCCAGGACGCCTTGACATGGTCCTTGAACAGGCCCTGGAAATCGGAAAAGCCGGCATAGCCGAAGATCTGGGCGAAGCGCACCAGCGTCGAAGGCTGCACCCCTGCCTGCGCGGCGACCTGTGCGATGGTGCCGAGCGCGACGTCGCTCGGATGCTGCCACAGGAAGATCGCGACCTGGCGCAGCCGCTTGGGGAAATGGACAGTGCCCGACGACAGCACCGCGCGCAGTTCCTCGTAAGTCTGCGGCTTGATATAGCCGAGCGCCGCCAGCGAACGCCCGCGCTTGCGGGTCGCCGCCTCGTCGGCGCTGGACCGTCCGGATGATTTGCGCGTCCCGCTCATGATTTCAGGCTAGCGCGATACGATCGTTTTACAATATGAAAATTGGAAATCCTGTTCGAGGGTGGTAGCTGTTCTGCAGCGAAGAAGTTCGATGCATTCAACATAGCACCCTATGGCGCCCCCCTCTGTCCTGCCGGACATCTCCCCCACAAGGGGGGAGATCGGATGTCACGCCGGCTTTCGCCAAATTGCCAGCGTTGCATGAAAGGCGTCGCGGTCGACGCTGCCAATCTCCCCACCTGTGGGGGAGATGTCCGGCAGGACAGAGGGGGGCGCTACAGAACTCGACGGTGGGTGCTGGCTTAACATCCTTAAATCGGAGGAGACAAACATGGTTTATGCGACATCGGACGGATCGGCGGGCAAGCGTTTGCGCGTCGGCATGGTGGGAGGCGGGCAGGGCGCCTTCATCGGCGCGGTGCATCGCCTCGCCATGCGGCTCGACGACCAGATCGCGCTGGTGGCCGGAGCGCTGTCGTCCGACCCCGGGAACGCCGCCGCCTCGGCCGCCGAGATCGGCATCGCGCCGGAGCGCAGCTATGCCGATTACCGCATGATGGCAAAGGCGGAGGCGGCGCGCCCGGACGGCATCGAGGCGGTCGTCATCGTCACGCCCAACCACCTGCACGCGCCGGTCGCGACAGCCTTTCTGGAAGCCGGCATCGATGTGATCTGCGACAAGCCGCTGTCGACGACGCTGGGCGAGGCGCAAGCCCTGGTGGCGCTGACGCGGGAGAAAAATCGCCGCTTCGTCGTGACCCTCAACAACACCGGCTACGCCATGGTGCGCCAGGCGCGCGAGATGGTGGCGGCGGGCGAACTCGGCCGCATCGTCTCCGTGCACGGCGCCTATATCCAGGACTGGCTGACCAGGCCGATCGATGCCGACGGCCAGAAACAGGCGGAATGGCGCACCGACCCGGCGCGCGCCGGCCAGTCGGCGGTGCTGGCCGATATCGGCGTGCATGCCTTCAATCTGGCGAGTTTCATCAGCGGCCGCGAGGCCGAGACGGTGTCGGCCGACCTGTTCACCGCCGTGCCGGGACGGCGGCTCGATGATAACGCGCATGTGCTGGTGCGCTGGGCGGGCGGGGCACGCGGCACGATCCTGGCCAGCCAGACGTCGCCCGGCCACTATAATGATCTCTCCGTGCGCATCTATGGCGACAAGGCGGGGCTTGAATGGTCGGGCACGCGGCCCGAGGAACTGCGCTTCTCCAGATATGGCGAGGAAACCCGCACGCTCGTGCGCGGCGGCCATGGCTCGACCGAGGAAAGCCGGCGCGTGTCACGCATGCCGGCCGCCCATCCCGAAGGCTATATCGAGGCCTTCGCCAATTTCTACCGCGACGCCGCCGACATCATCCGCGCGCATCGTTCGGGCGCTGCTGTCGATGCGGCCCGGGCGGCGCAGGTGCCCGATGTGGTCGACGGCGCGCGCGGCGTGAAGTTCGTCGCCGCGGCGGTGGAGTCGAACGCGGCTGATGGGGCGTGGACGGCGGCGAGGTTTGGGTGAGGGTGTGCCATCCAATGTGAAGTACGCCATCGCGGCCACGTCGACGGTGCCGCGCGGTTGATGGCGATCAAGAGTTGGCCGTCCATTCGGGCCGCGCTGAGTTCCGCCATTTTTCAGCTCGTTGCGAGGCTGGTTTCGAGGGCAGCAGCCGGTTGACTCTGCTTCCAAATCGTTGCCGCCGACCTTGCGCGAGGTGATTGCGACGCTATGTCAGGCGCATCCGCGTTGCTCCCCGCCCGCGCATTCGGCAATCTGTCGCTTCTTCGGCGTTGAAGGCTTGCTCCGATGGAACTCGGTCTCATTGGATACTACAGCGACTTCGTGGTTTACCCCCTGGCGATCGCTCTGCTGGCTGTGGCCGGGCTTATCGAGGCCGGCGAAGAGAGCGCGCCAGGCTGGCTGGCGACGGCGCTGGCGTGCCTGTGTCTGTGGACGCTGATCGAATACGTCATGCACCGCTTCGTCCTTCACCACATTCCCTGGATCAGGGATCTGCACGCCCGCCATCATGTCGAGGAGCGCAGTCCGGTGGGCACGCCGACCTGGCTCAGCCTCGGCGTGCATGCGCTTGTCGCGTTCTTTCCCGTATGGATGGTCTCGGATTTCGCGGTCGCCAGCGCGGCGAGCTGCGGGCTGATGCTGGGCTACCTATGGTACGTCAGCATCCACCATGTGATCCATCACTGGCATCCCACTCATCCGAGCTATCTCTACACGCTGAAGCGCCGCCACGCGCTGCATCATCATGTCGACGAAAATGTCAATTTCGGCGTGACGTCGCTGTTCTGGGATCGGGTCTTCGGCACGATGCGGCTCTGAAGCCAACTGGTGTGCGCCATTCGGGAAGCGCAGACAGCCATTCCCGCTTACAATTCCTTCTGCGCCAATTCCCTGAACTCGTCGGGCACCGAGCGGGCCGCCTCCAGCGCCACGGTGCCGTAGCCGACGGCCTGTTTGCCGAAACGCTCGCGGATCTTGTCGATGGCGCGGTCGGCGCCGAAGCGTGCGAGGCCCTTCCTGGTGCCGGGGCGGCGCTTTTCGTCGGCGAGGCCGAGCGGCAGTTCGAGCTGCAATTCGGCACTTTCCTCCAGATGCGAGACCGAGATCGCCAGCAGCGAAATCGTCCTGTCATGCGGATGATCGGCAAGCACGCCCCGCACCAGGTCTGTCGCGATCTCGGCCAGCATCACCGTCGCCGAGATCGGCTGGTCGAGCGTGATCGAGCGGGTGACGGCGCTGAGGTCGGCGAAGCGCACGCGCACCGTCACCGTGCGGCCGGGGCGCGCCTTGGCGCGCAGCCGGCTGGCGACCCGGTCGGCCAGATGCAGCAGGACGGGTATGTAGACGCATTCCAGTGCCGGCTTGCGGCCAAGCGCCGACTGGGCACCGGCCGAATGGGCGCGGCGACGTGTTTCCAATTTGCGCGGATCGCGGTTCCACGACAAGGCGGCAAGCTTTTCGCCGGCGGCAGGGCCGAGCAGCCGCGCCAGCGCGCCGCTGTGCGTCCTGGCCAGTTCGCCGATTGTCTGGACGCCGATCTCGGCCAGCCGCGCGCTGGTCGCCGGGCCGACGCCCCACATCAGGGAGACCGGCAGGTCATGCAGGAAGGCGATCTCGGTGCCGGGCTCGACCACCACCAGCCCATCGGGCTTGGCCACCTGCGAGGCGATCTTGGCCAGGTGCTTGGTGCGCGCCACGCCGATCGAGATCGGCAGGCCGAGTTCGCTTCGCACGCGGCGGCGAATGGTCGAGGCGATCTCCCGCGGCTGGCCGAACAGATGCGTGCAACCGGCGACATCGGCGAAGGCCTCGTCGATGGAGATGCGCTCGACCAGCGGCGTGAAATCGTCGAGCACCTTCATCGCGGCATCGCCGAGCCGCTGGTAGTCGCGGAAATTTCCGCCGACGAAAATCAACTGCGGGCAGAGCTCGCGCGCCTTGCGCCCCGGCATGCCGCCGCGCACGCCGAAGGCGCGGGCTTCGTAGGAGGCGGCGAGCACGACGCCGCCGCCGACCGCGATCGGCTTGCCGCGCAGCGAGGGGTCGAGAAGCTGCTCGACCGAGGCGTAGAAAGCGTCGAGATCGGCATGCAGGATGGTGGGCTCCATCCCCGGTTCCTCGCGACGTTGTAGAGTATGGAACATAAAGAGAACAAACATTGCTCGCTGTCAAGCGAGGTCGCGATCCGCCGGAACATTGTCGCTCACAATCGCGTTGACGGCCGAAGGGCGCCGCGTGCGGAGGCTGGCATGGGCAACTTTGAAATGATCGATCTGGTTTGCGTCGTCAACGCCTGCTCGACCGACCGCGCCGCGGGGCGGCTGGTTTCGATGGCCAAGGCCGTGGAGGAATTGCGGGTGCTGACCGGCGATTTCGTCTCGGCCGACGAAACAGTCGCGAATGCGCTGAGTGAAGTCGCGCTGCAGTGCGGCTGCGCCGTGCTGTTCGATGAGCAGGCGGGCGCCGACATATTGCGCACGCCATAGCTCGTCGCCGGCGTGCTGCAATGCATCACGCAACCGTTCCAATTGCTTGTTTTTGCGCTATTCCGAACAGAGGGCCGTGACGCACTTTCTAACGCGCGTTGCCTGTGCGGGTCGTTGTCCCCGAGGCCACCTTGGCGACATCCATCAACCGAGATGCTCCGCCCGCAGCGCCTGCTTGAGGCGCTCCAGCGCCGGCTCGCCGTCGGCAGCGAGCTTATCGGCGATCCTTGCCAGATCATCGTCGGCCTTGCGGTGCTTGCTGCCCCAGGCGCCGAGCGTGGCCAGCACGGGCAAAAGGTCGATGCCGGCCTCGGTCAGGCGATAGATCGCCTTCAGCCCATGCGTGGGATCACCGCTGCGGGTGAGGATGCCTTCGTCCTGCAATGTCTGGAGGCGCTCGGCCAGCGTACGCGAGGAAATGCCCTCATCGGATTGCAGGAATTCGCGAAAGTGCTTTTTTCCGGCGAAGACCAGGTCGCGGATGATGAGCAGCGTCCAGCGGTCGCCGAGCAGTTCGAGCGACAGGTTGATGGGGCAGCCAGACCGGTCCCGTGTCGACATGTGTATGGTTCCATTTTTAAATCGCTTTACTATTGACATCGTTTTCATCTCAGGTCAATAGTTCCAAATGAAACCATCGGCAACCGTGCCGGCCGGACGGGTAAAACGAGCCGCTCGGCCCTTGACTGGGAGAACCATGATGAAAAAGCTGATCCTCCAGATGCAGATGTCGGTCGACGGTTTTGTCGGCGCCGCCGGGGATCATCGCTGGCAGCTCTGGGAATGGGGCGACGACAGCGCCTGGGACGAGGAGCTGAAGCGGGACTTCAACGCCGTCTTCGCCGGCATCGATACCATCCTCTTGAGCCGCAAGATGGCCGAGGAAGGCTACCTCACCCATTGGGGCAATGCGGCGAAGAGATATCCGCGCGACCCGTTCTATGCTTTCGCCCAGCGCATCGTCGAGGCGAGGAAGGTGGTGCCGAGCGACAGGCTCAAGGCCTCGCGATGGGAGCGCACGACAGTGGTCAGCGGCGACCTGCCGCGGGAGGTCGACTTGCTGAAGAGGGGTGAGGGCGGCGACATCGCGGTGTTCGGCGGCGCCGGCTTCGCCTCGGCGCTGATCGCGGCCAGGCTGGTCGACGAGTTCCAGCTGTTCATCAACCCGGCCGTGCTGGGCGCCGGCCGCCGCATCTTCGACCAAGGCGGGTTCGGCAGGCTGCGGCTGCTCGGCTCGAAATCCTATGCGAGCGGCATGGTGGTGAGCCGCTACGCGCCGGCCGGCTAATCGAAAGGCATTGCACTGATATCATGCCTGCCGTTGAGCTTGGGCATGGCAGTCGGCGATGCAGCACCAAGCGCGGTTCTGCCTTAGCCCCAGGGGCGAAGGGAACACGCGCCTCGATGTACTCTTGGTCAACACCTTGGCCTCACCAATTCACTTCGCATCATGAAAAATGATGCCCACCGTGTGCCGCATGCCCGAGCGCAGGCGGCTGACGCCGTGGCGCAGATTGACGCGGTAATTGCCCTTGGTGCCCTGCACCGGCCGATTGTGGACGGCGAAGGAGACGGCATCGCCCTGGCGCAAGGGCACCACTTCCACCCGGCTCTGCATGCGCGGCCGCTGTTCGGTCAGGGCGAACTCGCCGCCGGTGAAATCCTCGCCGGGTTCTGAAAGCAGAACCGCCACCTGCACCGGAAAAGCGAGGTCGCCATAGAGGTCCTGGTGCAGGCAGTTGAAGTCGCCGGGCACATATTGCAGCAGAAGTGGCGTCGGCCTGACCTGGCCGGCGGCGTGGCACTGCTTGAGAAAGGCGGCATGCGTTTCGGGATAGCGCGTGGCGATGCCCATGCGCTCGTTCCAGCGGTTGGCGACCTCGGCGAGCCTGGGATAGAGCGCCGTGCGCAGCCCGCCGATCAGGTCCGGCAAGGGGTAGCGGAAATAGCGGTATTCGCCCTTGCCGAAGCCGTGCCTGGCCATGTGGATATGGCTGCGGAAATGTTCTTCATGCGGATAGAGCCCGGCGAGTTGCCGACACTCCTGCGGCGTGAGCAGCTTTTCCATCACGGCACAACCGACGCCGTCGAGTTCGGCGGCGAGGGCCGGCCAGTCGTAAGCGGCAACCCGTTCCTCGGCGGCTTTCACCACCGATGCCGCAACCTTGGCATGGGCGTTCATATCGCGGCCTCTTTGTCGAGCAAAGCGTGCTTGCGCTCAGTGCCCCAGCGGTAGCCGGAGGGCGTGCCGTCGGCGCGGACGACGCGGTGGCAGGGAATGCCGAGCGCGATCGCGTTGGCGGCGCAGGCCGTCGCCACGGCGCGGGCGCCGTTCGATTGGCCGAGACGCTGGGCAAGGGCGGCGTAGGTGATGGTTGCGCCGCGGCGGATGCTGCGAAGCTCGCCCCAAACTTTTTGCTGGAACGGCGTGCCGTGGCTGATGTCGAGCGGCAGGTCCAGGCCGGCGGCGGGCGTTTCGATGAAACATGCTATCGCCGCGAGATCGTCATGCAAGGCGGTCTCGTTCTCGACCAGCATCTTGCCGGGAAAGCGGCTGGCGAGGTCCTGCGCCAGCGCCTCTGCGTCGTCGCCGATCAGGATGGCGCAGACGCCGAGGGAACCGCGCGCGGCGAGGATTTTGCCGATCGCGGATTGGGCGATGGCGTAGGTGATGGTGTCGGCGCCGGAGGCTGTCGCCGGCGTGTGGGTTTGCATGAGGTTCATTGCTTCACTCCTTCTGTGTGCCTGAACCCTAGCCGCGTGCCTTCCGTTCCTCACTCCGATGGTTGCTTTCAAATTCAATTTCCGGAACGGTGCGGAGGTAAGTACCCTACGGCGCCCCCCCTCTGTCCTGCCGGACATCTCCCCCACGAGGGGGGAGATTGGCAATTTCGGCGCCCCACTCATTCCTGCAACGTCGTAGATTGGCGAAGGCGGTTGTGACAGCCAATCTCCTCCCAAAGTGGGGGAGATGTCCGGCAGGACAGAGGGGGGCGCCGTAGAGCGCTGATTTATGCGATACGAATGACAGCAACCTCGCCAAGCAAAAAAACCTCGCCTGATAACAGCCGCAGTTCGATCTCGCCGGTCGCGCCACGGCTCCACTCGGCCTTGCCGCTCTCGACAAGCTCCCCGAGCGCAGCCATCACCAGCGACCGCGCATCTTTGGCGCGTCTGACGGCGCCGCGATGGGGGATCCCAATGTCCGCATCGGTGGTGGAAGACCTTGCCATCGCGCCCATTGCCGCTCCTCCTCAGGCCTCGCGGCCGAGCAGCGCGCGCTTGCGCTCCGCGCCCCAGGCGTAGCCGGACAGGGCGCCGTCCTTGCGGATCACGCGGTGGCAGGGAATGGTGACCGCGAGCGCGTTGGCGGCGCAGGCGCCGGCAACGGCGCGGGTCGCCTTCGGCGCGCCGATGCGCCCTGCTATCTCGGCATAGGAGACGGTGCGGCCGGCCGGGATGTCCCGCAGGGCCTGCCAGACGCGCTGCCGGAACGCGGTGCCGCGCAGGTCGAGCGGCAGGTCGAGACCAAGCCTTGGAGCCTCGACGAAACCGACGACGCGGGCGACGAGCGCCTCATAATCGCGGTCGGCGCCGATCAGGCGCGCCTTGGGGAAACGGTCCTGCAGGTCGCGCACCAGCGCGTCCGGGTCGTCGCCGAGCAGGATCGCGGCGACGCCCTTCCTGCTCGACGCGACAAGGATGGCGCCGAGCGAGCATTCGCCGACGGCGAAGCGGATCTCCTCGCTGGCGCCGCCGGCGCGGTAGCGCGTCGGCGTCATGCCGAGCATGCCGGCCGACTTCTCATAGAAGCGTCCGCTCGAATTGAAGCCGGCATCGTAGATCGCCGCTGTCACGCTGGCGCCGTCTTCCAGGCGCCGGCGCACCCTTTCGGCGCGCCGGGCGGCCGCGTAGTCCTTTGGCGTCAGGCCGGTGACGGCCTTGAAGGTGCGGTGGAAATAGCCGGCGCTGCGGCCGGCGGCGGCGGCCAGTTCACCGAGCGACGGTTCCTCCTCGCTCTGTTCGATCCTGCGGCAGGCCTCGGCCACCATCGCGGCGTTGCCGGCCTCGAGCGAAGGTCCGTCGGGATTGCAGCGCCGGCAGGCGCGAAAGCCGGTCGCCCTGGCCTCGTCCAGCGTGTCGTGGAGTTGCACGTTCTTCGGGTTGGCGCGCCGCGACGGGCAGGAGGGCCGGCAATAGACGCCGGTCGTCGCCACCGAATACCAGAAGCTGCCATCGGCCGATTTGTCGCGCGCCACGACTTGCGTCCAGCGCGGATCGTCGGCGACCGGCAGCGGCGCGGGTTTGAGATCCTTGGCAAGGGTGATGAACATGGCCGGCATTGAAGCCGCAGACGACCCGCGTCGCCACCCGTTTCCTGCCAATTGAGAGGTGGACGCGAGCGTATTCGTCGGGACACACAAAGGACGGGACACACAAAGGATATGACAAGATTGATCCGGAGAAGGTGTGATGGAAAACATTCGACCCCTTAAGACCGAGGCCGATTACGATCGGGCGATTGCCGAAATCATCCAATATTTCGAGAACGAGCCGGAAATCGGCTCTCTTGGCGATTACCGGTTTGATGTTCTCGCGACCTTGATCGACGCTTATGAGGATAAGCACTACCCTATCGAAGCACCCACATCCCGTTGAAGGTTATTCACTCACACATTCAACCTGTCGCGAAAGGCGAAAGCCGCCGCTCCCGGTGCCCGATCGCTGTTCCCCGAGCCCTCGTTTCTACGCCGCCCGTTTGGGCTCGACCGCGAACGGGCTGAGGCCGAGCCAGGTCTGCATCTTCCTTGCGATGTGCTGATCTCCGGTCAAGGCGACCTTCGCGCCGGCCTTCTCGACGGTGATCAATCCCATCCAGATCGCCGTCATCGTGTGCAGGTCGGTCGAGACGTAGAGGTCGATATCGAAGCCCGGATCGTACCAGCACAGATCGACCTCGCCATGCTTTTCGACGATCAGCCACCACGACCGTTTGGACGCCGGCAGCTCCTGGTACAGGAATTGTATCACGGTGCGCCCGTCGGGCAGCGGCGAGGGGTTCAGATTGCGCCGCATGTCCCACATCAGCAGCGACGGATCGAGGTTCTTGAGGGACAGCCGGGACTCGACCCATTTCTGTCCCCAAAAGCCCATCGCCTCGACGACGGGGCGCAAATCCCGGCCGGCCTCCGTCAGCCGGTATTCGGAGATGCCCTTCTCGCCCGGCACCTCCTTGCGCTCGACGATCCCGGCGAGCTCGAGCTCTTTCAGCCGTTGCGACAGAAGGCTGGGCGACATTTTGGGAACGCCGCGGCGCAGGTCGTTGAAACGGGTCGAACCCGCCACCAATTCGCGCATCAGCACCATCGTCCAGCGGGTGCACAGCACCTCGGCGGCCATCGATAGCGGGCAGAACTGCTTGTATCCGTGCTGGGCCATGATCCGACGTCCTCCCTCGAAACTGGGCTGAACATTAGGCCTTCATGAAGGAAGCGGCCAGTACGGAAACTGTACCGGCCCGGTACAGATCGCGGACTGGCCGGCGCCGGCCCTGCCATGCGAGCCCTTTGACCGGCCGCGGGGATCTCCCCTGTGCGCCGTAACAGGGAGAAGACCATGACCACCTACGTAATCGCAGACATCAAGGTGAAGAACCCGCAGTGGATGCCGGCCTACGCCGCATCGGTGCACGACCTCGTCCACAAGCATGGCGGCAAGTATCTGTCGCGCAGCGGCAATGTGAAGACGCTTGAAGGCAAGCCGCTCGACACCACTCTGATCGCGCTGATGGCATTCCCGTCGGAAGCGGCGGCGCGCGCCTTCGCCAACGATCCGGCCTACGCGCCCTTCGTCTCGGCCCGTCAGGACGGTAGCGACAGCCGCTTCCAGATGATCGACAACACAGACCTGGCGGGGACGATCCCGTATCTGCCGAAGGGATGAAGCTTTCCTCCATCCGTCGCATCGCTTTCGGGCTCTCCGAGCAACGACAATCACGGCGCTTGCCTGCCGCGCCTCCGTATTTCCGGCGGCCGGCGCGCTGGGCCTTTTCAAGAAGAATGGAATGAACATGATACGCAAATTCCGCAACGGGCTTCTCATGGCGGGGGCCATGCTGGCCGTCTGCGCCACTTTCGCCCAGGCCCATCAGGACGAGGTCGCATTTACATCCGGCGCGAATCCACTGGCCGGTAAGGTGCGGGCGGCGAACGGCCGGTTCCTCGACGTCAAGGTCGCCACGGACGAAGGCTATGCGCCCATTCCCTGCGCCAGCGGCATCACCGGCGGCGCGATGGGCATTCACTATGTCAACGGGCAATACCTGAAGGACGACAAGATCGACATCGCCCGTCCCGAGGCCGTGATGTACGAGCCGATGGCCGACGGCACACTGAAGCTGGTGGCGGTCGAATACATCACCGCCAAGGGGCCGGCGTCACTGGACGGCCAATTGTTCAACTTCAACAGTGCGCCCAACCGTTACGGCCTGGGCGAATTCTACGAGCTGCATGTCTGGGCCTGGAAGGGCAACCCGACCGGCACCTTCGCCGACATGAACCCGAAAGTGTCGTGCGAACACGCGGCGGCACCCAGCCAGTAAGCAATGAAGCCAGGCGGTGCAGGCCGCCTGGCTCGACGCTGTCCGCTCCGGCCGTTATCGCGGCGCGGGATTAGGGGCCGCCAATCCCGTATCGGAAGTCTGTTGGGCCACGTCGGAAGCCTGCCGCCCGGATGCCGGTAGAACGAAGCGTCCGGTCAGGTACCAGAGCAGAGAGACCACGAGGATCGACAGGTAGCCGTCCACGGCATAGTGCCAGCCGGTATAGACCGAGCCGAACAGGATGAGTGCGGCGAACGACCAGCCGGCAACGGCCCAGCGGCGACCAAAGCCGGTGAGGAAGAAGGCATTGAGCGTGACGATGGCGACATGCATGCTCGGCATCGCCGTGATGCCGCTGCCCAGCGCGGAGCTGCCGCTGTCGTGTGCATCGAGCAGATAGCTGGCGGCGAACCGCACCGGCGAGGCATACGGGTCTGCCATCAGCGCTGCGAGCACCCCGGCAAATCGGCTGCCGCCATAGAACCGGTCGTAGAATATCGGCCCGCTGGATGACAGCATGATTGGAAGAACGGTGCCACACAACATCATGGTGAGCGCGAACGCCCAGAGATAGCGGATGCGCCGGGCGGGACTGTTCCAGAAGGCGACGAAGAGCACGACGCCAAGCCATTGCATGAACCACCAGGACATATAGGCCTTGAAAACCAGCATGGAGGCGGGCTCT
The DNA here is from genome assembly GCF_006443035.1 of Mesorhizobium sp. B1-1-6. Classification (NCBI taxonomy): domain Bacteria; kingdom Pseudomonadati; phylum Pseudomonadota; class Alphaproteobacteria; order Hyphomicrobiales; family Phyllobacteriaceae; genus Mesorhizobium; species Mesorhizobium sp. B1-1-6. Next base: position 93,211 of record NZ_VFWR01000008.1, on the reverse strand, counting down.
GAAACGATGCCGTGCGTCCATACCCAAGGATCGACGCCGTGCAGCCAACGATCGAGGTCGGCCAGCATGGGATCGGCATAGTAAGGCACGATCTCCGGTATGGTGATCCTGAATGTCGTGAAAGCGATGATGCCGAGAAAGAATAGCAAGACGACCCGCGCGGCCGCCGGCCCGCGTTCCTTGAGTATGTGCACCATGAATCTTGTCGGCCTGGGCCCGCCATACACCAATGCCGTTAACCCGAGGCCAACCACCAGCAGCACCGGCAGCAAGCCGAGGAATGTCCCGAAGTACTTTATGGACAGCAGAAGATATCGCTCAGGCCGCAGGCAAAGCGCCGTCGCGACGCAGACCAGGCACAGGCCCGTCAGCAGCCAGCTGCTTCTGGTTGTCGCCACGCCAAAATCAACAGTGGAAACCGATCGGAGATCGCCGCCCTGTGTTCCGGTGTGCCCACTCATCAGGGAGGTCCCGCCAGCTTTCGAACTTGTTATGATTGTTCTGGCGGCAACGTATTAATATCTTGTTGCACCCGTAATGGTGTCTGGTTTCCAATATAATACTCAATAGTGTAGTATTGTATTCAAATACGGGCTGAGGTCGATGGCGGTGCTGGCCCTGTGTTGGGTTGCTGCCAAGAGGCCTTTCGTCACGCACGTGCAATCGAGAGGGACCACTGCCTGGACGGCGATGGTCCCTCTCATTCAAGCCGCCTTGATCAGGCCGAGCTGGGTCAACGCCGCGACGCCGTCGTCGAGGCCGATCTCCTCGACGATCCTGCCCTCGATCACCTTCAGCACCGTGGTGCCGGTGAAGCGCATGGTGCGGCCGGTGGCGGCGGGCAGCGAACCGACGAGGAAATCGCTGAAGGCCGGACCGGCATGGGTGCCGCCGCCTTCCCACTGGCCGACGACATAGTCGCCTTCGGCGATGAGGTCGGCGGTGGCCCAGAAGTTGAGGTCCGGGAAGGCAGCGCGGAAATCGGTCATGAAGGCCTTGATGTCCTCGCGGCCGCGGCGCGGTTCATGCAGCGAATATTTGAGCAGCATGTCGGGCGCGGCGATGGCGTCGACGACGGAAAGATCGCAGGTTTCACCCCAGAAATCAGTGAACCATCTAACGACGACGGCCTTGTTGTCTTCCTGTTTGGTCATGGGAAAAGTCCTCTTGTGTTTGCACGAGATCGCCAGGGCGGGCGGCGACCCCGCGCAAACACTAGGAGGATCGGCGGGCGGGCAAACTCCGCTTCTTGCCCGCCAATCGAAAGTCGGGACCGCAAGCGAGGAACGCGGCGGAGCCACCGGCGTGGTAACGCTTTCTTCTCTGGTTTTGCCGCAGATTGCCCCCGGCGGGGTTGGACGAAACGGAAGATGGCGGGTCAGGACAAGAAAAGCCGTAATGGAACGTTCTGGGAGAAGGCCCTGGAGCGCGCCCAACTTGGCGTCTGGGACTGGGACCTTCGGACAGGCGAGTGTTTCTATTCCGCCACCTGGGCGCGGATGCTGGGCTATGACGAAAGCGAGCTTGCCAACAGCAGCGACCTCTGGCTGCGGCTTACCCATCCCGACGATCGCGAGCAGGCGCTGGCCAGCGGCGACCGTCACATCGCCGGCCTGACCGACACCATCGAGACCGAGCTCAGGCTCCGGCACAAGCAAGGCCACTGGGTCTGGGTGCTCGACCGCGGCGGCATCGTCGAACGCGACCGCGACGGCCAACCGATCCGGCTGATGGGCGTGCAGACCGATATTTCGAAACAGAAGGCGGCAGAGGCCGCGCTGGAACAGGTCAACATCCGCTTCCGCCTGGCGCTCGCGGCCAGCGGCACCGGCATCTGGCACTACGACATCGCCAGCAACAAAAGCTATTGGGATTCCCGCACCAGGGAAATATTCGGCCTTGTCGCCGTTACCGACGAGGTGACGGCAGACCTATGGCACAGCTACCTGCATCCCGACGACAAGCAGGCGGCCGAACGCGCCCACAGGGCGCCGCTGGAAACCGACGGCGTCATTGCCGCGCAATACCGCATCATCAGGCGCGACGGCGAGATCCGTCATGTCGAATCGCTGGTGCGTTTCGTCGCCGCCGCTGGTGCCGCCGGCCAGATCCTCGGCACGGTGCGCGACATCACCGAGGACAAGCTGCGCGAACAGGAACTGGCCTATGCCGCCCGCCACGACGCGCTGACCGGCCTGTGGAACCGCGCCGCCTTCGACAGGCTGCTTGGCGAGCATATCGCGGCGGGAGCGCCGCTGGCGGTGTTCTATGTCGATCTTGATTACTTTAAGGCGCTCAACGACTTCGCCGGGCATGCCGCCGGCGACCTGGCGCTGAAGAGCGTCGCGGGGGGCATACGCGGCTGCCTGCCGCCGTCGGCGCATGCGGCGCGCCTGGGCGGTGACGAGTTCGCGCTGCTGGTGCCGCATTGCGACGCGGTGCAGGCCGAGCGGATCGCCGGCGCCGTGCTTGGGGCGGTGCGCGAGGCCGATCTCGGCCCGGCCGCGTCATCGCGCCGACTGGCGGCCTCGATCGGCATCGCCTTCATCGATGACGCCACGACCACCGTGGCCGATGCGCTGGCTTGCGCCGACGACGCCTGCTACGCGGCCAAGGCGGCGGGGCGCAACCGCTTCGCGGTGTTTTCGGCCGCGGCGCGATCTGGGGCCGCCGGCCTCAATGCGGCGCGCATCGCAGCCGACACCGTCGATGCCATGGACGACGGGCGGCTGAAACTGTTCGGCCAGGAAATCCATCTCCTGGGAAAGCCATGGCAAGAGTGCCGGCACGTCGAAGTGCTGGCGAGGCTCGCCGCGCGCAACGGGCGGCTGGTGCCGCCGGGCGAATTCATCCCGGTGGCCGAGCGTTTCGGCATCGCCTCGAAACTCGACCGCTGGATCATTCGCACGGCGCTGTTGCGGCACGGACCGGCGCTGCGTGCCGGGGCGCTGACGCTCGGCTTCAACCTGTCGGCTCAGACATTGAGCGATCCGGGGCTGTGGGATTTCGTCGACAACACCATCGAGGAAACCGGAGCGCCGCATTCCGGCATCGGATTCGAGATCACCGAAACCGCGGCCGTCACCAATTTCGACGCCGCCGAGGACTTCGTGCGCAAGGCGCGCGAGCGACGCTGCCGGGTCAGCCTCGACGATTTCGGCGCCGGCATGAGCTCGTTCGAGTATCTCAGGCGCTTTCCCGTCGATGCGATCAAGATCGACGGCTCGTTCATCGAACATATCACCGACAGCCGCTTCGATCGCGAGATCGTGCTGGCGATGACCGGCATTGCCAGGAGCCTCGACTTCGCCGTGGTGGGCGAGAAGATCGAACGGCACGATACGCTGGCCATGCTCCAGGACATGGGCGTCGCCTACGGCCAGGGCTTCTTTCTGCATCGTCCCGAGCCGCTGGAGGCGATCGTTTCGCGCGCGACGGCCGGAACGCCCGGCAGGCGGCGCGCCTGAAGCGGGCAAGCCGCCCGCCAGAATCGCCGAGCTACTCCAACACTCCATTAGGCAATCCCGAAGAGCTGTTAAGCACGGCCCCTGGAACGGCTCCGGGCGGTCGGCCGGGCGTGGCGGAACGATCACTGGCGGTCGGCGAACCGTGCCGATCGCGGAAACTCCAACACCTCTGCCTCCGATCGCCTGTGCTGCGCCTCCGCGACCGCTTCGATCAGCAGGTCGAGGGCTTCGCATGCCGAGCGGCTTGTCTCGTCATCGCCGCGCAAATAGTGATAGGCGCGTTCGAGATGCACCCGGGCGGCTGAAAAATCGCTGGTCAATGATCCCTCCATTACCTCGCCCTAATATATCTTGGCCGGTCTGGCGGAACACAGGGTAAATATCCACAGGCGGATTTTATTCAAATGCCGGGATTCCGATAAGGAAGAGCGAGTCCGTGGAACTGCCGATCTCCTCCACAAGGGGGAGATCGGCAGTCTCACCGGCCGCTGTCAGGAGAGACAACGCCCAACTCTTTGCCATGCCTTGCCACGCAGCTAGAGTGCTGGCTCCCTTGTCCGAGGATGGCAGCCATGATCGTACAGGCCTGCATCAATGGCGCACGACCGCGCGATTTTCATCCGAAATTGCCGCTGACGGCGCAGGCGATGGCGAGCGATGCGGCCGCCTGCGTCGCCACGGGCGCGGCCGAGCTGCACATCCATCCGCGCGGCGCGGACGGGCGCGAGAGCCTGGCCGCCGTGGACGCGACCGTGCTGGCGGTGCGCCGGGCCTGTCCCGGCACGCTGATCGGCGTGTCGACAGGCGCCTGGATCGAGAATGACGTCGAGCGCACCCGCGCGGCGATCGCCGGCTGGCGCGAACTGCCCGATTATGCCTCGGTCAATCTTTCGGAGGCCGACGCGCCCGGCGTGATGGAGCTTTTGCGCCAGCGCGGCGTCGGCATCGAGGCCGGCCTTGCCACAACGGAAGATACCGAGCGGTTCGTCAGTCTTGCCGATCACGGCCGGGTGCTGCGCATCCTGATCGAGATCGACATACAGGAATTGCCCGCCGCACTCGCCGAGGCGCACGGCATCGCCGCCGTGCTGGACCGCGCCGGGGTGCGGCGGCCGATCCTGCTGCACGGCGCCGATGCCACGGTCTGGCCGTTCGTGGAGCTCGCGCGTCGAAGGCGCTGGTCGACGCGGGTCGGACTGGAAGACGGCAGGACGCTTCCCGATGGAAAGGTGGCGCAGGACAATGCGGAGATCGTCGCGGCCGCGGCGGCGGTGTTTTGGTCGAAAACCTGAAGGGTTTCAAGCGGCTTGGCTGTGCAGCCGGTGCGACAAGCCGATCCGACCTGCTCCGCCATAAATCGTTCTCACTCGAGGCGCAGCTAAATAAAGGCAAATTCGGCCTGGCGCGGGGAGCCTTGTGCAACTGCCGCGGAGTTCCTGCATGTCACTGTCCGGTACCACAACTCGCTACGGAAGCCTTGCCCAGGCATTCCACTGGTTGACGGCACTGCTCGTGCTCATCGCCTTCCTGGTCTCGGCAGGCGGCCCTCCTACGCGCGTTTATTCAGCGCCCAGGGCCTCGATGCTGCTGCTTCATGAATCGCTCGGCTTCGCGGTTTTCTGGCTGCTGGTGATCCGCCTGGCCTGGCGGCTGTTCGATCGCATTCCCGATGCTCCGTCCATGCCCGCCTGGATGTATGTCGGGTCGAAGGCGGTACATTGGGCGCTCTACGCGTTGATGTTCGCTGTGCCGGTGACCGCCATGCTCGGCGCATGGTTTGGCGGCCATCCGGTCACGGTGTACGGCTTCGGTCCGATCGGTCCGCTTTTCGCCCCATGGGACGTCGGCGCTTCGCTGGCGGAAATCCACGGCACGCTTGGCGACATCCTCATGTGGCTGGCCGGCCTGCACGCCGCGGCGGCCGTCTTCCACCACGTTCTTCTGCGAGATCGCGTGCTCAGCCAGATGCTGCCCGGCTTGGCTGCTCCAGAATGATCCGGATCGCCCGATCCACCACGGGATGCAGGCCGCTGGCCTGGAAGGACAGGCGGTTGCCGGAGCCGACATTGCTGGTCATGGCGATGGTAAGACCGGTCGCCGGATCATGCAGCATGACCGCGACATAGCCCGGAATGCTGCCCTGATGGCCGTAGAAGGCGCGGTCGGCATAGGCGCTCTGGAACATGCCGGCGCCGGTCTCGCGCATGCGGGTGCCCGGGAAGCTCGCCGGCACGCGGCGTTCGAACATCTCGGCGAAGAAAGGCGGCGACAAGAGCTTGCCGGAGAACAGGCTGCGCATGAAGCTCACCATGTCGGACGGCGTCGACACCATGTCGCCGCAGCCATAGGCGGCGCCGAATGGGAAGGAATCGGAAGAATCCTGCAATTCGTCGGAGTAGGGCAGCACGCCGTCCATGCGCCACATCTCGCCGCCGGAAGCGATGTCTGTCGGTGCGCCCGGCGCCAGCGGCGGCCGGTGGTAGTAGCCGCGCACCATCGACCTTTCCGGGAATGCTTCGGTGGCTGGCGACCAGGTGTTTTCCAGGGCGAGCGGCCGCAGGACCGCGCTTCTGACATAGGCGCCGAGCGACTGGCCGGTGACGGCCTCGATCACCATGCCGGCCAACACATAGCCGGTGTTGTTGTAGACAGCGGGTCCGCCCGGTGCCTTCTGTTTGTCGGAGGCGAAGGCGATGTCGACCAGCTGCTGCGGCGTCCATTGCCGGCCCGGATCCATCGGTATGTAATATTCGAATTCCGGCAGGCCGCTGCGATGGTTGATCAGCTGGCGCACCGAAATATTCCCTGCGCCCGGCAGATCCGGGAACCAGGAGGAGATCGGCGCGCCGAGCTCGAGCTTGCCGGTCTCGGCGAGCTTGACCAGGGCGGCGGCGACGAAGGTCTTGGTGCAGCTGCCGATCTTGAACAACTGGTCCGGTGTGACTGATGTGCCATGTGCGCGATCGGCTAGGCCCGCGGTGACGGCGATTGGCGCGGCGCCTGTCGAATAGGCCAGCGAGGCACCCACCGCGCCGTCGGCGAGGTAGCTGTTGAGGAGGGAGGTCAGGTCTTTCGGCATTGATATCGCTTTCTTTTTTCCTTCTCCCCCTGTGGGAGAAGGTGGCCTCGCGAAGCGAGGTCGGATGAGGGGTGCTCCAGGGAACACCAACGTCTCATTCCGCTGGAACACCCCTCATCCGTCTCGGCGCTGCGCGCCGATCCACCTTCCCATATGGGGGAAGGACAGGGAGCGCCTGCCCTCACTCAGCCACATCGACCGCGGCGAAATTCTGCCGGCCGAAGGGGTCGAGGATGTAGTTGAGCACGCTCTTGCGGATCGGGATCGCCACCAGCGAATGGGCGATCGGCGCCACCGGCACCTCGGCCTTCAGGATTGCCTGCGCCCTGCCGTAGATCGCGGCGCGTTCTTTCGGGTCGGCGGCGACGCGGCCTTCATCCAGCAGCTTCTCGAAATCCTTGTCGCACCAGCGCGACCGGTTCGAGCCACCCTTCACGCCGTCGCAGGACAGGAGATAGCTCAGCATGTTGTCGGGATCGCCATTGTCGCTGCTGCCGCCGAGCAGGAAAGCGTCCTGCTCGCCCGCGGCGGTGCGCTTGAGATATTCGCCCCATTCGAAGCTGACGATCTCGGACTGCACGCCGACCTTCGCCCAGTCGGCCTGGATCATCTCGGCCATGCGCTTGGCGTTGGGGTTGTAGGGGCGCGACACCGGCATCGCCCATAGGCTGATCTTGAGGCCGCTTTCGTGGCCTGCTTCCTTCAGCAGTTTCTTCGCGCCGTCGGGATCGTAGTCGATGCCGGCATCGGTGACGGCGCCGAGCTGCGCCGGCGGCACGACGCTGCCGGCAACCGTGCCGGCGCCGGCATAGACGGCATCGACGATTGCCTTGCGGTCGACGGCCTTGGCAAGCGCGGTGCGCACGCGGACATCGCCCAGCGGCTGATGTTCGACGTTGAAGCCGAGGATGCCGATATTCTGGCCCTTGAGGTCGAGGACCGTGATGTCTGGATCGGCGCGCAATTCGGCGACGGCACTGGGCGGGGGCGGGGCCGCCACCTGGCATTCATTGGCCTTGAGGCGCTCGACGCGGGTGGTCGGCTCGGGCGTGACGGCGAAGACCAGCGTGTCGATCTTCGGCGCGCCGCGCCAGTAATCCTTGTTGGCGGCGTAGCGCACCTGGCTGTCGGGCACATAGGCCTCGAGCATGAACGGGCCGGTCCCGACCGGCTGGCTGTCGATCAGCTCCGGCGTGCCGGCGGCCACCATCTTTTCGGTCTGCTCCAGCGACAAGATCGAGAGGTAGTCGAGCGCCAGCCCGGCCAGGAAGGTGACGTTGGGGGCCGTCAGCGTGAAGCGCACGGTGTAATCGTCGACCTTGTCTATTTTGTCGATCAGCGTGCCCATGCCCAGCGCGTTGAAGTATTCGTAAGAGCCGCCGCCGAGCTTGTGGTAGGGATTGTTGGCGTCGCGCTGGCGGTTGAACGTGTAAAGGACGTCGTCCGCGTTGAACTCGCGCGTCGGCGTGAAATGCTCGTTCGACTGGAATTTCACGCCTTGGCGCAGGTGGAATGTGTAGGTCTTGCCGTCCGGCGAGACATCCCAGCTCTCGGCCAGCGCCGGTCCGACTTCGGTCGTGCCCGGCTTGAACTCCACCAGCCGGTTGAAGATCGTCTTGGCGGCGGCATCCATGGTGGAGTCGGCGATGCCGATCGCCGGGTTGAAGGTCTCGGGATTGGCCTCCGAGCAATAGACGAGCGTCTTGGCATGAGCCTGCCCGCCGAGAAGGACGGACGAGGCCAGAAGGGTCGAGCCAAGCACTGTGCGCAGAACGGTGGATTTCATCGCAAACGCTCCTGATGACACTTTTTCTGGTTGAGGGAAGGGCATGAAATTCATGGCTTCGCCGCCGGGGCCAGGAAGCGGTCGGGCGCCAGCCCCGCGGCGGTGACGCCAAGCGCGGTGACATCGTCGGGCAAGGGTTGGCCGCGCATCAGCGCCGAGCCGAGCCGCGCCAATGTCAGCGACACCTGGAAACCATAGCCGCCCTGGCCGCCGAGCCAGAAGAGGCCGGGCAGGCGCGGGTCGAAGCCGGCGACCGGCGTGCGGTCGGGCGCGAAGGTGCGCAGGCCGGCCCAGGGCGTCGACGGGCGGCCTATGCGCATGGACGTTGCCTGCTCGATCCGGTCGACGGCGATGGCGACGTCGATGTCTTCCGGCCAGGCGTCGCAAGGCTCGGAATCGGTTTCGTCGGCCAGCGAGCCGATCAGCCTGCCCGCGTCTGGCTTGAAGTAGAATTGTTCGTGCAGATCGACCACCAGCGGCCAGCCGGCAATGTCGGCGCCCGCAGGCGGGTCGAACAGGAAGGCGGTGCGCCGCTTGGGCTGGAAGCCGAGGCCGGTGAGCCCCGCCAGGCCGGCCACGACATCGACCCAGGCGCCGGCGGCGTTGACGACGATGTCGGCGGGATAGGCGCCGGCACTGGTGGCGACGCGCAAGCCATTGCCGGCGGGCGCGACCTCGCGCACCTCTTCGCTCGTGCGCATGATGCCGCCCCTGGCCTTCAGTGCCGAAGCGCAGGCCGCAAGCATCTTGCCGGTATCGACGTCCACCGCACCCGGTTCATGGACACCGCCGCATGTGGTTTGCGGATCGATGACGGGAACCAGCGCATGCAGCTCAGCGGCGGAGAGGCGGCGTACGCTCGGCACCATGGCCTGCAATTCGCCGGCCAGCCGGTCGACGGCCGCGCCGTCATCGGCGCGGCCGACATGCAGCGCGCCACGTTGATGCGCGACGAAGCCGCCGTCGAAGATCGCCCGGCGGCTCGCCAGCGTCAGCGCGCGCACCAGGCGGTTGCCATAAGTCTCGGTGAACAGGGCGGCCGAGCGGCCGCTGGCATGATAGCCCGGCTGGCTCTCGCGCTCGATGAGGGTGACGTCGGCCCAGTCCGCCACCTCGGCGGCAAGCGAGAGGCCGGCAATGCCGCCGCCGATGACGACGATTTTCGGGAGTGAATTCGACTGCATCGTTCAGTCGTAAAAATAATTTCTTATCCAGTCAATATTTAGCGTATAAGAAAATTGTTGGCGTTGTTGATGACGGCGGGAAGTTCAATTACCTAGGATGGAGCGGCGCGATCCCGCGGCATGGAGCTGATATGTCGGAGCAACCGAAGCTGGGTGATTGCCTGCGCGGCTTGAGGAAGACGCATGGCTGGACCCTTCAGGAGGTGAGCAGGCTCACCGGGGTCGCAGTGTCGACGCTGTCCAAGGTCGAGAACGACCAGATGTCGCTGAGTTACGACAAGCTGCTGCAGATCTGCGAAGGGCTCGGCATCCATGTAACGGAACTGCTCAGCGGCGACCGCAAGCAGCCGGCGGCGCGCACCCGCCGCTCCGTGACGTCACCGTCCAACACACTGCGCCAGCTGACCCGCAATTACGACTACCGGTATCTGGCCACCGACCTGGTGCGCAAGCGCATGGTGCCGATCCACGCCTATGCGCGCGCCCGCACGCCCGAAGAGTTCGGCCCGCTGACGAAACATGCCGGCGAGGAATTTTTGATCGTGCTCAAGGGCGAGATCGAACTGCACACCGACCAGTACGCGCCGGTGCGGCTGAAACAGGGCGAGAGCGTCTATATCGATTCCACCATGGGCCACGCCTACCTCTCGGTGGGCGAGGGCGACGCCGAAATGCTGTGCGTCTGCTCCGGCGACGAGCCCGACATGGAAGGCACGCTGCTCAGCGTGCTGGAGACGGTGGAAGGCTAGGGCGGTTGGCGCGTCGCATTTTTCTGCAGGTCGGTTCAGCCTTTCTGGTTCGAAGCGGCCGACGAAACCGGCTATATGACCGCTGAACCGCAACTCCCGCCAACCCTTGAGAGGAAAACCCAATGAGTTCAGAAAAAGTGGCTGTCATCGTGGCGGGCGGCAGCGGCATGGGGGCGGCAGCGGCCAAGCGGCTGGCGGCGGACGGGTTCAAGGTCGCCATCCTGTCTTCGTCCGGCAAGGGCGAGGCGCTGGCCAAGGAACTGGGCGGCATCGGTGTCACCGGTTCCAACCAGTCGAACGAGGATCTGCGGCGCCTCGCGGACCTGACGCTGGAGCACTATGGCCGCATCGACGTTCTGGTCAACAGCGGCGGCCACGGGCCGCGCGCGCCGATCCTGGAGATCACGGACGAACAGTGGCACGCCGGCATGGACGTCTACCTGCTCAACGTCATCCGGCCGGTGCGCATCGTGGCGCCGCAGATGGTCAAGCAGAAGGCCGGCGCCATCATCAACATCTCGACCGCCTGGGTGGTGGAGCCGAGCCCGATGTTCCCGACCTCGGCCGTGTTCCGCGCCGGCCTTGCCGCCTATACCAAGATATTCGCCAACACTTATGCAGCGGACAATGTGCGCATGAACAATGTGCTGCCCGGCTGGATCGACAGCCTGCCGGCGACGGAAGAACGCCGCGACTCCGTGCCCATGCAGCGCTACGGCACGTCGGAAGAGATCGCCGCGACCATCGCCTTCCTGGCTTCGGAAGGCGCCGGCTACATCACCGGCCAGAACATCCGCGTCGACGGCGGGATCATTCGCGCTATTTGAGGCGGGTCCGGGAGGGAAGGCCTGTCCGACCCGCGTCGCGGAGGGGATCCGGCATCCCGCCTGGCGCGACGACATCTCGCACCAAGGAGGAAAAATGCGGCTTCTGATACTTGGCACCGGCTGGATGGCGCAGGAACATGCACGGCAATTCAGCGCCATCGATGGCGTCGACATTGTCGGGGCCGTCGACCTCGATCCGGCGCGCGTCGGCGAATTCGCCGACGGCTTCAACATCCCCAACCGCTTCACCGTGCTGGAGGAGGCGCTGCAATGGGGCGCCTTCGACGCCGTGGCCAATGTCACGCCGGACCGCATCCACCACCCGACCACCATGAAACTGATCGCAGCCGGCAAGCCGGTGCTGTGCGAGAAGCCGCTGGCCGAGAATTTCGGCAAGGCGATCGAGATGGCCGAAGCCGCCGAGGCTGCCGGCATCGTCAACATGGTGAACCTCACCTATCGCAATGTCGCGGCGCTGCAGAAAGCCCGCCGGATGGTGCAGGCCGGCGAGATCGGCACGGTCCGGCATGTCGAGGCGTCCTATCTGCAGAGCTGGCTGGTGTCGAAATTCTGGGGCGACTGGCGCAGCGACCCGAAATGGCTCTGGCGGCTGTCGCTCGGCCACGGCTCCAACGGCGTGCTTGGCGATGTCGGCATCCACATCCTCGATTTCGCCAGCTATGGCGCGGCCCTCGGCATCGATCATGTGTTCTGCCGGCTGCGTTCCTTCGACAAGGCGCCGGGCAACCGCATCGGCGACTACGGGCTCGACGCCAATGACAGTTTCGCCATGACGGTGGATTTCTCCAACGGCGCCTTCGGCGTGGTGCATGCCAGCCGCTGGGCGACCGGCCATCTCAACGAATTGCGCCTGCGCATCTATGGCGATCGAGGCGGTCTCGAAGTGGTGCACAATCTCGACGGCTCGTCGCTCAAGGCTTGCCTCGGCGAAAATGTCGACGACGGGATATGGGAAGAGCTCGACGCCGGCACGGTGGCGACCAACTACCAGCGTTTCGCCGACGCGGTGCGGACCGGCGTGCAGGCCGAACCGTCCTTCCGCCACGCCGCCGACTTGCAGAAGGTGCTGGATCTGGCCGTGGTGTCGGACGAGAAGCGGGCGGAGCTCGCGGCGAGCGCGCAGACGCGGTAAGGGTGGCGCCTTCCTCTCAGGGACCGGTCACGAGGCCAAAAACCAGTTTTTGCAAATTGCCGCCATTGCCGAATTCGACGCGGTCGAAATCGCGGCTTGCCTGCCGCTGCGCCCGCGACAATTCGGAGAGGCGCCTGGTCATCTCGGTCCGGATCTTGGCGCATTTGGGATCGTCGGCAACCCTGAGGCCGACGGTCGCCGCCTCGATCTTGCGCACCATGGCGATAATATCGGCGCCATGCACCTTCTCATGGGCGGCGACGCCGGCGATGAAGCTGTCCCAGCTCTTCTGCACGGCCGGCGGCAGGGACCCTGACGGCTTCGGCAAGGCATAGGTGATGATGAGTTTCGGGCTGGCCGATGCCAGGACGCAATCGCCGCCTTTGTTCTGGTAGTCCCTGGTCCAGGTCAGCTTGAAATTGGTGTAGGCGATGGTGCGCGTTTTGGCGCCGCGGATCAGCGGTCCGTTCTCGCCGATCGACCGGTAGAGCTCCTGTCCGGTCCGGCCCGAGATGGCGTAGGGCTCGATCGTCTCGACCGGCTTCCATTGGGCATAGGCGACAAGCGGCAAGGCGAGCACCGCGACCAACGACAGGCACAGACGAACACACGCTCTCAACACCGCTCTCCGCGAAACCAGGACCGGCGCCGACGCCAATGCCATCTTGTGGCTTTCCTATAGGCTGCCGGCGGGTGCTGCAAATGTGTTGGAGGGAGGCGCTGGCGCCGTGCGGCAAGACCAGGATGGGTATGGGGTTGAAGAAGTTCCCTCGGTTCGTCATCCTAGGGCGGAGCAAGGAGCGAAGCGACGCGGCGCAGGCCCTAGGATCCATGCCGTGACACCTGCCGAAGAATGCAGCGAATCAGGATGTTCTCCCAACGCATGGCCCGATAGCCCCGACACATGACCGGCTATGTCTACATGACCGCCAGCCAGAAGGGCGGCACCATTTACATCGGCGTCACAAACGATCTCGGTCGTCGTATGCCAGAACACAAGTCGGCCAGGGTTCGCGCTTCACCAGCCAATATGGCGTGCAGCGACTGGTCTGGTACGAGGAGTATTTCGATATCACGGACGCCATCCAGCGCGAGAAATCGCTCAAGCGCTGGCGGCGGCAATGGAAGGTCGAACTGATCGAAAAGGCCAATCCTGAATGGTTCGAGCTGTTTCGTGGAACAGGATGGTAGCCAGGGGCCACTTCGTCCTCGGGTTGACTCGGGGCATGTCGCGGTGCTCGGTGATCGAAATTCCGCACGGTAGCGGCGCTCCCATGTCACGGCATGGATCCCAGGGTCTCCGCGACGGAGCTTCGCTCCTGCTTCGCCCTAGGATGACGAAGATAGGGTGGGGCTTCCAAACCAACGGCCTTGCCGGCGCCGGCGCGTCGCCGTAAGTCGTGCTCATGATCACCTTCCGCAAGGCCCTGGCCTCCGACCTGCCTGCCCTCGTGGCCATGCTGGCGGACGATCCGCTTGGCGCGGCCAGAGAGGATGCCTCGCTGCCGCTGGCGCAGGGCTATGTCGATGCCTTCAACGCCATCGATGCCGACCCCAACCAGTTGCTGGCGGTGGCGGTCGATGGCGCCGACGTGGTCGGCACCTTGCAGATCAGCTTCCTTGCCGGGCTGTCGCGCAAGGGCGCCTGGCGCGGTCAGATCGAGGCGGTGCGGGTCGCCGGGCACCGCCGTTCCGAAGGCATAGGCAGGCTGATGATCGAATGGGCTGTTGATCAATGCCGGGCGCGCGGTTGCGGCCTCGTCCAGCTCACCACCGACAAGACCAGAGCGGACGCGCACCGCTTCTATGAAAGCCTCGGCTTCACCGGCACCCATCTCGGCTACAAGAAGACCTTGTAGCGCAGGCGGGGCCGTCGCTTTCCGCTAAGGCGGGCGGCTGGCGCATGCGGGAAGGCTAGCAGGCCCTATTCAATTTGCGGCGAGACCAGATATAGGTCAGCTAAGTTGACCTATATTCGATGCGTCCGGGGAGGCGTGCTTGACCCTTATGAACCTGTTGGCGTCGCGCTCGTCGCGCATGAAGGCCTCGGAAATCCGCGAGCTGCTGAAGCTGCTCGACCAGCCGGACATCATCTCCTTCGCAGGCGGCATTCCCGATCCGGCGCTGTTTCCGGCCGAGGCGATCCGCGACGCCTATGCCGACGTGCTCGGCGGCGGCGAGGCGGGGGCCGCGCTTCAGTACCAGGTGAGCGAGGGCTATCTGCCGCTGCGGCGATGGATCGCCGGGCAGATGGGCAAGCTCGGCGTCGCCTGCGAGGAAGCCAACATCTTCATCACTTCGGGCTCGCAGCAGGCGCTCGATTATATCGGCAAGCTGCTGCTGTCGCCCGGCGACACCGCACTGGTGACGTGGCCGACCTATCTCGGCGCGCTGCAAGCCTTCAACGCCTATGAACCGCGCTACGACCGGCTGCGGCCGGAAGGCGGTAACATGACGCCGGATGCCTATCGCGCGGCGGCGGCGGCGAATGGCGGCCGGGTCAAGTTCGCCTATCTGGTGCCGGATTTCGCCAACCCGACCGGCAACACGCTGGACAGGCAGCAGCGCGAGGCGGTGCTCGACCTTGCCGGCGAGCTCGACATCGCAATCGTCGAGGACGCCGCCTACCGGGCGCTGCGCTATGATGGCGAAAGCGTGCCGCCGATCCTGGCGCTGGACTGCGCCCGATCCGGCGGCATCGACAAGGCGCGCACGCTCTATTGCGGCTCGTTCTCGAAGATCCTGTCGCCGGGCATGCGCGTCGGCTGGGTCTGCGCGCCGCGTCACGTGGTGGAGAAGCTGGTGCTGATGAAGCAGGCTTCCGACCTGCACAGCCCGTCGATCAACCAGATGGTGATGCACCGGGCGGCCGAAGCGGTGTTCGAGGCCCAGGTCGAAAAGCTGATCGGCGCCTATCGCGAACGCCGCGACGGCCTGCTCGGCGCGCTCGCGGCCAACATGCCGGAAGGCGTGACCTGGAGCCGCCCGGAAGGCGGCATGTTCGTCTGGGTGACGCTGCCGGAAGGCGCTGACGCCACCACGCTCCTGGCGCGCTCGGTGAAGGAGGCGCGTGTCGCCTTCGTGCCCGGCAGCGCCTTCTTCGCCGATGGCACCGGGCGCAACACGCTGCGGCTGTCCTTCACGCTCGCTGACCGGCGCGCGGTGAGCGAGGGCATTCCGCGGCTGGCGGCGCTGCTCAAGGCTTAAGGCGCCGGCCAAACGACGGCGCATCGCTCCAGCGGCGAACAAACCCGGGTTGCCCTGACTTGTTGCGGGTGCAAAATAGCCTTGTGTCCACGAACGCGGGTTCATGCGCCATGACCGACCTTTCCGGTATCTACCGCGACTACATTGCCTGCCTCAACCGGCAGGACTGGCCGAACCTCGGGCAGTTCGTCGACGACGACGTGTCCCACAATGGCAGGCGGATCGGTCTCTCCGGCTACCGCGCGATGCTGGAGAAGGATTTCGACGACATTCCGGATCTTCGTTTCGATATCCGGCTGCTGGTCTGCGATCCGCCTCATGTCGCGAGCCGGCTGATGTTCGACTGCACGCCCAGGGGGAATTTCCTCGGGCTTGCCGTAGACGGCCGGAAAGTGTCCTTCGCCGAGAACGTCTTCTATGAATTTCGCGGCGCGAAGATCCGGCTCGTGTGGTCCATCATCGACAAGGCCGCCATCGAAGCCCAGCTTTGAACCACGAACCTCTCCTGGCGTGCTCGGTGAAGGAAGCGCGTGTCGCCTTCGTGCCCGGCAGCGCCTTCTTCGCCGATGGCACCGGGCGCAACACGCTGCGGCTGTCCTTCACCTTGGCCGACCGCCGCGCTGTGACCGAGGGCATTCCCAGATTGGCCAAGCTGCTGAGGAACTAGCAACCGACCGGATTCCTGGCCCCGGGGCGTCAGGCCGGCTTGTCGGCAGCCCTTGTGCGCCTGGCAAGGCGTGCGGTAAATGCGGGCGTGCCTTTGCCGGTCGAATGAGGATGTCATGGTCTCCGCAACGCCCAGAGTGACGCTGCTTCTCGGCAGCGCGCCCGACGTCGTGCGCTGCGCCGCCTGGCCGAAGGAGACCTTCGCCAGCATCGTCGCCATCAACAATGCCTGGCGCGTGCGCCCCGACTGGGACGTGCTGGTGCATGCCGGCGATTTCCCGTCCGACCGGATGCCGCCTCTGGAACCGCTGCGGCAGGCCGAGATCTTCAGCGCCGCGCATTACGTGCCGGCCCAGAATACTTTCGGCGGCTTCGTCTATGCCGGCGCCACCATGTCGCTGACAGCGGCCTATTGGGCCGTCCACAGCCAGAGGCCGGACGTGCTCGCCCTCCTCGGCTGCGACATGATCTACGACACGGCCGGCGACACCCATTTCTACGGCATCGGCCGCGCCGACCCGCTGCGCGACGATGTCACGCTGCAGAGCCTCGAGGCCAAATCCGCCCGCCTGCTCATTCATGCGCTGCGACGCGGCACGCTCTGCATCAACCTGTCGGACCTGCCGCAAAGCCGCCTGGTCTTCCCAAGGCTGTCCTTCGAGGAATTGCGGTTACTGTCCCCCGAGCGCCTCGCCGGCATGAAGATGGATGCGCGTGCGGGCATCCATCAGCATAGGGTCGAAGTGGCCGAGCAAATCGAGCGCGAGCTCGGCTATTTCTACGAGGATGGCATGTACTGGAACCATCTCGACGAAATCGACCGCGCGCAGCTAGCCGACATCGACCGGCTCTGGATCTCGGCGATCGGTCCGCCTGCGGCTGAGCCGACCGAAGAATGCAGCGCGGCGGAATAGCGCCGTCGGCAGCCCATGTCGGGAGGATCGACGGTTCCAGCAGCCCCCACCAGCAGTTTCGCGCCAAATTGCCTAATTTCGGGCCGCTTTTCGGCTAAACTTGTCGGCATCTTGGCTGGAAGTGGAGGAAGCCATGAGCTTGCGCCTCGGTTTCGCCGTGCTGGTGCTGTTCGGCCTCGCCAATCAGGCGGCGGCTTTCGAGATTTCAAGCCCGTCGGTTTCCAACGGCAAATGGGCCGAAAAATATCTCGGCGACAAGGCCGGCGGCTGCAGCGGGCAAAGCGTATCGATCGCTTTGAGATGGAAGGACCCGCCGGCAGGCACCAAGAGCTACGCGCTCACCATGTTCGACCCCGACGCCGGCGGCGGCAAGGGCTTTTGGCACTGGCTGGCCTGGAACATCCCGGCAAGCGCGAAGGGCTTGGCCGAAGGGGCGGGCTCGAAGCGCGGCAAAGGCTTGCCCAAGGGTACGGTGCTCGGCAAGGGCGGCATCGGCCGCGCAGGCTATTTCGGGCCATGCCCGCCGCCCGGCAGCGGCACGCATCACTATGTCTTCACGCTCTATGCGCTCGGCGCGCCGAAGCTGCGCGCGCCGGAGAATCCCTCTCCGGAAATGGTGGCAGTGGCCGCGAAGAGCCAGGCGCTCGGCGAGACCAGCGTGACGTACACCTATGGGCGGTAAGCATGACCGGTTCAGGCAGTCGCCCGGGCCACCAGCGCATTGACGACGCTGTTGGCAAACACGTTCCAAGAGATCGTTTGAATTCCGTTCCGGTGGCCATCTGGCGCGCGGCCTCGGCCGGCGCGTCAGCGCGTCCAGAAATCGCGATGCGGCGCGATCAGCTCGTCCTCGATCTCGGGGAAGGGGCCAAAGACCTCGATCTTCTTCTGGCCCGAGGCGAGCACTGTGCGCGAGGGCAGGCTCATCGTCGGATTCTCGGCGTGATCGCCGGTGAGCGCCAGGAGCTTCGTCTCCTCGAAGCCGTAGACCAGGCGGCCGATATTGGCCCAGTAGAGTGTTCCGGCGCACATCGCACAGGGTTCGCCGGTCGAGACCAGCGTGCAGGACCAGAGGAAATCCGGCTCGTAGGCAGCCGCGGCGCGCCGGGCGAGCTCCGTCTCGGCATGGCGCACCGTGTCGAGATTTCCCTGGCGCATAAGCACGCGATCGTCCGGCCCGACCAGCACGCAGCCGAACGGATGATGGCCGTGCACGGCCGCCTCGCGAGCGACGGCGTCGGCGGCATGGAGGTGGGCGAGCATCTGGTCGCGGGTCATTGCGCAATCCTAACACGACGGGCGAGGAAAGGAACCGACACCCGGCGACCGGCTTCGTAGGGCTGAGAGTGCGCCGATCGGCGGGCATTGGCAAGCTTCGCCCGGCGGGCAAAACCCGAGCGCGGGCCATCGCCTGATCAGGCGAATGAGGTTTGAAGCACTGTTCTCCGCTCTCGTATCCCTGTATACGAAATTGAAATGATCTGTTTGAGGAATTGATGAGCCCACCGCCTGGAACCGTGCCGTTTTTCAGCCAGTGGGAGACGCCCGATATGACTTTGGCCGTCCTTGCCGATGGCGCCGAGGTGGCGCTGCGGCGCGATCCGCTGTGGGAGAACTCGGGCGCGCGCACACTCGACGAATACGCGCTGTGGGCAGCCAATGTCTGCGGCATGGCGTGCCTCAAGATGATCCTGGCGGCGCGCGGCCAGATCGTGCCGACCATCGAACTGGCCAGGCGCTGCACCGGATATGGCGGTTATGTCGTCACCGAACGATCGATCAAGGGCCTGATCTACGCCCCCTTTGTCAGCTTCGTGAAGGCGGAATTCGGCCTGGAAGCGAAGGTGATGACCAGTGTCGCTACATCGGATATTCCGGCGATCCTCGGGCAGTCGCGCTTCTTCATCGCCTCGGTCAGCAGTTCGATCCGCTGGCCCGAGCGCGAGCCGCCGTCCAAGGGCGGCCATCTGGTGCTGGTCATGTCGGCATCGGATGAAGGTTTTCGCTTTCACAATCCGTCCGGCCATACCGGCGCCACACAGGCGAACGCAGTGTTGGCGGCCGCCGATTTCGATCGCTTCTTTGCCAATCGCGGCATTGCCGTCAGCATTTGATCTTGTGGGATTTCGATGAGGGACAAGGCTTTTCAATGAAGAACAAGATTAGGGTCGCCGTCCTCTATGGCGGACGTTCGGCCGAGCATGACGTATCGCGCCTTTCGGCCGCCAATGTGCTGAAGGCCATCGACCGGACGCTTTACGAGGTGGTCCCGATCGCCATTTCCAGGGACGGAAGATGGCTGCTGCAACCATCCTCCGAGGCTGGCGACGACAGAGCCGGGGCACCGGTGTCTGAGGACGGCGTGGAGGTCGCATTGTTGCCCGGTGGTAGAGGCAGGCTGGTGGCCACACGGGGCGGCGGAGCACAGCCCGACCTGCCGCCGGTCGACGTCGTCTTTCCCGTGCTGCACGGTCCTTTCGGCGAGGACGGCTCGGTGCAGGGCTATGCCGAGGTCGCCGACGTCGCCTATGTCGGCTGCGGCATTCTCGCCTCGGCCGCCGCCATGGACAAGGATGTCGCCAAGCGGCTGCTGCGCGAGGCCGGGCTGCCGGTTGCCCGTTCCGTCACCGTGCATCGAAACGATGTCGGGCCGTTCCAGGAGATCGCCGGCGCGCTCGGCCTGCCTTTCTTCGCCAAGCCGGCGCGCCAGGGCTCGTCGTTCGGCGTCAGCAAGGTGAACGACCGGGACGGCTTCGAACGGGCCGTCGAGACGGCTTTCCGCTACGACGGCAAGGTCCTGATCGAAGAGTTCGTCGACGGCCGCGAAATCGAATGCTCGGTGCTGGAGCGGGCCGACGGAACGCTGACCGTATCGCTGCCCGGCGAAATCATCCCGGCCGGCAAGCACGGCTTCTACACCTATGAAGCCAAATATCTCGACGCCGACGGCGCCGTGGTGAACGTGCCCGCCGATGTCCCGGCCGCCGTCGCCGACAAGGCAAGGGAGATGGCCGCGCGGGCTTTCCAGGCGCTCGGCTGCGAGGCGATGGCCCGCGTCGACTTCTTCCTGCGGGCTGACGGCTCGCTGCTGGTCAACGAGGTCAACACGCTGCCCGGCTTCACCGACATCTCGATGTATGCCAAGGCGCTGGCGGCGATCGGCATCGGCTACAGCCAGGTCATCGACGTGCTGATCGAGCACGCACTGGCGCGGCATGCCGCGCGAAAGTCCTGACGTTCGGCGCGGCATTGACGGCGGATCACGCGAAGCTAGTTAGATTCGAGCCCTTGGCGAGAGGAGAGCTTGCATGGAAGAACTGCATCGCGGCCGGCTCATCGATCATATCCAACTGGTGGTCAGGGACATCGCCGCCAGCCGCCGCTTTTACGAAGCAGTATTTCGAGTGCTCGATATTCCGATCGGCGGCAGCGCCGCCGATTATTTCTGGGCCGACGAGCTTTTCATTTCAACCGCCGACAGCCGCGCGGCTCGGGGAGAGTTGACCGGTCGCCATCACCTGGCATTCCAGGCGAAAGACCGCGCCATGGTCGATGCGTTCTATAAGGCCGGGCTGGACGGCGGCGGCAGGGACAATGGCGGGCCGGGTGAACGCCGGTACCACCCCGGCTACTACGCCGCTTTCCTTCTCGACCCGGACGGCAACAACATCGAAGCGGTGCATCACGGGGCGGCCAACCGCAGTGCCGCCTCGGTGAAGATCACGTTCTAGAATGCGCCGACAAGAGGCGGGTGGTTTTGCCTTGATGTGGCCCGTCCCGGCTTGATCCCAATCGGGTGGAGGGAGCTCGATCCACGCGGAGGCGACCCGTCCGTGGGGCAGGCCTTGAAGGCCATGTGAGGCATAGTTACATCAACCATTAAGCGTGCGTTTGCACGCGAATACAACGCTTTGGCCAAGCTTCATCTATGGAGGTTGTCATGGCAAATACACTCATGGAAGGAAAGAAAGGCCAGGACTGGCTCAATCTGGTCCTTGCCGTCTGCCTGTTCATCTCACCCTGGATAATCGGCTTCGCTGCTGAAACCGCTCCCGCATGGAACGCCTGGATTGTCGGCGTCGTGCTGGGCGCGGTGGCCGTGGCGGCGCTTGCCGCCTTCGCCGAGTGGGAGGAATGGGTAGGTGTCGTTCTCGGGCTCTGGCTGATCGTGTCGCCCTGGCTGCTCAAATTCATGGCGAACACGAATGCGATGGCCACCCACGTCATTCTCGGCGTGCTGGTGGTTGCCGTATCGGGTTGGGCCGTCTGGGACGTCCGTCACCCGCACGCACATGCGTGACCGCTGACCAAGGACGGGGCCGGCGCGCGAGCGGGGCCCCTTCCGGCTTTGAACGTCTGCCCATTGCGTTTGCCGCCGGCTGCGAAGGGCAGGGTCGCCGGCTTGCAATCTGAGGCCAGGCCATGGATCTCGACGGACCGAACGCCATATCCTGCACAGCATATCCTGCGTAATTCAGGGAGTTTTGAGCGTGACCCTCGCGCGGATGGCGGTTCTGGCAGCGGCCTTCATGGCCGCCGCGGCCGCCAGTCACTCTTCCGTGACCTCGGAGGCTACGGAGAAGGTCGCGTTGCGCGTCGTGATCGACGGCGCCATCGGCCCGGCGAGCGCCAGGCAGCTCAACGAAGCGCTGGCCAAAGCCGCCGAGCGGCACGCCGAAGCCGTTGTCCTCGAGATCGACACGCCGGGCGGGCTGGTCACCTCGATGCGCGAAATGATCGCCGATATCCTTGCCTCGCCGGTTCCCGTCATCGGCTATGTCGCGCCCGCCGGCGCGCATGCGGCAAGTGCCGGAACCTATATCCTTTATGCCACCCATGTCGCGGCGATGGCGCCCGGCACCAATCTGGGCGCCGCCACGCCGGTCGAGCTTGGCGGGTTGCCGCCCCTTCCCGGTGGCGACGAGAAGGACAAGGGCGACCAGAAGAATGCCACCGGGCCTCCGGCCGGCGACGCGATGATGACAAAGGTGACGAACGACGCGGTCGCCTTGATCCGTTCGCTCGCCGAACTGCGCGGCCGCAATGCCGACTGGGGCGAAAAGGCGGTGCGCGAGGCAGCCAGCCTTTCCGCCAATGCGGCACTTCAGGCACATGTAGTCGACCTCGTCGCCCGCAACACCGCCGAACTGCTCCAGCTTGCCGACGGCCGCACGGTCGAGGTGGCCGGCAAGCAACAGGTGCTGGCGACCAAGGGCGTGGCGGTCGAGACGCTCGATCCCGGCTGGCTGATCCGGCTTCTCGCCGTCATCACCGATCCCAACATCGCCGTCGTCCTGATGCTGGCCGGCGTCTACGGCCTCGTCTTCGAGTTCACCAGCCCAGGCGCCGTGGCGCCCGGCGTGATCGGGACCATCTGCCTGCTGCTCGGGCTCTATGCCCTCAATCTGCTGCCGATCAGCTATACCGGCCTCGCCCTGATGCTGCTTGGCATCGCCTTCCTCGTCATCGAGGCCTTCAACCCGACCGTGGTGCTCGGGCTTGGAGGCGTGGCAGCCTTCCTGCTCGGCGCCGCCATGCTGCTCAAGGTCGAGGGCCCGGGCTTCGAGATGTCGTGGGCGCTCATCGGCACCGCCGCGGCGCTGACGCTTGGCCTGGCGCTGCTGGCCGGCAGCTATCTGTGGAGGGCGCGCAGGAGCCTGCCGCGTGTCGGCGCGCAGGCCATGCACGGGCTGCCGGCCAGGATTCTCGACTGGTCGGGCAGCGAAGGCCATGTGCTCGCGCAGGGCGAGCGCTGGCGGGCGAAAGCCGATGAACCGCTCGCCCCCGGCGACAGCGTCGAGGTGGCCGACGTCAGGGATCTCGTGCTGACGGTCCGGCGCAGGAACAATGGAGCAAGGCAATGATCATCGGTTACGTCGCCTATCTGGTGCTCGCCCTCATCGTGCTGATCTTCCTGTCCGCCGCCATTCGCATCCTGCGGGAATATGAGCGCGGCGTGGTCTTCACGCTCGGCCGCTTCACCGGGGTGAAGGGCCCCGGCCTCATCCTCCTCGTCCCCTTCGTCCAGCAGATGGTGCGGGTCGACCTGCGCGTGGTGGTCCAGGACGTGCCGCCGCAGGACGTGATCTCGCGCGACAACGTCTCGGTGAAGGTGAACGCGGTGCTGTATTTCCGCATCGTCGACGCCGAGCGGGCCGTCATCCAGGTCGAGGACTTCATGGCCGCGACAAACCAGCTCGCGCAGACCACGTTGCGCTCGGTTCTCGGCAAGCACGAACTCGACGAGATGCTGGCCGAGCGCGACAAGTTGAACAGCGACATCCAGGAGATCCTGGACCAGCGGACCGACGCATGGGGCATCAAGGTGTCCAATGTCGAGATCAAGCATGTCGACCTTAACGAGAACATGGTCCGCGCCATCGCCAAGCAGGCCGAGGCTGAAAGGCTGCGGCGCGCGAAGGTGATCAACGCCGATGGCGAGCAGCAGGCGGCGGCAAAGCTGGTCGAGGCCGGCAAGATGCTGGCGCAGGAGCCACAGGCCATGCAACTGCGGTATTTCGAGGCGCTGCACGACATCGCCGGCGAGCGCTCGTCGACGGTGGTGTTTCCGCTGCCGATGGACCTGCTAGCGATCTTCAACAAGCAGCCGGGCGCCGGGAAATAAGCTTGGGAGGGGTTTGGCAGCCCGGCCGCGGGCCGGCGAGCTCGGGACCGGCACGATCACCCGGCGATTCCCCGAAGTTGCGATCTCCACGCCAAGCGCTGCCGGTCCTTTGCTGTCAATTTTAGGAGTTTTATTCAGAATTCGGCAATATATAGCGGGCTTTTTAGCGGATTCATTGTTTTTAATTAGCTTAAGCTTTCGCTATGGATTCTCGACTAGGGTGACGGCGAAATGATCGAGAGCCCTGACGGCGTGGCGGCTTGCCCGGCCAGTCAGGTCAATCGCCTCCTGCAAGTCAAGCTTCGGTTGCATAAATGAGTGGGCCCATGTCGATTGCCGGCATCATCGAAAGGATCCTGGACAAGTTGTCCGGCTCCAGCCTGCTTGCGGCCGGCCTTTTGCTGCTGACCGCGCTGGGCAGCGCCCTGATCGCCTATTGGCGGACGGCGGAGCGCAAGAGCTTCAGGGAATTCTTCGATTTCGTCTTTCCCAACGAGATCGTCACGCACCCCTCGGCGCGGGCGGACCTGCTTTTCTGGATCACCCGCAAGGCGATTATGCCCTTCCTGATGCTGCCCGCGGGCGTGACCTTCGTCGTCGCCGTCGGTTACGCGACGAATCGGACGCTGGCGGCACTCCTGCAAATCGAGCCGCCGCTGCTGCCGGGACCGCCGGGGGCGGTGACGATCGTCATCTTCACGGTGACGATGCTGATCGCCTACGACATATCCTATTACCTGTACCATGTGGCCCAGCACCGCTTCCCGTTCCTGTGGGAGCTGCACAAGGTGCATCACTCGGCGGAGGTGATGGTCGGGATCACCAAGGACAGGGTTCATCCGCTCGACGAGCTCATGAACCGCGCCTGGGACGGCGTCATACCCGGGATCTGCTTCGGCATCTGGACCCTTTTGTCGCTTAACCTCGTCGAAGTGACGATCTTCGGCGTCAACGTCTACGTCATGCGCAATATCCTGATGATGGATTTCGTCAGGCACACCCATTTCAAGATATCGTTCGGGCCGCTCAACAACATCGTGCTGTGCCCGCATTGGCACCAACTGCACCACAGCGTCGATCCAAGGCACTACGACAAGAATTTCGGCTTGCTGTTCTCGTTCTGGGACCGGCTGTTCGGAACATTGTGCGTGCCCAAGCCCGATGAGGATTTCAGGTTCGGATTGATGGAACGCGGCGCGCGCGACTATCAATCCCTGTCGGGGCTTTACGTGCTGCCGCTCAAGAAGATGTGGGGGCACATCGCCCGGCGGTTCCGCCGCCGCGCTTCGTCCGAGCCGACACGGAGCCCGCAGCCATGAACGCTCATGCCGCGATCGAGGGCCGGAAGGCCGGCGCTTTGGAGATCGTCACCTCCGAGGAGCGCCTCGCGTCGGTCGGGCCGGCCTGGACGGAGCTGTGGCGCCGGGCGGAGGGGCTGATCTTTCAAAGCCACGCCTGGGTTACGGCGTGGTGGCAGACGGCCCCGGACCGGGATCTGCGCGGTCTCAGGATCGGCCTCGTCTGGAACGGTGACCGGATCGAGGCCGTCATCCCGCTGGCGACGGTGCGGCGCAAGGGCGTCAACGTCCTGGAATGGGCTGCCAAGGACCACAGCGACTATGGCGACGTGCTGGTCGCGCCGGACTGCGATCCGGCGGCGGTCGCGGCGCTATGGCAGGAAATTTCGGCCGCGGGCGGCTTCGATCTCGTCTATCTGAACCGCCTGCTGCCGGACGCCGCGATGCGCACGCTGCTTGCTCCCGCTTCGGCGCCCAAGATGGCGCTGCGCCCGAACCGCCGCAGCGAAACCAGCTTCCGGGTCGCCGGGCCATGGCGTACGGGCGCGGACTGGTTCGGGGAACAAACGAAGAAGATGCGCCAGAATTATCGCCGTGGCCGCAAATTCCTCGAGGAGGGCGGCGAAGTGCGGTTCCGCCTCATGTCGCCGGACGAGCCGATGCAGCCCGTCCTCGACAGGCTCGCCGAGTTCAAGCGCAAATGGCTCGCCGCGCGCGGACACGAATCCAACCTGTTCGATGAGGGGTCGCCGGCCCTGGCCGCGCTGGTCGCGGTGCTGGCCAGGGAAGGGCTCCTGCATGTCTTCGTGCTGGAATGCGCCGGGATGGTGGTGGCGGTCTCGATCAATTTCGTCCAGCGCAACACGATGATGGCCTTCGTCACGACCTACGATCCGGATGTCGAACGGGCGTCTCCCGGCATGGTGCTGATGATGGACTACATCCAGTGGTCGATCGACAGAGGGCTGACGATGGTCGACTTCCTGTGCGGCGGCGAGGACTTCAAGCGGCGCTTCGCGACCCAGTCGGTGACGCTGGATTCGGTGCTGGGAACAAGGACCTTGCGCGGAACACTCGCCGCGCTGGCGGACCGGACCCTGCACGCCGGCAGGGAACTTCACCAGCGGTTGCGGCCCGATCCTCGGCAAAAGCCCGCACCGGTGGAATAGGCCCGATTCACCGGCGACGTGCGAACCTATCGGTCGATCATCATCATGGTGCGGTCGCCGTAGCGCGGGCCGGAGACCTTCCCCGGGGCCAGCGCGTCGTCGAGCGCCGCCATCTCGGCGGCCTCCAGTTTCAGCGACGCAGCGGCGACATTTTCTTCCAGATATTTGATCCGCTTGGTGCCGGGGATCGGCACGATGTCGACACCGAAGACGTTGCCCTTCTCCAGGAGCCAGGCCAGCGCGATCTGCCCTGGCTTGACGCCTTTGGCGGCGGCGATGTCGCGGACCTTTGCGGCGGCCTCGACATTGGCGTCATAGTTCGCACCCTGGTAGCGCGGGTCGCCGCGGCGGTAATCGCCTTCCGGATAGTCCTCGGCGCGCTTGGCGCCGCCGGTCAGGAAGCCGCGGCCGAGCGGTGAGAACGGCACCAGGCCGATGCCGGTTTGCCGCAGCAGGGGAATGATTTCCGGCTCGAGATTGCGCTCCCACAGCGAGTACTCGCTCTGCAGCGCCGAGACCGGAAACACGGCGTGCGCCCGCTGGATGTTCGCGGCTCCCGCCTCCGACAGGCCGAAGAAGCGGACCTTGCCCTGTTTGACCAGTTCGCCGACCGTGCCGGCGACATCCTCGGCCGGCACGGCTGGATCGACACGGTGCTGGTAGAGAAGGTCGATATGGTCGGTGGCGAGCCGCTTCAACGACCCTTCAACCGCCGCCCTGATGGTTTGCGGCCTGCTGTCGCATTCGGTGCCGACCTGCCGGCCATTTTCGATGCGAAAGCCGAATTTGGTGGCGATGGTCACCTGGTCGCGCTTGCCCTTCAAGGCGCGGCCGAGCAGCGCCTCATTGGCGTAAGGGCCATACACCTCGGCGGTGTCGAGGAAGGTGCAGCCGAGTTCGATGGCGCGGTGCAGCGTGGCGATGGATTCGGCTTCGTCGGCCGGGCCGTAGGACTGGCTCATGCCCATGCAGCCGAGGCCGATGGCAGAAACCCGCAGCCCCTGGCTGCCGAGCTTGCGTGTGTCGAGCGTCATGGCGTGTTCTCCGGAGGGGAATTCAACACCATATAGCGCGCGCGCTCAATTTCCACAGGTAGGCCGCGTCCAGCGGGCTCGCCCGGCCACCGGAGCCCTGATGCAGGTCGCCCGAAATGACTTAGCGCGTCGCCTCAAATCTGTTCAGACGAGGCGCTTCAGGGCAGGGGCCGGTCCGCCGGGGCGGCCGTTGACATGAGCGTCCGGCAAGCGGTCGATCATGGTCAGGCCCTCGAATTCGATGGCGGCGCCAAGCAGTTGGGCGGCCGCCAGGACCAGGTGCTCGACGTCCTCGAGAGCAACGTTTTCGTCGAGGTTCCTGAGCCTGATCCGTTCGGCCACCGCGGTGATGTTGACGATGCCGTACGTCCTGAAAGCCGTGGTGACCGCGGATTGAACGTCATCGCGCAACCGCGTCGAGTAGTCATACCGCATGGAAACCTCCTGGACTGGTTTTGCCTTTGTAGCATGCGCCTCGCATCGGTGTGTGGCAAGCGGAAATCTGAAAATACTCGATATATATCAGTTAGTTAGCATGGTTACGCAAAGGCGCACCCGACGCTTTATAGTCATCATGAGCAGGATGGGGAGGTCGCGTGTTTGCCGACCTTGACGTGTTAGGATTGCTATCCTAATTATTAGTGGAATGAGACAGATACTCATTCGCGTATTGGGTTTTGCGAGGAAGTGCCGTGACTGAACTGGAACGTCCTGAACGCTTGCAGGTCATGCTGACCGCCGATGAACTGGCGGCATTGGAGAACTGGCGCTTCGACAAGCGCATGCCGAGCCGCTCGGCCGCGGTCAGGGAGCTCTTGCGGCGTGGCCTCGCCTCGGACGGATTCCTGGCGGCGGAGCAGGGCGTCAAGTCCCAGGACTTCGGACTGCTGTCCACCCCGGGCGGCAACGGCAATGTGGGCGACGGCCATTCTGACTGAGGCGCGGTGACATTCAGGTGATGCCGGCCCGCAAGGACGGGTTCCGCGCTTCCGGTGCCCATGGACTTGAATGTCCGCTCTGTCCTGGTGCTCGAAAACCATTTTGTATGGTCGCTGGCGTCTCCGATGCCGGCCGCCCTGATCTGCGGAACGACCTTCCCCTCGATCACTCCAGCCGGCGAGGCGATTTCGATGAAGTTGAAGCAGCAGGCCGCTTCAAGGTGATTGCCTTGTCCGGCGCACGCGTTATCTAGTGGCTATAGGCTGACACCTGGCGGGGCAATGGCTGACATAGCAAGCGGTGAAAAACAGGACGCAACGGCCGATGCGCAGCTGGCGGCGATCGTCGATTCCTCCTTCGACGCCATCATCAGCAAGGACCTGAACAGCATCATCAAAAGCTGGAACCAGGCGGCCGAACGCATGTTCGGCTACAGCGCGGAGGAAGCGTTGGGGCAGTCGATCCTGATGCTCATCCCCGACCACCTCAAGAACGAGGAAACCGAGATCATCGCCAAGGTCCGCCGCGGCGAACGCCTCGCGAGCTACGAGACGACGCGAAAGCGCAAGGACGGCACCTTCATTGCCGTTTCGCTGACGGTGTCGCCGATCAGGAACGCCAGCGGCGAGATCGTCGGCGCCTCGAAGATCGCCCGCGACATCAGCGCCAGCAGGGAGAACGAGCGCCGGATCAAGATGCTGATGCGCGAGGTCAACCATCGCGTCAAGAACCAGTTTGCGGTGATCCTGTCGATGGTCAGGGAAACCAGCAAGCGCTCGCAGGACCCGCGCGAGTTCGAGGAGATGATCCGCGCCCGCATCATGGCGCTGTCACGCTCGCACGATCTGCTGGTCACCTCGAACTGGGCGGGAGCCAGCCTGTTCGACCTGGTCCAGGAACATCTCAAACCGTTCGGCCGCGAGGAGCAGATACTGCTTTCGGGACCGCTGCTGACCTTGCAGTCGAATGCGGTGCAGAATCTCGGCATGGCTTTCCACGAGCTCGGCACCAATTCGTCCAAGTATGGAGCGCTCGCCAGCGATTCCGGCCGGGTCGAGGTGACCTGGAGCATGAGCGACGACGCTCTGGCCGAACGCGAATTCCAACTTGTCTGGGAGGAGCGGTCGCCCCCCTATAGCGGCGGCGACGAGCGCGACGACACCACGCGCAAGGGGTTCGGCACCGTTGTCCTGCAAAGGGTGGCGCCGCAGTCGCTCGGCGGGTCCGCCGTGATCGAGCGCTCGCCCGGCTATTTCAGATGGACGCTGAACGCGCCGCTGGCGTCGATCATCGTGCCGCAGCACCCTATGGAAGACGCCGGCCAGACGATCGGCTTAGGCATCTGAAAGCCGCCGCCGTGGCCAAGGCGCGCCGCATTTGCGGATTCAGGCGACTACAGGATGTTGCCCGTCACCTCGACGATGATCGCAGCCCCTTCGAGCGAACCGTCGGGCACATGCACGACGCGCGAAACGCGCAGGTCCTGGGCGTTTCCGTCGACGGACAGCGAAACGCTCTCGCCGATCCGGGGCACGGCCTGGAAAACGGCCTCGATCGATTGAGGCCGGTTGTCGATGGATACGCGGCAGTTGACGGTCATGGGCATCTCCTGTGGCGGCCACCCCACGCGTCAACGCGGCCCCCTCGGATTGGTTTCAGGCAGGGTGCGGCAATCCCCGAAACAACAATTGCCCGCGCCAACCGACCCGTCAATTCGGGAAATTGTTGACCGGCTCCTCGCAGCGGTAGACCGGACAGTGCCCGTCGCGGGCCGGGATATAGGCCGACATCGGCACTTCGGGCCAATCGCATTCATTGCCGAACTGCCTGACATAGCGGTCATAGGTATTGGGGCCGGTGGTCAGCACGACGGCGCGGTGGCTCTGGATCATGGCGCGGATCTGCGCGCAGCTCATGGCGCGGCTGTCGGGCCGGGCTTCGGCCAGGCCGGTGGCGGCAAGCATGGCAGCCACGGTCGGCAACAGAATTCGAACGGACATGGCGGTCTTTCCAAGGCATGATCCGCAACGCCGGGCGATCAAGCTTGGTTGCGGCATGCCGGGGAGATTCGCACTTTGTCTGGCGGTTGCGCAACAGCCGGCGTCTTCTCTTGCGAGGGACGGCGCGGGCGCGCAACCAAATCGCGCCTCGCGCATTGCTGGGCATGCTCGGCAGGAAGCCTTACCAAACCCCGCGATGGCCGCCCGGGAACAGGGAGCGCGAAGCCATGTGCTGTTCGTTCTGCGGCGGCCGCGACCACGGCTACGAGGACTGTCCGCAAAGGCCGCCGTCCGACAATCCGGCCGAGCCCAACTTCGATGATCCGCCGGGCGACGATCTGATCAAGAGCGGCCCGGGCGAGGGCAGGCAAGGCGCATAGGAATTTCGTGACCCGGTCGCCCGCGCATCAATGGGCGTGCGCTTCGTTGCGCTTGCGGGTCGCGGCTGCCTTCCTGGCCGATGCCGACCGGCTCCCTGCCGAACGCGAGGCGGAAGCCTTGCCGCCCTTTTCGCCGCCCTTGTGCGCGGCGGGATGGCCGGTGTGCTTGCCGCGGCCGGAGCCGCCCTCCTTCTTGCCGCCGCCATCATCCTTGTTGACGGTGGCCCAGGCGCGGCGCTCGGCTTCCTTCTCGGACACGCCGCGATGCTCGTAGCCCTCGGCGATGTGGTCTGCCTTGCGCTCCTGCTTGTCGGTGTATTTCGATTTTTCTCCACGTGGCATGGCTCTGCTCCCGGGTTCATCCGATGCCCCTGCAACTGCGCAGCCAAGGATGTGGTTCCAATTCCCTTGGTCGCGGCCGGCTGAGAAGGTTCCCGCTGAGCCGCTCCAGGCGTTAGTTCGACGCGATTCCCCAGGGAAAGCGCTAGGTGGGAAACCGCTAGGCACTTTTCCTGACATTGCCCTCTCGGGCGGCGGTTTCGGGGCCGGCGAAGAAAGCGCTCAATTCGGCGGCCGTTTGCGCGGGTGCTTCTTCGGGAAAGAAATGCCCGCCCTGGACCGCATGGCCGCGCAGATCGCCGGCCCAGCCGCGCCACAAGGCCAGTGGTCCGCCTTCGCCGGCATACCATTCAGCGAGCGCGCCTTGCCCGCTCCACAGCGCCAGCACCGCGCAGGCTATGCGCCGGCCGGCGGCGCGATCGGCATGGTCGTGCTCGCGGTCGAGCCTCGCGGCCGCCCGGTACTCCTCGCAGATCGCATGGGCATGGGCGGGATCGCGCAGGGCCTCGACATAGGCCTGGCGCACGCCGGCGGAAAATGTCTCTGGCGACGAGCCCCAGCCGCCCAGGGCGTCATCGACGATCGCGTCGGCCGCGCCCGCCAGGAGCTTTTCCGGCAATGGCTCGGGTTGGGCCAGCAACGACCACGGCCAATAGCCGAGCGCCAGCCTGGCGTCGGCCCGGTCCCAGGCGTCGGCGGTGGGCACGATGTCGAGCACGGCAAGCCTTTCGACGCGGTCGGGATGGTCGAGCGCGAGGCGGTAGGCGACACGCCCGCCGCGATCATGGCCGGCGACCATGAAGCTGGAAAAGCCGAGCTCGGCCATCAGCGCCACCATGTCGCGGGCCATGGCGCGCTTGGCGTAAGGAGCGTGATCGGCGCTCGACGCCGGGCATGAGCTGGCGCCATAGCCGCGCAGGTCGGCGCATATGACGGTGAACCGGTCCGCCAGGCGTGGCGCCACGTCGCGCCACATCAGATGCGTCTGCGGAAAGCCGTGCAGCAAAAGAACGGCGGGCCCGTCGCCGGCGCGCCGGGCGAAGATGCGGGCATCCCCGCAGTCGACCTTGAGGGTCTGAAAACCTTCGAACATGATTGCCTCCGGCAGGCGAAACGGCGGCAGGATGCGAGGGTTGCAATGCGTGCCTGCGAAAGCCGCCAACTTTTTCCGCCGATATGCGTTGTCCTTGCGAGCAGGGCTTTGGACCGAAGACATCGCGAACAGTTCCGCGCGTTGCGCGAGGAGGTTCGGGATGTCTCCGGTCCAAACACAGAGGAGACGACCATGCCGACCAGCACCCAGAGCGACAGTTCGAAAGCAACCAGCAAGCAGCGCAGCATCCAGCGCAAGGTCGACGCCAAGGACCGCGCCAAGGCCAAACCCAAGGGCGACGGGGCCATGCAGGCCGGCGCGCGAAAATATCCCGCCCCGCCTTTTCCCGCCCAGCATCATCCCAAACCCGGCGAGGAATGGGCCATCGAGCCGGCGCCGCTCTATGACGCGCCGTTCTGGCGCGGTTCGGGAAAGCTGGAAGGCAAGGCGGCGTTGATCACCGGCGGCGATTCTGGGATCGGCCGTGCGGTGGCCGTGCTGTTCGCGCGCGAGGGTGCCGATATCGCCATCGTCTATCTCAGCGAGGACCGTGACGCGGAGGCGACCAAGCAAGCGGTCGAAGCGGAGGGCCGCCGCTGCCTCGCCTTGCGCGGCGATGTCGGCAATCGCGCTTTCTGCGCCAAGGCCGTGGCAAGGGTCGTCAAGGAACTGGGGCAGCTCGACGTGCTGGTCAACAATGCCGCCTTCCAGATCCATTCCACCGATTTCGCCGACCTGACCGAGGAGCATTTCGACACCACGCTGAAGACCAACCTCTACGGCTACTTCCATATGGCGCAGGAGGCGGTGGCGCATATGAAGCCGGGTTCGGCCATCATCAACACCGGTTCGGTCACCGGCATCGAGGGATCGAAGGACCTGGTCGACTACTCCATGACCAAGGGCGGCATCCATGCCTTCACCCGGGCGCTGTCGGGCAACCTCGTCGGCAAGGGCATCCGCGTCAACGCGGTGGCGCCGGGACCGGTGTGGACGCCGCTCAATCCGTCGGAGAAGGAGGCGCAGGACGTGTCGCAGTTCGGCGCCAAGACGCCGATGAAGCGGCCCGCCCAGCCGGAGGAAATCGCGCCCGCCTATGTGTTCCTGGCCTCGCCGCAATGCTCCAGCTACATCACCGGCGAAATCCTGCCGATCGTCGGCGGCTATTGAGGCAAGCCTGTCGAAGGCACGCCATCGACTATTGGGCGGCCGGTGAGGGCGGCCCAACCTGGAAAGGAGGCCGAGATGAGATTTCTCGCCATCATGTCCGTCAGCCTGATGCTCGCCGCGCCCGCCGCGGCGCTGGCGCAGGCCGAGCAGCAGAACCCCGACAAGCAGGCGCCCAGCGAAAAATGCCGGGCCAAGCCCGACGGCAACCAGCAGCCGACCGACAACACGCTGACCGAGACGCTGAACGATTGCGGCGGCGTGCTGAAGCCGCCGCCCACAGGTGACCAGGGCATGGCCGCGCCCGCGCCCAACGAAGGCAAGACGCCGGTGATCAAACCGGGTGAAGTGCCGCCGCAGCCGCCGAAACAGTAGCCGGCGGCTTGCCGCGATGCAGCTATCGGGTTCCGGACCGCCCCTTGAGGCGGCAGGCTTTCAGGGTTTGCCGTTGCCGGGCAGGAATTCCGCCTCGCGCCCGGCATCGATCATGGCCCGCATCGCCTTCTCGGCTGGGGTCCAGCCATCGAGGGCATCGCGGCAGCTGCGCCATGCGGCGCGGTAGCGCCGGCCGTGCTTGCCGGGCCAGTCGCGTAGGCATTCCAGGCCTTCCCAGGCGCTGCGCACCACGCGCTCCCGGGCCGGTCCGACCTTCAGCCTGACCGGACGGGGAAAGAACTTGTCGTTCACGGCGATCTCCATTGAAACTGAGGCGCCCGATAACGCCGGCCGCCGTTCCGGGGTTCCGTCGCAGCCGCTAAACTTTTCGACTAATTTTCAGCCGCCGGGAGCTGCGTCCGACAGCGGCCTCGGCGGCGGCGGGCCGGGAGCCTGCGCGGCGGGCCGGTCGTGCTCGAACTGCCGCGTATCGGGCAAGGCATGCAGCCAGGATTCGCGCCGGCCGATCCACAATTCGTACTCCGGCATGAGATCGGTCGGCGCCACGTCCAGGCTGCCGATCATCACCTCGGCTTCGTCGTCGCTGAGCGAGGCGACACGGCTGCCGCAGGTCGGGCAGAAGCCGCGGCCGGCATAGGTGCCGAGAATGCCCGATGTCTCGAACGCCTGGCGCGGCCAGATGGCGAAGGCGGCAAAGGCGGAGCCGCTGGTCTTGCGGCAATCCTTGCAATGGCAGAGACCCACCCGCAGGGGCGGACCGCTGACGGTGAACTGCACGCCGCCGCAAAGGCAACTGCCGGTTCTGCGCGCGGTGTCGGGCATGGCCGTGGCCTCCAACCATTCGGTGCCGCAATGCGCCCGGGTCCTGCCCCGGGCAACGCTTCCAAAGCCGGTCGCGCCGAGCTATCCGCGCGCGGCCATGTGGTTGTCGAGCTTCTTCCTCGAGGGCCCGTAGCGCTTGATGATGGTCTGGGCCTCGCTCTGCGGGATGCCGTATTTGCGGGCGAAAGCGGCAACCTCATAGGTTTCCTCGCTCGAAACCAGCTTGCGATCCTGCTTGATCTTCGATTTGTCGTCCGCCATGCCGAGCCTCACTTTCCACCCCCGGCGCGCCGCCGTCGCGGCGCGACCCTGCGGTCATACATAACAGCATTTGACGCCGCTGGTTCCATAGCGGCTTTTGCAGGCTTTGGCGAACACCGACCGGAATATCGGCTCCGCCGCCTCAGGCCGGCTCCAGGCGCATGGCGGCGAGATACATCAGGGACGATGCGGCCCCCTCTATCCAGGAGCCGGCAAACCGGAATCCGGTTTTGCGACAGCGGGCCCGATCGAGCGGCGCCGATCGCGACATCCGGAAAAAACTTCGGCAGACATGTCGGATGCGCGGCGCGTGGCGCGTCCTAGGAGCAATTCCAGGAAAGTTCGGTTTCCATCCGGAATTGGGTAAGACAAGCAAACGAAACGGGAGAACAACCATGCCGTCGCCAACCGTCCAATCGCCGTGGCAGACCGCCGCCTTGCTCATCGCCCGCCTGATCTTCGCGGCCGTCTTCCTGATAGCGGTGACGTTCAAGTTCATGGGCATGGGCGCCACCGCCGGCTATATCGCCGCCGCCGGCTTTCCGTTTCCGCTGTTCCTGGCCTGGTGCGCGGCGATACTGGAGGTGCTGCTGGTGATCGCTTTCCTCACCGGCGCCTTCTTCACGCCGGCCGCGCTGGTCGCGGCGGTCTACGTGCTGTTCCTCGGCTTCGCCTTCCACGGACCGAGCCACTGGGCCGGCAACCAGGCGGAATTCGGCTTCTTCGTCGACCATTTTTCCTTCCTGGCCGGGCTGCTGTTCGCCGCCGTGCACGGGCCGGGCCGCGTGCTTTCGTTCAATCCGGGATGGCCGGGCAGGGCGTAGCTACATCTGGTCGTTGTAGGGTTCCTTCATCTGGCCGACCATGCGCGCCAGTTTCGAAAAGGACGGCATGTCAGCTTCGGGCTGGCACTGGTTGGCGAGCTCCAGCAGCCGGATCGGGAAATTGACGGCGTCGCGGCTCGACGCCGACATGCCCTCGGACCGCTCCTCGCTGGTTTCGCCGGCTTCGGCCTTGCGCAGGGCGATGTCGATCTCCTCTGATGTCAGCACGCCCTTCCTGACCAGGACGTGGTTGATCGATGCGACGGCCATCAGCAGGCCCTCGAGTTGCAGGTTGGCGACGTTCATGGCGGTTGCTCCCATCGGTGAGGCGCGTCACGCTGAACAGGGCCCGTGCGACGCACTTGCAGGTATCGGCCTACGCATGTCGCCCAAAACCGAGGTCACTTTGAGGCGGCGTGCATAGGCGTTCAGAACGCGCGGACATCCATTCGCGATCCGCGCCCGGCAAGGAAAATAGTTCAAGACCGATGTCGGGCTGCCGCGCAGGCTTGTTCGTCATCGCCAGGAAGCCCAGGAAACAGGCAAGGAAGCGGATGCAATGACAATCACCATTACGGCATTCAAACGGTCGCCCGACGGCGGCAAGGGACTGGCGCGCGACACGCGCGTTCGCTGGGCGCTCGAGGAAGTGGGCCAGCCCTATGAGGTTCGTCTTGTTTCCCATGCCGAGATGAAGGCGCCCGACCATCTGGCCATTCAGCCCTTCGGCCAGATCCCCACCTACGAGGACGGTTCGCTCTGCCTGTTCGAGACCGGCTCGATCGTCTTCCACCTTGCCGAGCGGTATCCGGGGCTGCTGCCGGAGGATCGCGATGCCCGCGCCCGCGCCATCACCTGGATGTTTGCCGCGCTCAACACCATCGAGCTGCCGATCCTCGAACTGACGACGGCAAAAATATTCGAGGCCGACAAGCCCTGGAGCGAGGAGCGCCTGCCATTGGTGAAGGACCGCGTTCGCGCCCGGCTGGACAGGCTCTCGGCCCATCTGGGCGGCGCCGACTGGCTCGACGGTGCGTTCAGCGCGGGAGATCTGTTGATGGTATCTGTGCTGCTGCGGCTCAGAATGTCGGGCATTCTGGACGAATATCAAAACCTGGCTGCCTATGTGGCCCGCGGCGAAGCCCGGCCCGCCTATGGCAGGGCGTTCGCCGCGCAATTCGCGGTCAATGCTCCAGCACCCAACTGATAAAGCCGGCAGGCCCGGGGAGAACCAGGCTGGGATGGGCGAGATAGGATTTTTTTCTTAAAAGCTGTTGACGGGGTGAAGGCAACTATGCTATGTTTTTATCTATGGTGCTGAGTTGCGCCGATGACCCGCCCCCGAGGCGGGTTTTTGATTCTGGCGCCGCCGAAACAAGAGCGCCGGTCGTGCTGGGTATTGGCGCGATATTCGAGCGGATCTTCATTCAACGCGCTTGGCGACCTTCACAGCGAGATTGTGACGAAGCCCCGGTTCATTAGTTGGGCTGATCCTGTTCGCCCATGCCGTGAAGGCGTGCATTCGCTGCGCGGGGATGCCTAAAGCCGATAAGGAATTTTTTCCTAAAAGCTGTTGACGGGGTGAAGGCAACTATGCTATGTTTTTATCTATGGTGCTGAGTTGCGCCGATGACCCGCCGCCGAGGCGGGTTTTGTGTTTTTGGTTTTGCTTTTCTCCTCGAATGATGGCGCTCTACGGCGCCCCCCTCTGGCCTGCCGGCCATCTCCCCCACGGGTGGGGAGATCGGCTGTTGTCCCGGCTTTCGCCAATCGCCAACGTTGTAGAAAAAAGCGAGGCGCCGAAGCTGCGATCTTCCCCCTCGTGGGGGAGATGTCCGGCAGGACAGAGGGGGCGCGAAGGAATGCGACGTTTCGAACCTGACGATTATCCGCGAGAAATCCCATGCCACGCTATGCCACCATCATCACCGGGGATGACGGCCTTGAGGTCGTCAGCGCCATTGGCGAATTCGAGGGTGCGGCGCCGCAGACGCGGCTCGGCCGGATCGAGCAGGTCGCAACCGGCGTGCTGATCGGCATGGTGCGGGACGCGGCCGGCGGCTTCGCTTTCCCGCAGGCGACAATTCATAGCGGCGCCATCGGCCTCGCCATGGCGGGCCTGAAGGATCTGCCGGGCGTCGCAAAACCTGCCCGGCGGCCGAAGGGCGCCAGGAACGTCAGGAGGAAATCCACCCGCTCGAAGAAGAAGCGGGTCCGGTCGGTCAAGTCCGTGCCGTCGAAGGCCAAGGCCGGCGATGCCGAGGCGGTGACGGGCCATGGCTGACGAGACCGCCGCAGTGCCGGCGCGCGGCAAGGGGCGCAAGCCGGCCGCCGGCCGGAGCGCAAGCCCGGAGGCCGCGCCGGAGACCCGCCGCAAACGCCCGAAGAAAACGCTGGGCGACGACTTTCTCGCCGCCGTGCGCGCCGATTTCCGCGCTCATGGCCCCGGCGTCATCGCCGAAGTGCGGGCCGACAAGCCTGACCAGTATTTGAAGATCGTGCTTTCGGTGCTGCCCAAGGATTTCGATGTCGCCGTCAACCATCTGGATGCCTTGAGCGATGAAGAGATCCGCAGCCGCATCCGCGCGCTCGAAGCCGCGGTCAAACCGTTCCTCGAAGACATCGCCGATGGCGGCGAGGGCGGAATATCTGGCGCTGCTGGCGGAGCTTGACCGCAGGCGCCGTACCAACCAGCTTGCCGCCTACCGGCCCTATGCCAGGCAGGCGGCGTTTCACGCGGCAGGCGCCGCCAACCGCGAGCGGCTGTTCATGGCCGGCAACCAGCTCGGCAAGACCCGCGCTGGCGGCGCCGAATGGGCCATGCACCTGACGGGCCGCTATCCCGGGTGGTGGCAAGGCAAGATTTTCGATGCGCCGGTGCGGCTGTGGGCCGCCGGCGTCACCGGCGAGGGCACGCGCGACAATCCGCAGCGCGTGCTGGTCGGCCCGCCGCAGCAGCAGGCGCAATGGGGCACCGGCATGATCCCGGCCGATGCCATCGTCGACACCATGATGGGCCGCGGCGCGCCGGGCGCGCTCGACAGCGTCGTGGTGCGCCATGGCGGCGGCGGCGATGTTCAGGCCGGCGAGAGCGTGCTGTCGTTCAAGAGTTTCGAGAAAGGCCGCGAGAAATGGCAGGGCGAAACGCTGCACGGCGTCTGGTTCGACGAGGAACCGCCGCTCGACATCTATTCCGAGGGCCTGACCCGCACCAACGCCACCGGCGGCATCACCATCGTCACCTTCACGCCGCTGCTCGGCATGTCCGATGTGGTGCTGCTGTTTTTGTCGGCGGCGGAGGTGGAGGGGATGGGGAAGGGGTGATGGAGAAGAAACTGATTGGGGACGAGCGGCATCGCACTTGGCGCTTGCTCGCCTTCGTCGGCGCTGCCCCTCATCCGGCTGCCGCCACCTTCTCCCCGTAATGACGGGGAGAAGGGAGCTGGCCGCAATCTCGGCGCCGATTCTTGAACGTTCGCGATTGGCGAAACCGTCGACAACAGCACCCCTCTCCCCGTCACTATACGGGGAGAGGATGCCGGCAGGCAGGTGAGGGGCGGCGCGACGTTGGTCCGAAAAACGTAGCCTTCACAAGACGCTACATCGATTATCTCGAAAGTGATTCAGGATCCCCCATGTCCCGTCACGTCACCTTCATGACCATAGACGACGCCGAGCATTATTCGCCCGAGGAGCGCGCGGCGATCGTTGCCGCCTATCCCGCGCATGAGCGCGAGGCTCGCGCCCGGGGCATTCCGGTGCTAGGGTCCGGCCGCATCTTTCCGGTGGCGGAGGAGCTGATTGCCTGCGCGCCGTTCCGGCTGCCGCGCTACTGGCCGCGCATCGGGGCGCTCGATTTCGGCTGGGACCACCCTTCCGCCGCGGTCGAGCTCGCCTGGGATACAGAGGCCGACGTCGTCTATGTCGCCAAGGCAGTGCGGGCCTCGCAGCAGACGCCCGCCATGCAGGCGCTGACCCTGAAACCCTGGGGCGAATGGCTGCCCTGGGCGTGGCCGCGCGACGGCCGCCGCGAAACGCTGGAAGGGGCGGGCACCGCGCTCGCCAAGCAATATGCCGCGCATGGGCTCAACATGCTGACCCGCCACGCGCAATTCCTCGACGGCTCTGTCTCGGTCGAGGCCGGGCTGATGGAGATGCTCGACCGCATGCAATCCGGCCGCTTCAAGGTGTTTTCGACGCTTGTCCCCTGGTTCGAGGAGTTCCGGCTCTACCATCGCAAGGACGGCCAGGTGGTGAAACTGCGCGACGATTTGATGGCGGCGACGCGCTACGGCGTGATGATGCTGCGCGAGGCGATGGTGGATCCGGCGGAGTTCAGGGCGGCGAGGCGGGCGAAGGGGCAGAGCGATCCGCTGGGGGCGTTCAGGTGAGGGCGGAGGGCTCTTCGGAGCGTCGCGGCAGCGCAATTCCCGCTGGAGGAAACGGGCGCTCCGGCGCCGGCCCATGACCCTCGCTGCGATGTCCCTGCGCCTACTCCAGGATTTTCCAATATGAGTCCTTGCGGATCACCTTGCCGTCGCGAAACGTGTAGAAGTCGCAACCTCGGACCTCCTTTTTCTCCCCCTCGCGTGTGGTGCCGGTGAGCGTCCATTTCGAGATGCCGGTATCGGCGGTCGAATCCACAAAATGTTCGGCGTTGCCGTAGTGGACATCGGGCAAGCCTTCAAAGCGTGTCGCCAGTGCTTTCCGTACGTTTGCCTTGCCCTCGAAACGAGAACCCCAGGGCTTGCCTCCCCTCGGCATCTCCAGAATGCAGTCGTCGGAAAAGAACGCCATGATCCGATCGAGATCGTGCGCGTTGAAGGCCTCGCATAGCTGCGTCAGCGTCGATCGAATGTCCATTCGCCCGTCTCCCTTCAATTGGATGACCGATGTCTTTGCTCCCGCATTCGATGGTCGAAGTAGGTCACCGGAGAGGAGACCGGTCAAGGCGTGAATTTTTCACGCTGCACTCACACAGATGAACCTTATCCCCCGGGCTCTGGCATCCGCATGACCCTCCGCATCATCCCCGCGACCCTGCGCGATCTCTCCTATATCGCCGCCAATTTGCGGCCCGAGGATCGCGCCGAGATCGATTGCCAGCTCGACTACTGGTCGCCGGCGCTGCTGGCGCTCACCGCGCTGCAAGGGTTTGCCTATGTGGCCGAGCTCGGCGGCAATCCGGAGGCGGGCTTCGGTGCGGCCGAGCAGCGGAGCGGGCTTTGGATCGCCTGGAGCTGGGGCACGCGCCGCATGAAGCGTTGCGTGCCCGGCATCACCGGATTTTTTCACACTGTGCTCGGGCCGCAGATTTCCGCCCGCGG
This sequence comes from Mesorhizobium sp. B1-1-6, assembly GCF_006443035.1. NCBI lineage: Bacteria > Pseudomonadati > Pseudomonadota > Alphaproteobacteria > Hyphomicrobiales > Phyllobacteriaceae > Mesorhizobium > Mesorhizobium sp. B1-1-6. Next base: position 52,505 of record NZ_VFWR01000008.1, on the reverse strand, counting down.
CGCCTGGCGGGTCGAGGCGCGGGCGCTGGCCGGCAATGAACTGGCGCTGCGCTGGCTTGCGCGGCTGGGCGCCACGCAGCGCTGCCTGCTGCCCGGATATGGCCGGAACGGCGAAGATTTTTTCCTCTACGACTGGACAAGAGAAGGCTGGAACCATGTGTCTGTTTCAAAAACCACCGGAACTGAAGCCGCTGCCGGCAGTGCCGACGGCGCAGGACAAGGACGTGCAGGCGCGCGAAGCAGCACTTCGGGCTGAGCTCGAACAACGCCAGGGCACGGCCAGCACCATCAAGACCGATCTGGCGCCCGGCAGCCTCGCCGGCCAGCGCCGCGTGCTTTTGGGGATGTGACCATGACCGCGATGAAGCGCAGTTTTCGCCGGCGCGTGCTGGACTGGTGGTACTGGAGGCGGCATGCAAGGTTGGTGAAGCGGCGTGGCGGGTGAACGCTGCCAATCTCCCCCACGAGGGGGGAGATTGGCAGCTTCCACCGCTCACCCCTTCTTCGCGAATGCCCAGACCATCATCGGGTATTCCTCGTCGTTGCTGAGGTCCCGCCACAGGCCGTAGGCGCGGACCGGGCCGCCTATGTGGGCGCGGGCGCAGGCCTTGTTGCCCCAGCCGAACGCCTGGACGTTGTCCTCGGCGAAGCCGCCATCGACCATCAACTGCTTCAGGCCGGCCGGCGTCCACCTGTTGTAGTCGTGCGGCCTGGCGTGGACGCGAAACAGGAAGGGCGTCGCCACCATCGCCCAGCCGCCCTCGCGGGTCATGGCGTGGATGTTCCGCGCCGCCGCCTGCGGCCGCTGCACATGTTCCAGCACCTGGTCGGCGATGACGATGGAATATTGTTCGTCGGTGCGATCCTTGCAGATGTCGAAATCGGGGAAGTCGACCGAGCGATAGTTGGGGCACATCGCCTTCCAGTAGCGATTCCAGCCGGGCGAGATCTCGATCACGTCGCGCGATTTGCGGTTGGCGGCCGTCAGGAAGGTGGTGAAGGCCTCGATCTGGCGGATGCGCAGCCAGTTGCGGGAATCATAGCCGATGAGCCGTTTAACGGTACGTTTGCTCTGGTTCTTCAGGGCGGCAAGGCTTGTCGTCGTCACATCGACCTCCTGCAAAACCCCGCCGCGAGACGTTCCTAGACCAAGAACCGTGCAAAAGAATGACATCGTCGGCTGAAGCTGCCGATCTCCCCCCTTGAGGGGGAGATGTCGCCGGAGGCGACAGAGGGGGTCGCCTCGCATGAAGCGCTAACCTCCTTCTGTTGCAGAAGGCCGAACCCGGTCGATCCGACCCCCTCTGGCCGCTTTGCGGCCATCTCCCCCTCAAGGGGGGAGATCCCCCAGTTTTAACGAGGCCCCCATGACCAGCGATTCCCGTGCCCGCGATATTCTTTCCCGCCAGTCCGAACTCGAGAGCGAGCGCGCCGCCTACGAGCCCGTATGGGAGGCGGTGGCGGAGTTCTGCGATCCCGATGCGCCCGATATCCCCTCCGGGCGCGGCGCCCGCCGCGGCGACAGCCAGGCCGAGCGGCAGGAGCGGCGCGGCGCCCGCGTCTATGCCAACACCATCAACTCGGCCGCCAACCGGCTGGCCGCCGGCTTGGAAAGCCTGATCATCCCGCAGTCGGAGAAATGGCACGGGCTGACCACCGCCGAGATGGACGACGAGGAGACCGACGAGGAAAAGGAATGGGCGGAAAACCTGCGCGACTTCCTGTTTTCGCTGCGCTACTCCGCCAATTCCAATTTCGTGCCGGCGACGCAAGCCTGCCTGCGCAATGTCGTGCGCTACGGTCCGGCCTATCTCTATGCCGAGGAAGGGTTCGGTTCGACGCTGATCCGCTACGCCTCGATCCCGGTGGTGGAAGGCTATCTCTCGCGCAACCGCTGGGGCCAGGTCGACATCTTCCACCGCCGCTACGAACGCACCGCGCGCCAGGCGGCGCAGCTGCTCGGCTACGAAAAACTGCCGGCGCGCATCAGGACGCTGGTCGACGATCCCGCCAAATGCGAGGAGAAGATCGCGCTCATCCAGTGCATCCAGCCGCGTGACGAGCGCCGCATGTACCGCTCGGGCGGAAGCTATCGCTATCTCGACGCCGCCTTTGCCTCCTACCATGTCATCGAGGACGAGGAGGAGATCGTGCGCGAGAGCGGGTTTCGCACCTTCCCGGTATCGGCCTTCAACTGGCGCCGTTACGAGGGCGACGCCTATGGCATCTCGCCGACCATCGAAGCCTTGACGACCGTGCGCGAGGAAAACGCGGTCCGCCGCTCGGGCCTGCGCGCGCTCCAGCAGATCACCGATCCGCCGACGGCATCGAAGGCCAGGCTCGACTACGTGCCGGTGCTCGATCCGGGCGAGAATTATCCGGGCCTCATCGACGACAATGGCAGGCCGCTGATCGCGCCGATCACCACCGGGCAGAACCCGAGCTACGCCTTCGACTATGCGGCGAGCCGGGCTGAGGAAATCCGCGACATGATGTTCGTCAGCCTGTTCCAGACGCTGGTGCAGAACCCGCAGATGACCGCCACCGAGGCGCTGATCCGCCAGGAGGAGAAGGGCGCGCTGCTCGGACCGTCGGGCTCGATCATCCAGGCGGGCTTTGCCACCAATCTCGACCGCGAGCTCGGCATATTGGAGGACAAGGGTCTCTATGACGAGGACAGCCGGTTCCTGCCGCCGGCGAGCCTGGCGGGCAAGGCGGTGCGGCCGACCTTCACCGGTCCGCTCGATGTCTTGCGCCGCTCGGCGGAAGCGCGCGACACCATCCAGCTGGTGACCACGGCCATGCAGATGGCGCAGTTCGACCCTGATGTGATGGACAATATCGACAGCGACGAGGCGCTCAAGATCGTGCAGAGCGCCGGCCGCAGCCCGCAGCGCATCTTCCGCCGCAAGGATGAGGTGGCGGGCCTGCGCGACGCGAGGGCCAAGGCCAGCCAGGCGCAGGCCGGCATGGCGGCGATCGCCACCGCCGGCAAGGTGGCCAAGGATACCGTGCCGGCGGCCGTGCAGGCGCGCGACAGCGGCCTGCTTGAAGGCCTGCAAGGCATGCTGCAGGGCGGCACCGCCGATGGGCCGGCACCTGATGCCGGCGCCCAGGGCGCGATGCCGGCCGGACAGCGCGCATGAGCCGCAAACGCTTCGCCCACGCGTCGCAAAGCGGCGGCCCGGCCAAAGCACGCGAGGCGCTGGTCAAGGCGTATCTGCGCGTGTTCTCCGGCGAGGACGGCGAAATGGTGCTGGCCGATCTCGCGGCGACGGTCGGCTATTTCAGGCGCCCGTCATACGGCGAATGGATGGCGCGGACCAGAACGCCCAACGGCTTCGAGCTGCACAGCGCGCTCAGCAACGCGCGCGCCGAAGTGGTGCAGCACATTATGGGGTTCCTGACGATGGACGAGGCGCAGCTCGTGGCGCTGGAAAAGGCGGCACGGGAGGAGGAGAGGTGAGGCGCTGAAGCGCCGATCTCCCCCCTTGTGGGGGAGATGCCCGGCAGGGCAGAGGGGGGCGCTGTCCCGCCGGCCTTGCCGTGTTCATCGCACGGCGATCAAATCACGAGCGGTCGCTCAAGCCGGGCCCTAGACGACAAACATATGGCCATGTTCAAAGTTCGGCGGCGACCGAGGTCGGCGCTCTACGGCGCCCCCCTCTGTCCTGCCGGACATCTCCCCCACGAGGGGGGAGATCGGCGGTCTGGCCGCCGGTGATTCAATAATTGCCGTTGTAGTACCGGTCGTCGCAAGGCGCGGTGTAGATGCGGCCGTAGCGGTCCTGGTAGCGGCAGAGCTGGTCGCCGCGGCGCTGCGGGGTGGTGGCCGAGCCGACGACGGCGCCGAGCAAGGCGCCGCTGGCCGCGCCGATGACCGTGCTCTTGGTGTTGCCGCCGATGGCCTGGCCGACGAGGGCGCCGCCGGCGCCGCCGATCAGCGCACCGGTTCCGGCCCGCTGCTGGCCTTCCGTCTGCGCGCAGCCCGCCAGCGCGGCGATCATCAAAACGGCGGCAGTTGTTTTGTGAAGGTTCATGTGACGTCTCCCTTAAAGATTTGAAATCCCTATCGATCGTCCCGTGCGGCCGCATTGCGGCGGAACGGCGGCACAGGCTGTCACGATATAAGACATGGTTTCTCGGGCGTTGATGAACCGGGAGGCGAAACACCTCTTTCGAACAAGGCGCTAGCGCCGATGCCTGTCAAAATGATTCAGCCTGAGCGGTCCCGGCCGTGTCTGGCCGCCCTTCCTGCCGCGTAGACCGCTCCTCTCCCTCACACAAGGACGATTGGCGGCGCCACCAGTTCACTTCCAACCTAACCCTCAAAAGGAACATCACATGACAGATCTGGCAGATGCCGGGTCCGTGGCTGCCTCGTCGCAGCCGGCGGGCAACCCGGAACGGCCTCCGGCAGGCGCGGATAACGGGTCCGCCGGGCTTGCCGGCAAAAGTTGGTTTGACGGTCTTTCCGAAGGCAACCGCAAGCTTGCTGAAGCCAAGGGCTGGACCAAGCCTGAAAGCCTCGATCGGGTTTTCACATCCTATGCGGAGCTGGAGCGGCGGCAGGGCGAAAGCCTGCGCGTTCCAGCCAGGGACGCGCCTAAGGAAGACTGGGACAAATTCCATGCCCGGCTGCCCGAGGCGATGCGTCCGCTGACATCGCCCGAAAAGGTCGAATACCGGCGGCCCGACGGCCTGCCGGAAACCTTCGCCTATTCGGACGAACTCGCCCAGGCGTCCAAGGCCTGGGCGGTCGAAGCCGGCGCCACGCCGAAGATCGCCCAAGCCTATCATGACAGGTTCGTCGGCTACATGGCCGAGCAGGCGGCGGCTCAGCAGGCAGCGCTCGCCCGCTCGGTCGAAGCCACCCATGACGACCTCGTCAAGGATTGGGGGCCTACCGACAGCGATGGCTTTCGCCAGAAGTTGGAGGTGGCCAACCGGGCGATGAAGAAGCTCGGCCTCGTCGATGCCTACAAGCAGAAGGGCATCCTTCTGCCCGACGGCGCCCTGACCGATCCGCAGATCGCCAGGGCCTTCCAGGCGATCGGCGAGGCGATGTTCCGCGAAGACACGATCGACGCCGACGCGGCGCCGCGGGGGCAAAACCCCTTCCGGCGCAACGCCGCCGGCGAGCGCAACGTTTCGGCCATTTCAGCCCTTGTCAAAAGCGACCCTCAACGCGCCCGGCGGCTGGCCAGGGAAGCGGGCGAAAACCCGGATCTCTGGATGCCGAACAACCCGCTCTGATCCCGACGCATCAGCCGCCGATCAATCTCTCAAAGGAAAGACAAAATGGCAGACGCCTATACCCGTATCGCGGACGCGATCGTTCCGTCCGTTTATGCCCAATACGCTTTCGAGGAGCACGTCCAGTCGCTCGAAATCTACCAGGCCGGCATCCTGTTTTCCGATCCGGCCATCTCCTCGAAACTGTCGATGGGCGGCCGTTCCGTCGACATGCCCGGCTGGAAGGACCTCGGCAACGATCCGTCCGAGCCGGTCAATGACGACCCGGCCGATTCCATCGAGATGAAGAAGATCGGCTCGCGCCGCGAGGTCGCCGCCCGCAATGTCCGCGCCCAGGCGTGGGGCGTTCCCGACCTGACCTCCATCCTGGCGGGCGACGATCCGCAGAAGCTGATCGTCAAGCGGCAGACCGAGTACTGGCAGCGCGCCAACAAGCTGACCCTCATCGGCATGCTCAAGGGCGTCGTCGCCGACAATCTGGCCAATGACGGCGGCGACCTGGTGCGCGCCACCGGCGCCTCCATCGTCGACACCGACATCATCGAGGCGGCCTACCTGATGGGCGACCGCGCCGACAAGTTCCGCACCCTCTGGATTCATTCCAAGCAGATGAAAGCGCTGAAGCTCGCCGACCTCATCGACTATGTGCCGTCCTCGCAGCAGGGCGGGCCGCTCATCCCCTATTACATGGGGCTGCGCTGCGTGGTCGACGACGACATCCCGCAGGCGGCGGGCGTCTACACCGCGTTCATGTTCAAGGACAAGGCGATCCTGTGGAACGAGCTGCCCGTGAACACCGAAGGCGGGCCGCTCGAGTTCGACCGCAAGCCGCGCCAGGGCCATGGCGGCGGGGTGACGGAAATGGTCGGCCGCCGGCATTTCGTGCCGCATGTGCCGGGCACCCGCTTCCTCGACGCCTCCACCGCCGGCGAATTCGCCACCGACGCGGAGCTGGCGCTGGCGGCGAACTGGGACCGCACCGCGTCGAGCGTCAAGACCATGACGTTCATCGCTCTGAAGACGACCGAGGCATAGGGTTTCGTCTCCCGGGAGGTGGGCCAGGCCCACCTCCTTCCTGCGAGCGCCGGCGCTTGAACATTGACGCCAACCGTCGATGCCGGCGCTGCCCCTCATTGCCCTGCCGGGCATTTCTCCCCGTGAACGGGGAGAAAGACGCACTTCCCCCAATCACAACCCACGGAGGCCTTACCCATGGCCATAACCCCGACCGACATCGCCAATATGGCGCTGGCCGTCCTCGACGAGGCGCCGATCGACAGCCTTGACGAGGACATCAAGGCCGCGCGCTTGCTCAACATGCATTTCGACCTGACCCGCGAGGCCGAGTTGACGAAATACGCCTGGGTGTTCGCCATCCTTTCGGCATCCCTGGCCGGCAGCGATACCGGTTTCGGCGATTGCACGCTGAACTGGGTCTATGAACTCCCCGTCGATTGCCTTCGCCCGCTGCCGCTGACCCACAATGGCGAGCCGGACGGCATCGCGATCTCGTGGCGGCAGGAGGCGGGGCTGGTCTACAGCGACCGGGCGGGACCGCTCACCATCCGCTATGTCGCGAACCTCACCGACCCCAACGACTGGGACGCGCCGTTCACCGAAGTGCTGGTGGCGGCACTCGCCATCAAGATCGCGCATCCGCTGACGCACAAGGCCGGCATGATCGACATTGCCCGTTCGGCCTACGACCGCGCGCTGGACGCCGCCTTCACCGCGCAGGCCATCCAGCGCGGCGGACGGCTTTCGACATCGAGTTGGGCGCGGCAGCGCGGCGACAGCCGGTTTTATGCGGGGGCCATGCGCTGATGGCGACGCTCTATCCGGTCCAGGACGTCTTCACCCGCGGCGAGATCTCGCCACGCCTGCACGCGCGCGCCTCGCTTGATCTCTACCGCGCGGCGCTGTCGAAATGCGAAAACTTCGTCACCCTGCCGCATGGCGGCATCCGCAAGCGCGGCGGCACCTGTTTCGTCGGCGAAGTCAAGACGTCCGCCAAGGCGACGCGGGCGATCCCGTTCATCTTCTCGGCCGACCAGGCCTACATGCTGGAGTTCGGCAATCTTTACATCCGCGTCTACGCCTATGGCGCGCGTGTCGGCACGGTCGAGGTGGCCTCGCCCTATCTTGAAGCCGACCTGTTCGATCTCGACTATGTGCAGTCCGCGGACCAGATGTGGATTTCCCACAGGGACTATCCGCTCAAGGTGCTGACGCGCACCGCCCATACGGCATGGGCGCTCGACGACTACGCGATCGACGACGGGCCCTATGACGACATCAACGATACGCCGACCACGCTGACGCCCGCGGACTATGGGGCGCTGACGCCGAAGATGACGTCGAACACCGCGCCTTCCGGCACGGTCTCAGGCATGGGCGGGGCAGGGGACGCCTTCCAGCTTTTCGACAAGGCGACAGAGACGGACAGCGGCATCGCCGGTGCCACCAACGGCTCGGTCACCTACCAGCTTGCCGGTGGCGCGCAGGCCATCGTCGAAAACTACTATCTGACCGCACGCACCGGCGGAACGGTCGACCGCACGCCGACAATCTGGGTGCTTGAAGGATCGAATGACGGCGCGACATGGGTGACGCTCGACAGCCGCACCGGCGAGACCGGCTGGTCGGGCGGCGAAACCCGCTACTATGAATTCCTGAACAAGCTGGCGTTCGAGTATCACCGCTTTACGTGGAAGGCGATCAACGGCGCTTCGGACAGCGCGTTTTCCGAACTGAACCTCAACCGGGCGGCGGCCAGCCAGACCCCGTTCGACCTCACGGCGTCATCGACCGCCGGCATCAATGGCGGCGCCGGCTTCCAGGCTTCTGACGTCGGCCGGGCCATTCGCCTGCTAGCGTCCGATGGCCGCTGGCGCTGGGCCAAGATCACCAGCCGCACCAGCGCCACGGCGGTGAAAGTCCAACTGCATGGATTTGCCCTGCCGGACCTCAGCCCGATATCCCGCTGGCGCCTGGGCACGCTCGTGCCGGGGAAATATGTCGAAAGCGGATCGCTCTACGAGGAGCGCCTGGCCTTCAGCCGCAAGTTTTCCGTCTACGCCTCGGCAACGGGGGATTTCAACAATTTCGCATTGGGCGAGAAGGATGACGACGCGCTGGAATTCCTCCAGGCCGGCGGCGGCCAGGCGAACGACATCACGTGGATCGCGGAATCGGACGGCGCGCTGCTGATCGGGACGCTCGGCGGCATCCGCGCACTCTCCGGCTCCGGCATCGACGAGGCATTGACGCCCTCCTCGTTCAAGAACCGGCGCTCGCGCACGTCGGGCTGTGCCCGCATCCGCCCCGTCGATGCAGGCCAGTCGTTCCTCTATGTCACGCGCTCGCGCCGCTCGATCGCCGAGTTGACGCAGGCTTCGACCGGCCGCTTCACCTCCGACGATATCGGCCAGATCTCCGAGCATATCGCAAAGCGTGGCGTGGTCGAGCTGGCGTTCCAGACCGACCCCGACCCGATGCTCTGGTTTCCGCTCGATAATGGCGAGCTCGGCGGCTACACCCACCAGCCCTCGCAGGAGGTGCGCGGCATGCACCGCCACCGCCTCGGCGGTACCGTCGCCGGTTCCGGCTGGGCGGCCGTCGAAAGCGCTGTGGTGACGCCCGGCCAGGATGGCGTCGACGACATCTGGCTGATCGTCAGGCGGACCATCGGCGGCGTGACCAGGCGCTATATCGAGATCATGACGGCGCCGTTCGAATATGGGGCGCTGGAGGACGCCTTCCAGGTCGATTGCGGCCTGACCTATTCGGGCGCCGCCGTCAACACCGTGTCCGGGCTTGCCCATCTCAACGGCGAAAAGGTCGACGTGCTGGCCGGCGGCAAGGTCTATCGCGGGCTGCCGGTCGCCTCCGGCCAGGTGACGCTGCCCGGCGGCGCCGTCGCGGCCAGATGGCAGGCCGGGCTTGCGTTCCAGTCGCAGGCCGACACGCTGGAGCTCGACGTCGCCGGCCGGGACGGCTCGATCCTCGGGCGGCGCAAGAAGGTGGCGGGTGTCATCCTGTCCCTGCTCGAGACCGACACGACAGGGCTTCAGGTGCAGTCGCTGATCCGCGGCCGCTGGGAAAGCGTGCGCATGCCCTCCCTCGTCGCGCCCGACGGCAAGGCAAGCCTGTTCACCGGCAATGTCGAGGTGCCCATCGACGACAGCTGGGAAGGGCAGGGCCGGGTGCGGATCCGCCACGTCAACCCGACGCCCTGCACGATAAGGGCATTTACGCCAGTGTTCGACGCCGAGCCGTAGGGCGAGCTGGCGTTCCTCGCCCCCGCGAGGCGGGGGAGAGGTGGCCGCGAAGCGGTCGGAGAGGGGGCCTTCGTAAGGCGCAGGCGCTTCTGCCGGAGAGTCCGGCACAGCTCGGCGCCATCCCCTCTCCGTCTCGGCTTCGCCGAGCCACCTCGCCCCACTTGGTGGGGCGAAGAACCCAGGCTGAATCAACGCCGCAATCCTTCGCGCGTCCCTCTGCCCTGCCAATCTCCTCCACAAGGGGGGAGATCGGCGCTCCACCGCCTCCAGCCCACCACAAGGAACCCATCCCGTGACCACATCCCCCCATGCCGAACAGCTCGGCAGGGCGCGGACGGCTGCCGAATATGCTGCCGTCCTCGCCTTGCTCGATGCCGACCTCAATGATGCGATCGCCCGCCGGCGCGGCTGCGAACAGGCCGAGGACCGCGCCGTTTTCGGCGACGGCGATCTCTCCGCCGCGCGCATCGCGCTGGACGACTGCAACGACGTCGTCGCGCTGCTGGAGAAGATCATCGCGGCAGCGGACAAATGCCGTGCCGCGGCCGCCGCGGCAGAGGCGCGCGCCGCCGTCGAGGCGCTGGGCGGGCAAGCGAAAGCCAAGGCGGAGGTACTGACCGAGCGCTGGCGCGCCGTGCGCCGCCTGGTCGAGCTGTTGCGCCAGGAACTGTTCGAGGCCGATGCGCTCGCCCGCGCGCTCGCCACCGCCAACGGCCTCTTCGACGCCGCCGGCATGCCCGACCTGAAGGTGAACCTGGCCGTTGCCCGCCGCGCCGCCATGGCCGGGCCGCGCGCGGCGGCGCCGGCGCGCCTCAGCCGCCCGGCAATCCAGGCCGACAGGCTGCTTCTGTCGTTCACCAACCCCGGCGGCGCGCTCGACCCGCGACCGGCGCTCGGCGCGCGGGCGGCCAGGAAAACTCCCATTGCCGCATCCCAGCGAGGCTGACCATGTGCACATTAGCCCTTCTCGGCACGGCCATCTCGGTGGGTGGCGCATTGATCGAAGGCCGGCAGCAAAACCAGGCGGCCGGTTACCAGGCCAAGGCCTACGGGCAGCAGGCGCAGGCCGATGCGCAGAGTGCCGCCTTCGAACAGAGCCAGGAGCGCCACAGGCAGGATCTGCTGCTTTCGGAGGCGCGGGCCCGGGCGGGCGCCTCCGGCGTCGGCCTATCGGGCTCGCCGGCCGAGGTGCTGGCGGCCAATGCCAGGCAAGGCCAGCTCGACCTGAAGGCGATCCAGTACGGCTCGGCGCTGCGCCGCAACACTCTCGACAGCCAGGCGGCGCTCGCGCGCTACTCCGGCAGGCAGGCCGCGGCGGCGTCGATCTTCAAGGCCGGCGGCAGCCTCGTGTCCGGGCTCTCCCGTCTCTACGACCCGACCAAGGCCGTGACCTTCGGCAAGGGCGCCTTCCCGCCGGCGCCGGGCGGCGCCTTCACGGGAGGGCTCTACTGATGGCGACGATTCCTCTCCAGCTTGCCCAGCGCCGGCTCGAGGCCGGCAATGGCGTTTCCTATCCCGAGGGGTCGCCGGCCGGCAGGGCGATGCAGGATCTTGGCGACGAGCTCTCGGCCGTCGCCGAGCGCTACCGGCAGATGAAGGAGCGGCAGGAAGCGTTCGACGCGGAGCTGGCGCGCCGCCGGTTCGCCGAGCGCATCGCGCAGGCGGAAGACGAGGTGGCGGCGAATGCGCCGGCCGACGGCAGCGGCCTGCACGATGCGATGTATGGCGAGGTCGACCCGCGCAGCGGGCAGGTGGTCAAGCCCGGCCTGTTCGACACGCTGTTCGATGAGGCTCTGCCTGACATACCGGAGAGCCAGCGCGCCGCTTTCGCCAGGCAGAAGGAGCCGATGCGCGCGGCCGGCTCGCCGCGCATGGCACAGCGGCAGCAAGAGCAGCGCGATGAGTATGAGCTGGCGGAGTGGGCGAAGGTCGACACCATGTCCACCAGCTCCATCGCAAAAGGCGACCCGAACGACATCGGAGCTTTCGAGGCGATCCGGCAGAACGGGTCCGATCTGATCGCCAAGATCGGAAACCCGGTTATCAGGCAAGCGGCGGAAGTGGCCTGGCGCAGCAACACGGCCAAGGCACTGGTTCAGGCGATGATCGCCCAGGATCCGAAGCGGGCCGCCGAGATGTTGGGCGGGGCGCCGGCAGACTCTTCCAGCAGCGATGCCTCCGACGTTAGCTGGATCCGTCTTGCCGGCAGTTCAGATACGGCGGCAGCGAAAGGCAATCGTGTTGGCAAGCTCGCGCCGGATGAAATTGTGGCACAAGCATTTGGGGAAGACATTCCACAAGACGACCGGCCGGCGCTGCTCCAACAGGCGCAGGCGGCTCACGCTTCTCAGCAAGTTGAGATGCGCACCCGTATTGGCCTCGCCGAACAGAACGCACCTAGGGCGATCAGGGACACTGGCAGCTATTCGGGCCCGACCTTCACGCCAGAACAGTTCGTGGGGCTCTATGGGGCGACGGAAGGGTTCAGGCGTTTTCAGGCTCTCCATCAAGCGCTTGATGTCAGTCGCCAGTTCCACGGCATGCGCACAATGTCCAATGACGCCGTACAGGCCATGGTCAAAGAGTCTGCGCCCAAGGCCGATAGTGCGACGCCAGAAGAGGATCGGGCGCGTTATGATGCAATAGCCGCCGCGGCGGACCTGACATTTCAAGCGAGGCGAGGCGATCCGGGCGGTTATGTACGCAAGACATTCGCGGCCCTCGACGCAGCTTGGAATAATCTTTCGAAGCCGGAGGACTATCAGACCGCGATCGTTGGCTCGATTGCCGCCCAACAGCAGTTGGGCCTCAACCCCGTCCAGCCGTTGCCGAATTCTGTGGCAAAAGGCGTTGTAGGGAAATTTAAAGACGAAGCTCACCCGCCCAAATCTCAGCAGACAGAGCTGCGCAATGTGCTTGCCGCTCTGCCGAATCAAGAGGCGCTTGAAGCGGTGCTTGGCCATCTTTTGCAGGCCAGTGCGTCGCAAGCAGACAACGATGCCGCGAACAGCTCGCTTCGGGCAGCAGGCGTCGACCCGATGGGCGTGCTCGACTTGCAGAACACCGTCCAGTCGGGATGGTCGGTACCAACTGGGTACGCAACCAACCGGTACCTGACGGCTCGAGAGCGGTTAGGGAACCTAATAGCTGGCGATAGTGAACCGGGAAGTCTGTGGCGGTTCGCCGCGCAAAAGCTTGTAGGCTCTGAGGGCCTCGGCAATGACGGTATTTCGGTAGCCGACTTCACACCTGTCGTGGGAGCTTCGTTGGCGCTCGACGAAGCCCTGAATGCCGCCCTGGATGGAAACTACAGCGATGCAGTGCTCGACGCCTTAGGTACCTTTCCCGGCGAAAAGTTGGTGGGTGAGGTTTTCCAGGGCGCCAAAAGTATTGCCAAGCCCTGGGTCGAGAGCTCTTCCGTATTTTCGAAGCGATCGGCTGAACTTGCCAAAGGCGGCGAGATACTTGTTCGTGGCGTCGACGCCGAAACCCTTCGATCCCAACAAGCCATTGCTCGGTCGGTCTCTCGGCAGTCTCGACGCCGTAGAACGCGATCCGGTGAGATATCCGAAAGTGCTTTTGAAGCTGCAATGCTGGCTTCTCTGCTTTCTAGGGACGCCTCCATGATTAAATATGCCGGTGCAAAGGTTGGATGGACGAAATCAAAAAACTACCGAAAAACGTTCTTTAAAGCGAATCCCGCACTCAACGAGGGAGATTATGTTGTTCATCATAGTGTCGAGCAAAACGTTCTTGATAGATACCCAGGGCTTTTTGCAAGTGAAGAGATACATTCACTCGAAAATCTCCGTGGTGTCCGAAAGGAATTCGACGTGAATTTGCATTTAAAAGTGATTCGAGCCGAGTGGGATGAATTCTATAAGACGCACATAACGGCAACCCGGCAGCAAGTGCTTGACTACGCAACTGAGTTAGACAAGAAATATGGGCATCTGTTCGACCCACCGATAGGTGAATAATGCGATATTATGAAGTTAGGCCTGACGTGGCTGGTGGGCTGGGTGAGAACACTGTTATGGACACCAGCGTCCATCCGCCTGCCGTGAGCAAGCTCCACTATCAGGTTGAGGGATGGTTCGGCGACGCGCTTGTCACCACTTTTCCTTGTTTCCTGGTGACGGAAGAAGCCAAGCGCGGATTGCTCGATATTGGCATCTCCGGCGCTACATTCGCTCCTGCCGAAGTGACCAAATCCGAAAATTTTCTGGAGCTGCAGCCCGATGTCGAGCTCCCTCCGTTTGTTTGGCTCAAGGTGGACGGTAGAGCAGGTCACGACGACTTCGGCGTCAATCAGAAACTGAACCTCGTGATATCGGAGCGCGCCTTCGATGTGCTTGATGAACTGGGACTTCCTTCCGCATCCATCCAACGGTTCGACGTCGGCAATAAGTAGTGGGGTCGCCCGCGTCGTTGCCGACGAACGTTAAAGCGCCTCGGATAAGTGTCGAGTTAATCATGACGATCAATGCCAAATCCAATTTTGAGCAGCGTCACACATCTGCCTTCGGTTTAATGTCAGCCGGGCTCGACGAAAAGATCTTATCGTCGCCAATGGTGGGCTAGATCACGTATCAAATATTAAGCCTCGTACCAGGGAAGAGCACATAAGGCTCCACATGGAAGCCGGCGATTTTCAGCGCTGGGCTAGGAGACGATGGCTGCGGACTAAGATAAGTAGTGGAGAGAAACTGTGAGCAAAATTACCCCGGATCTCGGTAAAGTAAGCCGTCTTCCTCTACCAGCAGACGACCCAGGTGCAGATGATGACCTTGACAGCGCCCTTCTGGAAGCTCGTGAATATATCAAATCATACGACTGGGTAAGGAGAATCGAAGGCGAGTATTTCGGATATGGTGCCGAAGGGATAATATACATTTTTCTCTTCGAGATTTCACCCGGGAAACCAGATGTGCCACGATGGATATGGGTGCTCGTCGGTGATGTACCCCCAGCGTACATGCCCGGTGACGATTTGGAGACCCCGTACGAGGCGCTGGACGGATATATCGGTGCAATGGATGAGTGGGTTGAAGCTGCGCGGCAAGGGAAGTCCGTGGCGAAGCTCATTCCCGTTAATGTCCCGGCGAATCCCGCCAACGCCGAGATGTTGAGTGGACGGCTTAAATTCCTCGACGAAAAGATTCTGCCGCTGCTTCAAGAATGATGTCTCGGCAAGCAGAAGAGCCTAAGATATGGATAAATGGAAGTTCGAAGGTCCAGAAAATTTGGTCGTCATATCGACCCGAAAAATATTTGGTGGTGGCGGCTGGGTTGCCTACGCCTCACATGATGCCGATGATGAGTCGTGGCAATTCTACGGAGATGAAGCTGAAGTTGATCAAGGCGACCTAATTTGGTGGGTTTGGCCGAAGTGGTAGAGCTTGATAATACGGTTGCACAATTGGCAGATTTGCCAGTGGGTTGGCATGCTCGGCGCGATACAAAGACCTCACCATGGAGGCGGAGCAAAATGCCCGACGAATTTCCGGAACTGAAGGAGAGCTAGTTCCGTCATCCAAATTCCTGGTGGGGTGAATTTCTGGCCAGTCGGCGCCCGATGGCCGAAGAATACAATTTTAAGCAAATGTTTCCGGATTGGTCTATTCTGTTACCTGGCGGCAGTTCAGGTGCAATACAGCGGAAACACCCACGGAACACCTTGGCATTAGGGCTGCCAGTGCACTTCGATGGCGCAGCTGGCAGCTCTGCGATGTGTAATATTAGCTAGGCGTAAACTTTGGCATGTTCGTTGCACCTTACCCCTTGAGGGGGCCACAGGGGTTGGAACCGATGTATCGAAATGACACAGAACTGTTCGCGCGGGCGAACGAGCGGGGCATTACGATCTATCAACGCTCGAAAACGGTGTGGATCGCGGCGGGAAGCTACCGGGACCGCGACTATGCGGTGAAGGGGCGGACACCCGCCCTTGCGCTCGCCTTGTGGAAGGAGGCCACCAGATACAGCGGGTCGGGACTTTAGAGCCTGTCCTTGCCGTCTGGATGAAGCCTCAAAGGCGATCTAGACGCCCGCTACGCGACAGAACATCTGCAAAGCCGTCAGGGCGCGGGCCTCGGTCGGCTCTTCGCCTCCTGCCTGTGAATCCGCCGGCGCCGTCACCGCTCCAACGGATTTGTACCGGGAAGCGAACGGCCTTTCTTCTGCCGTGCGGTTGTCGTTTGCAGCGACGACAATCGCGGATTTTTTCATCGGAAATCACACCTTGTGGAAGCGCTGCGACATTGACGCTCCCATAGCACAAGCCACCGCAGTGCGCGGGTGTTAACACGGCAGCCAGTCCGGGAGCAAGCCGGCATTGCTGCTTATTCAGGAAGTGCGTGCCCAAGGACAGAAAACCGACCGCTGAATTGTCTCTCGCCTAGCTGAGCGGCCGTGACCAAATTTCTCAAGGAAGAACCTGAACGACCGTGGCGCCGTGGCCGCACGGGCCAGCGCTTATCCCCTCCGAACCCGTCGCCACGCCGCAAACCAACCCGAATTCCAAGCCTCGCTTTCGCGGGGCTTTTTTATGGAGCAAGCCTCATGGCCCGACCCGCAACTGCCGCCGTTCGTCTTCTGACGGGCGAGCGCGAACCCGTGCGCCTGGCGACGACGGCAAATCTGGAGACGGTCATCGTCGACGGCGTTGCCTGGATCCTCGGCCTGAAGACGATCGACGGGGTTTTGACCGCCGTCGGCGACCGGGTATTGGTCAAGAACCAGTCGGACGCCCGGCTGAACGGCATCTATACGGCGAGCGAGGGCTACTGGTACCGCGCGGCCGACGCCCGCACCGCGCGCACGATGCAGAAGGGAACGACCGTTCACGTGCAGGAGGGGGTTGTTTCGGGTGGCTTGGTCTACGCTTTCCAGACCCTAAACCCGGTGATCGGCACGAGCGACATCGTAATCTCCTACTATCTGTCGGATGATCCGCTCGGGGATATCGGCGGAGCGCTGGCGGCAGTCATCCACATCGCGGAACTCGCGCGCGACCTGGCCCAGCAATATGCCGCCGACGCCGCGCAGGTTTCGGGCGTCAACGTGCCGATCTACGCATCCGTGGCGACAGCATCGGGCTCGACGATCGCTGCCGGCGTCAAGAGCATCAGGACCCAATTCTACGCCCCGGTCTTCACGACCCCGGCAACCCTGGTGGGCGGCGCCAACTATGCCCGCATGTCGCGCGCGGCGATCACCGCCGGCGGCTACCCGGCGCTGGCCTATTTCCGCTCCGCCGACCGCTTCATGCCGGACGGGACGACCGATGCGGTCAATGGCGGGTTTTGGGTGTTGAATGAAAGCGTCGCCACCGCCACGATGTTTGGCGCCCGTGAAGGCCTTGCCGACAACGCGCTTGCGTTAAACGCGCTCGGCTCCTATTGCCGGATTACCAAGGCCGTGCTCGTCCTGCCTGCCGTAGCAACATACTACGCCGTTGGCTCTTCTATCGACTGGCGCGACATCAGCGAGATCAATGGCAAGGGGGCGCTGATACGCGGTGCTTTCGACGGCCTTTCGGCGGTCCGCATCGGTGGGACCGGAACCAATGTTTTGCGCGGCGCAAAGATCTGGTTGGAAGTCCAGAATACACCAGACAAATCTGTTGTCGCCAACACGCGAGGCATTCACTTCGGCGGCATGGCTGAGAGCAAGCTCTGGCTTGCTGCCCGTGGTTATGACGAAGGGCTCTATTTCGACGGCCTGGCGGCAAATACAAATTGGGTAAGCAACGAATTCAACATCATCACTCTCTACAACAACGGCTCCCATGTGCATTGCGATCTGGCTGGCGCGAGCTATTTCGTAAACAACCAGTTCCGCGGTGGAACCTGGTACGTCGGCACCAACCAGAAAGCGGCGGGTCGCGGGACCTTCAAGCTGACGCTCGCCGGGACCGCTGCCGTTGAAGAGGTGTTGATCGACAGCCCTCAAATCGGCATTGATGGCGGCTCGGCCGGCGTCGGCCATGCAGCTTTCATCTGCGCCGCGCTCGGCAGCACCAGCAACCTGACCACCGTGTTTTTCAAGAATGCGCGCATCGAAACTTACAGCGCCTTCACCAACACACTTGCCCTCGTCAACGTGCCATCCGCGACTGGCTTCGCCTCCTTCAACATTGATCTTTTGAGCGCGTCAGGCATCGATGACGCGAACATCCTTTCGCCTGATCTGAAGCGCCTGTTTGTCTCGCTGCGAGATATGTCGAATAGGCCGACTGGCGGGGCCAACTTGGTGAGGCGCTTTCAGGGCGAGCGGTTCTTTCCGGTGCAGGCCGAGGGCCGCATCACGGTACCTGGCGTCGTTTTGTACGACAGCGCGACCGGCGGTTATGCAGCTCCATCGCCCTTCCTGACCAATGGTGTCACGGCGCGCACGTCGCGGGCCAACGGCGACGGCCAACTTGTGGTGTCAAGCTCGGGCCAGGCTGTCGGCCACATCTACAAAAAAGCCAACACCACACAGCACGCGTTCCTCAACTTCCTTAACGGTTCGCGCGCCATTACGGTCATCTGTTTCGACGCCTCTGGCACCGTGATGTCAGGCAATGCCCCGTACTATGCAAAAGGCAGCAACGGCCAGTCAATCGCTCGGACCGGTGCATCGGTTTATGAATTTTCGACCAACTGGCTGTGGATACACCCATCTGTCGCCTCATTCTTCGTTGGGGCGTCCGGATGGATTGGCGCAACGATCATTGAAAGTATCGATTTTGAACAAGGCTTCGCTGCGCCCATCCTGCGATTGCGTGATCAAGAGACCGACATCAGCCGGCTTTGCTATAGCTTCCTTATGGAAAGCTATCTTCCCGTTGGAGCGACCATCGAGCGGGCACAATTTGGTGGATATCGAAATACATTCCTATTGAAGACCACCATCTCCACCGCCGCCATTTCCGGTGCCACCACGATTGGCATAGCAAGCGTCGCGGGAATCACGGCTGGCGACCGTATTGGAATCGAACTTGACACTGTGATTACCGGAGCAGAGCTCCAATGGCACCACACAACTGTGAACGGCGCACCTTCGGGTAACACGGTGACACTGACCAATGCCTTGCCGGCAGCAGCCGCTGCCGGCCGCGCGGTCAGGCTCAATCGCTGGGTGGCGCGCTAGGTCGGTTTCTTGCGCAGGATTAGCAATGCTTCGTCGCCATCGGGAAGTACTGCACCTTCAGGTAGTCATCGGCCGCCATGGGGCGGGGTGTCGATGTTCCGGCGCATGCCGAGATAAAGCCTGCGGGCGATATTTCTGAGCAAGGTCTCGCCTCCGATGGTTTATCCGGGCTGTCGTCTCGTCACCGCCTGATGCCCCAGGCATAGGTTCTTTGCTTGGACGCGTTCAGACGGCGCACCTCGTACCGGCCCTGCCGCTCGATCTCGGCGACCGCTTCGACCACGCCATCGAAGGACCCTGGCGTGACGTCGTCGAATACGACCATGTCGCCCTCGCGCTGAACGCCCGAAACGCAGCGATGCTCGGCCAGCACGTTCTTCCTGGTGTGCTGCGCGTCGATGAAGGCGAAGTGGATCCGGTTCACGCCGACCCTGGGCAATTGAAGGAGTGAATCGCCTTGCAGGAAAATGATCCGGTCGGCCAGCGGCTGCCACGGCCGAAGCAGTTCGGCGCGCGACTTCCTGCCGTCATGGTCGTCGATGCAATTCCAGTAGAAGCGATGATGGTGCGGCAGGACGTCGAGCGTGACGACATGCCCGCAGGCGCCGGCATCGGCGAGCGCCTTGGCCATGCAGATCGCGGAGAAACCACGCGCGGTGCCGGTCTCGACGACGGTGGTGAACGGCCTTGGGCTGTCGGCCAGCTGGCGGCGAAGAAGACTGTAGAGCACCCGCCCGTGCGGGTAGGCGAGCGCGCTGGTCTTGATGGTGATCTGGGTGTGGAGGGCCAGTTCGTCGAGCCAGTCGCGATCGACGGCAAAGCCGGTTTCGGCCTCGAGCCTGTCGATCTCAGGGAATGAGACGCGCCGGGTGGCTTCGAACAGCCTCAGATATTCCTTTTTCGAGGCACGCGGCGCCGAGCCCAGCGGGTCGACGTTCCAGCGGCGATCGATGGCGGCCGACAGGCTGTTGAAGGCCAGGCGCCGCGCGGCGCCAACAAAGTCTCTCATCCCAGACCTGTTCGTCCCAAAATTGTATTTTTTCTAACCATGCGCCGGCCGGCGCGCAAGGCGACCTCCGGTTTTGACGCACTGCAAGTAGGCACCGAGGCGCGCGCAACGGCGACTATCCGCACCCCTGTGCTGCCGGCGATCACCCACTCACCTCATCCACCAAGAAATCGAAAGGGATATCATGGACCGCAATTTTACGCGGGCGCTTGCGCTCGTCCTCAAATCCGAAGGCGGCTGGTCGGACAATCCGGCCGATCCGGGCGGCGCCACCATGAAGGGCGTCACGCTCGCCAATTTCCGCCGCTACGTGAAGGCGGATGCCGCCAAGGCGGATCTCAGGAAGATCAGCGATGCCCAGCTCGCCACGGTGTACCGCCGCTTCTACTGGGATGCGGTGGCTGGCGCCGAGTTGCCCGACGGCGTGGACTACGCGGTGTTCGACTATGCCGTGAACAGTGGGCCAAGCAGGGCGGCGAAATATCTTCAAGCAGTGGTCGGCACCGCCCAGGACGGCCGCATCGGGCCCGAGACGCTCGCGGCCGTCGGTTCCCGACCGGCCGCCGTCGTCATCGACAATCTCTGCGATGCCCGCCTGGATTTCCTGAAGCGGCTTCCGACCTGGCCGACTTTCGGCAAAGGCTGGTCGAGCCGGGTCGGATCCGTCCGCGCACAGGCGCTGCTGCTGACGGCTGTCGGGGCAGGCGAGGCATCGGCCACGCGGCCAGATCCTGCGCCGACCGCTGCTGCGGCGGCGCCGGGCGGCGCTGCTGCCACAGGTGCCGTCGAACCGGTCGCGGCGGCGCCTGCCGGCGCCAACATCCCAGCCGCCGCCAAGGCGGGCGGGATCATTGTCGCGTGCCTGCTCGTCGCCTACGCCGCCTGGCACCACGTCGCCGCCGCCTTGCAAGGAATGTTCTGATCATGGCCACGACAACCCAGCCGACCATCCGTCCGACCAACAAGCTGACGGCCGCGACCATCGCCGCCGCCGCCGTTTCGATTTCGGGCGTCTTCGTACGCAATGTCTGGCCGTCCTGGTACGATGCCGAGACATGGGCCACGCTGCTGCCGTTGGCCGTCTTTGCCGTCGGCTATCTCGTCAAGGACGCGCCAAACCAATGAGCGCGCTCCTCTCCTTCCTGCTCAGCAATTCGACCGTTTTCGGCATCGGCGCGGCCATCATCGCTGCGTTTGGCTGGGGTGTTCGCCAGCGGCTTGCCGGGGAACGCGCCGAACGCAGCCGGCAGGCTGCGGCCGAGGCGGCGGCGCGCGACGTCGCCGATCAGGTTGACAACGATATCGGCGCGCTGCCCGCCGCCACTGCCCGAAAGGAGCTCAGGTCATGGGCAAGGGATTGATTGTCGCAGCGGCCGCAGCACTTGTCGCGGTAGCCGGCTGCACCACCGTCACCGGCGGATTTTGCGCGGTCTCGAGCCCGATGCGCTTGTCCGCATCCGCCGTTGCAGCGCTGTCGGATGCGGAAGTCCGGATGCTGCTGGCGCACAACCGCAAGGGCGAGAAACTGTGCGGGTGGAAACCATGACGATCGTATTGCCGCTCGATTCGGGCCCTGCTGCCCCGGGACTGCTCATCTTCGGTGCCGGATCGGTCATTCTGTTTCCTGATCGCGAGACAATGAAATGATGCATGATATTTTCGACCTGCTCGGCATCAAGGTGCCGGTGGTGGTCGCCGGCCTTTCCGGCGGCATATTGCGCGCGCTGTCGCGCCACCGCTACAAACCGCGCGAGATGGTGGCCTCGCCGATCTGCGGCGCGCTAGCCGCCGCCTATCTGACGCTGCCCGTGGTCCAGTATTCCCGCGCCATGGGCCTGCCGATGGCCAATGACGACACCACGACGCTGGCGGCCGCATTCCTCATCGGCGTCTGCGCGATGTGGATCTCGGATATCGTATTCGAGGTCGTGGTGCGCAGGTTCAAGCCTGGGGAGTGACGCCGCGCGTCCGTGGTGATCGGCAGCAGGACGCGCCCGTCGACTGGACGAAGCCGACGACAATGCCCATCTATGGGAAATCCTGGAGCGGCTGTCATAGCGCCGGGCCTCCAGTTTTATCGTGCGCAATTCCGACGGAAACGGCTACAACCTTTCCCGGAGTTGCTTTGGGGAGATTTGATATGGCGACTTCAAGCGAACGCGCGGTGCTTGCCGGCGGCTGTTTCTGGGGCATGCAGGATCTGATCCGACGCATCCCGGGCGTCCTGTCCACGCGCGTCGGCTACAGCGGCGGCGACGTGCCTGATGCCACCTACCGAAACCATGGCACCCATGCCGAAGCCATCGAGATCAATTTCGATCCCGCCAGTGTGAGCTACCGTACGCTGCTGGAGTTCTTCTTCCAGATTCATGATCCGACGACACGCAACCGCCAGGGCAACGATGTGGGGATGAGCTACCGTTCGGCGATCTACTACACCACCGATGAGCAGAAGCGCGTCGCCGAAGACACTATCGCCGACGTCGACGCCTCGGACCTGTGGCCCGGCAAGGTGGTCACCGAGGTGGCTCCGGCCGGCGCGTTCTGGGAAGCCGAACCCGAGCATCAGGACTATCTGCAGAAATACCCGAACGGCTACACCTGTCATTTCGTCAGGCCGGGCTGGAAGCTGCCGGTTCGCGAAGAGGCTGTTTCGTAGACGGCGCCCGAACCGAGACGAAGGCCGATGGCGGTTTACGTCTCAGGCGCCTGCCTGTTCGGCGAGGGTGAAACATAAAGAGACGGAAACGCCACGGAACAGACGCCCCGTGGCGTTCTCCAGCAGTTTCGGCGAATGGCTACTTGCCGCAATGCTTGTCATTGACGGTCGGCGAAGCGGTGCCCGGAGCGGTGTGGCTGGCATCCGGCTGAGCACCTTGTGGGCTGGCCGGACAGTTCCGGTCCGCGTTCGAATTCATGCCGTCGGGCATGACGGTCGTGCTGCCGGTCGTGCCAGGATCCACCGTGTTCGGCGATGCCGGCGTGTTCGGGTCGACCGTGACCGACTGGCCGCTGCCGGGCCCATTATTGGCGCCGTTTCCGCCAGCACTTTGCGCCATCGCCGAAGTCGCGAGACCAATGGTAAGAGCCGAAGCTGCGAGGATTTTCATGAGCATGGTTTGTCTCCATTTCTGTGAAGTCTTCGCTCGTTTCCACGAAGTTCGTCGCGTTTGCGACTATAGGGACAACCACTCGTCGTGGCTAAGGTTCCGGACAAATTTCCCTCAAGACCGGGCCCGACGGAACCGCCCATAAATCAGGCCTGGCGCTATGCATTTCCGGCGATGGTCCTGAAAAAACAGCTTTCATAGCCGCCCGATTGGTGCTTTAACGCGTCCATCCACAGGGGTGCTCCGTACGGTCGGGGCTGAGACGGGGGTGGCAAGCCCACAGACCCTAGAAGCTGATCTGGGTAATACCAGCGGAGCGAGGCGGGCGATGTTTTCAGGCGCACAGATTTCCCTATATCCCATGTCCGGCGATTTTGTCGGCGTCATCCTTGGCGCGCTCGGGGCACTGGACCCCTATCGTGATCGACTGCGGATCGAGACCGACGATATCTCGACCTTGCTTGTCGGGCCGCCCGAGGTGCTGTTTCCTGCCATGCGCGACCTGTTCGTGGCGGCAGCGCGCAGCGGCAAGCATTGCGTGCTTTCGGCCGCCATCTCGCGCGGCTGCCCGGGCGAGCCGGACGATCCGATCTGCCGCTCCGACGCGTTTGGCGGACCTGCCGGGCCGCTCGGCCCGCGCAAGGAAGCCGCTATCGCCGCCGTGCGCGGCGTGGCCGTCACCGGCCAGCCGGCGGCGGCGCAGTTCTCGCTTTACGTCATGGGCACCGGCGACCACATGGACGAGATCTATGGCTGCATCGACTTCCTGAAGCAGTCGGGCGTATATGAGCGCTCCAAGCATTTCTGCACAAAGTTGCGCGGCGACGCAGGCGCCATTTTTACCGCACTCAACGAGGCCTTTTGCCGCTTCGGGCCGGGTGCCGGTCACGTAACGCTCGACGTCACCGTCTCGGCCAACAGCCCCACCGCCGTCTGACGGCGCGCCCCGCGCCATCCGCTCCGGGTACCTGCGTGTCCTCCCTGTCCGCCCCTTCGCGTCCGATCGTGGACCTCATCGCCAGAACCGCTCCGGCGATGCTTTCGGTGGGGCTGCTGCTAGCCGCGTGGGAACTCTATGCGCGCTTTGGTGGCATCAAGCCGACAATCCTCCCGGCGCCATCGCGCGTCTTCGCTCAGGCAATGCTCAACCGGCACGCGCTGGCCGATAACGCCGTGCCAACCCTCCGTGCCACGCTCGCAGGCTTTGCCTGTTCGCTCGGCGGTGCCTTTGCGATGTCGATATTGATCGACTTCTCCCAGCCATTGCGGCGCGCCCTTTTTCCGGTCTTCGTGGTCAGCCAGACCTTGCCGCTGGTGGCGATTGCACCGCTGGTGGTGCTGTGGTTCGGCTTTGGGCTGATGCCCAAGATCATGCTGGTGGCGCTGGTCACCTTCTTTCCGATGTTGGTGGCTTTGGCCGAAGGATATGAGGCGACGGAGGCTGAGATCGGCCAAATGCTGCGCGCCATGGGGGCAGGGCGCTGGCGTGTCTTCGTCCTGGCGCGGCTGCCCTCGGCGCTGCCCTACTTCTTCGCCGGTGTCAGGATCTCGATCACCTATGCTGTCGTGGGCGCCATCTTCGCCGAATATGCGGGCGCGGCGAAGGGCCTCGGCATCTACATGCTCAACGCCAAGAACAACTTCCGCCCGGACCTGGTGCTGGCCGCCGTCGCCGTCAGCGCCGTGCTGACGCTCGTCCTGTTCGGGCTGACGATGCTGGTCCAGCGCCTTGCCATGCCATGGGAACGGACCGCCGGCGGGCGGGCCGCAGGAAAGGGGCCGTGGCGATGAACCGGCTCGAACTGCGACATGTGCGCAAGGCCTTCGAAGGACTCGACGTGCTTGCCGACATTTCGCTCAGCGTCGGCGCCGGCGAATTCGTCTCCATTCTGGGCCCCTCCGGCGCCGGCAAGTCGACGCTGTTCCAGCTTCTGACCGGCGCGCTTCACGGCGAGGGCGAGATATTCTTCGACGGCAAGCCGCTCGATGACCACGGCCGGCATTTCGCTTTCATGCCGCAGCGCGACGCGTTGATGCCTTGGCGGCGCATTCTTGACAACGCCACGCTCGGGCTTGAGGTGCAAGGTGTCAGGCGCAAGGCTGCCCGCGCTCGCGTTGCTCCGCTGTTCGAGGAATTCGGGCTTGCCGGTTTCGAACGGCATTTTCCGGCGCAGCTTTCCGGCGGCATGCGCCAGCGCGCGGCCTTGCTGCGCACCGTGGTGCAGGAACGCGATATGCTGCTGCTCGACGAGCCGTTCGGCGCACTCGATGCGCTGACCCGCGCCGCCATGCAACGCTGGTTGGAACAGATGTGGCGGCGCCACTGCTGGACGGCGCTGCTGATCACCCACGACGTGCGCGAAGCTGTGTTCCTGTCCGACCGCATCTATGTGCTTTCGGCGCGGCCGGCGCGCGTCGTCGCTGAGATCACCGTGCCGCTGCCGCGTCCACGCGAACTGGCCGGCGGCGCTGCACGGCAGGCCGGCACCCTCGAAGCCGAGATCCTCGACATCCTCCTCAACCCGAGCCACCAGAAGGACACGGACCATGACTGACCTGACGCGCCGGCAAGCCTTGCTGCTCACTGCCGCTGCCGGCCTTCCCCTTGTAGCCCGGCCAGGCCGATCTCTTGCCCAGGCGGCCGCCCGGAAAGTAACGGTGGCGCTGGACTGGACGGTCAACACCAACCATATCGGCCTGTTCGTCGCTCGCGACAAAGGGTTTTACAGCGAGGCCGGCCTCGAGGTCGACATCCTGCCCTACAGCGATACCGGTGCAGGCACGCTGGTTGCCAACCGCGTTGCCGATTTCGGCATCAACGGCTCCATCGGCCTCTTCACCCAGAAAACCGCCGGCGCCGATCTCAAGGCGGTCTATGCCGTGGTGCAGTCCGAAACCGGACGGCTGGTGTTCAATGCAGCGCGTGACGAGATCAAAACCCCCAGGGATCTTGACGGCCTGACCTATGGCGGTTTCGGCAGTGCCTGGGAAAACGCGCTGATCTCGACCATCATCCGTCACGATGGCGGCAAGGGGGCTTTCGAAACGGTGACGCTCGGCACGTCCGCCTATGAGGCGCTGGCCAACGGTTCGGTCGACTTCACGTTGGAGGTCTCGACCTGGGAAGGCGTCGAGGCAGAACTGAAAGGCGTCAAACAGCGAAGCTTCGTCTATGCCGACTACGGCGTGCCCGACGAGCACACCACGCTGATCTCCTCTAGCGATGCGTATCTGCGTGCAAATCCGGAATTGGCGTCAGGCTTCATACGGGCAACGCGGCGCGGCTACCAGTTCACCGTCGATCATCCCGAAGAAGCGGCCACACTGCTGATCGCCGCCAACAAGGACGCCCTGACCAATCCGGCATTGATCCACGCCTCGCTGAACACGCTGATCGACGGGCACTATCTGCGCCGGCAAAACGGCGCCATAGGCAGCATGGACCCGGCCAAGATGGAAGCGATCGGTTCCTATCTCTTCGCCGCCGGCATCCTCCGGAACGGGGACGGCGAGCCCGTTGCCCGGCAACCGGATTTTGGCAACTATTTCAGTAACTTCTATCTGGGGTAGGGATCAAACCGCATCGGGCGCCAGCGCTGCTCAAGCTGATTGCCTTTCGTCAGTCTCGTCAGAGCTGCGCCCAAGGCCAACCTTTAAGGCAATAAAGCACAGAGCGGCGACTGCCATTACGCCCAAACCACTCCAACGCAAAATCCGCGCCCTCCCGAAAAGCCCGTCTAATCTACCCCGAGGCTCAGTGCCTTCTTGCGATCGGCCTGAGCACGCTTGCGGTTGCCCTTGGCTTCCCACGCCCGGCTCCGCGCCTCGTAGGCGGTTGCGAAATCCGGCTTGAGCCTTATCGCCTGGCTGAAATCCGCGATGGCCCCTTCATAGTCCGCTCTGCTGGTTCGGATCACGCCTCGACCGAAATAGCCAAAGGGGTTCTTGTGATCGAGGCTGATGGCCTTTTCGAAATCGCGCAGCGCGGCGACGTCCTCGTGCCCTCCCATCCATAGGAGGCCTCGATCGGCATAGACCCTTGCGTCCGCGGGGTTGAGATTGATGGCCTTTTCGAAGTCGGCAAACGCCCCGTCGTAGTTTTCCTGGAACCTGAGGTTCTGGCCGCGACTGTAGTAGGTCTCGGCTATCTTCGGATTGATCGCGATCGCCTGCGTGTAATCGGCAACAGCATGAGCATAATCGTTCTTCGCCTCCCAAGCCATGGCCCGGGCCAGATAGGCGTCATGAAATGCCGGGACCAGTGCGATCGCCTTGCCATACAGGGCTATGGCGCCGTCATAGTCATTTTTCTCATACAGCCTCCGACCCTTGGCGAAAAGCGCCTTGGCGGCCGAATCAGTATCGCTCGGTGCGGCCGAACCGGCGGCTGAACTGGCGGTGGCCGCCGCCGAGCTGACGGCGCCGAGCGTGGCGGCCGCCATATCGCCCTGTCCCTTCGCAGCCACAGCCGCCTTACGGGCGACCGCGTAATCGCGATTGTCGGGATCGAGCTTGATCGCCTGGCCGAAGTCGGCGATTGCCTCGTCATAGTCCTTCATGTCAGCACGCGCCATGCCGCGCCCATAATAGCTGGCGTCGTCTTTCGGATCGATCTCGATGGCTATCGAATAGGCGGCAATCGCGCGCCCCGCGTCGCCCTTGGCGTGCCAGGCCATGCCGATGCAGAAGTAGGCGTCGCGCGCCTTTGGATCGAGTGTTGAAGCCCGGCTGCAATCGGCAAGAGCGCTTTCGGCATCGCCTGACGTGATCTTGGCGAGGCCCCGGCGAGAATGAGCCGCAGCAAAATTGGGGGCGAGCTGGATGACCGTGTCGTAATCGGCGATCGCTTGCTCGTAAACGCGTTTGGCGGCCTGGGCCTTGCCGCGGCCGTAATAGGCGAACCGGTTGTTCGGATCGAGCGCAATCGCTTTGTTGTAGGCGCCGATCGCCTGATCGTACTTGCCCATGTCCAGGAAGGCATCGCCGCCAAGGATCGCTTCGAGGGCGCGCGGATCGGTCGCCTCCAGAACCCTTGCGGCCAGCGTGTCTTGGGTGGCAGTGATATCCGGAACGACGGCTCGCTGCTTTTGCTGTTGGGTGTCCGGCAACGGTGCCGGCTTGCTTTGGTCGGCGGCAAGCTGAGCGCCGCAGCTTCCTGCCCGCGTCGGATCAAGCTCGATGGCGCGCAGGCAATCCGCCGCCGCTCCGGCGCTGTCTCCCTTGAGTGTCCTTGCGCGGCTGCGCCCGAGATAGGCGTCCGCATTGTCGGGATCGAGGCTGATCGCCTTGTCGAAATCGAGAAGCGCGCCCTCGAGGCCATACTTCGACAGCCGCATCCCCGCACGCTCGATCAAGGTCTTTGCGGCTGCGCGATTGCTGGTCGTATCCTTGGCGGCGGATAAGTTCTCGCCGGGCGCCTGTTCAGCATCGTCATCGGTGACAGTGGGATCGAACTCACTCTCGGCGGCGCGGGCGATACCGCGTTTGACATTGGCCAATATGTTGTTGGGATCGATACGGACCGCCTCGTCATACTCGGCCAGGGCCTGTTTCGGGTCGCCCATCCTGTCCCAGGCGATGCCCAGGCCCGCATGCGCCTTGCCATTCTGAGGGTCCGCCTCGATTGCCTGTTGGAAATCGATGATGGCCGCGTCGGTCTTGCCCTTGTGCAGGAAGGCGAGGCCACGGTTGCTGTAGGCATCGCTGGAGGACGGCTCCAGGCTGATGGCGATGTTGAAGTCCGCGATCGCACGGTCGTCGTCTCCATTGCTGAACCAGTCGGCGCCGCGGTTGAGATACGCGGAAGCGTCGTTCGGATCGAGCGCGATCGCCTCGCTGTAGTCGGCGATCGATCGGTCGTATTGCTTCTGGTCGCCGAGAGCGACGCCCCTTTGGAAATAGGCTGTGGCGCGGCTGCGCGCTGGCTCTGCGGCGTCCTCCGCAATCGCGGAGCAGGCAACAATGCGCTTGTCCGACTCGATGTCCTCGCCGAAGCAGGTTGCATAATCCTTCTCGGCTGCGAGCGCAGGCGTGTTCCGGGCGAGAGCGGCGCCAAGCCCGGCTGAGGGCCACCGGTCGGGCGCAAGGCTTGTCAGCGCGATCGCGGCGGCGAGGAGCCCCGCATCCTTCCACCTCATCATATCGCTGGTCCCCCCAAAACTTTAATCCGCCTTGGCAGCTAGGTTCCCTACTGTTCCTTATTTGTTCCAGAAATGCAAGCATGAATTGCAAATCCGCTCTCACAGATCTGACGATGCAAGATCGAGATAAGTCGAAGTGGATCCGATCTTGACGCTCAACCGCCTGTTTTTGCTGTCGGCTTTATCCTTCTACAATCTCGCCGTTTACGCCGTAGTCACGTTCCTTCAGCTTTATTCGTATCCTGCGCGTCGGCCGGTCGGAAAGCCCCGCCATTGCGGCAGGACTGCTGCACGAATTGCGCCGTCGCCTTCTCGACGTCATGCATTAGGTGGAACGCGAACGCGTTCAAAGCGTTGTCTGTGAGCAACATTCTCAACCCAGAAGTGCCGAACCGGCGCGCAAGTGCCTGCGGGAGTGGAAGCCATGAGTCTTGGAACCATCCTTATCATCATCCTTATCCTCGCCCTGCTCGGCGGCTTCAGTGGCCTCGGCGGCGGTCCGTTCTACGGAACCGGTTATTATGGTGGCGGCGGGCTGGGGCTTGTGTTGCTGATCGTCATTATTCTGGTCGTGCTCGGACGCATCTAAAGCGCGTCGTGCACGTCGTTCTCACAAGGCGAGAGCCGCTTTTGGGCGACATGCATTGTTTGGGCGACATGCATTGGTCGCTGATCGCGATCCCGTGACCAATGTCGATGCCGGTGCGCACCGGATCGTGATGCGGGCAAACAGGCTTGTGATCGGGCCTCTGGCGAAACTCCCGTAAGGTGATTTCGGTCCACACCCCCCGTGGAAAGCAAGAGGAGAGGTCCCACCCCTTGTCCTCCTCCAAGGCCCGCCCGGGTTCCCGGAGCGGGCTTTCGTTCTTCTGCCGGTAGGGTCACCGCAGCAGGATCGCGACACGGTGCGACGCGTCCAGCACTGGGGAAATTCCTTCTTCGTTGCCGCCTGCGGCCGGCGGATCGTCGAAAGCAGTGCATCGGGGCACATGACCCGTCCCATTGACAAGTCCGCTATACGAGGAGAGATTAAACAGGACTAGACAGGTTCACTATACAGGTACGAATATGAAGCGGAGCGCGATCAAACTGTCTCCCGGCACGGGCAAGCCCGAGCAGATCGCCACCGTTCTGGAATACGAGATCCGCTCCGGCGTGCTGGGTTTCGGCGACCGTCTGCAAAGCGAAAACGAACTCGTGCAGCGTTTCTCCGTCAGCCGCAACACGGTGCGCAAAGGCTTGGAGGAACTTTCCAGCCGCGGATTGATCACCACAAAGGTCGGTATCGGCTCCTTCGTCACCTTTGACGGCAAGCCGGTCGATGATGCGATCGGCTGGTCGCGCGCGCTGGCCAATGCCGGCGCCAACGCCGAAACGCGGACGCTGCGGCTGGAGGTGATCGAAGACCACGACCTTGCCGTGCTGTTAGGCGTCGAAAGTCCGCTCTTCATCGCCGTCGACCGGGTCCGCACCAATGCCAGCGACGGCCATGCCATCTCCATCGAACGCAGCCGCCTGCCGCTGTCGCCAGAGCTGGAGGACGTGCCTCTGCGGGGCTTGCGCGAAGGCTCGCTGCACCAGACGCTACGCGAAGCGGGGCTTGTACCCGACCATGGCGAGGAGTGGGTCGACATCGAGATGTTGAACGCCCATGACGCCGCTATCCTCGGGTGCCCGCAAGGCACACCCTTCCTGCGCGGCCGTCGCCTGACGCGTGCGGCCGATGAGCGGCCGGTCGAATATGTCACCAGCCTGCTCAATCCCGCCCATTTCGCGCTGCATATGAGGTTCTGAGCGATGCCGGAGAACGAGCTTGAGATGGACCGCGCCATGGGTGCGCTCGTCGGCGGGGCGCTGGGCGACGCGCTCGGCATGCCGACGCAGCTTCTGTCGCCTCAGCGCATCGCCGAACTCTACGGCCATGTCGAGGATTTCGTCTCGCCCTTTGCCGATCATCCGGTGTCGAAAGGGCTGCCGGCCGGGACTATCACCGACGATACCGAGCAGGCGCTGCTGCTCGGCCGCATCCTGGTTGCCTCAGGCGACCGCTTCGACCATGCGCGCTGGGTCAACGCGCTGCTCGACTGGGAGCGCGAGGTCAAGGCGCGCGGCAGCTACGACCTTTTGGGACCGTCGACCAAGCGCGCCATCGACGCCATCAACAAGGGCGTGCCAGCCGAGGAGGCTGGGCGCGGCGGCGACACCAATGGCGCGGCCATGCGCATCGCGCCGCTCGGCATCATGATGCAGCCGGAGCCGCTGGATGCGCTCGTCGACAAGGTGGCCGAAACCTGCCGGGCGACACACAACACCTCGATCGCCATTGCCTCCGCCGCGGCGGTCGCGGCCGCCGTCAGCCGCGGCATCGCCGGCGGCGACTGGCGCGCCGCGTCCGACAGCGCCGTCGCGGCGGCGAGGCGGGGGGCGACACACGGCCACTGGGTGACCGGCGGCGACATCGCCGCGCGCGTCGCCTGGGCGCAGGATCTGATCCGCGGCAAGGCGCCACGAGACGCGGTCCGGCTGATCACCGATCTGGTCGGCACCGGCGTTGCCAGCCAGGAGTCCGTTCCGGCCGCTTTTGCTGTGCTGGAGGTCGCCGGCGGCGATGCTTGGCAAGCGGCGGTCATCAGCGCCAATCTCGGCGGCGACACCGACACGATCGGCGCCATCGCCGCAGGCATGGCCGGCGCCTGCACCGGCCTTTCACGATTGCCGCAGGACCGCATCGCCCGCCTCAAAGGCTTTGACATGGCGGGCGTTCGTGCGCTCGCCGCCGATCTCGTCGCAGCGCGGACCTCGCACAGTCGCCTGGAGCAGGCCGGCCCCGGCAAGGACGCGGCGGCATGAGCGCGCGTCTCGTCCATATCGGCAGCGCGGTGGTCGACTATGTCTACCGTATCGATGCCTTGCCGGCGCCGGGCACGGAGAAGACGGCTTCGAGCTATGCGCAGGTCGCCGGTGGCGGTTTCAACATGATGGTCGCGGCAATCCGCACCGGGATGAAGGTGGTATTCGCAGGCCAACTCGGCAGCGGACCCAATGGCGACTTCCTGCGCGCCGCCTTCGCCGTCGAAGATATCAACATTCTGACGCAGCCTTCGCCTCTGATGGATAGCGGCAACTGCGTCGCCATGATCTCCAGCGATGCCGAACGCACCTTCGTGTCGTGGCCGGGGGCGGAGAGCGTGCTCAGCCTCGACATGATGGCTCCGGTGCTGGTCTCGACCGAGGATTGGGTGTTCACGTCAGGCTATACGCTGAGCTATCCCGGCAGCCGCGACGCGCTCACCGACTGGATCGAGACGCTGCCGGCGGACATTCCACTTGTCTTCGACCCGACGCCGGTCGTTTCGGACATTTCGCGCGCCACCCTGTCGCGGGTGCTCGCCCGCACGACCTGGCTGAGCTGCAATACGACGGAAGCCGCCGACATTGCCGGCCCGGGCGATGCCGACGCCCTTGCGGCGCGATTGCTTGCCGATCATTGTCCCAAGGCCGACGGCGTCGTCATCCGCTGCGGCGCCAGGGGCTGCCATATCCGACTGGCGGAC
The DNA here is from genome assembly GCF_006443035.1 of Mesorhizobium sp. B1-1-6. NCBI lineage: Bacteria > Pseudomonadati > Pseudomonadota > Alphaproteobacteria > Hyphomicrobiales > Phyllobacteriaceae > Mesorhizobium > Mesorhizobium sp. B1-1-6. The sequence continues at coordinate 20,018 of NZ_VFWR01000008.1, read as the reverse complement.
GGTTCCGCCGGGACCATTCCCGGTTTCAAGGTGGCGGCGGTCGATACCAACGGCGCCGGCGACACTCATATTGGCGCCTTCGTAAGTGCGCTCGCGCGCGGCATGCTGCCTTTCGAGGCGGCGCGCTACGCCAATGCGGCGGCGGCCATTTCGGTCACTCGCCATGGCGGTTCATCCGCGCCCACAGACGCGGAGATCCGGACTTTCCTGAGCCATGCCGACGGTGGCTCGACCGGCGCGCGAGGCCAGAACCGGAAGGCCCATCAGACAGCCTGATTAAGCCCGGGAAGCGGGCAAACAAAAGAAGGAACGAACATGCGCATGCCTGACTTTACTGCCCTGCTGACGGCGACGGCCGTCTTCACCTCCGCACTTACTTTTGCCGCCAAGGCCGATGAAGTGCACGTGCTCAACTGGAAGGGCTACGGCGCCGACGAGCCATGGGCGATCGCCGCCTTCGAGAAGGCGACCGGCCATAAGGTGGTCAACGACTTCTTCAATTCCGAACAGGAAATGCTGACCAAGATCCGCACCAATCCCGGCCTCTATGACGTCGTCATGATCAACGCCGCCTTCAACGACCAGGCGATGGCTGAAAAGCTGATCCAGCCGATCGACACCTCCAAGCTGCCCAACTATGCCGATATCAGCAAGGACAAGGCGAACTCGCCGATGCTCGACCATGACGGCAAGGTCTATGGCGTGCCGTGGGTGTGGGGCCTGACCGCCCTTGCCATCAACGAAAAGTCCTTCGACAAGCCGCCGACGTCGATCGCCGAAATGTGGAATCCCGCCCACAAGGGCCGCGTCGTCATCCGCGACGACGCCGTCGAGGCGGTGCAGTTCGGCGCCATCGCGACGGGCCAGAACATCAACGACATCAAGGATATGGACGCGGTCAAGACGAAGCTCACCTCGCTGATGCCGCAGATCAAGACCTTCTGGAGCTCGGAGAACGACTGGAACCAGATGGTGGCTTCCAACCAGATCGACATCGGCACCTATTGGAGCGGTTCGGCCGACCGCGCCAAGACGCATTTCAAGCTGCCGGTCTCGCTCGTGATCCCGCAGGAAGGCGCCGTCGCCTGGCTGGACGCCTTCTCCATCCCGGTCGGCTCCAAGAATGTCGCGGGCGCCGAAGCCTTCATCAATTACATGATCGATCCGAAATTCTATGTCGAATGGGTCACCAAGGTCGGTGCACCGGTGTCGGCCAACACCAAGGCGGTGGAAGCGTTGCCCGAGGATTCGTTCAACCGCAAGGTGATGGGTGATCCCACAGTCGCCAAGCGCATCCAGTTCCAGGCTCCGATCACCGATGCGCAGCGCGAAGCTTATCTTACGCTCTGGCAGCAGCTCAAGGTCGACGTGAAGTAAAACCCGCGCCAGGGCCAGCCGGCGTTCGCGCCGGTTGGTCCTTCCAATCCGGGGAGGAGGATAGCATGGCAGCAGAGGGTGCGGTCGCAGTGCGCGGCGGGCTGAGGTCGGCACTGCCGCTGCTGGCGCCCGCCTATCTCTGGCTGACGGTGGCGATCTTCCTGCCGTTGTCGGCCATGGTGTTCTTCTCGTTCATGACCGACCTGCCGCTGACGGGAAAGCCGTGGGCGTTCACGCTTGGCAACTACGCCGCCTTCTTCTCGCAGAACCTTTACCTGACGCTGCTGCTCGCCTCGCTGCGCCTCGGCCTCGAGGTGACCTTGTGGTGCATCGTCATCGGCTATCCCGCGGCTTATGTACTGGCCAAGGTGCTGAAGGGGCGCAGCCGCGAGGCGATCTTCCTGCTCGTCATCCTGCCGTTCTGGTCGAACGGGCTGGTGCGCATCTTCTCCTGGGCGATGGTTTTGCGCGAAGGCGGCATTCTCGACACCGCGCTCAACGCTGTGCTGCCATTCAAGATCAACATCGACCTCATGTATTCCTATCCGGCGATCATCATCGGACTGGTGCACTCCTATGTGCCCTACATGGTGCTGACCTGCTATCTCACTTTGCAGGCGATCGACGATTCATTGCTCGAGGCCGGACGCTCGCTCGGCGCCTCGCGGCTGCAGGTGCTGAAGCGGGTCATTGTCCCGCTATCGATGCCGGGCCTGGTGGCGGGCGCGGCCCTCATATTCGTGCCCGTCGTCGGCTCCTTCATGGAGCCGCGGATCCTCGGCGGCCGCAGCGGCACCTTTTACGGCACGGTGATCGAGGACCAGTTCGTCGCCGTGTTCAACTGGCCGCTGGGGGCCGCACTCTCCTTCATTCTGCTGGCCGTCGTGCTGATCATTCTGGCGCTGGCCGCACCGGTGCTGCGGAGGGTGGCGTGATGGCGACGACGCGTATCCTGGAGTGGCTCGGCCGCCTCTATATCGCGGTGCTGCTCGCCTTCCTGTATTTGCCCATCATTATCATGGCGCTGATGTCGTTCAACGTCTCGCCATTCTACCAGCTGCCATTCGAGTGGACGACGGAATGGTACGCCTCGCTGTGGCAGAACGACCAGCTCATCGCCGCCACCTGGAACAGCATCGAGATCGCCGTCATCACCACGGTCATCTCGACCGTGCTCGGCTCGGCGGCGTCCCTGGCGCTCTACCGCAATGAATTCCGCGGCAAGAAATTCCTGCAGGCGCTGTTGTTCCCACCGATCGCCATTCCCTGGCTGATCACCGGCACGGCGATGCTGATCTTCTTCTTCGGCATCGGCATTGGACGCGGCCTGTTCGCCATCCTGCTCGGCCATGTCGCGCTGGCGCTGCCCTATGTCATCGTCGTCGTCTCGGCCCGGCTGCAAACCTTCGCGCCGGAGCTGGAAGAGGCGGCACGCTCGCTCGGGGCCAATCAGTGGCAGGTGACGAACCGGGTTACGCTGCCGTGGATCATGCCGGGTGTGATCGCGGGCGGCTTGTTTGCGTTCGCCGTGTCGTTCGACCAGTTCGTGGTGTCCTACTTCCTGGCGACGCCGGGGCAGACGACGCTGCCGGTCGAGATCTACGCCGCGATCCGCAAGGGTTTCACGCCCGAGATCAACGCGGTCTCCACCATCATCATCGTGGTGTCGATGGCGCTGATGCTGCTCACAGCGCGCTTCTTCAAATTCGGCGGAGAGAAATAATGGCGGGCGTCCAGGTATCAAACGTCTCGCGCAGCTTCGGCGCGCACAAGGCGTTGGACGACGTCTCGATCGATTTCGTCGATGGCGGCTTCTACGCGCTGCTTGGGCCATCAGGCAGCGGCAAGACCACGCTGCTCAGGCAAATCGCCGGCTTCGATTTTCCCGACAGCGGCCGCATCGCCATCGGCGGCGAGAGCGTCGAGCGGGTACCGGTCGAGAAGCGGCGCATCGGCATGGTGTTCCAGAACTACGCGCTGTTCCCCAATATGAGCGTCGCCGACAATGTCGCCTTCGGCCTGTCGGTGCGCGGCGAGGCCAAGGCGGTGATTGCCACCGAGGTGCAACGCGCGCTCGACCTCGTTCAGCTCGGCTCGCTCGGCGGTCGCAAGCCGCATCAGCTCTCCGGCGGCCAGCGCCAGCGGGTCGCGCTGGCGCGCGCCATCGTCACCAAGCCACGCGTGCTTTTGCTCGACGAGCCGCTCGGCGCGCTCGACAAGGCGCTGCGCGTCGACATGCAAATCGAGCTCAAGCGCATCCAGCGCGAGATCGGCATCACAACCATTTTCGTCACCCACGACCAGGAAGAGGCGCTGACGATGAGCGACCGCATCGGTATCTTGCGCTATGGCCGGCTGGTGCAGGAAGGGCCGCCGGAGGAGATCTACGACAGGCCGAAAAGCGAATTCGCCGCCATCTTCCTCGGGGATGCCAACATCTTTCGCGGCGATACCACCGGCAACGGCATCCGCTTGGCGGACGGCACGACGATCGCCGCCGGGGCCGGCGCCAGGCTTGCCGCCGGCGCAAAGGCAAGCTGCGCCGTGCGTCCGGAGCGTATTCGGATTGCCTTGGATGCCGGAACTTCGGACGGCGATGCCAACATACTGAAGGGCCAGGTTTGCAAACGCATCTTCGCCGGCAACAACAGCACCTACTTTGTCGAGCGTGCCGGCCAGACGCTGAAGGTCATCGTCCAGAACACCGGCGCTGACAGGCTGGCGGAAGGTCAGCATGTCGTACTACGCTGGTCCCCGCAGAGCACGGTGTTGATCCCTGCGGGGTAGTTCACTGAACTGCTGGCGTTCCTTCGCGCCATAAGATCGAGTAGGGGCCAGAGCGGCAATGACGTTGGAATTGACTGCCGAGGACCAATCCATGCTCGACGGCGAGCAAGGGCCGTCGGCGGCCGCGGCCATGAAGATCCTCGTCGCCTTTTCCAAAGCCGTCGGAGCGGACAGCCTCCTCGACATTGCCGGCGCCCATATCGATGGCTGCCTCTACCATGGCACGGCAGGGCTCGATTTCGTCGAACGGCTGGTCGAGGGCGGCGGCCGCGTGCAGGTGCCGACGACGCTCAATGTCGGCTCATTCGATCTCATCCATCCCGGCATGGTGAAGATGCCGGCGGCGGAGGAAGCGCCGGCGCGGCGGCTGATGAAGGCGCATATCGAGCTCGGCTGCCAGGCGACCTTCACCTGTGCGCCCTACCAGACGCGGTTCCGGCCAGGTTTCGGGCAGCAGATCGCCTGGGGCGAATCCAACGCCATCGTGTTTGCAAATTCGGTGATCGGCGCGCGCACCAACCGCTATGGCGATTTCATCGACCTGTGCTGCGCCATGACGGGCCGCGCGCCGGCCTGGGGCCTGCATCTGAGCGAGAACCGGCGCGGCCGCATCCTGTTCGAGCTGGACTTTGCTGAGCCAGAGCCGAGCGACGCCCTGTTCGTCGGCGTCGGACTGATCATCGGGCAACCCAGCGGCGATCGCGTTCCGGTTGTCACAGGTCTGCCACGGCCGCGCGACGAGGACCAGCTGAAGGCGCTGGGCGCGGCAGCAGCGACTACCGGCGCCGTGGCGCTGTTCCATGCGGTCGGCATCACGCCCGAAGCGGGAACGCTCGACGAGGCGTTCCATGGTCAAGCGCCGGAAGAGACGATCCGCATCACGCGCGCCGATATCGATCATGCACTCGCCAAGCTGTCGCGCGTACCCGACGGGGCGCCGCTGGCGGCCGTGTCGCTGGGCACTCCGCATTTCTCGCATGCGGAATGGATGCGCCTGCTACCCTTGCTGCGTGCCATCGCGCCGGGCAGGGGCATCCCGATCTATGTCAACACCGGTCGCGCGACGCTGACGCGATTGCAGGAGGAGGGCGCGCTTGATGGCACACAGGCGTTCGGCCTGATCCCCGTCGCCGACACCTGCACCTATGTCACTGCGATTCTGGAACGGCTCGACGGCGTGGTGATGACCAATTCCGGCAAATGGGCGCATTACGCTCCGGGCAATATCGGCGTGACGGTTGCGTTCGCGGATATGGCGGATTGCATCCGCTCCGCCGCGGTGGGGCATGTCGTGCGGGGCGCGTCATGACCGCGCCGGTGGAACCGGGCGTCGTCCAGCGATCCGGCACCTTCCAACTGGCCGGGAGTGCCGAGGGTCGGGCGTTGGTATTCTCGCAACCGCTGAGCTTCTGGGGCGGCGTTGATGCCACGACAGGCGACATAACGGATCACTCGCATCCTGGCCTCGGCCAGAACGTCGCCGGGAAAATCCTGATCATGCCGAGCGGGCGCGGCTCCTCGTCCTCATCCTCGGTGCTGGCCGAGGCAATCCGCAGGGGCACGGCGCCGGCCGGCATCCTCCTGGAACGGCCTGACCCGATCCTGGCAGTGGGCGCCATCGTCGCGGAATTTCTCTACGGGATCAGCATGCCGCTGGTGGTCTGCGAGATTGACGGCATTGTTTCCGGCGAGCGGATCGCGATCGATGTCGGCGGGGACAGGGCAATTGTCCGCAAGGAAACCGTTTCCTGACCAAGCTCGACGCGGACGACGAAGGCAGTGGGCGCTTCGCTCCCCGCCAAATCTCATTTCTTTCAAAACGGCCTTCCGTTCGAACAAACTTTTCGCCCGGCCCGAAACATTGGCAGGATATTCCAAGCGGCGCGGTTGACCGGAGGCGGGTTGTCTAGCCTATAATTCTACTAAATTCATAGACTAACTTCGTCCGGCGCTGCACGGCATGGACCGTCTGAGCGGCAGCAAGAAGGGAGCGCATCAATGCCGAAGACAGAATCCAACTCGATCGAGCTTGGCACCAAAGCGGCCGATTTCCTGCTGCCCGACGCCCAAGGCGTGCTGCACCGGCTCGGCGATTTCGATGCAAAGCCCGCCTTGCTCGTCGCCTTCATCTCCAACCGCTGCCCTTTCGTCGTGCTGATCCGCGAGCAGCTTGCCGCTTTCGCCAGGGAATATGCGGGCAAGGGGCTGCAAGTGGTGGCCATCAATGCCAACGACCATGAGGCGCATCCCGAAGAGACGCTGGCCCGCATCGGCGAGGAAGTGGAGAAATTCGGCTATTCCTTCCCCTATCTCAAGGATGCCTCGCAGCAGACGGCGAAAGCCTATGGCGCGGCCTGTACACCCGACTTCTTCCTGTTCGGCGCCGACCGGCGGCTTGCCTATCATGGCCAGTTCGACGATGCGCGGCCGGGCAATGGCAAGGCGGTGACGGGTAACGACCTGCGCGCGGCGGTCGACGCGGTGCTGGAGGGCGGCAGGCCCGCCGCCGGCCAGGTGCCGTCGATCGGCTGCAACATCAAATGGAGCGCCGGCAATGAGCCGGCGTGGTTCTCGGGCGCTGCGCGCGCTGCTTAGCGCCTCGCACTCCTTCGCAGAGCATCCATGTCCATGTCTCAAAGATCCGCGTCCGACAGGCTGCAACTCCAGACCGACGTGCTCGTGCTGGGCGGAGGCCCGTCCGCAGCCTGGGCGGCGGTCGCCGCTGCCGAAAGCGGCGCGCAGGTGGTGCTGGCCGACAAGGGCTATCTCGGCACCAGCGGCGCCACCGCGCCGTCCAATACGGGTACCTGGTGCGTACCGCCGGGCGACAACAGGCATGCGGTGGTCGAGCGACGCTGGCAGCGCACCGGCGAGCTTGCGGACCAGCGCTGGATGCTGCGCTGCGTCGACACGGCCTATCGCAACCTGCTCAGGCTTTCCGAGTGGGGCTATCCGTTCCCGAGCGAGGATGACGGCCGGCTCTACATCGCCAATCTGCGCGGGCCCGACTACATGCGCTTCATGCGCCGCCGTGTGCTTCTGGCTGGTGTTACCGTGCTCGATCATCATCCGGCGCTGGAACTCCTGTCGGATGGCGATGCCGTCGTAGGCGCGGCCGGTATCGGCCGGCAGGCCGGCCAGGACTGGCGCGTCGACGCCAACGCAGTGGTGCTGGCGACCGGCGGCTGCGCTTTCCGTGAGCGCATCCTCGGCGGGACTGGACTGACCGGCGACGGCTATCTGATGGCGGCGGAGGCCGGTGCCAGCCTGTCGGGCATGGAGTTTACCGGCAAATACACGTTGGCGCCCTTTGGGTCTTCGCTGAACAAGGGGCTGCCGTTCCGCTGGGCCTCATTCCATCGCGAGGATGGATCGCCGATCCTGGGCCCTGCCGGTAAGCCGCTGCGCAACGGCATCGGCGACCGCGAGGACGAGGTGGCGCGCGCATTGATCGGGGGACCGGTCTATGCGCGGCTCGATCAGGCGGAGCCGGCGCTGCAAGGCTGGTTGCGCCAAGGGCAGCCGAACTGCTTCGTGCCTTATGACCGCGCCGGTGTCGATCCATTCACCGAGCTGTTCCGCATCACCCTGCGCGCCGAAGGCACGGTACGCGGTACCGGCGGCATCGACATCGTCTCCGACGACTGCGCCACCGGCGTGCCCGGCCTCTATGTCGCAGGCGACGCCGCCAGCCGCGAGATCATGACCGGAGCGGTATCGGGCGGCGGCGCCGTCAATTCCTCCTGGGCGCTGGCCAGCGGCTGGTGGGCGGGCAAGGGCGCCTCGACCCATTCGAAGCGTCGCGGCGGCAGGGCGTTCCGCGACACCGTTGAACCACTCGGTCAGGCCGGCCTGCGCCCGGCGGCCTCGCCGCGTGCCGACATCGCTGCGGGCGAGGTCATCGAGGCGGTGCGCAACGAGGTGACGCCGCTCGACAAAAATTTCTTCCGCAACGGCGAGAGCTTGGAGAAAAGCCGGGGGCGGCTGGAGAGTGTCTGGCGCGACGTGCGCGACCATCTGCGGGGCGAAGGGGTGGACCGGGTCCGCGCGCGCGAGGCGGCGTCGATCGCCGCCGCGGGGCGCTGGTCGGTGGCGGCCGCGCTGCATCGGACAGAAAGCCGCGGCATGCATCGGCGCACCGATCTGCAGGGCAAGAACCCGGCCCTCGCGCATCGGCTGGTCATCACCGGCGTCGACGACTTCCGCATTGCCGGGGCGCCGGAGCGCCTGGCGGAGCTGGCGTCATGATCGAGATCGTCTCGGCCGCGCGCTGCGTCGAATGCGACATCTGCGTCAAGGTGTGCCCGACCAATGTGTTCGACGCTACCAAGAACGGCGCGCCTGTGATCGCCCGTCAGGACGACTGCCAGACCTGCTTTCTCTGTGAAATCTACTGCCCGACCGACGCGCTTTACGTGGCCGAGTTCGCCGAGGGGCCGACCGGCATCACGGAAGCGCAGGTCGAGGCACGTCAACTGTTCGGCGGCTACGCCCGCGCGCTCGGCTGGAAGCGCGGCAAGGCCGGCGGCTCTGAATTCGACCCGACGCACCGCATCCGCGTGGCGCAATAGGAAGCGACAGGACATGGACCGCATCGTCGTCAGCGATATCAAGAAGACCTTTCTGCTCAAGCCGGGGCAGTTCGTCACCGTCGACGGCGAGGAGACCGACCGCGTCACCGTGCTCGACGGCGTCGATCTTTCGATCCGCAAAGGCGAGTTCATCACTTTGGTCGGCCCGAGCGGCTCGGGCAAATCTGTGCTGCTCGACATCATCGGCGGGCTGACGCAGGCGAGCGGCGGCGATGTCCAGCTCGACGGCCGGCGCATCACCAGGCCGGATCCTAAGACCGGCTATGTCTTCCAACAATATGCGCTGTTTCCCTGGCGCACGGCGCTGGCCAACATCGAATACGCGCTGGAGGTGCGTGGCGTCGCCAAGGCCGAGCGCACGGTGACGGCGCGCCATTTGTTATCGTTGTTCGGTCTTGCCGGTTTTGAGGACCGTTTCCCCAACCAGCTCTCCGGGGGCATGCAGCAGCGCGTGGCGATCGCTCGCGCCTTGGCGAGCAACCCGGAAGTGCTTTTGATGGATGAACCCTTCGCCGCACTCGACCAGCAGACGCGCGAGCTCCTGCAGGGCGAGTTGCTGCGGATCTGGGGCAAGATCAAGACAACAGTGATCTTCGTTACCCATTCGATCGACGAGGCAATCTTCCTCGCTGACCGCGTGGTGGTGATGACGGCGCGGCCGGGCGCGGTGAAGGAGATCATAGACATCGACCTGCCACGGCCGCGCGACGGGGACATCCGCGCCAGCGCCGGATTCAACGGATATCGCGGCCGCGTCTGGGACGCGCTGCGCGATGAGGTCAACAAGGCGCAAAAGGACTGGACGCTGTCGCCAGCCTTCAGTCATTGAGGAGGTAGAGCCATGGCTTATCTTACCGAAAAGTTCGGCCCTGCCGGCGCTCTTCATCTGTTTGCCGGCGCCGGCGAGACGGCGGCCGCCGCAAGAGTCCCGGCCATCACCGCCCACAGTGCCAAGGTCCGGCGCAAAGGGACGAGCCACGGGACTTTCCTTTACGGCTTGCCGCTGCTCGGCCTGTTCTTTCTCGTGTGGGAAATCGCGCCACGGCTCGGCTGGCTGAACCGCATCTTCTTTCCGCCGCTGAGCGAGGTGCTGGTCGCTTGGTGGAACCTGCTCGCCTCGGGCGTTCTGGTCGAACATATCGGCATCAGCCTGCAGCGCGCTGCGATCGGCTTCGCTCTCGGCGTGGTGGTGGCCATTCCGCTCGGCCTGCTGATGGGGCGCTACTCGCTGTTCGAGAAGGTCTCTGACCTGCTTGTGCAGACGCTGCGCAACACCTCGCAATTCGCGCTGCTTCCGGTGTTCATCCTTTTGCTCGGCATCGGCGAGGAATCGAAGGTGGCGATCACCTTCTACTCCTCGGTCTTCTTTCTGCTGGTCAACACGATCAGCGGCGTCAAGTCGGTCGATCCGCTGCTGATCAAGGCGGCGCGCTCGATGGGTACGTCCGACTTCGACCTGTTCCGGAAGGTTATCCTGCCGGCCAGCATCCCCTCTGTTGTCGCCGGCGCAAGGCTGGCGGTGAAGTCGTCGCTGTTCGCGGTGATCGGCGCCGAGATGCTGGCGGCCAAATCCGGCCTCGGTTTCCTTATTCAGAACTCGCAGTTGATGATGGAAACGGCGGACATGTATGCCGGCATCCTGACGCTGACCGTCATCGGGCTCACCGTCAACTATTTGCTCGTCTGGTTCGAGCGCTGGGCGACCGCCTGGAAAGGCCAGTCCGAGTCCTCGCTCATCTGAGCCGTTCACTCATTCCAATCAGCAAGGATTTTCCTCATGTCCAACATTGCATTCGACGGATTTCGCCGGCTGTTCCTGAAGGGCGCCATTGCCGTCGTCATCGGCCTTGGCGGCATGCCCGCCTTCGCGCAGGACAAGCCCGAATTCATCCGCATCGGCAGCACCGCGCCGGGGCACCTCAAATTCGTCCTCGCACAGAAGGACGGCTGGTGGGAAAAGGAGTTCGCCAAGGACGGCATCAAGGTCGAACTTGTCACCTTCAATGGCGGCTCCGAGGCGACGACGGCGCTTGCGACAGGCGCCATCGAATTCACCTATACTGGCAACAATCCCGCGTTGCGCGTCGCCGCCTCCGGCGCCGATGTCAAGCTGATTGGCCTGTCGAGCTATGTGCGGTCGGGCGGCTCGTATATCGTGGTCAAATCCGACTCTCCACTGAAGACGCTGCAGGACCTCAAAGGCAAGAAGGTCGCCTATCTCACCGGTACGGTGCGGCACTCGAATTTCAGCAAGGCGCTGAACAGCGTCGGCCTGACGACCGGTGATGTCGAGGGATTGAACCTGCCTTTCGAGGCATCCGGCCCGGCACTGCTGCGCGGCGACATCGACGCCCTCGTCGAAACGGATTCGACCGCGGCCAAGCTGGTCGACACCGGCGAGGCACGGGTGCTCTTCGACACCAGCACCCATCCGGAATGGAACGTGCCGAACGTTATTTCGGTCAACGGTGCCTTCGCGGCGAAATATCCCGACCTGGTCAAGCGGCTGCTGAAGGTCGACATCGAGATTTCGCGCTGGGCCGATGCCCATCCCGACGAGACGATCAAGACATTCGTCGAGGCGACCAAGTCGTCGGAGAAATCGGTACGCAAGACCTATGCGGACGGCGTTTTCCACCAGGATCCGAGGCTGACCGACGATGCGATCGAGGCGCTCAAGGGCGAAGAGAAATTCATGGCCGGTGCCGGGCTTTTGAAGGGCTCGATCGACTACGGCAAATGGATCGACAAGAGCTTTGTCGACGCGGCCGGCGCGGAAGTCGCAGCCGTCCAGTAGCGGGCGTGCTGAACGGGCAGGGGTTCCGGCGCCGCTCCATTTCAGAGAGTGTCAGATCTCCGGGATGTTCTCCTTGAAGATCACCTGGAGCCTCGGCTGGTGCAATTCGTAAGGCAGTCTCCGGACCGCGTGGGTCAAGGTGTTGAGCGCTTCGCGCGCTTCGACGCGCGGGTTCTGGTCGATGACCGCGTCGAGCGTGCCGTCGAGCAGAAGCTCCTTGGTGCCTTCGGTTACCTCATGGCCGAGGAAAACCATCGATATCGCACGGCCGCGCTCCTTGAGCGCGCGGGCAATGCCGGTGTTGCCCGCGCCGACATTGTAGATCGCGGCCAGGTCGGGGTGCCGCTCCAGAAGGGCTGATGCCTCCGAATAGGCCTTTTCGCGGTCGTCAAGCATCTCGCGCATTTCGACGATCTCCAGATTGGGCGATTCCTCGGCCAATATGTGCCGGAATCCCATCTCGCGTTCCTCATGGCCGCGATAGGAGAGCGAGCCGGCGAACAGCGCCACCTTGCCAGGACGTTCCGACCCCATGAAACGGTTGAGCAAATAGCCCGCCAGCCGCCCGGCGGCGCGGTTGTCGATGCCGATATACGCGACCCTTGGCACATGCAGGATGTCGGAGGCGATGGTCACCACCTTGACGTCGTTGGCCGACAGCGAGCGGATCGCCTCGCGCACCGTCGGATGGTCGAGCGCGATGACGCCGACGCCCTGAGTCTGGCCGCGCAGATCCTGCAAAAGGCGTGCGAGCCGGTCGGGATTGAAGCCCTCTATGGTGGCGATGTGGACATCGAGATCCGGCCGCGCCAAGGCTTGGGCTTCGATGTGGCGATGCAGCATCTTGATGAAGGAATTGGTGCCGGCCGGCAGCGCGAAGTCGAGCCGGATGACATCGCCGGACAAGGGCTTGAGAGGTGCCCCGTTCGCGCCTTCGGCGATGTAGCCAAGACGCTGCGCCATTTCGAGCACGATTTCGCGCGTGCGCGCCCGCACCCCCGGACGGTTGTTGAGAACACGGTCGACGGTGGCGGCGGAAACGCCGGCTTCCCGGGCTATGTCAGTCAGGGTGGAACGCACCGTCTTTCATCTCCTCAATGCATCAGGATCACGCAATGCCGACCGCCGGCCGGGTGGCGACTGCTCTTCGCCATCCGCGATTCTGATGGGAAATGATGTATCCGGCCTTGGCCGATGCGCAAGCCGCCGGGCTAAATCAGACCGCCCGGCAGGATCGCATCGCCGTGGGAAGATAGATTTCCCATCAAATCGAGGCATCAGGAGCGGTGTATGGATTCCGGTATGACGCATTCCTTCGCCTTTCTGCTAGATTGTGAGGTGTTTTGATTATTCATGATGTTGACAGCCTTCCGTGACTGCCGTCAATATCCCTCATGGGCTCGTGAAGGAAACATTGGCCCCGAGGGAGGGAATTCCAATGCCTGATCCGATCCGCATGCCGCGGCTCCGGTTGCCAGCATCTGGAGGCGCGTTGGCGAGATGACGACGGCCGCGAAGACAGAATTCTGGGAGGAAGACATGGCAGGCAAAGGCTTCGAGCCGGACGTGAAGGTTCGCACCAGCGAATTCAAGATCGGCTGCGTCGGCGCCGGCATGATCATGGCTGAATGCCATCTCGCGGCCTATAAGGAAGCAGGCTTTCCTGTCGTGGCGATCGCTTCGCGTACAAGGGCGAATGCGCAGAAGGTCGCCACGCGCTGGGGCATTCCGACCGTCCACGACACGCCGGAACGACTAATCGAGGATCCGCAAGTCGAGATCATCGACCTGGCTTTCCCACCGGACCAGCAGCCGGCGCTGATCCGCCACGCGCTGAAGCAGAAGCACATCAAGGCGATCCTGGCGCAGAAGCCGCTGGCGCTGTCGGTCGAGGAAGCGGTGAAGCTGCGCGACGAGGCGGCGAAGGCGGGCAAGATCCTCTCGGTCAACCAGAACATGCGCTACGACCAGTCGATGCGCGTGCTGAAGCAGATCATCGACAGCGGCGCGCTCGGCGACGTCGTCTTCGCGCAGATCGACATGCATGCGATCCCGCACTGGCAAGGCTTCCTCGAGGAGTACGACCGGCTGACGCTTGCCAACATGAGCGTGCATCATCTCGACGTGCTGCGTTTCCTGTTCGGCGATCCCGATGAGATCACCACGCTGACGCGCAAGGATCCGCGCACGACTTTCGAACACACCGACGGCATCACCGTCTCGACGCTGCGCTTCCCGTCCGGCGTGCTCGCCGTGTCGCTGGAGGATGTCTGGTCCGGTCCGCGGCAAGAAGGCTACAAGGACGACCAGCACATCAACTGGCGCGTCGACGGCACCAAGGGCGTCGCCAAGGGCACGATCGGCTGGCCGACCGGTGCGGCCTCGACGCTCACCTATGCCTCGGCCGAGACAACGGATGGCGAGTGGGTCAGCCCAAGCTGGGACACGATGTGGTTCCCGCATGCTTTCATCGGCGTGATGGAACAACTCCAGCACGCCGTGAAGACAGGCACGCCACCGGCGCTTTCCGTCGCCGACAACGTCAAGACCATGGCGCTGGTAGAGGCGGGCTATCGCTCGATCGCTTCGGGCCGCACGGTCAAGCTTTCCGAAATCTCGACAAACCCGATCAATTGAAATCACTGGTAACTGAATCGCTTACAGGGAGGAATTCACACCATGATGCAGGCAGGTATTTTCACGGGCTATTTCCCGTACGGCCTCGAAGAGACGGCGAAGAAGATCCGCGGGCTCGGTTTCAACACGGTGCAGCTCGATCTGCATTTCAGGGATATCGACCTGTCGGCCGGGCAGATCACCAAAGACAAGGCCAAGACCGTGCGCGATGTCTTCCGCGACCACAACCTGCCGGTCTGCTGCGTGTCGGGCTACACCAACATCATCCATCCCGACAAGGCAGAGCGCGACAAGCGCGTCGGCTACCTCAAGGAAATCATCCGCAACGCCCGCCATTTCGGCTCGCCCTACGTGATCTCGGAAACCGGCACCTACAACACCGAATCCGACTGGGTGCACCACCCCAAGAACAAGACCGAGGAGGGGTTCGAGGAATGCCGCAAGGTGATCGCTGATCTTGCGCAAACCGCCTATGACCATGGCGCGGTCTTCCTGCTCGAAACCTATGTCAACAACGTCGTCGGCTCGGTCGAGGAAACGGTCAAGATGTTCGCGCAGGTCGACCATCCCGGCCTGGGCCTCTTGATGGACCCGACCAACTACTTCGAGACGCACAACATCGACAGGATGGACCAGATCCTGAACCAGGTGTTCGACACGTTGACGGACAAAATCAAGATAGCGCATGCCAAGGACGTCAAGCGCTCGGGCAGCGACAAGTCGGAAAAGCACGCCGACATCGGCGATGAGGATGCCATGGAAAGCCACACCTTCCGCGGCGTCGGCGAGATCGAACTGCCGGCGCCCGGCCTCGGCTCGCTCAACTACGACCTTTATCTTCAGCGGCTTGCCGAGAAGCACCCGAACATTCCGGTCATCATCGAGCACCTGTCGGAAGACGACGTGCCGCGCGCCAAGACATTCCTCGACGGGAAGTTCCGCGCCAACGGCCTGTGACGGCCGGCCGCGCCGCCTGTGCATGGCGGCACGGCTCCAAACAAGGAGGAAAGCAATGTTGAAATTTGCATTGAAATTGGCGGCCGCCGCGACTGTGCTTGCCGGCATCGCGTTCGGGTCGGCCGCGCAGGCACAGGACGGCCAGAAGACCTTTTATCTGCTGTCGCATGGCGGTCCGTCGGACGCTTTCTGGATCGACTGGAACGCCGGCGCTACCAAGGCCTGCGACCAGCTCAAGGTGACCTGCAAGATCTCCTTCAGCGGCGGCGACATGGCGGCGCAGAAGGAAGCCTTCAATTCCGCGCTTGCCGCCAAGCCCGACGGCATTGCCACCACCTCGGCGCAGCCCGGCCTGTGGACCGAGGAGGTCAAGGCCGCGAAGGCCGCCGGCATCCCGATCGTGTTCTTCAACACCGACGACCCGGCGACGGGGCGGCAGGCCTATGTCGGCGCCGACCTGAAGGAGGCAGGGGCGATCTGGGCAAAGTATCTTGTCGACCACAAGATGGTGAAGCAGGGCGACAAGGTCTTCCTGCCGGTCGAAGTCCCCGGCGCCAGCTATCAGCAGCTCGAGACCGAAGGCATCGCCAGCGTCTTTGATCCGCTCGGCATCAAGTACGACGTGGTTGATTGCGGCACCGATCCGGCCGGCATCATCGCCAAGATGACCGACTATATGGTTGCCAACAATCCGCCGGCGATCATCGCGCTCGGCGATTCCGTGGCGGCCAGCGTCAAGCGGGTCTTCGACGGCGCCGGCGTGCCGGCCGGCAAGATCCCGGTCGTCGGCTGGGGCAATTCGAAGGAGACAGCGCAAGCCGTCAAGGACGGTTTCGTCAACGCGGCCGCCTGGCAGTACCCATCGGCACAGGGCTTCATGCCGGTGGCGCTGCTCGGGCTTGCCGCCTCGGGCGAGCCGATCGGCTACGACATCCATACCTTCGGTCTCTACGACGCCTCGAGCGTCGAGCCGATCCTCAAACTCTACGACAAGAAGTGAAGATGGACGCCCGCCGCGCCGGCGGCGGGCGCCTGCAAACAGCATGGTTCAGAACGTCATGGCAGTCACCGCGGAAGAGGGCGCAACAAGCGCCAGGAGCAGGTCGAGGCTGATGCGCTCGCCGCAATTTTCCTCGTTCATCATCCTCGTCGTCCTTCTCGTGGTGTTCGCGGTCGCGGACGGCAATTTCCTGTCGCCGCTCAACATCTCCAACATGATGGCGTTCCTGCCCGAGCTCGGCATCATCGCGCTCGGCATGACGCTGCTTTTGACGGCCGGCGAGTTCGACCTGTCGGTCGGTGCCGTATTCGGCCTGGCGCCGGTGATCGTGATGCTTCTGGTGCAGAACGGCGGGGTGGATATCGGCGTCGCCCTTCTGGCTGGACTTTTACTGTGCATCGCGATCGGGGCGATCAACGGGGTGATCGTCACCAAGATCGGCATCTCGTCGTTCCTGGTGACCCTGTCCATGCTGCTGATCGTGCGCGGCGCGGCCCTCTACATCACCCAGGGTTTCCCGCTGAAGTCGTGGGACCAGCCTGGCTTCTTCGTGACGCTGCTTGCCGGCAGCTTCAATATCGGCTCGTTCCGCTTCTACACCTCGCTGTGGTGGTTCGTCGGCCTGTCCCTGCTCGCAATCTACGTCCTGCGCTATGCCAAGCTCGGCAACTGGATCAGCGCCATCGGTTCCAACCGCAACGCGGCGGTGGCGCGCGGCGTGCCGGCGGACGCCGTCAAGATCTGGCTGTTCATCGCCACCTCGGTGCTGGCCGGGCTTGCCGGCATGATCAGCGCCTTTCGTATTTCGGCCGCATCGCCGGTGGCCGGCACAGGCTATGAGCTCGAAGTGATCGCCATGGTGGTGGTTGGCGGCACGGCGCTGACCGGCGGACGCGGCACCATCCTGGGCACCATCGTCGGCGCGCTGATGCTGCGCGCCATCCGCAACGGCATCGTGCTCGTCGGCGTGCCCGGCCTCGCCTACAACATCTTCGTCGGCATGATCATCCTCGCCATGCTCATCCTGCATGCTTTGCTGCAGAAAAACGCGGCAAGGAGCTGACGATGATGCAAGAAGTGCTTCGGCTGCAGAACCTGCAAAAATCCTTCGGCAGCGTGCGCGCGCTGAAGAATGCCTCGCTAACGCTGAGAGAAGGCGAGATAGTGGCCCTGCTCGGCGACAATGGCGCCGGCAAATCGACGCTGATCAAGGCGATCTCCGGCGTCTTCCCGGTCGATCGCGGTGACATCTATGTGCGTGGGCAGAAGGTTTCGATCCGCTCGACGCGCGACGCGATGGATCTCGGCATCGAGACCATCCACCAGGATACGTCGCTGGCGCCGGATCTCAGTATCGCGCGCAACCTCTTCCTCGGCCGCGAACCGGTCAATTTCAAATGGTTGGGCGTGTTTGCGCCGCTCGATCTCGCCAAGCTGCGCGATGCTGCCTCCTCCCTGCTGAAGCGCGTCGGCATCTCGAAGAAACTCGACGCCGACGCGCTGGTCTCAACGCTGTCGGGCGGCGAGCGCCAGTCGATCGCCATTTCGCGGGCCATGCAGTTCGCCGCCAAGGTGATTATCCTCGACGAGCCGACCAACAATCTCGGCGTCGAGGAAACCCATGGCGTGCTGCGCTTCGTCAAGGAGATGCGTCAGGCCGGCCATTCGGTGCTGCTCATCACCCACAACATCCATCACGTGTTCGAGGTTGCCGACCGCATCATCGTCATGCGCCGCGGCGAGATCGTTGCCGAGCAGACGGTCGCCGATACCGATCTGCTGACCGTGGAAAGCATCATCACCGGCGCCGACCTGTCGGCTCTGATGAAGAGGGCGCAGTGACGGCATGGTAGAGCTTTACGGCAAGACGCTCTCGCGCCGGCAGGTCTCGGAACGCTCCGGCATGCTGTCGCAGTTCGCCGGCGTGCGGCTGATGACGCTCGGCGACGGGGTGGAGCGCGGTATCCGCATGCTGGAGTTCCGCACCGGCTCCGGCCTGCGCTTCACCGCACTCGTCGACCGCGCGCTCGACATCGCCGATTGCGACTTCAAGGGCCAGGCGATCGGCTGGCACTCGCCGGGCGGTTTTCGTAACCCCGGTCTTCACGACTATGAGGGGGAAGGGGGGCTGGCCTGGGCACGCTCCTTTTCCGGTTTGCTGGTCACCTGCGGCCTCGACCATATACTGGGTCGGGAAGAGGTGCCGGCCGAGAACTACAACTATCCCGGCAAGAAGACCGTGATCCATTCGCTGCATGGCCGTGTCGGCACCATCCCGGCACGGCTGACCGGCTACGGTGAGGCGTGGGACGGCGACCGCTGCGTGCTGTGGGCGGAAGGCATCGTGCAGCAATCGGCGGTGTTCGGCGAGGATCTGCATCTGATCCGGCGGATCGAGGCGGATGTCGGCGGCAACGAGATCCGGCTGTCCGACCGCGTCGTGAACCATGGCTTCAATCGCACGCCGCATATGTATTTCTACCATGTGAATGTCAGTCATCCCCTGCTTGACGAGGGCTCGCGCTACCTCGCGCCAATCCGCGACGTGGTTTGGGCCGGCCATGCCGGCGAGCGCTATGAGGCGCAGAAGGTCGGCTACCGCACCGTGCCGGAACCGCGAATGGGGTTCAGCGAACAGGTCTGGCAGCATGAAATGGACGCCGATGGAAAGGGCGAGGTACCAGTGGCGGTGGTCAACGACCGGCTCGGCCTCGGCTTCGAAATGGTGACGCGGAAAGACCAGCTGCCTTGCGCCTATCAATGGCAGAATTTCCAGGCCGGACAGTATGCGCTGGGTATCGAGCCATCGACGCATCATGTGCTCGGCGATCTCGCCGCGCGCGAACGCGGCGAGATGATCTGGCTGGAGCATGACGAAGGCCGCGCCTACGATGCCGTGTTCCGGGTCCTGGACGGCAGGGAAGCTATCGCCGGCGCCGAAGACAGGATTGCGGCAATCGCCCGCCAGCCCGAACAGGATTATCCTCGGCCCTCCGGCAATTTCCGGAGACTGGCGGGCCCGGCATGAGCGCGACATGTATTCAAAGCAAGCCCTCCGGCCGGCGGGCCGGATTGCGAGCGGTGCGAGAAGTTTGGAGGCCCGTGTGAAGACGATGGCAAAAAAGCGGGATTACAGCCTGGTCGGTGAAAGCACCAGGGCCGCGATCGAGACCGGCCTGGCCTCCGCCGAATGGTACCACACCGATGTCCCCCGCAAGGTGATGAAGGAGCTGATGCAGCGTTCCGACGGGCCGGCGATCCGCGACACCATCATCTGGATTGTTGCGATCCTGGGGTCGGCCGCCGGCATTATCTGGTTCTGGGGCTCATGGTGGGTGGTGCCGTTCCTGTTCGTCTACGGCGTGCTATACGGCTCGTCGAGTGACTCGCGCTGGCACGAATGCGGCCATGGCACGGCCTTCCGCACGCGCTGGATGAATGATGTCGTGTACCACATCGCCTCCTTCATGCTGATGCGCAATCCAGTGCAATGGCGCTGGAGCCATGCCCGCCACCACACCGACACCATCATCGTCGGCCGCGACGCCGAGATCGCCGTCATGCGGCCGCCGGACCTGTTGAAGGCGGCGCTGGCCTTCACCGGCATCCTCGATTTCCGCTATTCGCTGCCGACGCTCGTGCGTCAGGCGTTCGGCAAGCTGTCCGACGAGGAGAAGAGCTATGTTCCGGAAATGGAATGGGCAAAGGCCGTGACGGCCGCGCGGTGGCATGTTGCCGTGTACATTGCGACGATCGCTGTCGCGGTCGTCCTCAGGTCATGGATACCGGTGGTGCTGATTGGTTTGCCGCGCCTCTACGGCACCTGGCACATGGTGACCACCGGCCTGCTGCAGCATATCGGGCTGGCCGA